>DATBJF010000109.1:0-41473 GCA_036556545.1 Candidatus Methylomirabilota bacterium
CCCCCACGCTTGCGAACTACTTGACCTCGCCCTGAGCCGTGATCGTGTCTCGCTTGATGTCGCAGCCTTGCCCGATCGCGACGAGCTGCTTGTCGCGCGAGGCCTGCTCGTACAGGACCAGACAGTTTCCGATGCGCCACCACTGAGTCGCCGGCTTCGTCGCGCACCCCGCGACGACGAACGCCAACGAAAGAGCGAAGACGGCGGTCATTCGGCGAGCCTTCATGTGACACTCCCAACTCTCTCGACGTCAGGCCCCTGTGGCCTAGGACGCTGGAGCAACCAGCGACCGAGAGGGACGAGGCAGTCGGTTGCGTGAGCCGTGCCAGCCCCCCTTCGACATGTTTTCGCGAGATTGCGCGACCGCTGGCTCGAAAACACCCACGCAAACTTCGTGCACGACGGGCGTTGACTGCGCCCGGCGAATCAGCAACATGAGCAGGGACTCGACAGACGCGGGCGTGGCGTCAGCGCGCGAGCAGGCCGCAGCTCTGGTCGCTCACGGCTGACGCGAAGTCCGGCGGCCGAAGCGCATACGGCTGAGCCCGCCCAGGAGCCGCAGCCCAGCGCGAAGCCGCGTTGGCGGCGGCGGTCCGATATCCGTGCGCGAAGCGGCCTGCGTATCGAACCTCGAACGCATCGCCGCCTGCTCGAATCGCGGCATGTTGGCCAGATCATGACGGTAGGGCGTCCAGTTGCGCGGACGCAAAAGCCGCCGGCGGGCCGCGTTGTGCAAGGTCGCTTGTTGCGACGCGGTGCGAGTCGCCTTCAGCGCCTCGGCCAGCATGTCGAGGCAGTGCCTGGTCCATGCCATGATCCGCGCTTCAGGCGGCCAGGTGGCCCACTGCGAGTGCGTGTTGTCGGCGTGATAGCGCTTGCGATACAGGGGCTGCGGCACTCGCACGAGGTCGCCGACCAACGCCTGCCGGGCCAGCCATACCGTATCAGCGGCGAAATCGCGGCAGGGATTGCCCGCCATCGGCAGGATCGAACGTAGCGCCGAGGCGCGCATGAGGCCGCGATACGAGACGGCGGCGTAATGACGGTTCATGACATCGACCTGGCGCGCAAACGGCGATCCAGCGACGGTCGGCTGCCGGATGACCCGGCTGTATGTCCCGAAACACTGAATATCGGAATACACCACAGCGGCCTCGCGATTCGCCTCGGCCGTCGCGACGAGCACGGCGAGGTAGTCGTCATCCAGAAGATCGTCGTGCGGCTGCAGGCATGCGTAATCTGTCCCCGCTCCGGCGGCCGCCGTGAGAGCGGCCGAGGAATTTCCCACCCACCCGAGTCGCTGCGATTGGACGAACAGCGTCACACGGCCGTCGAGCAGAAACGGTCGGCATGCCGCCACTGACTCCTGATCGTCGCCGTCGACGGACACGACGACACTCAGCCGAACTCCCCGTTGGCGGAGGACTGATTCCAGCGTCTCGGCGACGTAGTCGGCGCCACGCCAGACGGGCACGCCGACGCATACCGTCGGCGACCGCATCAGCCGGCCATGATCCGGTCGACGCAGACGTCGGCGAAGTAGGGTGTCATCGTGAGCTTCCCCGGGTCGACCGAATGGTAGCCGCCGGTGGAGGTGACGCCGATCTCGTATCGGCGGTGGAGCTCGCTGCAGGGATCGTCGATGTCGGTCTGACCCCAGGCGACGATCACTCCCCCCTGGACGGTGCAGTCGGGAAGTCGGGTCGCGTCGAGATCGCGTAAGGGAAGAATGATCTCGGCCATCGCCCTGTGCGTGTCCGTCACGATGCGAGCACGGCGCGACTCCGCGGGGAACGGAGTCCACTCGGGCGGGCTCACGGCATGTGAGATGCCGTCCAGGCAGGTCGGATACCAGTTCAAGTAGGTCATCCCTTGACCGTACGAGACCAGGTCGCCGAATGGCCCCAGTACGATGCCAACGGTCGGGAGTGGGCGGCCGCGGGGCTGAGAGAAGCGGATGCCATACTTGAAACGGTGAATCCACGGCCTTGTCGGCCGCAGGCCGCGTGTGGCATCGATGCCCAGCCGGCCATCCCACAGCGCATTCACCACGTGATCGTATCGCTCGCGCGCGGCCCCCTCGGTCCCGTCACTGACAACGCTCAACGCTCCGCGCTCGTTCTCGACAGCGCGGACGCACCGCTGCAGCCGGATCTCGATCGCCGCCGTCGCCTTGACTCGTTCGCGGACGGCCACGGCGAGAACCTGCGGGTCGATGGCAACTTCGGGCGTGTCGAACGCGGCCACGACACGCGACCCGTCGAATAGCCGATCGCGCTCGGCGGCCGACCATCGTCGCGGCTCTCGATGAACGTCGATTCCAAAATACGCATCCTTGCGGTTGCCGGTCGCCTCGAGCACGAGCCGCTGGACCTCGCGCAGATAGCCTTGGAGCTCGTCCACAGGCCGCTGACTGTCGCGATGAACCACGTAGGTCGTCGGCTCTGACAACGCGAGGTCGCTCGGCGACAACCCCACGTGGCGATCGACGAACGGGACGAAGGCAAGAGCGCCGCGGATCATCATGCGCGCGGTGGCAAGAGTCGTGTCGGCAGCGTAGACGTAGCCGAGGTGCATCCGTCCTTCGTTCACCACGGCCGCCTGCGTCAAAAGATCGGCGTTGCGGTCGTAGAGGGTGACGCGCGCCCCTCGCGCGGCGAGCGCAAGAGCGATGAAGCACCCCTGCAGCCCGCCGCCGAGCACGGCGACGTGGCGGCCCGAATCAGACCCGCTCACGACTCGAGGAACACAACCACGTATTCGTCCCTGACCCGGCAGGCACGCCGCCGCCCGGCGCGTCCCTTCCTGCCGTCTCTCCGACGACGCAGGCCGACGTGACGGCAACAATGCGTGACGTTCGCTGTGGAGGTCGTGAAGCAAGAGGATCGTGTTGCGCCACACTGTTCACGAGGCGCCAAGGCTCGCACCGCCGGCTCGCGCAAGTCAATAGACGACTCGTCACCCTTGCCAGGCGATGCTGTCGACGGCCGCGCTGCGGCTGGGCAGTGGTCGTGTCGTTGAGTCGTCGGTCAGCGCGCGAGCAGGCAGAAGCCCTGGCTCTCGACGCCGAGGGCGACGTTGAACTTGCTGCGGAAGTTCTCGAGGGCGACGGCGGCGGCGAGCTCGACCATCTGCGCCTCCGAGAAGTGGCGGCGCGTCTCGGCGAAGAGCTCGTCGGTGACCTTCTGGCCGGTGATCGTCATCGCCTCGGCGAACGCGAGCGCGGCGCGCTCGGCCGCGGAATAGTGCGCGCTCGTGGCGAAGACGGTGACGTCTCGCAGCTTGTCCTCGGAGGCGCCCTCCCGCAGACCGCGGGAGGAGTTGATGTCGATTCAGAAGGGACAGCCGTTGATGAGCGCGACGCGGACGTTGACGAGCGCGAGCAGCTCTTTCGGCAAGAGTCCGGAGCGGTCGACGGCCAGCGAGAGCTGCTTGGCTGCCTTCATGATGCCGGGCGTGTGGGCCTGCACCTTCGTCGGGTTCAGGACGAAGCCGAAGAGCTCCTGCTCCCGGGC
This sequence comes from Candidatus Methylomirabilota bacterium, assembly GCA_036556545.1. Classification (GTDB taxonomy): domain Bacteria; phylum Methylomirabilota; class Methylomirabilia; order Rokubacteriales; family CSP1-6; genus AR12. The sequence goes on from DATBJF010000109.1 coordinate 3,516, forward strand.
GAACGTCTCCTTCAGGACGGGATCGTCGCCGGGCTCCTCGATCTCGCGCACACGAGGCATCGCGCCGACATTATACGCCGTCAGCGCGCGCCGCTCAGGTGCCGCTCGACGGCGGGCAGCGCGCCGAGCACGACGTCGCCCACGACGGCCAGGCTCCGCGCCGAGACCTTGTCGAGCGTGTCGTCGGCAGTGTGCCACGGCGGATAGTCGAAGTCGATCAACAGCGCCGCCGGAACGCCGGCCGCGAGGAACGGCGCGTGATCGTCCTCGACGGCCATGGCCGTGCCGAGGAAATGCCGGCCGTGGCCGAGCCGGGCCGCCGTCGCCCACAGCACCTCCATCAGCCACGGCGTGGAGTAGGTGTCGCGCAGGATTCCGAGGTCGCGGTCGCCGATCATGTCGACGAGGATCATCGCGCGCGGCAGGCGGCCGGCCTGCGTCAGCTCGCCGGCCAGGCGTCGCGAGCCGTACAGGCTGTCGGTGGCCGTCCACGACACCCGCGCCTCCTCGCCGTCGAACCATACCAGCCAGTACGTGAACTCGCGCGGGGCGGCCGCCAGCCGGCGCGTCAGCTCCAGGAGCAGCCCGGCGCTGGAGCCGCCGTCGTTGGCGCCGACGAAGCGAAACTCCTTGAAGTACTTCGTGTCGTAGTGCCCCCCGAGGAGGATGACGTCGCTGCGCCGGCCGGGCAGCATGGCGATGACGTTCGCCAGCCGCTGCCGTCCGTGCGGCATGTCCGCCTCGAACGTGCGGACGTCGACCTTGACGCCGAGCTTCTTCAGCTCGCCGGTGATGTAGGCCCGCGCGCGCTCGGCGCCCGGCGTGCCCGCCACGCGAGGCCCGATGGCCACCAGCCGCTCCACGTGACGCAGCGCCGCCGCCCCGTCGACCTTCGGGACATCGGCCGCCGACGCCATTCCGACGACGGCGACGGCGAAGGCGACCGCCGCCGCCCGCCGTCGGGTCAGCGCTTCACTCCGACCGCGCCGAAGTAGTTCATCGTCAGCACGAACGCGCCGCGCGCGAAGTATTCGTTGAAGCCGTCGAGCCAGCGCGTGGCCGTGGCCGGATCGACGATGCCGAAGCGCACCGCGTTCTCCGCGCGGCGCTCGAGAAACGCGCGACTGAAATCGCTCAGCGCCGTGTCCTGGTAGACGTCGGCGAGCACGCGAACCTCCTCGAGGCCGGCCTCGCGCAGCAGAACCGGCAGGCGGCGCCCGCTGTACGGTTCCTCGTAGATCCGCGCGGCCACGCCGTCGAGAATCCGATCGGTCAGGGTTCGATCGGGATGGGCAGCGCCGACCAGGCCGAAGTCCTGATCCTGGACGCCGACGCGGCCGCCGGCACGTGTCACCCGCACCAGCTCCTTCACCACGCGCAGCGGGTCGGCCACGTGCAGGATGACGGTGACGGCGAGGGCAACGTCGAAGCGCCCGGCCGCGAACGGCAGCTCGTTGCCGTCGCCGTGGCGAAGCCGCAGGGCGCCGCCGCGGACGCCGCGCGCCAGCGCCCGCGCGCGCGCGAGCATCGTGCGGCTCGAATCCAGGCCGGTGACCTCACCCCGCCGGCCGACGAGCGTCATCAGATCTCGCAGGACGACGCCGGTGCCGCAGCCGATCTCGAGCACCCGCTGGCCGGGGCGGATCGGAACGAAGCGCAGGAAGCGCCGGCGCAGGCGCGCTTGCGCCGGCGTGCGGCCGCGGACCTCGAGGGTGTCGGCGAGCCTGGCGGCCGTCGGCTGCGCGTCGATCGCGCGCCAGACGTCGGGATGCTGCGGCGCGCCGCCCACCAGGCGCGTCAGCCGGAGTAGCGGCGCGCGCAGTCGGTGCTGCAGAAGTACGGCGCGCCGCCGGCGCCGCGGCCGCTCACGGCTCGCGAGCGGACCACGTACGTGTGGCACACCGGATCCTTCACCAGCTCATCGTGGAGTGTCGGCGGCACGCGACGCGCGCCGACGGCGGGCCGGCGGAGGACCGAGAGCGCCAGGGCCACCACGACGGCCACGACGAGCAGCAGGAGCACGAGCCGCACGTCAGCGCTCCGGCTTGATGGAGACGGCGCGGAGGAACTCCTTGTCCTGCGGCGTGAGCTCCGTGGAGAAGCCACGACCCTTCGCGCCGGCGAAGAAGATGCCCGTGTCGGCGCCGCGCTTGAGGATCTCCTGCACCGCGTCCCGCGCCGCATCCGTCGCGGTGAGCGATGCCTCGATCGTCTGCACGAGTCGCTTCAGCAGAGCATCGACGTGACGTTCCTTCGCCATAGGCGCCTACGATAACATAGCGCGCGTGCGCGCTGCCTGGACGCCCCTCGCCTCATCCGTACGCTTCCGCCATGGCAAGCTGGCGCTGCGCGAGGACTTGTGGCGGCTGCCCGACGGACGGGAGATCGTCTATCCCGTCCTCGTGGTCGGGGTGGCGGTCGGCATCATTCCGTTCGTCGACGACGACCACGTCCTGCTCGTGCGGCAGTTCCGTCATCTCCAGCGCGGTCTCTCGTGGGAGGTGCCCGGCGGCGGCGCCCTGCCCGGCGAGGACCCCGTCGCCGCCGCGCAGCGCGAGCTGCGCGAAGAGTGCGGATATCGCGCGGACCGCTTCACCTTCCTGACCCGCTTCTTCCCGTCCAACGCTTACCTCGACGAAGTCGGCTACTGCTACGCGGCGTACGGGCTCACGCCCGACCCGCTGCCGGCCGACGACGACGAGTTCTTCGAGCGACAGGTCGTGCCGCTGAAGCAGGCCATTCGCATGGCGCTCGACGGTGAGATCACCGAGTCCTACTCGAAGGTCGCGCTGCTGCACTACGCCGTAGCCGGACGCTGAACGGATCTACCCGACCTGGGCACGCGCCGCCCCTCCTCGCGCGCCGACCGCTCCGCAAGACCACGCCAATCAGGCGGTTTCGCCGATGGCACGGCTTGCGCACGGAAGCTACTCGAGGAGGATTCCCCGCATGCTGTGGACCATCTTCGTCATCCTGCTCGTGATGTGGCTGCTCGGCATGGTCAGCTCCTACACGCTCGGCGGCTTCATCCACATCCTGCTCGTGATCGCCATCGCCGTGGTTCTGATCCGCATCATCCAGGGCCGCCGCCCCGTGTGACCGACACCGACGAGCGCCACGACTTTGCCGGGGCGCCCCGTGCCCGGTTCGGGTCACACCGGTGACCGAGGACCGCGACGGCCCCGCCGGCGCGGTTCCGAGCGTGGGGGGTTTGGGGGCCATCTCGGGGCCCCCATCTAGTAGCTCGCGCGTCCGCCCGAGAGGTCGTAGACCGCGCCCGTCGAGAAGGAGCACTCGTCCGAGGCCAGCCACGCGACGAGCGCTGCCACCTCTTCCGGCTTGCCCACGCGTCCCATCGGGATCTTCGCGATCAGCATGTCGACGGTCGACTTCTCCATCTGCTGGAGCATGTCGGTGCCGATCACGGCCGGCGCCACCGCGTTGACCAGGATCCCTTCGGTCGCGACCTCCTTGGCCAGCGCCTTGGTGAGGCCGATCACGCCGGCCTTGGCCGTGGAGTACGGCACGAGCGTGGGGTTGCCTTCCTTGCCGGCGATCGACGCGATGTTGACGATGCGTCCACGTCGGTGCGGGCGCATGAGCTTCACGGCCGCCCGACAGACCAGGAAGACGCTCGTGAGGTCCACCGCCAGCACCTGATGCCAGTCGTCGTCGCTGAGCTCCCAGGTCGGAAACGAGCGCCCCGTGATGCCGGCGTTGTTCACGACGATGTCCAGGCGGTCGTGCCAGTCGTGCGCCGCCGTCACCGCGGCGTTCACGTCGGCCGTGCGCGTGACGTCGGCCACGATGGCGCGCGCGGCGTCGCCGAGCCGCTTGGCCGCCCCCTCGACACCGGCGTCGCGATCCACCATGACGACCCGGGCGCCATCGGCGAGGAGCCGCTGGGTGATGGCGAGACCGATGCCGCGCGCGGCACCGGTGACGAGCGCCGTGCGTCCGTCGAGTGCGGTCATGCCGCGCCACCGAGCGCGTGGTCGAGGTCCTCGATCAGGTCGTCGGGGTGCTCGAGACCGATCGAGACACGGAGGAGGTTCGGCGGCGTGGTCGTGCCCGGTCCTTCGATCGACGCGCGATGCTCGAGCAGACTCTCCGTCCCGCCGAAGCTCGTCGCACGCGTGAAGAGCCGAACCTTGGCCGCCACCGCCATGGCCGCATCGGCGCCGCCGCGCACCTGCACCGACAGCATGCCGCCGAACATCGCCATCTGCCGCCGCGCCACCTCGTGTCCGGGGTGTGAGGTCAGGCCCGGATAGTGCACGGCCTCGACCCGCGGATGCGCGGCCAGGAACGTCGCCACCTGCAGCGCGTGCGCCGACTGCGCGCGCACGCGGTACGGCAGCGTGCGAACGCCGCGCAGCACGAGCCAGCAGTCGAACGGCGACGGCACGGCGCCGGTGGACGTCTGGAGCAGCCGCAGACGGTCCAGCCACGGGCCGCGCTCGCGGACGACGAGGATGCCGCCGAGGACATCGCTGTGCCCGCCAAGGTACTTCGTGGTGGCGTGCACGATCAGGTCGGCCCCGTGCTCGAACGGCGACTGGAGGATGGGCGTGGCCGTGGTGTTGTCGACCACGAAGCGCGCGCCCGCGGCGCGGGCGATGGCGCCGAGGCGCGTGAGGTCGGACACCTTCCACAAGGGATTCGACGGCGACTCGGCCCAGAGCAGCCTCGTGGTCGATCGTACGGAGGCCTCCACCGCGCGCAGATCCGTCATGTCGACGAAGCTCGACTGCAAACCCCAGCCCGCGAACACGTCGCGGAGCAGCTTGCCGGTGCCGAAATACGCGTCGGTCGGCGCCACCACGTGCTCGCCGGGCGCCAGCGACTGGAAGACGGCGGCGGTGGCGGCGGAGGCGGAAGCGAATGCGACGGCGGCGGCGCCCCCTTCGAGCGCGGCCAGCGACGCCTCCAGCGCGCTGCGATTCGGCGCACTGGTGCGCGCGTAGACATGCTCGTGCGGGAACGAGCCGTCGGCGTCGCGCTCGAAGGTGGTCGACGGATAGATCGCGGGCGCCACCGCGCCCGTGGCCGGGTCGACCTGCGCGCCCGCGTGAACGGCCAGGGTCTCGATTCTCATGGCGATGCTCCTTGCAGCACGACGGCGTCCTCGGGAGCCCACGTCAGGGCCACCGCCGTCTTGCGTGGGAACTCGGCGGCGTGGGCGGGCGAGAGATCCACCCAGAATGGGCGGCCCTGCACGCCGACCTCGAGACGCACCGTCGCCCCCAGGAAGGTGACGACGTCGACGACGCCGTCGAGGCGGTTGCGCCCGTTGGGCGGCGCCGCCGCCGCCAGGACGGCGAGCTTCTCCGGGCGCACCGCCAGCGTGACGGCGGCGCCGTCGGCGACACCGGCGAGGCTGGCGCGCAGCGTCCGCCCTTCCCACTCGACGACGCCGGCGGCGGCGGAGACGACGCGGCACGGCACGAGGTTCGACACGCCGATGAAGTCCGCGACGAAGTCGGTTCGCGGGCGGCCGTAGACGTCCTCCGGCCGCCCGAGCTGCTCGATGCGCCCGCCGCGCATCACGGCCAGCCGATCGGCGAGCGAGAGCGCTTCTTCCTGGTCGTGCGTCACGTACAGCGTGGTGACGCCGAGATCCTGCTGGATCTTGCGGATCTCCGCGCGCAGCCGCAGGCGGATCTTCGCGTCGAGCGCGGAAAGCGGCTCGTCGAGGAGCAGCATGTCCGGTCGTCGCGCCAGCGCGCGTGCCAGCGCCACTCGCTGCTGCTGGCCTCCGGAGAGCTGGTTGGCGTAGCGCGACTCGAGGCCCGTGAGATGCGTGAGCGCGAGCAGCTCGCCGACGCGCTCGCGAATCCTGGGCTGCGGCCAGCGGGCGACGCGCAGCCCGAAGGCGATGTTCTCGGCCACCGTCATGGTCGGAAACAGCGCGTAGGACTGGAACACGATGCCCACGCCACGCCGACTGGGCGGGACGTCGTTCACGACGCGGTCGTCGAAGCGAATCTCGCCGGCGTCCGGGCGCTCGAACCCGGCGATGAGCCGGAGCGTGGTCGTCTTGCCGCAGCCGGAGCCGCCCACGAGGGCCACGAGCTCGCCCGGATGGATGTCCAGGGAGAGCTCGTCGACCGCCGTGCTGGCGCCGAAGCGCTTGCTGACCCCGCGGAGCGCGATGCGCATCGCTATTTCGCGTACCGCTCTTGCCAGCGCTTCACCAGACGCTCCTTGTACTGCGGATCACCGGCCTTCACGAAATCCAGGTCGATCAGCTTCATGTCGGTGATCTTGGGCCCGCTCACCGGGACGTCCGTGCGCGTGATGCCGGTGCCTCGCCATTCCGCGTACGAGGCCATGGCCGTCTTGGAGATGGCCCAGTCCAGGAACCGCTTGGCGTTCTGCGGATTCTTGGCGCCCTTCACGAGGCCGTTGCCCTCGAACGTCCACGGCACGCCATCGGAAGGCCAGATGACGTCGATCGGCGCGCCCTGCTTCTTGGCCACCTCCACCTCGTACGCGAGCGCGATGCCGATCGGCGTCTCGCCGGAGGCGGCCATACGGCCGGGGGCGCCGCCGGACTTCGTGACCTGCGACAGGTTCTTGTCGATCGCGTCGTAGTACTGCCACATGCGGTCCTCGCCGACACGCGCGGCGTGGCTGGCAAGCAGCAGGTAGGCCGTGCCGGAGGTCGACGGATTGGACATCACGATGTGGCCCTTGTACTTCGGGTCGAGCAGATCCGCCCACGAGCGGGGCGGCGACAGCTTGAGCTCGGCCATCTTCTTCTGGTTCACGGCGAACGCGACCGTGAGAAGAGTGACCCCCTGCCACATGTTCTCCGGATGCTTGAAGCGCGCGGCGATGGCGCTCGAGTCCTTCGCCGCGTACGGCTCCAGCAGACCCTTCTTCGCGGCCCCGGTCATGTAGTCGTTGAACACGCCCCACACGACGTCGGCCTGCGGATTGGCCTTCTCCGCTTCGAGCCGCGCGATGGTGGGCCCGGTGGAGCCGCGGATGTACGAGGCCTTGGCGGCGAGATCGGGCAGGTCTTTCTTGAATTGCTCCCAGAACGTCTTGAGCTCGTTCTCCTCGAACGCGGTGTAGATGACCAGCCGCTCCTCGGCGGCCCCGACGGGCGGCGCCGCGGGGAGCGCCCACAGCAGCGCCACGGCGATGAGAATGGGGAGCAGTCGGCGCATCACGGTCTCCTTTCTAGGACTTGAGGATGGCCACACGATCGCCCCCGACCAGCGCGCGCAGCAGCAGGACGGCGCCGATCACGATGGCGAGAATGATGGTGCCGAGCGCGCAGGCGACGCCCGGATAGCCGTTCTCGACCTGCGCCAGGATCGCCACTGACCCCAGGTTGAAGCCGGGGTAGATCAGGAAGATCACCGCGCTCACGGTGACCATGCCGTTCACGAAGAAGTACACGAAGATCGAGAAGGCCGTCCCCGTGAGCAGCGGCAGGACGACGCGCGTGAAGGTCCGCACGGGGCCGGCGCCGAGGCTCACCGCGGCCTCCTCGATGGCGGGATCGACCTGCTTCAGCGTGTTGATCGCCGCCAGCACCGCCACCGGGAACTTCCAGAACACCACCGAGGCGACGAGGATCCAGACCGTCCCCGTCAGCAGCAGCGGCGGCACGTTGAAGGCCAGGATGTAGCCCACGCCGATCACCGTCCCCGGCAGCGCGGCCGGCAGCAGGCCGAGCGCCTCGATCGTGCGCGCGGCGGGCGCCCGCCGGCGCTCCACGACGTAGGCCGTGAGCAGCGCGAGGACCGTTCCCACCACCCCCGCCATCACGGCCAGCTTCACGCTGTTCCAGATGGGCCACGCGCCCTCGACCGTCGAGCGGAACCCGTAGTGCGTGAGCGAGAGCGACCAGTCGCTGCCCCAGAGCCGCACGACGGAGCCGAGCGGGATCAGCGCGTAGATCGCCGCGATGGCCAGCGCGATGCCGCCCGAGACGACGAAGAGCGTCCATCGCACGGCGGGCGGGGTCGGTCGGAGCGTCGTGCGCGCGCCCGCCGAGACGGTCACGTACGAGCGCCCGCCCACGACGTACGTGTTGGCGACGTACGCGACGAGGCACGGGACCAGGAGCACGACGCTCATCACCGCCGCCGCCGCGAAGTCGTTCATGCCGATGACCTGCGCGTAGATCTCGGTGGCCAGCACGTTGACGCGCCCGCCCACCAGGATCGGATTGCCGAAATCGGTCATGCACAGGATGAAGACGATGAGACACGCCGACGCCAGGCCCGGACGCGCGAGCGCGAACGTCACCCGCCGCAGCGTCGTCAGCAGCCCCGCCCCGAGGTTCTCCGCCGCTTCCTCCAGGCTCGTGTCGATGTTGCCGAGGACGTTCGCGAGCAGGAGGTAGGCCTGGGGGAGGAAGGTGAACACCTGCGCGATGACGATGCCGTGGAAACCGTAGATCGACCACTCGAGCCCGAGCGCGCGCGTGATCACGCCGTTGCGGCCGAGGAGCAGGATGAAGGCGAGCGAGACGAGGAAGGGCGGCGAGATCAGCGGCAGCAGGCTCATGAGCGACAGGAATCGCTTGCCCGGCACCGTCGTCCGCGTGACCGCGTAGGCGAGCACGAGCGCCACCGCCACCGTCAGCAGCGTCGACACCGCCGAGACGACGAGGCTGTTCACGAGGATCCGGAAGAGGCGCCACGTGCTGAAGAACGCCGCGTACTGTGACAGCCCCACCCCGGCCGGGGTGACGAGACTCAGCGAGAGCACGCGCACCACCGGCCACACCACGAAGATCAGGAGCAGGACGAGCACGACGCCGGCGGTGGCGCCCACCGCCAGCTCCGCCCGCGCCAGCCGCGAGAACGGTCGGGCCGGCGCGCGGGCCACCGTGGCCATCGGCTCAGCCCGCCGTGAAGCCGCCGTCGACGACCAGCTCGGCGCCGGTCATGAACGAGGACTCGTCACTGGCCAGGAACAGCGCGACGTAGGCGATCTCCCGCGGCTGCGCGATGCGGCCCAGCGGGATGCCCGTCTCGAACTCCTTGCGAACGGCGTCGGTGAGGTACGGCGCCTGCAGCGGCGTGTCGACGATGCCGGGATGAATCACGTTGCAGCGAATCTTGTCGCGCGCGAACTGGATGGCGAGCGACTTGGTGAGCGAGATCAGCGCGCCCTTGGCCGCCGTGTACGCGTCCTGCGCCCGCGTGAAGCCGGCCAGCGCGGAGACGGAGCCCATCATGATGATGGAGCCGCCGCCCGCCGTGCGCAGATGCGGGATGCCGTGCTTGGTCACCCAGAACACCGATTTGAGATTGATGGCCATCACGCGATCCCACCACGTGTCGTCGGTCTCGAGCACCGAGCGGTCGCGGTCCTTCCAGAGCACGCCGGCGTTGTTGTAGAGGATGTGGAGCGCGCCGAACTTCCTCACGCCCTCGCCGATCATCCGCTGCACGTCGGCCTCGAGCGCCACGTCCCCTGTCACGGCCGCCGCCTTCCCACCCGCCGCCTCCACCTTCTTCACGGTCTCCGCCGCCGCCGCCGCGTCGATGTCCGCGACGACGACCTTGCCGCCCTCCTCGGCGAACAGCACCGCCGCCTCGCGCCCCATCCCCGCCCCGGCACCCGTGATGAACGCCACCTTCCCGCGCAGCCGATCAGCCATTCCTTATATCCGTTCGAAGTTACGAATTAATTCCCAGTCGGTTACGGCTTGATCAAAGGCCTGTTGCTCGAGGCGCGCGGCGTGCAGGTAGTGCTCGATCACCCGCTCGCCGAAGGCTGATCGCGCGACCTTCGAGCGCTCCAGTTCTGCGATCGCCTCGCGCAGGGTCTTCGGCACCTGTGGCAGCGTCGAGTCGTCGTAGGCGTTGCCCTCGTAGAGCTTCGGCGGCTTGAGCTTTCCCTGGATTCCGTGCAGACCGGCGGCGATGGTGGCCGCGAACGCCAGGTACGGGTTCGCGTCGGCCCCGGGAATCCGGTTCTCGACGCGGAACGACGCGCCCTCGCCGCACAGCCGGAAGCCGCAGGTGCGATTGTCCCAGCCGGCCGCGATGCGCGTCGGCGCGAACGAGCCCGACTGGTAGCGCTTGTACGAGTTCACGCCCGGCGCGTAGAAGTACGCCATTTCGCGCGCCATGGTGAGCTGCCCCGCCAGCCACTGGCCGAAGAGCGGCGCGGCTTTTGTAACGGAGCGCTTTTCGCTGCTCCCCCGTGGGTGGCCTGAGAGAGATGCGGGTGGCGGCGCTCCGTTGCCGGCGGCGCGAGGTGATGCGAACAGGGGCTTGGCACCCGCGCGATCCCAGAGCGACGAGTGGAGATGGAACGACGAGCCGGCGGCGCCCATGTCGTACTTCGCCATGAACGTCACCGAGCATCCCTGGAGATGCGCGATCTCCTTGGCGCCGTGCTTGTAGAGCGCGGCGCGATCGGCCATCTCCAGCGCGTCCGCGTAGACCAGGTTGATCTCCTCCTGGCCGCGTCCCCACTCACCCTTCGACGTCTCCACCGGCACGTCGGCGGCCTCCATGCCGTTCCGGATGGCGCGGACGAGCGGCTCCTCCTTCGTCGTCTGGAGGATGTGATAGTCCTCGAGGTAGTCGGACACCGGCGTCAGGTCGTGATAGCGCTTGGCGCGCGCCTGCTCGAACGTCTCGCGGAAGCAGTAGAGCTCGAACTCGGCCGCCGTCTTGACGACGTAGCCCTGCGCGGCCGCGCGCTCGACCTGACGCTTCAGCACCCAGCGGGGCGCCTCCTCGATGGGCTGGCCGTCCTCCTCGCCGTAGACGTCGCAGAAGACGAGCGCCGTCTTCGGCAGCCAGGGGATCACCCGGAGCGTGTTCAAATCGGGGACGAGCTTCATGTCGCCGTAGCCGCGCTCCCACGACGTGAGCTTGAAGCCGGGCAGCGGCTCCATCTCCATGTCGACGGTGAACAGATAGACGCACGCGTGCACGCCGGCCTCGAGCACGTGGTCGACGAAGTGGCGGCCGACGATGCGCTTGCCGAGCAGCCGACCGTAGCCGTCGGGCACCACGGTCAGCACCGTGTCGACGTCGCCGCTGCGAACGAGAGATTCGAGACTTCGGGCGTCGAGGCGGCCGGGCATGGCGCGGATAGTAGCGCATGGCGCGGTCGTGTGTCATCCTGCCGCGGTGCCGCCCTCGGCGCGTCGCACGATCGTGGCGTGGACGCTCTACGACTTTGCGAACTCCGCGGTCGCCGCCATCGTCGTCGCCACGATCTTCCCTCGCTACTATGCCGAGGCCGTCGTGGGCAACACGGCCGGGCGGGGCGATTTCTGGTGGGGTCTCGTGAGCTCCACCACGATGATCCTCGTCGCGCTCACCTCGCCCGTGCTCGGCGGCATCGCCGACCACGCGGGCGTGCGCCGGCCGTTCTTCGTCGGATTCACGGTGGTGTCCATCGTGGCCACCGCCTTGCTGGCCACGGTCGGGCCCGGGATGGTCGGCACCGGCTTCGTCCTCGCCGTGACCGCGCTCGTCGGCTTCGAGGCCGCCTTCGTCTACTACAATTCGTATCTGCCCCGCATTGCGCCGCCCGAACGGCTCGGGCGCGTGTCGGCGGCCGGCTTTGCCGTCGGCTACGCCGGCTCGCTGGTGGCCTTCCTCGCCGCCTACCCGTTCGCCGCCCGCGGAGCGATCTGGGCGTGCTTCCTCACCACCGCCGCGCAGTTCGCGATCTTCTCGCTGCCCGCCTTCCTCGCCATGCCGCCCGACGTGCGCGCCGCCACCTCGCTGCGCGCGGCCATGACCCGCGGCGCGCGCCAGACGGCGGCCACGCTGCGCGAGATCGCGCGGCGCCCGGAGCGTGAGGCCATGCGGCGCTTCCTCGTCTCCTATCTCGTCTACGAGGACGGCGTCAACACCGTGATCGCGTTCGCGGCGATCTTCGCCGGCAAGACCCTCGGGTTCAGCTTCGTGGAGACGATCGGCCTCTTCATCGTCGTGCAGATCACCGCCCTCCTCGGCTCCACCGCCTGGGGCCGCGCCACCGACACGCGCGGCCCGAAGTTCGTGGTGCTCTGCACGCTCGTGCAGTGGACGGCGGTCACCGTGCTGGCATTCTTCGTCCAGGAGAAGACGCATTTCTGGGTGGTGGCCGTGCTGGCCGGCACCGGGCTGGGCGCCATCCAGGCGGCCAGCCGTGCGTTCATGGCGGCGCTGATCCCGCCCGGGCGCGAGGCGGAGTTCTTCGGCTTTTACTCGCTCGTCGGCAAGACCGGCGCGATCTTCGGCCCGCTCGTCTTCGGCGGACTCTCGCTGCTGCTGGCCGGCAACCAGCGCGCCGCCATCGTGGCCGTCGGGTCGTTCTTCGTGGTGGGCTTCGCGCTGCTGCTGCGAGTCCGCGCCGGCGGCCCCACGACCGGCGCCGCCGCCACGGAGGTTTCCTCGACGCTTACTCGGGCACGATGAACACTGGTGGCAGCATGAGCAGCACGAGCAGCAGGCAGGCCACCCCGAGCGCGCGTCGACCCGGCGTGGGCGGCGTGATCGGGTCGAGGATGGGACCGACCCGGTAGCCGACGAAGAACCGGATCAGCGCCGCCAGCACGAACCAGTTCAGCCCGAAGAGCGGCGCCAGCCAGCCGTCCCCGCGCAGCAGCGCCCAGGCCGTCACGCCGAGCCCGAGCGCGGTCAGAAGCGCGACGGTGAGCCGCCCGGTCGCGCGGTGATTGCCGCCGAAGACGGCGTAGGCGATACGGCCGCCGTCGAGCTGTCCGGCCGGCAGCAGATTGATGGCGGTCACCAGGAAGCCGAACCACGCGGCGTCGGCCACGGGATGCGTGTAGACCATCATGCCGTCCGGCACGGCGCCGAAGCGCAGCCAGAGAAGGAGCTTGGTGAGGAGCGATTCGCCGAAGGCCACGTGCGGCGTCGCCGGCACCACGCGGGACCAGGCCAGGCCGAGGCACGCGGCCGGCAGCGCCACCGCGAGGCCGGCGAGCGGCCCGGCCACCGCCACGTCGAACATCTCGTTTCGGCTCCGGGCCGGCGAGCGCAGCCGGATGATGGCGCCGAGCGTGCCGGCCATGAAGAGGAACGGGGGCGCCGGGATGAAGAACGGCAGGCTCACCACCGCCCCGTACCGGCGCGCGGTGAAGTAGTGACCGAACTCGTGCACGACGAGAATGGCGAGCAGCGTGGCCGCGAACGGGACGCCGCTCAGGACCCACGCGAGGTCCTCCGGCGAGCCCCGGAACGCGTCGAAGGTCGGCGACCCCGAAAAGGCCGTGCCGGCCAGCAGCGTGGTGACGCACGTGAGCAGGAAGAGCGCGACGTTGACGACCGGTCGCGACGGCGCGGGGCGGCCGGCGGCGAGCGCGACGTGGCCGTTGGCGTGGACGTCGTCGTCGGCAGCGAAGCCATTCAGACGCTCGGCGCGCGGGGATCGCCGGGCCGGCCAGAGACGCATGGCGTCAGCCTATCACGCGCCCGCGCTCACCAGCCGGCCAGCCGCCTCACCATCCGGCGGACCCCGTCGAGGCCGGCTTCTATATAGATGACGCCGAGCACGGCCTCGAGCGTCGTGGCCAGGATCGATTCGCGCTCGCGGCCGCCGCCCAGCTCCTCGCCGCGGCCGAGCCGCAGAAGCGCGCCCAGCTCGAGGGCGGTCGCCCAGCGCGCCAGGTTCGCGCCCGACACGAGCTCCGCGCGCGCGGGCGTCAGGACGCCGACCGTCGCCTCGGGCGACTGCTGGAGCAATCGCTCGGCGACGATGAGCGCGAGGGCGGCGTCGCCGACGAAGGCGAGCGGCTCCTGGTCCGCCTCCGGCGGGTGCTCGTGGGCGTAGGAGGCGTGGGTCAGCGCGCGCGACAGCAGCCGGGCGTCCTCGAAGCGATGCCCGAGCGCCGCCTCGAGCGCGCGGAGCCGGCCGGCGTCCATGTAACGAGGACTGGTGTGTGCCGCTTGAGCCGTAGGTGGCCTGCTCTAGATGGGCGGGGGCTCCGCCGCCGTCAGGCGCGGTACTTGCGGAACACGAGCGTCGCGTTGGTGCCGCCGAAGCCGAAGGCGTTCGACAGCGCCAGCTCGACGTCCTGCTTGCGCGCCTGGTTGGGGATGTAGTCCAGGTCGCACTCGGGGTCCGGCGTCTCGTAGTTGATGGTCGGCGGCAGGATGCCGTGGTGGAGCGCCAGCACGCTGGCGATGGCCTCGATGCCGCCGGCGGCGCCGAGCAGATGCCCCGTCATCGACTTCGTCGACGACACCGCCACCTTGCGGGCGTGCTCGCCGAACACGCGCTTGATGGCGAGCGTCTCGAACTTGTCGTTGTACGGCGTCGACGTGCCGTGCGCGTTGATGTAGCCGACCTCGCCGGGCGGGATCCCGGCGTCGGCCAGCGCGCCGTGCATCGCCCGCGCGGCGCCGTCGCCCTCGGGATCGGGCGCCGTCATGTGGTGGGCGTCGCCCGTCATGCCGTAGCCGATGACCTCGGCGTAGATGCGCGCGTCACGCCGCCGGGCGTGCTCCAGCGACTCCAGCACCAGCACGCCGCCGCCCTCCCCGCACACGAAGCCGTCGCGGCCGGCGTCGAACGGGCGCGACGCCTTCGGCGGGTCGTCGTTGCGCGTGGACATCGCCTTCATGGCGCAGAAGCCGGCGATGGTGAGCGGCACGATGATCGCTTCCGCGCCGCCGGCGATCATGGCGTCGGCGACTCCGCGCTGGATCAGCTTGAAGGCGTCGCCGATGGCGTGGTTGCCGGTCGCGCACGCCGTCACCACCGAGGAGTTCGGCCCCTTGGCGTTGAAGCGCATGGAGACGAGCCCGGAGGCCATGTTGATGATCAGCATGGGAACGAAGAACGGCGAGACGCGATCCGGCCCCTTGTCGAGGAGCGTCTTGTGGTTCTCGAGCAGCGTGGTGATGCCGCCGATGCCCGAGCCGATGAGCGTCCCGAAGCGCGTGGCGTCGATGTTCGCGCTGTCGAGCCCGGAGTCTTCCACGGCCATGACGGCGCACGCCATCGCGTATTTCAGATAGGGATCGAGCCGGCGCGCCTCTTTCTTGTCGACGTACTTGAGCTCGTCGAAGTGACGGACCTCGCCCGCGATCCGCGTGGGAAACTGGAACTCACCGCTCGGCGTCTTGGCCTCGGCGTCGAACTTCGTGATGGGGCCGACGCCGGACTTGCCCTGGGTGAGCGACGCCCAGAATTCCTCGACGGTGTTGCCGACGGGAGTCAGCGCTCCGAGCCCGGTCACGACGACGCGCGGAGTCTCCACCATGCGCCTACGAGTTGTCCTTGATGTACTGGATGGCGTCGCCGACGGTCACGATCTTCTCCGCGTCCTCGTCCGGGATCTGGATGTCGAAATTCTCCTCCAGGGCCATGACGAGCTCGACGGTGTCGAGAGAGTCGGCGCCCAGGTCCTCGATGAACTTCGCGTTCGGATTGACGTCGTCTTCTTCGACGCCGAGCTGCTCGATGATGATCTCCTTCACCTTCTCCTCGACTGACTTCGCCATGAACTCCTCACCTCCGGAGAGAGAATTGGAACGCGCGTCGCTCACATATAGAGGCCGCCGTTGACGTGGAAGACCTGGCCCGTCACGTAGGCCGCCCCGTCTCCGGCGAGGAATCCTACCATTTCCGCCACTTCACGCGCGGTACCGATGCGCTTCAGCGGGACCTGGGCCAGCAGCGCATCGCGCGCCTCCGCCGGCATCGCGCTGGCCATGTCGGTCTCGATGAGCCCCGGCGCCACCGCGTTGACGAGGATGCCCCAGTGGGCGAGCTCGCGCGCGCTGGCCTTGGTCAGTCCGATCAAGCCCGCCTTGGCCGCCGAGTAGTTCGCCTGGCCCGCGTTGCCCATGGCGCCCGCCGTCGAGGCGATGTTCACGATGCGGCCGCCCGTCTTCAAGCGCACCATCACCTTGGACGCCGCGCGCGTCATCAGGAACGCCCCGCGCAGGTTCACCTCCATCACCCGGTCCCAGTCGTCGTCCTTCATGCGGACGAGCAGACCGTCGCGCGTGATGCCGGCGTTGTTGACGAGGATGTCGAGCCGGGAGAACCGCTCGCGCGTGCTGTCGACCAGCCGGTCGGCGTCCTCGCGCTTCGCGGCGTCGGCGGCCACGCCGAGCACGGGCGC
The DNA here is from genome assembly GCA_036556545.1 of Candidatus Methylomirabilota bacterium. Classification (GTDB taxonomy): domain Bacteria; phylum Methylomirabilota; class Methylomirabilia; order Rokubacteriales; family CSP1-6; genus AR12. Next base: position 19,597 of record DATBJF010000109.1, read on the forward strand.
GCCGTGCGCCTGGAGCTCCTTCACGGCCGCCTGCAGGCGGTCGGCGTCGCGGCCCGAGACGACCACGGTCGCGCCGTGCTCGGCCAGCCAGCCCGCGATGGCGAGCCCGATCCCGCGGCTGCCGCCGGTCACCACCGCCACCTTGCCGGCGAGCGCGCTCACGCCTTCACCGCCGTGAGCGCCTTCTCCAGGCTCGCCGGATCCTCGACGGCGACCGCCCTGGCGCCGTCCGCGATGCGTTTCGTGAGCGCCGTCAGCACGCGCCCGGGGCCGACCTCCACGAACGCCGTCGCGCCTTCGGCCGCCAGCCGCTGCACGCACTCCGTCCAGCGTACGGGGCTCGCGACCTGCGACAGGAGGAACGGCACCACCTCGCGCGCCGCACGCGTCACGCCGGCGTCGACGTTCCGCACCACGGGGATCGTGGGGTCGCTCACCGGGATCTGCGCGAGCTCCGCGGCCAGCCGGTCGGCCGCCGGCTTCATGAGCGCGCAGTGGAACGGCGCGCTCACCGGCAGCAGCACGCTCTTCTTGCCGCCGCGCTCTCCGGCGAGCGCCACCGCGCGCTCGACGGCCGGTGTGTGGCCGGCGATGACGATCTGCGCCGCCGAGTTGATGTTGGCCACCTCGACCACCTCGCCGCGCGCCGCCTCGCGACAGAGCGCTTCCACGGCGTCGACGGCCAGCCCCATCACGGCCGCCATGGCACCGGTGCCCACCGGCACCGCCTGCTGCATGAACTCGCCGCGCTTGCGCACGATGCGCACGGCGTCGCGCAGCCGCAGCGCGCCGGCCACGACGAGCGCGGAGTACTCGCCGAGGCTGTGCCCGGCGGCCACCGAGGGTTGCAGGCCGCGCTCGGCGCAGGCGGCCGCGGCGGCCACGCTCACCGTCAGCACCGCCGGCTGCGTGTTCGTCGTCAGCGCCAGCTCGCTCTCGGGGCCCTCGAACATCACGCGCGTGAGATCGAGCCCGAGGGCGGCGTTGGCCTCGTCGAAGATCTTGCGGGCGGCCGGCGACGCCTCGTAGAACGCCTTGCCCATGCCGACCGCCTGGGAGCCCTGGCCCGGGAAGATGAAGGCGAGCATCGTCACCAGCGCATGAGGGCGGCGCCCCAGGCGAAACCGCCGCCGAAGGCCGCGAGCATGACGAGATCGCCGCGCTCGAGCCGCCCGGAGGAGACGGCCTCCTCGAGGGCGACGTAGACGGAGGCGGCGCCGGTGTTGCCGTAGCGGTCGACGTTGACGAACACGCGCTCCATCGGCAGGTCCACGCGCCTGGCGGCCGCCTCGATGATCCGGAGGTTCGCCTGGTGCGGGATGAACAGGTCGACGTCCGCGGCCGTGAAGCCGTTGCGCTCGAGGATGCGCGCCGTGCACTCGCTGAACATCCGCACCGCGACCTTGAACACCTCACCGCCCTTCATCTTCGCGTAGTGCATCCGGGCGTCGACCGTCTCGCGGGAGGCGGGATTCCGCGAGCCGCCGCCCGGCATGTAGAGCAGGTCCCAGTACTGCCCATCCGAGTAGAGATCGAAGTCGATGAGGCCGCGGTCGTCCGTCGACGGCGCCAGCACGGCGGCGCCGGCGGCGTCGGCCAGGAGCACGCAGGTGCCACGATCCGTGAAGTCGGTGATGCGCGACAGCGTCTCGGCGCCCACGCACAGCACCCGCTGGTACTTGCCGGTCTGGATGAACTGCGCGCCGATGGACAGGCTGTAGATCGACGCCGCGCAGGCGGCCAGCATGTCGACGGAGCCGACGCGCCGGCAGCCCAGCCGCTGCTGCAGGATGTTGCCCACCGTGGGGAAGTACATGTCGGGCGTCGTGGTGCCGACGGCGATGAAGTCGATGTCCTCCGGGACGAGGTTCGCGCGCTCGATGGCCTGCTGCGCGGCGCGGACGGCCAGATCGGAGGTGGCTTCGCCCTCGTCGGCGATGTGGCGCTGCCGGATGCCGCTGCGCTGCACGATCCACTCGTCGCTCGTCTCGACCATCTTCTCGAGATCCGCGTTCGTGAGGATCCGCTTCGGCGCGTACGAGCCGACGCCGATGATCCTGGCCCGCGTCATTCGCGGCCTCCCTCCCGGCCCCCGCGCGCGACTTCCGCCTCCAGGGCGGCCTTGATGTGCTCGTTCAGCCCCGCCTTCGCCCACTCCGCGGCCACGCGCACCGCGTTCTTGATGGCCTTCACCGGGGAGGCGCCGTGGCAGATGATGCCGGCCCCGTCGATGCCGAGGAGCGGGGCGCCGCCCATCTCGGTGTAGTCCACGCGCTTGCGGAAGCGGCTGAAGGCCGGCATGGCCAGCGCGGCGCCGAGCTTCGAGCGGACGTCCCGCGTCAGCTCTTCCTTGATCATGGCGCCGAGCATCTCGGCCAGGCTCTCGGAAATCTTCAGGGCGACGTTGCCGGTGAAGCCGTCGGTGACGACCACGTCGCAGGACCCGTTGTAGATGTCCCGGCCCTCGACGTTCCCGACGAAGTTGAGCGACGACTCCTTGAGCTGATCGTACGCCTCCTTGGTGAGGTCGTTGCCCTTGCCCTCCTCCTCGCCCACCGACAGCAGGCCGACCCGCGGCCGCTCCACGCCGAGGATGCCGCGCGCGTAGACGTGGCCCATCAGCGCGTACTGGAACAGGTGCCACGGCTTGGGCGCGACGTTCGCGCCGACGTCGAGCAGCACCGTGTAGCGCTTCAGGCTCGGCAGCACGGCCGCGATGGCCGGACGATCGATGCCGCGCAGGACGCCGATGACGAACATCGCGATGGCCATGGCGGCCCCGGTGTTGCCGGCGGAGATGAACGCCGACGCGTGGCCGTCGCGCACCAGCTCGGCCGCGATGCGCAGCGAGGAGTCGCGCTTGCGCCGCAGCGCGACCGACGGCGTCTCGGCCATGGTGACCACCTGGGAGGCGTGACGGATCTCGATGTCGAGCTTGGCCGCGTCCAGCCGCGCCATCTCGCGCTCGATGGCGTCGCGGTCCCCGACGAGGATGACCGAGGCGCCGAACTCGCGGACAGCCGTCGCCGCGCCCTCGACGACCACGGCAGGGCCGTGGTCGCCCCCCATGGCGTCGACCGCGATCTTCAGCTAGCTACCTTCGGTCGCGACGATCTCGCGACCCTTGTAGTACCCGCAGTGCGGGCACACGCGGTGCGGGAGCTTCGCCTCGCGACATTGCGGGCACACGGCGCGCGTCGGATCGTCGAGCTTGTAATGCGTGCGGCGCTTGCGCCCACGCGTCTTGGAGTGGCGTCGTTTCGGCAGCGGCATGGCGATCTTCCTCCGGAGGTCAGTTGCGCAGGCGGGAGGCCAGGTCCCGGAGGGCGGCCAGACGCGGGTCGGGCGCACGCTCCGCGCACGAGCACTGCACGAGATTCCGGTTGCCGCCGCACGCGGGGCAGAGCCCCCGACAGTCGTCACGACAGAGCGGCTTCATCGGCAGGGCGAGCGTGGTTTCCGTTTCCACCACGCGATCGAGGTCGAGCATGTCGTTCTCGTAGAAATCCACGTCCAGGTCGTCGGCGCCGAGCTCGACGTTGTCGGCGGTGGCCGGACGCGGCACCAGGCGCACGTCGACCGGGGCGTCCACGCGCGCCGGAAACGACTCGAGACAGCGGCTGCACGTTTGCGGAACGGTGGCGCCGACGCGTCCGTGCACGAAGACGTCGGGACCGTCGGGATCGATCTGGAGCGCCACCGTGTCGAGGCGCCACGAAGGGTCGCTGAAGGCTCGCTCGAGCGCGCTCGGGTCGGTGACGCTCAACCCCTGCTCGTCGAGCTCGGACACCCTGATCATCATCGTCATGAACCCGCGTAAGTCTCTGTCATTCAAGAATTTTTCTTATCAACCGCGCCAGTATATCGACGGGGGTACGGTGAGTCAAGCTTGCTGACTCACGACTCCATGCTTCAGGCCCCAGCAGGAAAAATGCCGTGGAGGACGCGCGTGATCCGCGCGCCCGAGCGCGAGAGGGGGAAACGCGAGGACGACCGCGCGCCGACAAACCGCATGCCATCGTCTTTCGGGGTGAACGCGTTTGACCGTCCGCGGTGCCTCTGCTACGATTTTTTCGACATTTGACAGCTCGGTCACCGATGTCGCAGGGAGGGGGGATCCGCCGTGTCCAACGTATTCAAGACCGGATTGCTGCTCGCCGTCTTGACGGCGATGCTCGTGCTCGCGGGTGGCGCGATCGGCGGCCAGCGCGGCATGATGATGGCGTTCTTCTTCGCGCTGGCGATGAACTTCTTCAGCTACTGGTTCTCGCACAAGATCGTCCTGGCCATGTACGGCGCCAAGCCCGTCGACGAGGCGCAGGCCCCGCAGCTGTACGGGATGGTGCGCCGGCTCGCCCAGCGCGCCGGCATTCCCGTGCCGAAGATCTACATCATCCCGAGCGAGGCCCCCAACGCGTTCGCCACCGGACGCAACCCCGAGAACGCCGCCGTTGCCGTCACCGAAGGCATCATGCGGATCCTCGACGAGGAGGAGCTCGAGGGCGTGCTGGCGCACGAGCTGTCGCACGTGAAGAACCGCGACGTCCTCATCTCGACCATCGCGGCCACCCTGGCCGGCGCCATCACGTATCTGGCGCACATGGCGCAGTGGGGCGCCATCTTCGGGAGCCGGTCGCATGACGACGAGGAAGGCGGCAGCAACCCGCTCGTGATGATGGCGTTCGCGATCCTGGCGCCCCTGGCTGCGATGCTCGTCCAGTTCGCGGTGTCACGGGCGCGTGAGTTCCAGGCCGACGCCACCGGCGCCCGTCTCGCCGGCCGGCCATGGCCGCTGGCGAAAGCGCTCGAGAAGCTCGAGGTGGCCTCCCATATGCGCCCGATGCACGCCAATCCGGCCACCGCGCATCTGTTCATCGTCAATCCGCTGACCGGCCAGAGCCTCATGCGCCTGTTCTCGACGCACCCCTCGACGGAGGAGCGCATCGCGCGCCTCCGTTCGATGCGGCTTTCCTGATGGACGGGCGGGCGTGACGGGCCGGCGCCCGTCACGCCCCTTCGTCGCGCTCACTCCGGACCGGGTCTTGGTCTGCCGCTGAACGTCACTCCGAACGACGAGCTCGTCCCCGCGGGCCTCGTCCGTCACTGGCTCGCGTGGGGGTTCGTGTGGCTCCTCGTCTTCCCGACGGTGGGCGCGCTGGTGTCGATGAAGTTCACCGACCCGGGCTTCCTCGGGGACACGCCGTGGCTCTCGTTCGGGCGGCTGCGGCCCGTCCATGTGAACGGCGTCGTGTGGGGCGCCTTCTCGACGCTCTTCCTCGGCCTCTGCTACTGGATCGTCCCGCGCCTGTGCGGCGTGCGTCTCTGGCGCGAGCACTGGGGCTGGCCGCTGCTGTGGATCTGGAATCTGAATCTCGTGGTGGGCCTCGGGCTCGTCCTCGCCGGCTGGAACCGCGGCTGGGAAGTCGGCGAGCTTCCGCTGGGCAACGCGCTCGTGATCCTCGGCGTGATCGTGGCGCTCACCGTGCAGCTCCTCATGACCATCCGCCGCCGGCGCGACACGCCGCTCTACGTCTCGCTCTGGTACCTCATCGCCGCCCTGGTGTGGACCGACGCCAACCTCGTGCTGCTCGCCTTCGGCCCGTCGCACCTCCCCGGGATCAACAACGCCGCCTGGCACGGGCTCTTCATTCACTACATCGTCGGCCTGTGGATCACGCCGGCCGGCTACGTCCTCATCTACTACTTCCTGCCCGCCAGCGTGCGGGCGCCGATCTACAGCCACAAGCTCTCGCTGATCGGCTTCTGGTCGCTCGCCTTCTTCTATCCGTTCGTGGGCATCCACCACTATCTCTACTCGCCCATCGCCGATTGGGCGGAGACGATCGCCATCGTGTCGTCGATGATGCTGATCGTGCCGGTGTGGACGGTGCTGCAGAACTTCTTCGGCACCATGGTCGGCCGCTGGCAGGAGTTCGGCCGGAACCTTCCGGCGAAGTTCTTGATCACGGGGGCCGTCCTCTACTTGCTCGGCTGCTTCCAGGGCTCCGTGGAGGCGCTGCGCTCGATCCAGGAGCCGACCCACTTCACCGATTTCGTCGTGGCCCATTCGCACCTGACCATCTTCGGCACGTTCATCCTGTGGGCGGTCGGCGGCGCCGTCTACGTGTGGCCGCGGCTGGCCGGCACGCCGCTCTGGTCGTTTCGCCTCGGCAACTGGGCGTACTGGCTCATCACGCTCGGCATCGGCTCCATGGCCCTCGTGCTGACCGCGCAGGGCCTGCAGCAGGGATTCATGCTCATGAGCGGCGCCGAGTTCGTCGATACCACGGTGTCGATGCGCCCGTACTGGTGGATTCGCACGCTCACCGGCATCTCGATGGACGTCGGCATGTCGCTGCTCGTCATCAACCTGATGCGCACGTCGGCCGTCTCGGGGAGGCCGGCCTGAGATCGATCGCGACCGTGGCGTGGATCGCGGGCTTCACGTTCGTCGGCCTGGCCATGCTCGTGCAGGGCATCCTGCCCGCGCTGGCGCCCGAGACGCGCACCGCGCGCGTGACCCGCGCGGTGCGGACGGACCTCGGCGACGTCAAGTGGATCCGGCACGACGCCAGCGACTACACGCCGACGGAGCAGCGCGGCCGCGCCGTGTACGTCCGGGAGGGATGCTGGTACTGTCACAGCCAGTACGTGCGGCCGGTCGCCGGAGAGGACTTCCGCTGGGGTCCGGTGTCGGAGGCCGGCGAGTACGCGCACGACCAGCCGCATCTGCTCGGCACGCGACGCATCGGTCCCGACCTCACGCGCGTGGGCCTGAAGTACTCCGACGACTGGCACTACGCCCACACGTGGGATCCGCGCATCACCGTGCCGGAGTCGATCATGCCGCGCTTCAAGTGGCTCTTCGAGACGCTCGACGTCCGCGTCGGCGCTCTTCAGAACGGCGACCCCCTGCCCGATACCCCGGCGCTGCGCCGCTGGTTCACGATGCGCGCGGACCGCGCCCTGCCGCTCTTCGTCAACGGCTCGCTCGAGGCCTTCGTGCGTCCGGACGCGCAGGGGTTCCCCGTCGACGGCCGTCCCGTGCTCGATACCTCGCTGCTCGGCGATGGGATCACGCTGCGTGGACGGTCGCGAGACGGTGGCACGATTCGCCTGATCGCGCCGTCGGCCGACATGACCGCGCTCGTGCGCTATCTCCAGAAGCTCGGCACCAACCGCGGCGCTTGGCGCGACGTGTTCGAGCCGCAAAACGCCGCCGTGGCCGGCAGCGGGATCCCCGACACCGCGGCGAATCGTGAGCTCGGAAAGGAAGTCTTCAACGCGCATTGCGTCGGCTGCCACGGCGAGCGCGGCGATGGGGCGGGGCCGGCCGCGACGTTCCTCTGGCCGCTGCCGCGCGATTTCACGGCCGGCGTGTTCAAGTTCCGCACGACACCCTCGGGCACGTTGCCGACCGACGGCGACCTCGTGCGCACGATCACGCGGGGCGTGCGCTGGACGGCCATGCCCACGTGGCATGAGGTCACCGAGAAGGAGCGCCTCGCCGTGGTGACGTATGTGAAGACGCTGTCGAAGCGGTGGAAGGAGGACGCGCCGGAACCGCCGCTGGTGATTCCGCCGCCGCCGCGCGCCACGCCGCAGCTGCTGGCCGACGGCAAGCGGCTCTACGAGCGCGCGAAGTGCGCGGAGTGCCATGGCGAGACCGGCAAGGGGGACGGGCCGTCGGCCCTCACGCTGAAGGACGACTTCGACCGACCGATCCGCCCCGCGGACTTCACGCGGGGCGAGCTCAAGGCCGGCGCCACCGCCGCCGACGTCTACCGCACGATGACGACCGGACTCGACGGCACGCCGATGCCGTCGTTCGCCGACACCATGAGCGATGCGGAGCGCTGGGCGATCTCCTACTACGTGCTGTCGCTGTCCGCGTGGGTAGATCCGCTGACCGGCCGCCCGGTGCCGCTGTCGCCGGAGACCAAGGCCGCCCTCAATGCCGCGTCGACCGCGGAGGCACCGCGCGACGCGTTCGAGCCGGACGCCGCGCGCCGCACCGCGGCCGGCGACCGCCGCACGCGGTGGCCGCGCGGGATGAACGAGTAGCCATGCTCGAATACCTGACGCTCGGAGAGTTCGTCGTGGCCACGCTGATGGGCCTGGCCGCCCTGTGCGCCTTCGTGTGGGGCGCCGCCAGCGGCGCCTTGTCCGACGCCGAGGCGAGCCGGCATCAGGTGCTGCGCGCGGAGGCCATCGACGATGACCGACGATGAGCGCGTGCACGACTACGCGGGTGGTGAAGTCAGCACGCGCGAGGGTCGGGTCAATCGCTGGCTGCTGGTCGTCTACGCCATCCTCGTGATCTGGGGCGTGTACTACCTCGTCGCGCACTGGGGCGGCCTCGGCCCCGGGCTCGGCGACTAGACCCGCCCGATGGCGGAGCGCGTGCTGATCACGCTGGCCCTGCTGAACCTCGCGGTCCTGGTCGGCGAGGCGATCTACAACGTCGCCGCCTCGCTGCTCGGCTGGTGAGCGCGCTCGCCCTCACGTGGCGTCTCGAGATCGCGCTGCCCCTGGCCGTTCTCGCCGGGGTCTATCTCGTCGGCTGGACGCGACTGGCGCGGCGGAGCCCGCTCCGGTGTCGTCGGCGATTGGCGGCGGGGCTGGCGCTCGCGCTCGCCGGGGTCACGGCGGCGGCGGTGGCGCTGCTCGGATTGCACGCCGCCGCGCACGAGTCGTTCACGGCGCACATGGCGCAGCACCTGCTCCTCATCGTGGTGGCCGTCCCCGCCGTCCTGCTCGCCGATCCGCTGCCCGCCGTGGTGTGGGCGCTGCCCGCCGCCGCCCGGCGCGCCGTGCGCGGTGCGCTCGTGGCGGCGTCGGCGCCTCGACGCATGTGGCGGACGCTCACGCGGATGCCGGTCGCGTGGACGCTCCACGCCGTCGCGCTGTGGCTGTGGCACGTCCCCGCCGCCTACGATGCGGCGCTGGCCAGCGGGCCGCTCCACGACGCCGAGCACCTGGTGCTGGCGGCGAGCGCCGCCGTGTTCTGGTGGCCGGTGATCGACCCCGCGCCACGCGCCCCGGCGACGCCGCCGCTCGGCTGGCGCATCGTCTATCTCGTGCTCGGCGCCTTTCAGAGCGCGGCGCTCGGCGTGTGGCTGGTATCGGCGCCAGAGCCGCTCTACGCGTACGGCGCCCTCGAGGACCAGGCGCTCGGCGGCGTGCTCATGTGGGGCGTGGGCGGCGCCGTCGACATGACGGCCGTGCTCGTGCTGGTCTACCGATTCCTCGCCGCGGCCGAGCGCCGTTCCCGCCCCGCTTCCTTGACCGTTCCCGGAGGCCAAGGGAGAATGAGCCGGTTCGACACATGACGACCGACGCGATCATTCGTCTCTGCGACGTGCGCAAGGTATTCGCCGCGCAGCCGGTGCTGGACGGCGCGAGCCTGGAGGTGCGGCGGGGCGAGGCCGTCGCGCTGCTCGGCGGCAACGGCGCCGGCAAGACCACCTTGCTCAAGATCGTCGCCACCGTGCTCCGCCCCACGGCGGGCCAGGTCTTCGTGGCCGGCCACGACGCCGTGCGCGATGCGGAGGGGGTGCGCGCCCGCGTCGGGTTCGCCGGCCACGGCGCCTGGGTCTACGACGACCTCACGGCGACGGAAAATCTCCGCTTCTGGGCGACGCTCGGTGGCCGCGCCTCGTCGGACGCCGAGCTGACGGCGGCGCTGGCCGCCGTCGACCTCGATCGCACCGGGTCGGCGCGCGTTCGGACGTTTTCCGCCGGGATGAAACGCCGGCTGTCGCTCGCGCGTCTCACCCTCTTTCAGCCCGCCGTGCTGCTGCTCGACGAGCCGTTCGGGGGCCTGGACCAGCGCGCGAAGAAATGGCTGGAGGGACAGCTGGAGACGTTCAAGAGTCGCGGTGGCGCCGTGCTGATGGTGACACACTCCTTCGGAAGGGAGCTCGGCGTCGCCGATCGCATCGCCATCCTCGCCGGTGGCCGCATCGCGCTCGACACGCCGCGAGCAGGGCTCGATCCCGACGACCTCGAGCGCCTCTATGCCGCGCACGCCGAGGACGGCGCATGAGCTTTGCGCGGCGTGCGCTGACGGTGGCCTGGAAGGACCTGCTGGTGGAGCGGCGGTCGAAGGAGACGCTCAACGCTCTGCTGTTCTTCTCCCTGCTGCTGCTCTTCGTCTTCCAGTTCGCGCTGGGCCCGGACCGCGAGCGACTGGCCGGCGTGCTGCCCGGCGTGCTGTGGCTCGGCTTCATCCTGAGCGCGCTGCTCGCCCTCGGCCGGACGTTTCTGCTCGAGCGGGAGCACGACTGCTGGGAAGGGTTGCTGCTGGCGCCGGGCGACAAGTCGGCCATCTATCTCGGCAAGCTCGCCGCCAACCTCACGCTGATGGCGACCGTCGAGACGCTCGTGCTGGCGCTGTTCGTCGTCTTCTTCGACATCGATCTCGGGCGGGCGTTCCCCGGCCTCCTGCTCGTGGTCGCGCTCGGTACCATCGGTCTCGGCGCCGTCGGCACGCTGTTCGCGGCGATGACGGCGCACGTCCGCGCGCGCGAGGTGCTGTTCCCGGTCCTCCTGCTGCCCGTGCAGATTCCGGTGCTGCTGGCCACCGTCAAGGCCACCGAAGCGCTCCTGCTCGGCGAGCCGCTCGGCGCCGTCGCCCACTGGGTGAAGCTGCTGGCGGCGGCGGACGTGATGTACCTGGTGATCGGGTTGCTGACGTTCGACGTCGTGCTGGAGGGCTGAGGAGATGGTGCGCGCACTCGGGTGGCTGTCGGCGATCACCCTCGCGCTCGGCCTCGTCATGGCCTTCGGCGTGGCGCCGCGCGAGACGTCGCAGGGCAACGTGCAGCGCATCATGTACGTGCACCCTCCGCTGGCCTGGGTGGCCTACGTCGCCTTCGCGGTGGTGGCGGTCGCGTCGATCGTGTACCTCGTGCGTCGCCGGCCGGCCGCGGACCGGCTCGCGCACGCCTCGGCCGAGGTCGGTGTTCTCTTCACCGGCCTCGCCATCGCGACCGGATCGATCTGGGGCAAGCCGACGTGGGGCACGTGGTGGACGTGGGACGCGCGGCTCACCAGCGTGGCCATCCTCTTCGTCATGTACGTCGGCTACCTGCTGCTGCGCGGGACGATCGAGGACCGCGACCGCGCGGCGCGCTACTGCGCGGTGCTGGGCATCGTGGCCGCGCTCGACATGCCGCTCGTCCACTTCTCAGTCTACTGGTGGCGCACGCTTCATCAGCCGCCGTCGCTGCTCAAGCCCGGCGGCTTCAGCGGCTCGCCGGCCATCTTGTGGCCGCTGCTCGTCAACCTGGCGGCGTTCACGCTCCTCTACGCCTATCTGGTGGCCAAGCGCGCGCGCCTGCTGCGCGCCGAGCGCGGGGCCCTCGCCTGATGCCCGACAACTGGACCTTCGTCTTCGCCGCCTACGCCCTCACCGCCACCGTCCTCGGCTTGTACTGGCGCCATCTCGTGCGCAAGGAGAAGGAGCTCCACCGACGGGCGCCGGACACGAAGACGGCAGAGGCGACCGCCAGGACGGTGACCGGAACGACGAGCGCAGGGACGACCGGTTCCGCACGCAGCGTGGCAGGCGTCATCACGGCGCACACGGAGCGCGAGGGGGAATCATCCATCGCCGACCGCCGGGTCGCGGAGCGCAGCCGGCAACCATCTCGGTCAGGCCACCCACGGCCCGATCCGACCACGCGGGGGCCGCTCCAATCATGAAACCGAAATTCATCGTCGGCGGCCTCGTGATCGTGGCCGCGCTGGGGTACATGATCTACGCGGGCGTCAGCCAGTCGATCGTCTACTTCGTCACGCCGTCGGAGCTGAGCGCGGCGCCGGTCGCGGGCAAGGCGTATCGACTGGGCGGAATGGTGTTGCCCGGCTCGGTCAACTGGGAGCCGCGGACGCTCGATCTCACCTTCACCGTCTCCGATGGCAAGCGCACGATTCCCGTGCGGCACAAGGGGACGCCCCCCGACCTGTTCGGCGAGGGGCGGGGCGCGGTCGTCGAGGGCTCGTGGGCCGCCGAAGGCTACTTCAAGTCCAGCCACATCATGGCCAAGCACTCCGAGGAGTACACGGCCCCGCACGATCCGAACGCGGCGGGCTACAAGGAGCTCTTGCGGACCCTGCAAGGCGCGCCGCGGTGATTCCGGAGCTCGGCGCGGGCGCCCTCTTCGTCGCCCTCGTGCTCGCCGTGTTCGGCGCGGCGGCGGCGGCGGCGGGCGCGCGCACCGGCCGCGCCGTCCTGGTCGAGTCCGCGCAGCACGCCGCCCTCGCGCTGACGCTCATCCTCACCGGGTGCCTCGCGCTCCTGACGTACGCGTTCCTGACCTTCGACTTCTCCGTGCGCTACGTGGCCATGAACACCAACCTCGGAACGCCGTTCTACTACCGGATCACGGCGGTGTGGGGCGCGCTCGAGGGCTCGATCATGCTGTGGGCCTGGATGCTCGGCCTCTACACGCTGATCGTGATGCTGCGGCACCGGCGCAACGCCCGCGAGCTCTATCCGTGGGTCCTCACCGTGATGCTCGGCGTCCTCGCGTTCTTCCTGCTCGTGATGACGGTGCCGGCGCCCGTGTTCCAGCGGCTCGCCCCGGTGCCGGCGGACGGACGCGGCCTGAATCCGCTGCTCGAGGATTCCGGGATGATCACCCATCCCGTCGCGCTCTACCTCGGCTTTACCGGGTTCACGGTGCCGTTCGCCTTCGCGCTGGCCGCGCTCATCACCGGGCGCGTGACGGACTTCTGGATCACGGCCACGCGGCGGTGGACGATCGCGGCCTGGTACTTCCTGTCGCTGGGGCTGCTGATCGGCGGCTGGTGGAGCTATCACGTGCTCGGCTGGGGCGGCTACTGGGCCTGGGACCCCGTCGAGAACGCCGCCTTCATGCCGTGGCTCACCGGCACCGCGTTCTTGCACTCGGTCATGATCCAGGAACGCCGACGCATGCTGCGCCTGTGGAACCTGGCGCTCGTGATCCTCACCTTCGCCCTGACGCTCTTCGGCACGTTCCTCACGCGCTCCGGCGTGATCGCGTCCGTCCACGCCTTCACCCAGGGCTCCATCGGCGTCTTCTTCCTCGCGTTCCTGTCGCTGGTCGTGCTGGTGGCCCTGGCCCTGCTCGCGTGGCGCTGGGACACCCTCGGGGCCCAGGGCGAGCTCGATTCCGTGCTCTCACGCGAGTCGGCCTTCCTCCTCAACAACGTGCTGCTGGTGGCGGCCACGTTCACGGTGTTCTTCGGCACCATCTTCCCGCTCGTGTCCGAGGCCCTGCGCGGGGTCAAGGTGAGCGTGGGGATGCCGTTCTTCAACCAGGTCAACGTGCCGCTGTTCCTGGGGCTGATCTTCCTCATGGGCGTGGGACCACTCATCGCGTGGCGCCGCGCCTCGCTCGAGAACCTCAAGCGCAACTTCCTGTGGCCGGCCGTGGTCGGCCTCGTGGCGGCGGCCGTGGTCTTCACACTGGGGGTGCGCTCCACGCTGGCCGTCCTGTCCCTCACCCTGGCCGCGTTCGTGACGGCCACCATCGCCGTCGACATGGCGCGCGCCACCCGGGCCCGGGTGCGGATGGGGGAGGCGATCCCGCGCGCCCTCGGCGGCCTGCTGCTGCGCCACAACCGCCGTTATGGCGGCTTCATCGTCCATCTCGGCATCCTGGTCATCGCCCTCGGCGTCACCGGCTCGCAGGCGTGGTCGGTGCAGACGGAGACCACCGTGCGCCGGGGCGAGCACGCGGAGCTGGCCGGCTATCGCCTGCGCTTCGACGGGCTGGCCGCCAGCGAGGAGTCGAACCACTTCAAGGTCACCGGCACCTTCACGGTGGACGGCGGTCACGCGGCAGGCACCGTGCTGCTGCCGGCGAAGAAGTTCTATCCGCAGGAGCAGTCGCCGATCGCATACGTCGACTACCGGCTCGGGTTGCTCGAGGATCTCTACGTCGTGCTCGGGGACTTCGCGCGCGATGGCTCCCAGGCCACCATCAAGGTGCAGGTCAACCGTCTCGTGAGCTGGATCTGGATCGGAGGCGCGGTGCTGACGCTCGGCGCCGCGCTGGCCGTCGCGCCCGAACGCCGGAAGCCCGCGTGACGAAGCGAGGCTGGCGCTGGCTCTTACCGCTGGCCGCCGTGCCGGTCCTGGCCTTGCTGGCCTATGGCTTCGTCCTCGATCCGCGCAACATCCCCTCCCCCCTCGTGGGCCGGCCGGCGGCGCCGTTCACGCTGACCGCGTTCGACGGCAGCCCCGTGACGCTGGAGGCGCTGCGCGGCAAGGTGGTCGTCGTGAACTTCTGGGCCTCCTGGTGCACTCCCGCCTGCTATGACGAGGCGCCCGTCCTCGAGCGCGCGTGGCGGACCTACCGCGAGCGCGGCGTGGTCGTCATCGGCGTCGACATGCAGGACACGGCGGAGGCGGCGCGCGAGTTCATCCAGCGCTTCGGGCTGACCTTCCCGAACGCGCCGGACCACGGCGGCAAGGTCGCCGTGGAATACGGCGTGTACGGCGTCCCCGAGACCTTCTTCGTGGACCGCGCCGGGACGATCCGCGCCAAGCACGTCGGCGCCGTGACCGACGAGGTCATCCGTGGCACGCTCGATCGGCTGCTCTGACGTGCGCGCGCCTTCAGGCGCGCCCGTCGGCCACCGGCGCCACCACGTCGTCGGCGCAGCGCTTCAGCACGACGGCGATACGCCGGCGCGCCTCGCCCCGCCGCTCGGCCGCCTCGACGTCGCCGCGCGGCAGCTCGCACTCGGCGACGACGCCGGTCGTGCCCGCGAGGCGCACGCGATAGCGCGCTCCGCCTTGCTCCGCCTCGATGGCGACGACGGTGGCGTTCGGCTCGAGCTTCGTGACGAGATCGCGCAGAAACGTGCCGGCGTCCATGCTCGCCTCCCTGACGACGAACGTGTGATCGCCGATGCGGCTGCAACGCGGGTGCCACCGAAGCGCGGGCCCCTCGCTCTGGCCCTCATCGTCGGCATGCTGCTCGTGGCCGCGCTGGCCTCCGCCCAGCCACCGGCCCGGCCCGTCTCGGATGCGCTCGCCTACCAGATCGCCTCCGAGCTGCGCTGCGTGGTGTGCCAGAACCTCTCGGTCGCCGACTCGCCCTCGGAGATGGCGGCGCAGATGCGCGCGATAGTGCGCGAGCGGCTGGCCGCGGGCGACAGCCCCGAGCAGGTGCGCGAGTATTTCGTCGAGCGTTACGGCGAGTGGATCCTGCTCGCGCCTCGACGCCAGGGATTCAACCTGCTCGTGTGGGGATTCCCGATCGTCGCCGTCGCCGTGGGGATGGTGGCGGTGGCCGCGCTGCTGCGGCGCTGGACACGGCGCCGGCCGCCCGCGCCGGTGGCCGTCGACGCCGCGATGAGCGAGCGCATCCGGCGCGAGATGGAGCGGGGCTCGTGATGGGCGTGCTCATCGCCGCCGTCGCCGTCGGCGTCCCGGCGCTCGCGTTCACGCTATGGCCGCTCCTGCGCCGTCGCGGCGGCGGCGTGCTGGCGTTGCCGCCCGACGAGCGGGAACAGTGGCTCGAGGCCAAGAGCGCCGCGCTGCGCGCGCTGCGCGAGCTGGCCTTCGAGCACGACGCCGGTCACATCTCCGACGCCGACTATGCCGAGCTGCGCGCGCGCTACGAGAGCGAGGCGGCGGCCGCGCTGACGGCCCTGGATCGCCTCGGCCCCGTCCCGGTGGCGGCGCCCACGCCGCGTCACCCCGGGCCCACGCCGTCGGGGCGCGGCTGGCGCCATCCGGCGGCGCTCGCGGCCAGCGGCGTCGCGCTGCTGGTGTTCGGCGTGCTGCTCGGCGTCGGCATCGTGCGCTACACCGAGCCGGAGTCCACGGCGGCAACGGCGCCGGTCATGCCGCCGACCGTGGCCGCCCCGCCCGCGGACGGCGCCACGGCGCCGCGCCCCGTCTCTCCCGACATGCTGCGCGGCATGCTGCAGGCCGCGCGTGGCTCGCTGTCGGAAGGCCGCTACTCGGAGGCGATCGCCGCCTACCAGGCCGTGCTCAAGCGCGATCCGAAGAACGTCGACGCCATGACGCATCTCGGTCTGATCGTGGCCATCGGCGGGCACGCCGACAGCGCGCTCGAGACGTTCGACAAGGCGCTCGCGATCGATCCGGACTACGCGCCGGCGCTGCTCTACCGCGGGCAGGTGCTCTACGAAGCCAAGCAGGACGTCGCCGGCGCCGTGAGCGCGTGGGAGCGCTTCATCCAGGTGGCGCCGAACGCGGACGAGCGCGAGCGCGTCAAGAAGCTGATCGCGGAGGCGAAGGCGGGATCGCGGGGGCGGTAGGCGCGGCCGGCGCCCAGCTGGTGGCTCCGCTTCACCGAGAGCGGAATCGCGATCACGGACTCGCCCTTGTAGACGATCACCGGGAACGTCCACGCCACGTTGACCTTGAGCTCCCGCTCCCCCGAGACGACGTTGACCTCGCCCTCGACCAGCGGCACGCCGGCCTCGTTGGCCTCCCGCACGATGCGGGTCTTCAGGTCGCTCACCGTGCTCAGCTCGCGAAGATTGCGCGGCTGGAACGTCTCGTCGAGGACGCTCCACACCTGGAACCACTGGTAGACCGACATGACGCCCCCGTAGAACGCATAGCAGCACGCCACTGCCACCAACCCCCAAAAGAAGACCTTCATCGCGTCCCCCTCATCGGTCGGTCGGTCGATAGACCCAGATCTTGGCCGCCGCCGGCAGGCCGAGTGCGATCGGCGGTCCCTCGTCGTCACCGGCGGCCGTCACCGTGCCCGCCCACGGCGCGACCTCGACGATCCGCAGGCGGCGTCCCGGCCGGACGTCGTTGCGCCAGAGGTACTCGAGCAGCTTCTTGTCGGCCTCGGCCTCCTCGGTGATGCGCTCCACCACGACGGTGGCGCCTTCCTTCGCCTGGTTGAGCGGAAACAGCTCCACGCGCGGCGGCCGCGGCATGCCGGGAATGGGATTGCCGTGGGGACACGTGCTCGGCATGCCGAGCATCTCGGCGAGACGATCCTCCACGCGCGGCGACAGCGCGTGCTCCAGGCGATGCGCCTCTTCGTGCGCCTCCGTCCAGTCGAGACCGAGCGTGTCGGTGAGCCAGCGCTCGAGCAGCCGGTGGCGCCGCGCCATCACCTCGGCGATTTGATGGCCCTTCGGCGTGAGCGTGAGCTCCTTGCGCGGCCCGACCTTGATGTAGCCGCCGCGGGCGATCCGCTGCACGGCCTCGGTGACGGCGGGGGCGGACACGGCCATGTGCTTGGCCAGCCGCGCCCCGATGACCGGCTTGCCGCTGCCTGCGAGGTCGTAGATGGCCGCAAGGTAGTCCTGGACCGAAGCCGTCGTCGCCGCCGCGCGCTTTCGCTTGCCGGCGTTCCTGGCTGACGCGCGTCGCATCTCAGTGGACTATACCCGAGAACACCTGCAAGACCGCAGTGTTATGCTGTGCCGCATGACGCGCGCCGACGCGTTGCAGCGCCTCACCGAGCTTCGAGAGGCCATCCACCATCACGATTATCTCTACTACGCCGAGGCGCGACCGCAGATCTCCGACGCCGAGTACGACGCCCTCATGCGGGAGCTCCGCGAGCTCGAAGCGGCCTTTCCCGACCTCGTAACACCCGACAGCCCGACCCAGCGCGTGGCCGGACAGCCCGTCGACGCGTTCCGCCCGGTCGAGCATCGCGCCGCGATGCTTTCCCTCGACAACGCCATGACGCCGGACGACCTGCGCGAGTTCGAGGCCCGGCTCAAGCGCGCGCTCCCGGGGGCCGCCTTCCGCTACGTGTGCGAGCCGAAGATCGACGGGCTCGGCGTCGCCCTCGTGTACGAGCGCGGCCGTCTCCTGCGCGGGGCCACGCGCGGCGACGGACGGGTCGGCGAGGACATCACGGCCAATCTCCGCACGATCCGCAGCTTGCCGCTGACACTCAAGGGGCCGCTGGCCGCGCTGGCGGAGGTCGAGATCCGCGGTGAGGTGTTCATGCCACGCGCGGAGTTCGAGCGGCTGAATCGGAAGCTGGAGGAGGCGGGGGAGGCGACGTTCGCCAATCCCCGGAACGCGGCGGCGGGTGCCGTGCGCCAGAAGGATCCGGCCGTCACCGCGCTGCGACCGCTCGACGTCTATCTCTATCATCTGGGCCACGCGCCCGGCTCGAGCATCGCCACGCACGGCGACGCCGTCGACGCCCTCCGCGAGGCCGGGCTCAAGACGAACCCGCGCACCGAGCGGCTCGAGACCATCGACGCCGTCCTCGAGTATTGCGCCCGCCTCGAGGCCGAGCGCGACGGGCTCGGCTACGACGCCGACGGCGTGGTGGTGAAGGTCGACTCGCTCGAGCAGCAGCGGCGGCTCGGCTCCACGGCGCATCACCCGCGCTGGGCCATCGCCTACAAGTTCACGGCCCGCCAGGCCACGACGGTCGTTCAGGCGATCGAGGTCAACGTGGGCAAGACGGGCGCGCTCACGCCGGTGGCGAAGCTGGTTCCGGTGCCCCTGGCCGGCGTGGTGATCAGCAACGTGAGCCTGCACAACGAGGACGAGATCCGCCGGAAGGACATCCGTGTCGGCGACACCGTCCTCATCGAGCGCGCCGGCGACGTCATTCCCTACGTCGTCCAGGTCGTGATTGCCAAGCGGCCTCCGGACGCCGTGCCGTACGCGTTCCCCGACCAGTGTCCGGCGTGCGGCGGCGTGGCCTTCCGTCCCGAGGGCGAGGCGTACTGGCGGTGCATGAACGCCGCTTGTCCGGCGCAGCTCAAAGAGCGGCTCCGGCACTTCGGCTCGCGGCGTGCCATGGACATCGAAGGGCTCGGCGAGGCCGTGATCGAGCAGCTCGTCGATCGCGGAGAGGTCAAGGACTTCGCGGACCTCTACCGGCTCACGGCCGCCCGTCTCGCCGAGCTCGATCGCTTCGCCGAGAAGTCGGCCGAGAACCTGGCGGCCGCCATCGCGGCCTCGAAGACCCGCGGGCTCGCCCGCCTGCTGAACGCTCTCGGCATCCGGCTCGTCGGCGAGCGCGTCGCGCGGCTCCTCGCCATGCGATTCGGCTCCATGGATCGCCTCGCCGCCGCCACGCAGCAGGATCTCGCCGGCGTGCACGGCATCGGGGACGTCATCGCGGCCTCCGTGCGCACGTTCTTCGACGAGGGCGCCAACGTCACCATGCTGCGCGCGCTCGGCGAGCTGGGCGTCGACCTCACCGAGCGCGGCGCCGTGGTCGACGGTCCGAAGCCGCTGGCGGGGAAGACGTTCGTGCTGACCGGGACCCTGGCGAGCCTCACCCGCGACGCCGCGCGCGAGCGGATCGAGGGGCTGGGCGGGCGCGTCACCACCTCGGTGACGCGCAAGACCGACTATGTCGTGGTCGGCGAGGCGGCCGGCGGCAAGGCCGACGATGCCCGCCGCCTCAACGTGGCCACCCTCGACGAAGCGGCCTTTCTGGAGCTGACCGCGCCGTCATGACCGGGCGGTGGCTGATGCTCGCCCTGCTCGTCCTCGGTGGCTGCATCGGCTTCGAGACGAGCTCGCCGGCGCCCGTGGACCAGGGCACGCCCGGACGCTGGGAGGCGCTGGCGCCGATGCCGTCGGCGCGCCAGGAAGTCGCGGTGGCCGCCGTCGCCGGCCACGTGTGGGTGATCGGCGGATTCGGCGCCGCCGCCGAGCCGGTGGCGACGGTGGAGCGCTACGATCCGGCAACGAACAGCTGGGATGCGCGTCCCCCCCTGCCCATCCCGATTCATCATGCCGCCGCCGTCGGCGTCGACGATCGGCTGTTCGTCCTCGGCGGCTACACCGGCGGCCGTCTCCGCTGGACGCCGCTCGACGCCGTGTGGGAGTGGACGGACGCGCAGGGTCGCTGGGAGAAGCGCACGCCGATGCCGACCGCGCGCGGCGCGCTCGCCGCCACCGCGCTGGGCGGACGGATCTACGCGCTGGGCGGCAGCGCCGGTGACCCGCTGGGCGCCCACGAGATCTACGACGTCGCCGGCAACCGCTGGACCGTCGCCAACCCGATGCCGACGGCGCGCGATCATCTGGCCGTGGTCGCATTTCTCGACCGCGTCTGGGCGCTGGGCGGCCGCACCTCGTTCATGGGCACGCAGTACGCGAACGTGGAGGTGTACGATCCCGGCACCGACAGCTGGCGCACGGGCCCGCCGCTGCCACGCGGCCGCGGCGGGCTCGCCGCGGTGGCGCTGCCCGACCGCATTCTCGCCTTCGGCGGCGAGGCCCCGCTTCGCATCTTCAACGCCACGGAGATGTACGAGCCCGCCGGCAACCGGTGGATCTCGCTGGCGCCGATGCCGACGCCGCGCCACGGCATCGGCGCCGCCGTCATCGGCGGCCGCGTGTACGTGCCGGCCGGCGGCATCGAGCCCGGCTTCGCCGCCACGCAGGCCAACGAGGCGTACACGCCATGACGCGCGCGCTCGCGGCCGCGCTCACGGTCCTGGCGTTGACGGGCACGGCCGACGCGGGTTCGAGTCGTGCCGACGCGCTGGCCGCGCTGGCCGCACCGGACGTCGAGGCGCGTCGCTTCGGGGCCAGCGCGCTGCTGGAGATCGGCACCATGGCCGACGTGCCCGCGCTCGTCCACGCGCTCCGCGACCCGGACGCGCGCGTGCGCCGGCTCGCGGAGTCGGCGCTGTGGGCGGTGTGGAGCCGCTCGGGCGACAACGCCATCGATTACATTCTCGAGATCGGCATCGGGCAGATGCGCGACGGGCAGCTGTACGACTCGGTGGACACGTTCAGCGAGATCATCCACCGCCGTCCCGACTTCGCCGAGGCGTGGAACAAGCGCGCGACCGCGTATTACCTGCTCGGTGACTGGCGCCGGTCCGCCGCCGACTGTGACGAAGTGCTCCGGCGCAACCCGCAGCACTTCGGCGCCCTCAGCGGCTACGGCATGATCTGGCTCCAGCTCGACGAGCCGACGCGCGCGCTCGAGCGCTTCGAGCAGGCACTGGC
Source organism: Candidatus Methylomirabilota bacterium (assembly GCA_036556545.1). Taxonomy (GTDB): domain Bacteria; phylum Methylomirabilota; class Methylomirabilia; order Rokubacteriales; family CSP1-6; genus AR12. Next base: position 40,547 of record DATBJF010000109.1, read on the forward strand.
CGTCAACCCCAACCTCGACTCCGTTCAGCAGACCATCGACGCGCTCCGGGCCTTGCTGATCAAGCAGCGGCGGGACGCGATCTGACCGCATCCAGGGAGGAACCCACGGTGATCGACGCGTTGAAGAAGATCAGCAGCCCCAGCATCGCCAACGGCATCGAGACCTTCAATCTTCGTCCCCGCAGCCAGGGCCAGATGTCGTCCGAGATCCGGACGCTCTTTCCCGAGCTGGGGCCGATGGTCGGCTACGCGGTGACCGCCGTCATCCGTGCCGAGCCGGCGCCCGTCCAGGGGCACCGCGCCAGCACGTACGGCTGGTGGGATTACGTGCTGACCATCCCGGCTCCGCGCGTGGTCGTCGTCCACGACCTCGACGAGCCGCGCGGTCAGGGCGCGCAGTGGGGCGAGGTGCAGGCCAACATCCACAAGGCGCTCGGGTGCGTGGGCACCGTGACCGACGGCTCCGTGCGCGACCTCGACGAGGTGCGTGCGCTCGGCTTTCAGTTCGCGGCGGCGCACGTGAGCGTCTCGCACGCCTATGTTCACATGGTCGATTTCGGGTTGCCCGTGAAGGTCGGCGGACTGTGGGTCAAGCCGGGTGATCTCATCCACGCCGACCAGCACGGCGTCGTCACCATCCCGCCGGAGTGCGCGGCCAGGCTTCCCGACGCCGTCGCCGTCATAGAAGCCGACGAGCGCAAGATCATCGGACTCTGCCAATCGAAGGACTTCACCGCCGACAAGCTGAAGGACCTCTACAAGCAGATCCGTCCCGGCACGTACTAGCGAAACGAACTTCCGGGGGAAGCCGCAACGCAGGTACCGCGCGCAGTGAACACAGGTACCGCGCGCAGGAGCGCGGGAAAGTCTCACGCAAAAAAGAGGAGCGCCCCGGCTCCGCCCGGGCGCTCCGAACATCGGGGGGGT
>DATBJF010000110.1:0-19897 GCA_036556545.1 Candidatus Methylomirabilota bacterium
TTTGCCGGGGCACGACGAGCGTTGGGGGTGTCGAGGAGGGCCACGGCTTTGCCGGGGCACGACGAGCGTTGGGGGGTATGGGGGGCCATTTCGGGGCCCCCCATGACTACAGATGTGTCAGGTGCTCCTGGGGCGGCGAGGACTCGCGGCGCAGGCGGCGCGTCAGCAAGTCTGCGGCGATCTTGCGGCCGCCGAGGCCGAAGGCCAGCGCGAGGGCGAAGACCAGGCCGCCGAAGGTGATCCCGAATGCCACCAGGACCATCTCCTTGCCGATGCCGAGCTGCGTCAGCGCCGTGGCAATGGCAAAGAGCAGCACGCCCCAGTGGGCGAAGCGGGCGAGCAGTCGCGCTTCCGGCAGCCGCGCGTTCACGGCGGCGATCAGAATGCTCCGACTCAGGAAGTTGGCGACGAGCCAGCCGACCACGATGATCAGCACGGCGGCGAAGAGCGACGGCAGAAATGCGAGCAACAGGCCGGTCGCGCTGCCGCTCCCGACCGGGGCCACCGCGTCGACGCCGGCGCTGGCGAAGAAGACGAAGACCGCCCAGAATGCGATGACGCCGAGGATCTCGGACGGCGCGCGCAGCAGACCGGAGCGGCGCAGCGAGGAGGTCACGCCGGAGCGCTCCATCAGCCGGTCCACGCCGAGCGCCTGGGCGCCGCGGCTCAGCACCACGCGCACAAGCCAGCCGAAGACCAGGCCGACGACGAGCAGCGTGAACAGCACGAAGAATCCGGGGAGGATGGCCGCCAGCCGTTCCCGGGCTTCGACAAGCGCGGACCACACGCCTTCGCTCCAGCCGTTGCGCATCAGGCAGTTTCCCCCTAGACGATACACCTTCCCACGCGGTCCTGCCGGCCCCGCCGCTGGCCCGGCAGCAGCGCCGGCGTGGGGTACAATGCGGCGCGATGCAGAGACGACTGTGGCCGCTCATCTGCCTGGTCGCCGGAATCCTCGCCGGTTGCGCGCACAGCGACAAGCAGTGGATGAAGGTGAACGAGCGCTACACGACGGCCGAGTTCCGGCAGGACCATGCCGCCTGCTCGAAGGGTGGCACGCTCGACGAGGCGTGCATGCGCGCGAGAGGTTGGGTGGATGTCAAGCCCTCGGCGGGCGATCGCGCCGCGGACGCGCCCCCGCCCCCGCCCGCTCCCCAGGACTATCGCTGGCGTCGCTGAGCCGGCTCACGGAGGACTGAACGCATGCGCTTCGCGATCTTCACCGGCCTCGGCCTGACCTCGTGGGACGCCGTGCGCGCGCTGTGGACCCACGTCGACCAGAGCGGCTGGGACGCCGCGTGCGTCACCGATCACTTCATGCCGAACACGCCCGACAAGGTCGGCGACGTCATGGAGTGCTGGACCACCCTCGCCGCCCTCGCGCCGCTCACGTCACGGATGCGCATCGGCACCATCGTCGCCGGCAACACCTATCGCCATCCGGCGGTGCTGGCGAAGATGGCCGCGCAAGTCGACATCGTCTCCGGCGGGCGGCTCATCTGCGGCCTCGGGGCCGCCTGGCAGCAGAACGAGCACGACGCCTACGGCCTCCCGTTCTACACCGTGCAGGAGCGCCTGGCTCGCCTCGACGAGGCATGTCAGGTGCTGAGGGCGCTGTGGACGCAGGACCGCAGCACGTTCAAGGGTCGGTACTATCAGCTCGCCGACGCGCCACTGTCACCCAAGCCCCTGCAACGCCCGCATCCCGAGCTGATGATCGGCGGCGGCGGCGAGAAGGTCACGCTGAAGATCGTGGCCCGTCACGCCGACCACTGGAACGTCTGGGGCGGTCCCGACGTGCTCGCGCGCAAGGGCGCGCTGCTCGACGGCTACTGCCGCGCGGCCGGCCGCGATCCCGGGACGATCACGCGCTCGGCGAACATGGCGCTGCTGTTCTCCGAGGACCGCGCCGAGATCGACAAGCTCTTCACGGCGCTCACCCGGCGGTTCGGCATGGCCGAAGCCGTGGCGCGCGACACGATGCTGGCCGGCGCGGCCGGCGAGATCCGCGACAAGCTGGGACGCCTGCGCGCGGCCGGCGTCGACATGCTCTTCATCCCCACGCTGTTCATGAAGGATCCCCGGCCCGCGCTCGATCGCTTCATGGAGGAGATCGCGCCCCAGTTCCGCTGAGCGCTACGCCCGCCCTTCCAGCGCGCGCTTGAGCTGGTCCAGATGGTTGTCGTCGTGGGCGGCCATCAGGCTGGCGAGGTCGTCGATGGTGAACCGGCCGCGCACGGGATGGATGGCGCCGCGCGTCCACTGATCGGCGTCCAGCTTGCGCAGGAAGGTGAGCGACTCGTCGCGGCGCTTGCGGAAGGCGGCTCCCGCCTCGCCCGCGTCGTTCCGGAGGTACTGCCGGTCGTGCGCCCAGCGATCGGGGTCGATGGCGGCCACCTTCGGCTCGTCGGCGGCCATGATGGTCTCGAAGCGCATCATGAACAGCTCCTCGGTGTCGCGCAGGTGGCAGATGACTTCCGTCGCGGCCCAGTTGCGCGCGTCGGGACGCCGTGACAGCGCGGCGTCGCTCCGACCGCGGATGGCCGCCGCCAGCTCGTCGGCCGTGCGCTCGAGACGCCTGAGACGCTGCTCGCGCGGCTGCTTCGCGTACTCCTCCATCGTCGGCATGGTCGTGGCTCTCCTGTCGGTGACGAGCTGGTGGAAGAGGCTCGACTCGCGCTTGTAGAAGCCCTCCGTGTGATACGACTCCGGAAGGCGTAGCCCGGTGTAGTCCACGTGATGGCCGACCTCGTGCAGCAGGGTTCGGAGATACGTCCGGAAGGCGACGACCCGCTTCTGCTTGGCCGTGCGCATCCAGAGCTGGATCTTCGGCGTGCGGCCGCGCTCGGCCGTGTACAGGCCGTGCAGCTCACCCCACCGCGCGTGCGGCCGCGCGGCGAGCACCTCCACGCGCACGGGCGGCAGCCCGAGCATCTCCAGCAGCCCGCGGATCAGCCGATCGGTGGCCTGCTGCGTGGGCGCGCGCTCCTCGGTGAGCAGCGCCGCCTCCAGGGCGTCGACGACGGGGTAGAGCAGCGAAGGACGGGGCAGCCGCACCTCGGTCACGGCGTCGCTCTTCCGATAGACCGCCTGTTGAGCGCGGGACAGCCGCGCGTAATACGCGAACGGCAGCGCTACCTCCCGGTCCAGCGCGGCGCGCGCTTCTCGAGGAAGGCTTTGGCGCCCTCCAGACGATCCTCCGTCGTCCGCAGCAGTGTCGAGAGATCGCCTTCGAGCCTCAGGCCGTCGGCCAGCGGAAGCTCGAGGCCCTTCACCACCGCCTCCTTCGCGTAGCGCAGCGCCACCGGCGCCTTGGCGGCCATCGCGCGGGCCAGCTCGGTGGCCGCCTTCAACGCCTCGCCGGCGGGCACCACGCGCTCCACCAGCCCGATGCGCAGCGCCTCCTCGGCCGGTATGCGCGCGCCGGTCAGGATCATCTCGAGCGCCTTCCCGCGTCCGATGAGGCGCGGCAGGCGCTGCGTCCCGCCGCCGCCGGGGATGATGGCCAGGTTGACTTCGGTGAGGCCGAGGGTGGCGCCGACGGCGGCGATGCGGATGTCGCAGGCCAGCGCCAGCTCCAGGCCGCCGCCGAGCGCGAAGCCGTTCACGGCGGCGATGATCGGCTGCCAGCAGCGGTCCATCGCCTGGCGGAAGTCGAGACGGCGGCGCTGCTCGCGGAACCGCACCGGCACCAGCGGCTCCACGAACTCGCGGATGTCGGCGCCGGCCGAAAACGCGCGCTCGCCGGCGCCGGTCACGACGACCACGCTCACGTCCTCGGCGGTGGCGATGGCGTCGAAGCAGCGCGTGAGATCCCGCCGCATGGCCTCGTTCATCGCGTTGTGCACGTCGGGGCGGCTCAGGGTGACAGTGGCCACGTGCTCGGACACCGCATACGTGATCGCCTGGTAGTCGCTCATCGGATGATCCTCCGGCTCCGCAGCTCCGCCAGCGCGGCCTCGTCGTAGCCGGCGGACCCGAGGATCTCGTTGGTGTGCTGCCCGAGGGTCGGCGCGGGGCCGACGTCCTGGATCCTGGTCTGCGCGAACAGCAGTGACGACGCCGGCAGCGTGAGCGGCCCGAGTTCCGGGTGGTCGTACGTGCGCGCCATCGCGTGGTGCTCGGTCAGCGGGTGGCGGCGGAACTCGTCGATGGTGTGCACGGGGCCGGCCGGGATGTCGGCGGCGCGCAGGGCTTCGAGCCAGGCGTCGCGCGGGCGCGAGCGGAAGCGCGCCTCCATGATCGGCAGCAGCACTTGCCGGTTGTCGAGCCGGAGCATCCACGAGGCGAAGCGCGGGTCGTGGGCGAGCTCGGCCATGTCGAGCACCTGGCACAGCTTCACCCAGAAGGACTGGTTGCCGCAGGCCAGGAAGAGCCACTCGCCGTCGGCGGCCTGGTAGAGCCGGTACGTCGGGTTGTCACGAAACACCGAGGGCTTGCCCGGGTAGTTCACGAAGTTCCCCGCCTGCAGGGCGGCGACGGCGTGGAACAGCGACGTCTCGACTTTCTGGGCGACGCCCGTGCGCTCCCGCACGAACAGCGCGGCGAGCACGGCCTGCGCCGTCAGCGCCGCCGCATAGTAGTCCACGACCGCGATGCGGAGGTACTGCGGCGGTCCGCCGAACCCCTGCAGCGCCATGATGCCGGCCATGCCCTGCAGCACGGGATCGAACCCGGGGCGATCGACGTAGGGCCCGGTGGAGCCGAAAGCCGTCGTCGAGCAGTAGATGAGCCGCGGGTTCAGCTCGCGCAGCGTGGCCTCGCCGACGCCGAGGCGGTCGGCCACGCCGGGGCGCATGTTCTCCATGACCACGTCGGCGTCGCTGGCCAGGCGCTGCACGATCGCCACACCGTCCGCCGTCTTGAGATTCACGCACACCGAGCGCTTGCCGCGGTTCCAGGCGTGGAAGCCGGGAAGCTCGCGGAACGAGTCGCCCTCGAGCGACTCGATCTTGAGGACCTCGGCGCCCATGTCGGCCAGCATCGTGGCCGCGTACGAGCCGGCGATGTAGCTGGTGAGGTCGACGACGCGAACGCCGTCGAGGGGCGGGCGGAGGTCAGCCACCTCGGGTCAGCGGGCGACGCGCCGGACGATCAGCTCGCGGTGGTGATCCGCGTCGCCGTACAGCGGCTCGATCGCCTTGGCGCGCTTGAAGTAGAGATGGAGGTCGTACTCCCACGTGAAGCCGATGCCGCCGTGCACCTGGATGGCATCCCCGCAGACCTTGCGCGACGCCTCGCTCACGTACGCCTTGGCGACCGACGCAGCCAGCGGGCCGTCCTCGGCGTCGTGCTCGAGCGCCCAGGCGGCGTAGTAGACGGCCGCGAACGAGTTCTCGACGTCGAGCAGCATGTCGGCGCACTTGTGGCGAATGGCCTGGAACGACCCGATCGGCTGGCCGAACTGCTCGCGCACCTTGGCGTAGTCGACGGCCATGTCGAGGCACCGCCGCGCGGCGCCGAGCATCTCCGCGGCCGCGCCGACGGCGCCGCGCTGCAGCAGAAACTCGAGCGCGCCGCCGGACGGCAGCCGAGACTCCGCCGCCACCGTGGCGCCGTCGAGCGTCAGCGTCGACAGCCGCAGACCGGGATCCATGCTGGTGAGCGGCGTCACTCCGACGCCGGGCGCCGAGCGCTCCACCGCGAAGAGCGCGGGAGCGGAGCCCACCACCGCCGGGACGAGGATGACGTCGGCGACGTGCGCCCAGGGCACGAACTGCTTGACGCCCGTGAGCACGACCTTGCCGCCGCGCTCCTCGGCCCGCGTCTGGATGCTCCGCGCGTCCCAGTCCAGCTCGCGCTCCATGAGGGCGACGGTGGCGCGCGCGCTGCCGCCGGCGACGGCCGACAGCCAGCGGCTTTTCTGGGCGGCGCTCCCGAACCGATCGATGGCCATGGCCGCCAGCACGGTCGGCAGGTAGGGGGACGGACAGGCGGCGCGGCCGAGCTCCTCCTGAAGGATCGCCGTCTCAACCAGGCCGAGCGCGCTGCCGCCGGCGTCCTCCGGCAGGGCGAGGCCCAGCCAGCCGAGCTGCGCCATCTCCTTCCACAGCGCCTCACTCTCGCCGCGCGGGTCGTCCCACAGCACGCGGACGTGCGCCGGCTTCATGTGCTCGTCGAGAAACGCGCGCGCGGAGTTCTTCAGCAGCTGCTGGTCGGAGCTGAACGAGAAATCCACGCGGGCCTCCTAGGACTTCACGCGATCGGCGCGGATCTCCTTCGGGAGACCGAGCACGCGCTCGCCGATGACGTTCTTCTGGATCTCCGACGACCCCGAGTAGATCGTGCCGGCGCGCGCCCACAGGAACGCGTACGCCCAGCTGGAGCGGACGCCCGACGACGAGTCGACGTCGAGGCTCGATTCCTCGAGGCCGCCGTCGGTGACCTGGCCATACGGGCCGAGGATCTCCAGGCACAGCTCGTAGTAGCGCTTCTCGAACTCGCTGTACGAGAGCTTCGTGATCGACGAGGCGGCGCCCGGCGAGTCGCCCTTCTGCAGCATGGACAGCACGCGCAGCGCCGCGTACCGCTGGACTTCCATCTCGGCGTAGACGCGTCCGAGCTTGGCGCGGACGAGCGGGTCCTCCAGCAGCGGCTTGCCGCCGCGCTTGAGCTTCTTCGCGGCCTCGATCAGCCGGTCGAAGGCGGAGGCGTAGCGCGTCACCCGGGCGATGGAGTTGCCGCCGCGCTCGAAGCCGAGCGTGGTCTGCGCGATCTCCCAGCCCTGACCGAGGCGACCGATGAGGTCGGACTTCTCGACGCGGGCGTTGGTCATGAAGACCTCGTTGAACTCCGCGCTGCCGGTGATCTGCTTCAGCGGGCGAACCTCGACGCCGGGCTGGCGCATGTTGAGCAGGAAACACGAGATGCCCTTGTGCTTCGGCACGGAGGGATCCGTGCGCGCGAGCAGGATGCCCCAGTCCGAGATGTGACCGCCGCTGGTCCAGATCTTCTGGCCGTTGACGAGGAAGTGGTCGCCCTTGTCCTCGGCGCGCGTGCGGAGGCTCGCCAGATCGGAACCCGAGTTCGGCTCCGAGTACAGCTGACACCAGATCTCTTCCGCCGAGAGGATCTTCTTCAGGTATCGCTGTTTCTGTGGGTCGGTGCCATGGATGATGATCGTGGGGCCGATGAACCCGATGCCGAGGCCGTTGATCGGCGCCGGCGCGTTGGCGCGCGCCATCTCGTCGGCCACGATGGCCATCTTCATCGGAGAGGCGCCCTGTCCGCCGTATTCCTTCGGCCATCCCATGCCGACGTACCCGGCGTCGAACATCTTGCGGTGCCACGCCCGGCGCTCCTCGAGCGTCTTGAGCTCCGCGCTCGGGACGTTGGCCCGGAGCCAGGCGCGCGTCCGATCGCGGAATGCGCGGTCCTCGGGGGACAGGTTCAGGTCCATCGATCGCCTCCTGGGATGCCCGGTTCTAACACGCGCGGCACGCCCAGGCAACGCCGGAGCGTGCCGCGCTGGCGTTACGACTTCGGCGCGTCGTCGAGGCGCGGCACGGCTTCGCCGGACCGCGTCGAGCGCTGGGGGGTCTGGGGGGTCATGTCGGGGCCCCCCAGGTAGTACACGGCGGTATGGAGGACGTGCGCCACGGGGCGGGCGGCCTCGCCGGCGACGATGACGAGGTCGAGCTCGACGAACTCGCGGCCCTTCTTCTCGAACACCGAGCGGACCTTGCCGCGCGTGGCCAGCCGCTCGCCCACGCGAGCGCCGCCGAGGTGACGCACCACGCTGCCGACGTGGATCCAGGGCCCCATCTTCACGTTACGGTCGAGCGCCCGGTTGGCCTGCTCCAGGTAAAAGCCGGGATGCACCATGCCATCGGCGCCACGATAGACGGCCAGGGCGTCGTCCACCCTGGCGAGGTAGTCGGCGGCGCGGGCGCCGTCGTAGTGCGCCTGCGGCGACCCCAGCGTCCCCACCGCGGCGAGATGCGCGCGCGTCGCCGCCGGTCGCGGATCGGGAAGCGCGGCCGCCGGGTACATGGCGATGTTGGCCGGCGTGGGCCGGCCGGCCGGAATCGTCGCCGCCAGCGTCGCGCACTCCGCGGTGCCGGTGGTGCCGGCGCTGAGCGTCACGCTGACGCCGGCCGCGTCGCGCGCCGTCACCGTGCCGCGCACGACGAGCTCCTCGCCGTCGTAAACGGGCTTCACGAAGCGGACACTGGCCGTGCCGCGCGTGAGCCATGCGGGACCGAAGGCCGCCGCCAGCGGCTGGGTCATGTAGGCGTAGATCATGACGCCGGGAACGAGGGCGCCGCGGAAACCGTACCGCCGCGCGGTGTCGTCGTCGTGGATGGCGTTTTCCCCCGTCGAGGAGACGTTGCGCGCCTTGACGCGGTACGCGGGGAGGAGCTCCGTCACAGCGCGGCAGTGTACGCGGCGGCCGTGACCATCGTCAATGTGGGTATAATCGCGATCGTGCGCGCGCTCGTCCTCGGCCTCGTCGTCGTCGCCCTGATCGTGGTCGGAGTGGTCATCTGGGCGATCGGCGTCAACAACCAGCTCGTCACGCTCGAGCAGAACGTCAACGAGAAGTGGGCGCAGGTGCAGAACGTCTACCAGCGCCGCGCCGATCTGATTCCCAACCTCGTGGAGACCGTGAAGGGCTTCGCCGCGCAGGAGCGGACGGTGCTGAACGAGGTGACCGAGGCCCGGGCGAGCGCCACCAGCATCCGGCTCACGCCGGAGGCGCTCAACGATCCCCAGGCGCTCGCCAGGTTCCAGGCCGCGCAGAACCAGCTCTCGGGCGCCCTGAGCCGCCTGCTCGTCACCGTCGAGCGGTATCCCGAGCTGAAATCCAACGCCAACTTCCTGGCGCTGCAGACCCAGCTCGAGGGGACGGAGAACCGCATCACCGTCGAGCGGCAGCGGTACAACGAGGCGGTGCGCGAGTACAACACGCGGCTCCGCCTCTTCCCGGCCAGCGTCATCGCCGGCGTGATGGGCTTCAGACCGAAGGCGTTCTTCGAGGCGGCCCCGGGCAGCGAGACGCCGCCCAAAGTGAAGTTCTAGCCTGCTCGTTGCGCTGCTTCTCGCCCTCGCCCTGACGATCCCGCCGGCTCCCGCCGGCCGTGTCAACGACTACGCCGGGCTGCTCCAGCCCGCGGAGCGCGCGCGCCTCGAGTCGCGCCTGGCCGAGCGAGAGGGCGCCACCGGGGCGCAGGTGGTGGTGGCGATCTTCCGCTCGCTCGAGGGCGAGAGCCTCGAGGATTTTTCCATCCGGCTCGCGCAACAATGGCGCATCGGCCAGAAGTCGCTCGACAACGGCGTCATCCTGCTCGTCTTCGTCGAGGACCGGAAGGTGCGGCTCGAGGTCGGCTACGGTCTCGAGGCGGTGATCCCGGACATCGTGGCCGGCGCGCTGATCCGCGACACGCTGGCGCCGCGGTTCCGCGAGCAGCGCTACGCCGCCGGCATCGAGGCGGCCACCGAGGCGATCTACGCGCGTATCGCGGGCGAGCCGGCCGGCCAGGCGCCGGCCGCCCGCGGCCGGCGTGCGCCGGCGGGCGTCGATCCTGCCACCGCCCTGCTGATGCTGCTCATCTTCGGCGTCTTCGGCGTCGCCCTGCTGAGCGCCATGCGGAACGCCTCGCGCCGCGGGTACACGGCCGGTCGCGGCGGCTGGCATTCCTACCCGCCGATCTTCTACGGCGGCCGGCGCGGATGGTCGGGTCGCGGCGGCGGCGGCGGTTTCTCCGGAGGCGGCGGTCGGTTCGGGGGCGGCGGCGCCAGTGGGAGCTGGTGATGTCTCGACCGCCACGCTGGGCTCGGCGATTCTTCAGCGGCGCGGATCTCGAGGCGATCGCCGGCACCGTCAATGCCGTCGAGGAGCGAACGGCGGCCGAGATCCGCGTTCACCTCGAGCGCCGTGTTCCGCGCGGGCGGCGCGCGCCGGCCGGTGATGCGCTGGCCCGCGCGCGCGACGTCTTCCTCGCGCTGAAGATGCACGAGACCAGGCTTCACGGCGGCGTGCTGATCTACCTGGCCGTCGACGACCGGCAGCTGGCCATCATCGGCGACGAGGGGATCCACGCCCGTGTCGACCCGGGCTACTGGGAGGCGGTTCGTGACCGGATGCTGGAGCGATTGCGCGGCGGCGCGGCGCGCGACGCCGTGCTGCAGGCCGTCGAGGAGGTCGGCGCCGTGCTGGCCCGCGAGTTCCCGCGCCGCCCCGACGACGTCGACGAGCTCCCGGACGACGTCAGCCTCGGCCGCTGACGCCCGTTCGTCGGCACGGGGCGTGCAGATCCGCTGCGACATGCGTCTGCAAGGCAGCGTGCTCACCGGCGTGACGGCGGGCTTCATCGCCGCCGGCGTGATGTCCGCCGCGCGGCTGATCGCGCATCGTGCCGGGCTGATCGACCGGATGGTGCCGCAAGTGCTGCAGGAGCGCGTCGCGGGCACGGCCCGCGTCGACGTCCCGGGCGACACGCCGGCCCACCAGCTCGCCGCCGAGGTGATCCACCACGCCGTCGGCATGGCGACAGGAGGTCTGCTCGGCGGCGTGACCACGCGGCCGAGCCTGGCGGCGGGCGTGGGCTACGGCCTGCTGATCTGGATCGTCGACGTCGTGGGTCTGCTGCCGGCGCTGCGCGTGGAGCGCGTCGGCGGCCGTGCCGTCGACGCCGTCGCTCACGGGATCTTCGGCGCAACGCTCGCGTTCGCGATGCGTGAGCTGGCCGGGCAGCGGCGCATGGACCCGAAGCCGGCCGCCATCCCGTTGCGGCGTCGTGTAGGATGACGCCCGTGCTGACTCGGTCGGCCCTGATGATGGCCGTGGTCGTGACGGCGCTCCTGCCGGACGTCGGGTTCGGGCAGACCGCGAGCCCCGCCGAGACGCAGCTCCAGATGGAACGGCGACAGAAACGTGCGATCGTGCGGCCGGCTCCGCCCGACGAGACTGTCGAACGCGATGCGCAGGCAGCGACGACCGCGGTCGAGCAGCATCAGCGGCAGGCCGAGACGCTTCGCGAGCTCTGGCGACCATCCTCGCGTCGCCCCGACCTGGACTACGACGTCAAGAGCGGCATCCAGTCTCAGCGCCTGCACGACGCCTTCCGCCGGTAGTCGGAGCGGGCGGCGGCGGCAAAGCCGCCGGCCGAAGCGGCGTATGCTACCCTCCAACGTCCCATGACGCGAGACGAGATCCCGACGCCGGCGCTGTTGCTCGACCTCGATCGGTTCGAACGGAACATCACGCGGATGGCCGAGCACGTGCGGAAGGCGGGGAAAGCCCTGCGGCCGCACGCGAAGACCCATCGCTGTCCGGAGATCGCGCGGCGGCAAGTGGCGGCGGGCGCGCTGGGGGTCGCGTGCGCAAAGCTCGGCGAGGCGGAGGTGATGGCCCGGGCGGGCATTCGCGGACTGCTGATCACCACCGAGGTGGTGGCGCCGAGCGCGGTCCGGCGGCTCATGCGTCTCGTGGCCGAGGCGCCCGACACGATGGTCGTCGTCGACCATCCCGAGAACGTCGAGGCGCTGGGACGGGCGGCGGCCGACGATCAGGTGACCGTCGAGGTGCTCGTCGACATCGACGTCGGCGGCCGGCGAACAGGTGCCCAGCCCGGCGAGGCGGCGGTGGCGCTCGGCCGTCTCGTCGCCTCGAAGCCGTCGCTGCGGCTGCGCGGTCTGCAAGGCTACGCCGGCCACTGCGCGCACGTCGTCGGCTGGGAGGCACGCCGCCAGGCCTCCCATACCGCGATGGCGCCGCTGATGGAGACGCGGCGGCGGTTCGAGGCGGGCGGGCTGCCGGTCGACGTCGTCGCCGGCGGGTCCACCGGCACCCACGACATCGACGTGGAGCTGCCCGGCCTCACCGAGCTGCAGAGCGGCTCGTACTGCGTGATGGACGTCGACTACCGGCGCATCGGCGGCCGGCGCGGCGAGGCGCTGACGGAGTTCGAGATGGCGCTGACGGTGCTGGCTACCGTCGTCAGCGTCCCGACCGCCGATCGCGCGATGGTGGACGCCGGCCTCAAGGCGTTCTCCACGGACAAGCCGTTTCCGCCGGAGCCCGTGGAGCGGCCGGGCGTGGAGTACGGGTTTGCCGGTGACGAGCACGGGCGGCTCACGATCGTCGATCCGCAGCGGCCCGTGCGCCTCGGGGAACGCATCGAGTTCTTTCCGCCGCACTGCGATCCCACCTTCAACCTGTACGACCGCGTCTGGTGCGTGCGCGGCGGGAAGGTCGAAGCCGTGTGGGACATCGCCGCGCGCGGACGCTCCGACTGACGCGGCGCTTCGTGGAGCGGCGACGGCTCGGCCGCACCGACATGGACGTGAGTCCGCTCGGCTTCGGCGGCAGCGAGATCGGCTACGAGTCGGTGAGCCAGGCGACCGTCACCAGGCTGCTGAATGCCGCCCTCGACGCCGGCCTCAACGTGATCGACACCGCAGAGTGCTACGTCGACAGCGAGGCGTTGATCGGCACCGCCGTGCGCGGCCGGCGGCGCGAGGTGTTTCTCTTCACGAAGTGCGGGCACCCGCGAGGATTCGGCGCCGGCGACTGGCGACCGGCCTCGCTGCTCCGGTCGATCGAGCGCAGCCTCGAGCGGCTTCGCACCGACGCCGTCGATCTCGTCCAGCTCCACTCTTGCGGCGAGGCCGAGCTGCGGCGCGGGGACGCCATCGCCGCGCTCGAGACGGCGCGCGCGCGGGGCCTGACGCGCTACATCGGCTACAGCGGCGACGGCGCCGCCGCGCGCTACGCCGTCGAGAGCGGGCGCTTCGACACGCTGCAGATCTCGCTGAGCGTGGCCGACCAGGAGGCCGTCGACGACGCGCTGCCACTCGCGTGGCGCCGGCGCCTCGGCGTGATCGCCAAGCGGCCGCTCGCCAACGCGGCCTGGCGCACCGGCAAGCGTCCGCGCAGCGGCTACCATCAGGAGTACTGGCGCCGCCTGCGCGAGCTCGACTACGACTTCCTGCGCGCACCGCTGTCCGAGTCGATCGCGACCGCGCTGCGGTTCACGCTGTCGCTCGACGGGGTCCACACCGCCATCGTGGGCACCACGAACCCGCAGCGCTGGGCCGAGAACGCCGCATTGCTCGCGCGCGGCCCGCTTGCGAAGCGCGAGATCGACGCCATCCGCCGGCGCTGGCGCGCCGTCGCCACGGCGGGCTGGACGGGCCAGACGTAACCGCACGCGGCGCGCTGGGGTCTGTCGGGGCCCGACTTCTAGGGCGATTCCGGGATGCGCGCCGGCGGCAGCGCGGCCAGCAGCGCGCGGGCGCGAGGCAGGTCGGAGAGCGTCCAGTAGGGCACGTCGCTCGGCGACGGCTCGGCGACGATTCGCATGAGCTCACGCTCGGCCTCGGCATACCGCCTCGTGGCGATGTAGAGCCGCGCCAGCTCGATGCGTGTCCCGGTGTGCCGCGGGTCGGCCTCGAGCGCCCTGCGAAAGTGGTGTTCTGCGCGGCTCCGATCGCCGCCGAACACGACCGGCAGCTCCGCCGCGAGCCCACCCGCCAGGCTGTGGCCCTGGACCGAGGCCGGATTGAGGCCGAGTATCGTGGCCGCCTCCTCTCGCAGCGTGGGGAGGACGCCGACCGCGCGCATGAGCCCTCGCGTGCCGGCCCAGCGCCCGCTGTTCAACGCGAACCACACGTGGGCCTGCTCGCTCCGGGGGGCGATGGCGACCGCGCGTCGGCCGGCCTCGCGGCCCTGCTCGTAGACGGCCAGCCGCTCGCGGTCGTTCCGGGCCTGGAACTCGCCGAGCAGAAACCACGCCCGCGCGAGCGCGGTGAGCACCTCGGCCGTCGGCTCGCGCTCGGCGGCGGCCTGGAGGACATCGCGCGCACGCTCGAGACGCTTGAGATCCTCGTGGTAGCTGGCCAACAGCGCGCGGGCCTCGTCGACGGGCCGCTGCGCCATCGCCGCGTCGGCCATGGCCGTGACCAGCACGCCGAGCGCGGCGAGCAGCCGGGTCAGCGCCGTCGCTTCACCACAGCGTCCAGAAGATCGCGCACACCTCGTCGGCCGTCCGGGCGCCGAACAGCGCCGGTCGTGTGCGGGCCGCGTTGGCCAGTCCTTCCGAGTACCACGCCAGGTGCTTCTTGAGCTGCATCAGCGCCACGCGCTCCGGCAGGTGCTCGCGGATCAGCTCCGCATGGCGGCGGATGACGGCGGCACGGTCGTCGCGGGAGGCCTCGCGCCCGCCGAAGACCCAGGGCCGTCCGAGCGCGCCGCGGCCGATCATGACCGCCGCGCAGCCGGTGGCAGCGACCATGGCTCGCGCCTCGGCGACCGAGCGGACGTCGCCGTTTCCCGTGACCGGCACGTCGACCGCGGCCACCACGGCCGTGATGATCTCCCACGGCGCGCGCCCGGTGAACTGCTGCGAGCGCGTGCGCGGATGAACGGTGATGGCGTCCACGCCCTCGGCCTCGGCGAGCCGCGCGATCTCGACGGCGTTCAGCGTGTGGTCGTCCCAGCCCCCGCGAATCTTGATGGTGAAGGGCACCGAGACGGCCTTGCGCAGCGTCCGGAAGATCAACGCCGCGCCGAGCGGGTCGCGCATGAGGGCCGAGCCCTGGCCCTTGGCCACGATCTTGGCGACCGGGCAGCCCATGTTGAGGTCGATGGCGTCGGCGCCGGCCGCCTCCAGCCGGCGGCCAGCCTCGGCCAGCACGTCGCCGTCGTTGCCGAGGAGCTGCATCGCCAGCGGCCGCTCCTGGGGCAGGTAGCGCGCCAGCGCTTCGGTCCTGGCATTGCCCATCACGAGGGCGCGGGCGTCGATCTCTTCGCTGGTCAGCAGCCCGGCCCCCGCCTCCCGGCAGACGAGACGGAACGGCGCGTTGGTGACGCCGGCCATCGGAGCGAGTCGGAGATCGAGCAGGCTCACACGCCCATCATGCCATTCGCTTGTAGAGGCGGCCGCCCTTCATGATCACGCGCAGGTTGTCCTGGACCTGGAACGCGCGGAGGTTCTTGAGCGGGTTGCCCTGCACGACGATGAGGTCGGCGTACTTGTTCGGCTCGACGCTGCCGATCCTGTCGGCCATGCGAAAGAGCTCGGCATTGACCTTCGTCGCCGAGAGCAGCACCTCCATCGGCGTCATGATCTGCCCCTTCAGCTCGAACTCCACGGCGCGCTGGGTGGCCATGTCGCCCAGCAGGTCGGAGCCCGAGCCGATCTTGCAGCCCGCCTTGTAGGCGTAGGTCAGGCCCTGCACCGACTGCTGGCGGGCCATGTCGATTTTGGCGATCTGGTGGTCGCCGATGCCGTAGCGCTTGCCCTCGCGATAGATGGCCTCGTAGGTGACCATCGTCGGCACCAGGAAGGCGTCGGCGTCCTTGATGGCCTTGGCGGCGGCCTCGCGGATCAGGTTGCCGTGCTCGATCGAGCGCACGCCGGCCTCGATGGCGCGGCGAACGGCGCTGTCCGAGTAGGCGTGCGAGAGGACGTACTTGCCGACCGCCTGCGCTTCTTCGACGGCGGCCCGCATCTCGGCCACCGTGAACTGCGTCGTGTCCAGCTCGTCCGACGGGGACATGGCGCCGCCGGACGCCATGATCTTGATCTGGTCGACGTCGCGGCGGATGTTCTCGCGCGCCGCGCGGCGGACCTCGTCGGGGCCATCCGCGATGAAGCCGATCATCCCCACGCAGCAGTCGATGGGATCCGTCCACTCCGAGCGGCGGCGCTTGTCGCCGTGGCCGCCCGTCTGCGAGATGTACCGGCCGGAGACGAGCAGCCGCGGTCCCGGGAAGTGACCCTCCTCGAGCGCCATGCGGAAGCCGTAGTCGGCGCCGCCCGCATCGCGCACGGTGGTGAAGCCCTGCAGCAGGCACTCCTCGGCTCGCTTCATCGCCCGCGCCGCGATGTACGACGGGGGATAGTAGCGATGCTGATCGGTGATGTTCTCCGTGACGGCGCAGATGTGAACGTGGGCGTCGGTCAGGCCGGGCATCAGCGTGGCGCCCTTGCAGTCGATGGTGGTGACCGGGCCCGGCAGCGCCCCGGGGTGGCCCTTCGGCGCGACCTCCTTGATGCGATCGTCCTCGATGACGACCGACGCGCCCTCGATGGGATCGGCGCCCGTGCAGTCGATCAACAACGCGTTCGTGAATACGGTGATGGCCATTGTAGCGGGCTCCGCGAGCTAGGCTCGATCCGTGGGTGGCCTGTTCGAGATTGTCGTGGCTCCGTGCGCCATCACCGCGCGATTATTCTGGCGTCGTACATCCAGACTTTTTCGTCGGCGCGCGGTGTCCACTCCACGGTCTGGGCGACGCCGTAGAGGTCGTGCTGCTGCCAGAGGAAGACCCAGGGGGCCTCCGCGTGCACGAGGCGCTGCAGCTCGGCGTAGGCCTCGGCGCGCGCCTTGGGATCGATGAGGGTGCCGGCGCGCGCGATCTTCTCGTCGATGGTCTTGTTGTTGCCATACGACGAGTAAGTCTGGTCGGCGAGGAACAGCGGCTGCATCGTGCCCTGCCCGTGGAGCGCCGGGCCCCAGCCGAGGAAGAACATGTCGCCGGTGTTGCGGTTCTTGATCTTGTCCAGATGCGTGCCCCACTCGTTGACGACCACGTTCGTCTTGATTCCGAGGCGCTGGAGCTGGGCGCCGATGGCCAGCGACACGTCCTTGTCGAGTGGATAGCGGCCGGACGGCGAGTCCAGCGTGAGACTGAGCGTCTTCGGATCGACGCCGGCTTCCTTGAAGAGCGCCTGGGCGCGCGCGGGATCGTGCTTGAAGCAGTCCACGGGCGCATAGTCGACGTTGGCGGGAGCGAGCGGCCCGCACATCCGGGTGGCCCGGCCCTTGAGCACCTGCTTGATCAGCTCGTCGACGTCGACGGCGTGGTTCATGGCCCGGCGCACGCGAACGTCCTGCATCGGCCCCGGCTTCAGGTTCACCAGCGCCAGGTAATTGATGCGGGACGACACGGTGGAGCGCAGCCTGGCGCGGCCGCTGCGCTCGACCGCCTCCACGGCGTGCGGCGGCACGTCCTTCATCACGTCGATCTCGCCGGAGAGGAGCGCCGCCATGCGGGCGCTGAACTCGGGGATGAAGCGGAACGTCACCCGGCTGGCGTCGGCCGGCCCCGCCCAGTAGTCGGGATTGCGCTCGAGCACCAGCCGTTCGTCCCGTCGCCACTCCACGAACTTGAACGGCCCCGTCCCGATCGGCTTCTCGGCGAGCTTCGCCGGGCCGAGCTCCTTGAGCGCCTTGGCCGGCATCATCAGCGAGTTCGTCAGCGACGCGCTGTCGACCAGGTTCGGCCACGGCTGCTTGGTCACGAAACGCACCGTGTGATCGTCGACGATCTGGACCTCCTTGACGAGGCCCCAGTACGCGTTGGCCGCGAAGTGGCTCTTGGTCGCCGGGTCCAGCGCGTAGTCGATGGTGGCCTTCACGGAGGCCGCCGTGAACGGCTCGCCATTGTGGAACTTCACGCCCTTGCGGAGCTTGAACTCCCACGTCGTGTCGTTGAGGATCTTCCACTCGGTGGCCAGCATCGGCTTGGGCTTGAACGTCTTGGCGTCGCGATCGAGCAGCCGGTCGTAGATGTGCTCCAGCATGTTGTTGGTCGTCCAGTCCACGATGGTGACCCCGAGCATCGTGCGCGGCTCGGCGCCGAGGCCGACCACGATCTCCTTGGTCTTCGACCGGTCCTGCGCCGTCGCCGACGGCACGCCGAGGCTCGACAGCACGAGGACGACGACGAGCGCCTTGAGAGCACGCATGGGACTCTCCTTACACGCGGAGCTTGGGATCGAAGGTATCGCGGAGCCAGTCGCCGAGCAGGTTCACGCCGAGCGCCGTGAGCGCCAGCGCGATGCCGGGGAACGCGGCGAGCCACCAGGCGACGTAGAGGAAGTCTCGGCTCTCGCTCAGCATGCTGCCCCAGGCCGGCGTGGGCGGCTGCACGCCGAAGCCGAGGAAGCTGATGGCCGCTTCGGCCACCACGAACTGCGAGAACTGCAGGCTGGCCACCACCACGATGGACGGCGCGACGTTCGGCAGCACGTGCCGGAACAGCAGGCGCGCGCGACCGACGCCGAGCGCGGCGGCGGCGTGAACGTAGTCGCGCTGCTTCACCGAGAGCACCTCGCCGCGCACGACGCGAGCATATACCACCCATCCGGCCGCCGAAAGGCTGAGGATGATGTTGCGCAGGCCGAGGCCCACGATCGCGTTGATCGTCAGCGCGAGCAGGATGAACGGGAACGACAGCTGCACGTCGGCGATGCGCATCAGCACCGCCGACGGCCAGCGCTCGACGAACCCGGCCAGCAGGCCGAGCAAGCCGCCGACCACGGCGGTCACGATCACCGTGCAGGCGCCGATGAAGAGCGCCAGCCGGGCGCCATACAGCACCCGCGCCAGCAGGTCGCGCCCGAGCTGATCGGTGCCGAGCGGATGTCCGGGCGTGCCCGGCGGCTTGAGGCCGGCGGCGAAGTCCGCCTGCACCGGATCGTGCCCGGCGATCCACGGCGCGCCGACCGCCGCGACGACGATGGCGAGGGTCAAGCCGAGGCCGAGCCACGCTTTCACTGTTGTAGCGACGGCGCGAGCACGGCTAGAGCCGTGGGTGGGCTGTTCGAGATGGTTCCCGGCTCCGCATCGCCCGCTCTCACCGTCTTGGGTGTTCCTGGCTCCGCATCGCCCGCTCTCACCGTCTTGGGTGTTCCCGGCTCCGCATCGCCCGCTCTCACCGTATGCGGTGTCGTGGTCATGCTTTGCGGACTCGGGGGTCGAGCCAGCCGTAGGCGAGGTCGACGAGGAGGTTCATCAGCGTGTAGACGATCGAGGTGAAGGAGACGGCGGCCATGACGACGGGGAAGTCGCGGTTGAGGAGCGCTTGCACGGTCAGGCGGCCGAGGCCGGGCCAGGCGAAGATGGTCTCCGTCACCACGGCGCCGCCGAGGAGCTGGCCGGCTTCGAGGCCGGCGAGCGTGACGATGGGGATGGCGGAGTTCCTCAGCGTGTGCTTGCCGATGACGCGCGTCTCGGCCAGGCCCTTGGCGCGCGCCGTCAGCACGTAATCCTCGCCGAGCGTGTCGAGGACGGCCGAGCGGGTGAGGCGCGCCACGCGCGCGGAGTAGAACGCCGCCAGCACCACGGCCGGCATGACGAGATGGGCGAGGCTCCCCATGCCACCCGTCGGCAGCCACCGCAGCTGCACGGCGAAGATGTAGATCAGCATGAGCCCGAGCCAGAAGCCCGGCGTGGCCTGGCCGAGCACGGTGACGACGGTGCCGACGTGATCGAAGACCGTGTCGCGCCGGACGGCCGAGAGCACACCGAGCGGCACGGCGACGGCAAACGTCAGGACGAGGGCGGCGCCGGCCAGCAGCAGGGTGGCGGGCAGTCGCTCGAGGACGAGGCCGAGGGCATCGCGGCGATACCTCAGCGACTCGCCGAAGTCGCCGCGCACGGCCGCGCCGAGGAAGCGGGCGTACTGGACGGCGAGGGGATCGTTGAAGCCGAGGCGCTCACGGAACTCGTCCACGTCCTTGGCCTGGATGTCCATCGGCATGAACAGGAGCACGGGATCGCCCGTCAGCCGCACCATCCCGAACACGGCGGTGAGCGAGAGGAACACGACGAGGACGGTCTGCGCGAGCCGCGCCACGAGGTAGCGGCGCATCGTCTAGCGGCGCTGATCCTCGAAGCGGCGATGCAGCGCCACCGCCTTGTGCTGCTTGCGATAGCGCATGTTCAGCAGCTCGACCAGCAGCGAGAACGCCATCGCGAAATAGATGTAGCCCTTCGGCACGTGCTGGCCGAAGCCCTCGACCATCAGCATGACGCCGATCAGGATCAGGAAGGCGAGGGCGAGGATCTTCACGCTCGGATGACGCTCGACGAAGCCGGAGATGGCGCCCATGGAGAACAGCATCACCACCATCGCGATGACCATGGCCGCCACCATGATGGC
>DATBJF010000111.1:0-99857 GCA_036556545.1 Candidatus Methylomirabilota bacterium
CCGGGCCGCCGGCGGCCCGCTCTACACGGCCGATCGGCGGGGATCTGCACCGGTGACGGAGCTTGCGCCGGGCGGGCGCCGCACGCCGGGCCGGCTCGTCCACCGGCGGTTCGTCGCCGCGCGGAAGAAGGCGGGCCGCCGGCGGCCGTGACCGGTGACCGCGAGGGCCCTTCGCTCATCTTCGTCGCGGGTCCCAACGGCGCCGGCAAGAGCACGTTCTTCGCGGAGTATGTGGAGCCGCTCGGGCTGCCGTACGTGAACGCCGACGAGCTCGCGCGGCGGCTGCGCGAAGCCGATCCCGACGCCACACGGGACGACATCGACCGGCGCGCGTTCCGCGAGGCCGAGCGGCTTCGCGCCGCCCTGCTGGAAGCGGGCGTCTCCTTCGCGACGGAGACGGTCTTCTCGGATCCCGCCGGCGCCAAGCTGCGCTTCCTCCAGACGGCGCGCCGGCGCGGCTTCGCCACGTCCCTGGTGTTCGTCTGCCTGGAAAGCGTGGCCCTGTCGATCGCGCGCGTGCACCAGCGGACGCGACAGGGCGGGCACGACATCCCGGACGCGAAGCTCCGGGCGCGCTATCCCCGCACGCTCGCCAATCTGCGCGCGGCGATTCCGATCGTGGACGAAGCGTTCCTGTTCGACAACAGCTCGTTCGACACGCCCTACCGCATCGTGGCCGTCTACCGGCGGGGCCGGCTCCTGAGCCGCCATCCACCGCTGCCCGCGTGGACGCGCGGCCTGCCGGGCGTCAGCTGAGAGTCTCTGCGTTGTCATGGGACGCATCACGGTAGAGCGCGCTCTTGAAGCGGGGCGCGAAGGTCGAGCGCACGTTCGGTGCGCCGATCCCGTGGCGATGACGCCGCACCTGGGGCAGGAACGCCGCATTCCCCGGCTTCGGCACATCGAAGCGATAATCACTCAAACGGCCGTAACTTCGGTGTTTACGGTGCCTTTGTCCGTGGTACGGCCCTTGCGAAGTCCTCGAGCATGGCCGACGCCAGGATTTCGCTCACGGCCGGTACGCCGTCTCCGTGGGGCGAGCGGTTTCCCCAAAGGAGGCGACTCGCCACACTCTTCGTCGACATCGCCGGCTCCACGAGCCTGCTTGTCCATCATCCGCCAGAGGTCGTGCTCGCCGTCGTCCAGGGCTTCATGACCCTCGTGACCGAGGTCGCGTTTGCTCATGCCGGCACGGTGAAGGACTTCGAAGGGGACGGCGCCCTCGTCTACTTCGCATCGGTGAAGAACGCGGTGAGAGCAGCGCTGGCGATTCAACGGACACTGGCCGACGGCCGGTGCGATGTCGCCTGCGGCGACGGACCCGGGATCAGGGCTCGCATGAGCATCACCGTCGGCGATGTGGTGGTGGGACCGGTTGGATGCTCGACGCGACAAGGCATCGCGCTCGTCGGACCGAGCGTGAACATCGGCGCCCGTCTCCTCAAGCACGCACCCCTGGGCGCGATCATCGCCAGCGGCGACGTCCTTGCGGATCTGCAGGGCGTGCCGCTGCTTGTCCACAACTTCCACCCGCTCGACGCCGCCTTCGTCGTGCCTGGTGCCGACGGGATGAGCATCGCGACCTACGTCGTGCCACCGGCCTCGGCGGTGGCCGCCGTGTCTGCGCAGTTCAAATGCTCGCCGGCGTGAATCTCAACGGTATCTCGCCGGTTCACGGTCGAAGGTGGTCTTGCAGCCGGCGCAGCAGAAGTACACGATCCGTCCTGACAGTTCCGAGCGGTGCGCGGCGCCGACGACCTCGACCGTCATGCCGCACACGGGGTCGATGGCCTCCGCTTGAATCGCGGTTGGCTCGACGGGCGGTTCCGACTTGGGGCTGCGGCGGTGCTGGATGATCTCGGCCAGGATGCTGATGGCGATCTCGTCCGGGCTCACCGCGCCGATGTCGAGGCCGGCGGGCGCCTTGAGCCGAGCCAGCCTGTCGAGCGGGACGCCGCGCTGCTGTAGCCGTTGGCCAATCGCCGCTGCGCGCCGGCGGCTCGCCACGAGGCTGACGTACCCCGCATCGGTTCGAAGCACGCGCTCCAGCGCGTCCTCGTCGGAGTCGGCGTGGGTCGCCACGACCACGGCCGCACGCCGAGAGGCCGACGAGCTCGCCAGCAGACTCGCCGCCTCCTCGGGCCCGACAGTGTGCACCGCGTACTCGGTGGCCCGTCCGAACGTGGCGAGCGCCTCCAGCACGGGTCCATGCCCGATCAGCACGAGCAACGGCTTCGCGAGGTACGGCTCCACGTAGATCTCCAGCGTGCCGCCGCTGTGGCACGTCATCGGATACTCGACCATGCCGGCCGTGCGCGCAGGACCCGGGGCGCCTTCGCCGAGCAGCCCGATGAGTCGTGGCCGGCCATCGCCCAGGGCGTGCAGCGCCTCCCGCACCACGACGGGCTCCGCGCAGGCGCCGCCGACCCAGCCCGTCACGCTGCCGTCCTCGCGCACCAATGCCTTCGCGCCGGGCTTCGCCGAGGTCGGCGCCTCGCACCGTACGACCGTGGCGAGGGCGAAGGACTCGCCACGGCGCTGCAGCTCGGCGGCGAGCGCGAGCAGCTCGGTCACTCGGTGACGCCCTTCTCGCGCAGGATCTTCCACACCTTCGCGGGCGTGATCGGGATGTCGATGTGGCGGACGCCGAGGTGCCACAGCGCGTCGACCACCGCGTTGGCGATGGCCGCCGGCGCGCCGACGGTGGCCGACTCGCCGATCCCCTTGGCCCCGAGCGGGTGATGCGGCGACGGCGTGCACGTCTGCCCGACCTCCCACTTCGGCGTCTCGACGGCCGTGGGCAGCAGATAATCGATGAAGCTCCCGCCCTGGATGTTGCCCGCCTCGTCGTAGGAGATTTCTTCGTAGAGCGCGGGCGCCAGCCCCATCGTCAGGCCGCCGTGGACCTGTCCCTCCACGATCATCGGATTGATGATGTTGCCGCAGTCGTCGATCGCGACGAACCGCCGGACCTTCACCTCGCCGGTGCCGGAATCGATGTCGACGACGCAGATGTAGCTGCCGAACGGGTAGGTGAGGTTCGGCGGATCGTAATAGCTCACCGCCTCCAGGCCCGCTTCCATGCCCTGCGGATGATTCGTGTACGCCGCGAACGCGATGGCCTGGATGGTCGTCGTCTTGTCGGGCGCGCCCTTCACCGAGAACTTCCCCGGCTCCCACACCAGGTCGTCCTCGGCCACCTCCATGAGATGGGCGGCGATCTTGCGCGCTTTGTCGCGGATCTTGCGGGCGGCCACGGCGGCGGCGGCGCCGGCCACCGGCGTCGAGCGGCTCGCGTAGGTGCCGAGGCCGTAGGGCGCCGTGTCCGTGTCCCCTTCCTCGACCTGAATGTCACGCGCGGGGATTCCCAGCTCTTCCGCCAGGATCTGCGCATACGTCGTCTCGTGGCCCTGGCCCTGCGACTTGGTGCCGAACCGCGCGATGGCCTTGCCGGTGGGATGGATGCGGATCTCGCAGGAGTCGAACATCTTCAACCCGAGGATGTCGAAGTGCTTCGACGGCCCGGCGCCGACGATCTCGGTGAAGCTCGAGATGCCGATGCCCATCAGCTCCCCGCGCGCCCGCTTCTCCGCCTGCTCGCGGCGCAGCGCCGCATAGCCGATGCGCTCCATGGCCAGGTCGAGCGCGCCCGCGTAGTTGCCGCTGTCGTACTCCCACCCGAGCGCCGACTTGTACGGGAACTGCTCCGGCTTGATGAAGTTTTTCTTCCGCAGCTCGGCGGGATCGACGTTCAGCTGGTGCGCCATCAGGTCGACCATGCGCTCGATCGTGTGCACCGCCTCCGTCACGCGGAACGAGCAGCGATACGCGATGCCGCCGGGCGGCTTGTTCGTGTAGACGCCGTCCACCTCGACGTGCGCGGCCTTCAGATCGTACGAGCCGGTGCACACGTGGAAGAGGCCCGCCGGAAACTTCGACGGGTTGGCGGCGGCATCCGTGTAACCGTGATCCGCCAGCGTCTTGATTCGCAGCGCGGTCAGCGTGCCGTCCTTCTTCGCCGCCAGCTCGGCGGTGATGTGGTAGTCACGCGCGAACGAGTCCGCCTGGAGATTCTCCATGCGGTCCTCGATCCACTTCACCGGCTTTCCGGTCAGGACGGAAGCGGCCACGGCGATCACGTAGCCCGGGTAGACGGGGACCTTGCCGCCGAAGCCGCCGCCGATGTCGGGCGAGATGATGCGGATCCTGTGCTCGGCGAGGCCGACGTGGCCGGCCACCAGCGCGAACACGGTGCGGATCGCGTGCGGCGCCTGCGTCGTCATCCAGACCGTGAGCTTGTCGTTGATCTTGTCGAAGTGCGCGACGCAGCCGCACGTCTCGATCGAGGCCACGTGGATGCGCGGAATGTAGATGTCCTGCTTCACCGTCACGTCGGCCGAGGCGATCTCCCGGTCGGTGGCGTCCCGGTTGCCCCATTCCCAGTGCCAGATGTGATTGTCCTTCTTGTCCTTCTTGTCGGTGCGGAGGACCGGCGCGCCGGCAGCCAGGGCCTTCCTGGGATCGACCACGACCGGCAGCGGATCGTACTCGACCTGGACGGCGGCGGCGCCGTCGGCGGCGGCGTAACGGCTGGTGGCGAGGACGGCCGCCACCTCCTGCGCCTGGTACATCACCTTGTCGACCGGCAGCACCATCTGGGTGTCCGACATGAGCGTCGGCATCCAGTGGAGGTTGTACTTCTCGAGATCCTTGCCCGTGATGACGGCCAGCACGCCGGGCACCGCCAGCGCCCTGGCCGTGTCGATGCGGACGATCCTGGCGTGGGCGTGCGGGCTGCGCACGATGTCGAGCCAGAGCATGCCCGGCAGCTGCACGTCGTCCACGTAGGTGCCCTTGCCGCGGATGAAGCGCGGATCTTCCTTGCGGCGGATCGAATGACCCATGCCGCCGACGTCGGCCGAGGTCTTCAGCGTCATGCGGCACCTCCGTTGCGCAGCTTCGTCGCGGCGTGCTGCACGGCCTTGACGATGTTCACGTAGCCGGTGCACCGGCAGAGATTGCCGGAGATGGCCTGACGGATGTCGTCCTCGCTCGGCGACGTCTCCTTGCCGAGGAACGCATAGCTGGTCATCAGCATGCCCGGCGTGCAGTAGCCGCACTGCAGCCCGTGCTCGGCCATGAAGGCCTCCTGCAGCGGATGCAGCTTGCCGTCCTGCTCGAGGCCCTCGACCGTCATCAGGCTCTTGCCGCGCGCCTGGACGGCGAACATCGTGCAGGACTTCACCGGCCGTCCGTCGAGGAGGATGGTGCAGGCGCCGCAATGCGTGGTGTCGCAGCCGATGTGCGTTCCCGTCAGCCGCAGCACGTCGCGAATCATGTGCACGAGCAGCAGCCGGGGCTCGACGTCGGCCTCGTGCTTTTCGCCGTTGATCGACAGCTGGACCAGCATCGCGCTACCTCCGTCCCTCGGCGCGCGCCAGCGCCTTGCGCAGCGCGCGGCCCGTGAGCACCCGCACCAGATCCCGCTTGTACTCGACCGACCCGCGCAGATCCTCCGCCGGCTCGGCGGCGGCGGCGGCGAGCTGCGCGGCGTGGGCGATGAGCTTGTCGTCCAGACGCTTGCCGAGCAGCGCGGCTTCCGCCTTTTCCGCCTTGATCGGCGTGAGACCGACGTTCGTCAGGCCGATGCCCGCCCGCTCGCAGGCGCCGTCCTCGCGCAGCGTGAGCTGCACGGCCACCGCCGCCGTGGCGAAGTCGCCCACCTTTCGCTCCAGCTTGAGATACGCGCCGCCGCTCCGCGCCGGCGG
This sequence comes from Candidatus Methylomirabilota bacterium, assembly GCA_036556545.1. GTDB lineage: Bacteria > Methylomirabilota > Methylomirabilia > Rokubacteriales > CSP1-6 > AR12. The sequence goes on from DATBJF010000111.1 coordinate 5,769, forward strand.
CACCGGAATGCGGATCTCGACCAGGATGTCGTCCGACCGCAGCGCCGTCGCGAACGGGCCCGTGAAGAAGCCGGCGACGGGGATCCGGCGCTCGCCGGCGCCGCCGCGGGCCACCAGCTCGGCGCCGAGGGCCAGCATGGTCGCCGGATGATCGTTGGCCGGATCGCCGTGGGCGAGGTTGCCGCCGACGGTGGCCAGGTTTCTCACCAGCGGGTCGGCGATCACCTTGCACGTGTCGTGGAGCAATGGATACCGCGTGCGCACCACTTCGGACTCTTCGAGATCGGATTCGCGCGTGAGCGCGCCGATGGCGAGCACGCCGCCGGCCAGCGCGCCGCCGGTTTCGCGGATGTACGACAGGCCGGGAATCCCGTTGATGTCCACGATCTGCGCCGGCGTCGCCAGTCGCAGCTTCATCATCGGAATGAGGCTCTGCCCCCCCGAGAGGATCTTCGCGTCGTCGCCGAGCTTGCCGAGCAGCGCGGTCGCCTCGCCGAGCGACGTGGGAGCGAAGTAGTCGAAGGCAGCTGGGATCATCGGAGCGGTCCCTTTCCGGCGCCGGCGGCACCATCGAAGCGACCCGGGGCCAACGTGGCGGGAACGCTACTGGGCGGCGTGAGCGATGTCAAGGTCCACGGCCGCTACACGCCAGGCATCACGCGCCGGGCGAAGGCCTCCGCCATCCCCCACTTCTCGGCGACGCCCGTCGCGAACATCAATTCCTGAAGTCCCTGCCGCTCGAGCTCGCGGATCTGCTCGCGGAGCTGCTCGGCCGTCCCCACCAGGCACGTCGCGCGGATGAGGTCGGCGTCGATCAGCTCGGCCTCGCCGGGATGGAGGTGCGTGTAGTGGAACTCGTGGGTGCGGAAGTGGCGGTGCGCGGGCGGCGTCTGCTCCACCAGCGCGCAGTACTGCTTCCACATCTTCTTCAAGAACGGCGGCGGCTCCACGCCCCGCTCGTGGACCTCGTCGTAGAAGTAGTAGACGCTGGCCATGACGTTCGGACCCACGGTGCGGACGACGCGCTCGGACGCCACCGGCTCGCCGGGCTCGAGGAGCACCACGTTCGTCAGCGCGCAGTTGAGGAAGCCGGTCAGCGCGCGCCCCGCCTTCTCGGCGCCGCGCCGCGCGTGGCCGAGCGCCTCGGCCACGGGCACCCCGCGCGGCGGAATGGCGAACACGAGGCCGTCGCCGTGCTTGCCGGCCAGCTCCATGGCGCGCGGGCCGAAGCCGGACACGTAGAGCGGGATGCGCGGCTCGAGGTTCATGTACTCCCGCTCGCGCATCAGCATGGTGATCGGTCGCGTGGTGCCCGCGAACGCGTAGTCGACGACCTCGCCGCGGAGGAGCGCCGCCAGCACGCGCAGGTACTCGTCGTAGTCGGCGATGCGCATCGGGCGCTGGCCCATCGTGCGCATCGCCGTGTTGCCGGTGCCGATGGCCAGATGCACGCGACCGGGCGCCAGGCGGTTCAGCGTGGCCATGGCCGCCACGTGCACGGGCGGAATGCGCGTCCCGCAGATGGCGGCGCCGGGCCCCAGGCGCAGGCGCGTCGTCTGCCGCGCCGCCAGCGCGAGCACCGCGTAGCAGTCGGAGAACAGCATCTGGCTGTCGGTCACCCAGACCGAGTCGTACCCGAGCGTCTCCGCGTGATTGAAGAAGCCGATCTCGTCGATGTTCGCCATGACGCAGATGCCGAATCGCATCGGGCCGCCTCCGTCGGAGAAATGGTGCGCGGATTATCGGCCGGGCGCTCTACGCTGGTCAACGTGCCGAGGGTGCGCCTCGTGCCGCTCGACGCCCTCCGCGGGCTGACGATCGCCGCGATGGTGCTCGTCAACAACCCCGGCTCGTGGAGCGCGGTGCACCCGCCGCTGCGGCATGCGGCCTGGCATGGGCTGACGCCGACCGACGTCGTCTTTCCCGTCTTTCTCTTCATCGTCGGCGTGGCCATCCCGCTGTCGCTCGACGGCCGCTCACCGCTCGGCGCCTTTGCGCGCGTGCTCCGGCGCGGCGCCGTCATCTTCGCGCTCGGCCTCGTGCTGAACGGCTTCCCGGCCTTCGACTGGTCGACGATCCGGATCCCCGGCGTCCTGCAGCGCATCGCCGTCTGCTACGTCATCGCGGCCGGGCTCTATCTCGTCGGCGGCTGGCGGACACAGGCCGCCGTCGCGACGACGCTCCTGCTCGGCTACTGGGGCGCGATGACGCTGATCGCCGTGCCCGCGCACGGGGCGGGCGACCTCGGGCCCGAGGGCAACCTGGCGGCGTGGGTGGATCGCGTCGTCCTCGGCCCGCACATCTGGTCCGTGTCGCGGGTCTACGATCCGGAAGGGATCCTGAGCACGGTGCCGGCGGTGGCCACCGTGCTGTTCGGCGTGCTGGCCGGGCGGTGGGTGCTCGGCCACCGGCCGCCGCGCACGACCACCACCGGGCTCCTGCTGGCGGGCGCGCTCGGCGTCGTCGTCGGCGTCGAGTGGGGCAACTGGTTTCCGGTGAACAAGGCGCTGTGGACCAGCTCCTACGCCGTGCTGACGGCCGGCATCGCATTGCTCGTCTTCGCCGCGTGCTACTGGGCGGTCGAGGTCTGCGACTGGCGGCGCTGGACGACGCCGTTCGTCGTCTTCGGCGTGAACGCGCTGGCGCTGTACTTCCTGTCGTCGCTGGTGGCGATGCAGCTTGCGCTGGTGCGGGTCGGGGCCGGCACGCTGCGCACGGCGATCTTCGAGCGCCTGTTCGCGCCGTGGGCGTCGCCGCCGAACGCGTCGCTCGCCTACGCGCTCGCCTACACGCTCGTCTGGTGGGGCGCGATGTGGCTGCTGTACCGCGTCGGGATCCGGCTCCGCGCCTGAGCGTAAGGTATAGTGACCGACGAAGGAGCTCGCATGTCAGCCGTGGTCCGCATCGTTCTCGTGCTCTGCGCGATCGTCACCGGCGTGGAGCCCGCGCATTCCGTGCAGGGCGCGCCCCTCCGCGGCGTGGTGCTCTGGAGCGGCGCCGTCGAGGCGAAGAAGCTCGCCGTCACCATCGATCAGTACGTCTGCGGCAAGGAGAAGATCGCCGACGACCTCGTGGTCGGCGCGCAGCGCGGGCTCCGCAACGCGGTGGTCTGGCTGCAGACGCCGCCGGCGGGCGTGAGCGCGGAGGCCGCCCCCGCCAAGGTCGAGATGGATCAGAAGGCCTGCGCCTTCGTGCCGCGCGTGGTGCTGGTGCCGGCCGGCGGCACCGTGGAGTTCCTCAACAGCGACCGCCTGCTTCACAACGTGCACAGCGTGAGCCGCGAGAATCCCTCGTTCAACCGGACCCAGCCGCGCGGCCGCGTGATCCCGGTCACCTTCGCCAAGCCGGAGATCGTGCGGATCAACTGCGATCTCCACTCGTGGATGCGCGGCTGGGTGGTGGTGGCCGATCACCCGTTCTACGCGCTCAGCAACGAGGCGGGAGAGTTCGAGCTGCCACCGGTGCCGGCCGGCAAGTACACGCTCCAGATCTGGCACGAGACGCTCGGCATCAGCAGCCGCGACGTCACCGTCGGGCCCGAGGGCGCGCGGATCACCGTCGACCTCAAGGCGAAACCGTGATCTTCTTCGACGTCTCCCACGCGGCGGAATGGGTGGGCTCGGCCAGCGCGCGCAGCATGCCGCTCTCGTCGAGGGCGATGGTGAACGTCACCTTCGGGGCCGAGAAGACCGGGTGCAGGTACACGCGGGCGATCTCCGCCGTGTCCTTGTAGAGCGCGATGTAGCGGACGTGGTGCTCGGAGAGCGAGGGGTGCTCGCCGCCCGCTCCCACCAGCACGCTGACGTCGAACCACTGTCCGCGCTTCACCGAGTCCGGCGCCGTCATCTTCGGCGTGTGCTTGGCGTCGTAGGAGCTGCGCACCTCCTTGAACTCCGGCGTGAACTGCTCTTCCTGCCCGGCGCCGGTGACGGACGCGCCGCCGATCAGCAGGGTCAGCGACACGATGGTCGCGGTGATCGCTCGCATGCGAGTGCCTCCTGTCTGGTGCTAGGGGGCCTCGAAGGGCCCCCTAGGACCCCCGAGCCTTCGGAAGGCCCCGGGAAACCCGGGGCCTTCCTCTATCGACGCTCTATCGGCGCGGTTACGCTTCAGGGACGATCTCGCGGATCTTCGCGAGCAGCTCGCGCGGGCTGTACGGTTTGGCGAGGTACGCGGTGGCGCCGGCCGCGTGGGCCTTGCCCTCGTCGCCGCTGAGGGCGAACGAGGTGACCACGATGATGGGGACGGCCGCCGTCCGCGCGTCGCTGCGCAGCTGGCGCGTGGCCTCGAGGCCGGAGATCTTCGGCAGCTGGATGTCCATGAGGATCAGATCGGGCGGCGCCTGCAAGGCGGAGGCGACGCCGGCCTCGCCGTCGAAGGCCTCGGTGAGGCGATAGGTCGTCTTCGCCAGCAGCTGGCGCACGATCTTCCTGTTGAACTCGTTGTCCTCGACGTAGAGGATCGTCTTCTGGCTCATACGGTCGCTCCGCTTTCCACGCGCACCGGGATGGTGAAGTAGAACGTGGAGCCCTTGCCCAGCTCGCTCTCCACCCAGATCCGGCCACCGTGAAGCTCCACGAACTTCTTCGTGATGCTGAGCCCCAGCCCGGTGCCGCCGAAATCGCGCGTCGTCGTCATGTCCACCTGCCGGAACTCCGAGAAGACGGCGTCGATCTGGTCGGCGGGGATGCCGATCCCGGTATCGGCGACACGATAGCGCAGCAGCGACCCGTCGCGCTCGACCCCGATGGCGACCCGGCCGTGTTTGGTGAACTTCAGCGCGTTGCCCGCCAGGTTCAGCAGGCATTGCGTGATCCGCTTGCTGTCGCCGCGCGCGACCGGCAGGTTGTCGGCCACCTCGGCCACGAACTCGATGCGCTTCTCGCTGGCCAGCGAGCGCAGCGAGGTCCGCACGGTCGCCACCACGTCCTCGACCGCGTAGTCGCCGAGGCTCAGCTCCATGCGGCCGGCCTCGATCTTGGAGAGGTCGAGCACGTCGTTGATGAGGCGCAGCAGGTGCTTGCCGTTCGTCTGGATGTCGGTGAGCGGCTCCTTCAGCTCGGCCGGGATGTCGCCGTAGAGCCCGTCGAGCACCATCTCCGTGAAGCCGAGGATCGCGTTCAGCGGCGTGCGCAGCTCGTGGCTCATGTTGGCGAGGAACTCGGACTTGGCCTGGCTGGCCTGCTCGAGCCGCGCGTTCAGCGAGCGCAGGACGTCGGCGGCGCGCCGCTGCTCGAGATCCAGCCGCGCCAGCTCGCGCGAGGTCTCGTTGAGGCGGGCGGCCAGGGCGCCGAACTCGTCCCGATTCGGCACCTCCACCGTGCCGCCGAACTTGCCCTCGGCCACGTCGCTCAGGAAGCTCTGGGCGGTCCGGACGGGCAGGATGAACGCCCACGAGATCACGAAGCCGCCCACCAGGGCGATCACCACCGAGGCGACCGCGAAGACGCCCATGACGATCAGCGACCGGCGGTTGTCGGCCTCGATGCTGCCCCGCAGCGCCGTCATGCGCGTGTTTTCGTGCTCCACCACGAGGCCCACCAGCGCGTCAATGGACCGATAGAGCGGATCCTCGCGCGTGAGCTGCAGCGTGGTGGCGGCGGCGATCTTCCCGTCGCGCACGAGGTTGGCGATGTCGGCCACCACCGTCATCGCCTCCTCCTGACCGGCGCGGATCCTCTGGATGATCTGCCGCTCCGCGTCGGGCGCCGCCTCCTCGATGCGGGCCAGCGTGTCGTTGAACCGGTTGTTCTCGCGCAGGATGTTGGCGACGGCCTTCTCCTCGCGCACGAGGAGCGCCATGCCGGTCAGGTGCATCTGCATGGCCAGCGAGTGCTGCAGCTGGTGCGACCAGTCCACGCGCTGGCGGGCGTCGTCGAGCCAGTCCGTGTGCTGCGACATCCGTCGAATCGTGTGAACGCTGAAGGCGCCCATGAGGAGGAAGAGCAGCGTCACGAGGAGGAAGGCGGCCAGCAGCTTGTGCTGGACCGACGTCCGCAGCCGGGCCACGCCGCGGACGAGACTGCCGAGCGGCGAGCGGAGGAGAACCGCCGCCAGGGGGTCGGTGTGTTGCGGCCGCATTTCCTGGCGCGAGTATACTCCCGTCGGTGAGGACTCCCGCGCGCATCCTGGTCGCCGACGACACGCCGGCGAACGTCCGCATGCTCGAGATGCGGCTGCGCCACCACGGCTACGAGGTGCTGGTGGCCCGCGACGGCGAGGAGGCGCTGGCGCTGGCGCACGAGGAGCGGCCGGACCTCATCCTCCTCGACATCATGATGCCGAAGATGGACGGCATCGAGGTATGCCGGCGCCTCAAGAGCGACCCGGCGTTTCCGTTCACGCCGATCCTCATGATCACGGCCATGACGGAGGCCAAGGACGTCGTGGCGGGCTTCGAGGCCGGCGGTGACGATTATCTGACGAAGCCGGTCGACCAGCAGGCGCTGGTGGCGCGCGTGCGCTCGATGCTGCGGATCAAGCAATTGCACGACACTGTCCAGGACCAGGCGACGGAGCTCGCGCGGTGGAACGCCACCCTCGAAGATCGCGTGGCCCAGCAGGTGGCGGAGCTCGAGCGCGTGGGACGCCTCAAGCGCTTCTTCTCGCCGCAGCTCGCGGAGCTGATCGTGCGCGGCGGCACCGAGGATCCGCTGGCGTCCCATCGCCGCGAGGTGACCGTGGTCTTCACCGACCTGCGCGGGTTCACCGCCTTCGCGGAGCTGGCGGAGCCCGAGGAAGTCATGGGCGTGCTGCGCGAATACCACGCGCGCATGGGCGAGCTGGTCCTCGCCCACGAGGGCACGCTCGAGCGCTTCACCGGCGACGGCATGATGATCTTCTTCAACGATCCGGTCAGCGTGCCGGACCCGGTGGAGCGCGCGCTGCGCATGACGGTGGCCATGCGCGACCGCATCGAGGAGCTGGCGACGCACTGGCGCCGCCGCGGCCACGACCTCCACATCGGCATCGGCGTCGCGCACGGCTACGCCACCATCGGCGCCATCGGGTTCGAGGGGCGCGTGGACTACGGCGCCATCGGGACGGTCACCAACCTCGCCTGCCGGCTCTGCGCGGAGGCGCCGGCCGGCGACATCCTCATCAGCCAGCGCGTCCACGCCGCCGCCGGCGACCTCGTCGACGCCGAGCTGCTGGGCGAGCTGACGCTGAAAGGCTTCCAGCGCCCCGTGCCCGCGTACAAGGTGCGCGGGCTTCGCCCGTGATCAGTGGGGCGGCAGTGCGTGGTTATCCTTCGCGCGCCGGTTCGCCGACGAGTTCGCGAAGTGGCCAAGTATGCGCTGGGCATCGTTCGAGACCCGGGAAGCCGCCCCAGCGCACCGCCAACTCCAGGTAATTGACGAACGTCGTCTGATGCCACTCGTGATTCAGCGGCGGATCATCGGCACCCGCGGGCACGCTCAGGTTGTACCACGTGCCGCCGCTGACGTTGTCCTTGTGCACATGGTCGGGCGCGATGGGCACGACGTATGGAAACTGGGACCGCATGCGCTCCTCGCGGTCGCCGAGGAACTCGTCCAATTCGGCGATCGCTACAGACGGCGGATACACGACGAGCGGATCAGGGTACTCACACCCCGCCCACGGATACTCGACTGGACGCCAAGTCCTGTGACGAGCCGTGAAATCGGCGCTGCCGACGTGTCGCCAGAAGATCTTGAGAGCGAGTGGTAGGTTCCCCACTTCTCGTTCGATCCGCTCAATCGCATTCTCGGTTCCCGGCTCCGGACCCGGAAAGACCGCGGACGGGCGCTGGAACTGATACCCGAGCGCGGGCAGGCGGCGCGCGATTTTTGCGATCTGCTCGCCGACCGTGAGGATGCGGGCTTCAAGGGACATCGCCGGCGAAGGATAACGGGTCAGGCACTCAGCCGTCGGCGTCGCCGACGGTTAGGTGGCTTCGTCTGTGAACGCCGCCGGCCGAATCGGCCTGTTAGCTTGCCCCTCTTGAGCAGGCGATTCAGTTTCGCAGCCCTGAAAAACCAGGTGGCCGCGCTGACCACGAGCATCCTTCGAAGGTCATCTTTCGGAGGGCCGTCTAACGACCCGGCGCTGAGCGGCCGGCGCTGGCGATCTCGGCTGGCCGCAAGGCGCTCATGCCGGGCCGCTCGAGCGGCTTGTTATGCGGACTGCAGCTCGGGCGAGCGTCTAAGAAGTGAATTCTTGACACGTCGGGGAAGCTCCAGGGCCGCAAACCAGTCGGCGGGGTAGAGATAATCTTCACCGCTTTCGTCAACGATCCGGACGTCCCCATCGCGGGCCGCAGCAGCATCGCGGACAACTCGATAGATCTTGTGAAGCTCCAACGACGCGGGATAGCCGGTGTTCTTGACACAGACGACGAATCGCGGCGCTGGACGTCTACGGACGCTACGCTTCCTGGTCGACATAACGCTTCCGCTTGATTTCCTTCCTGCCGATGCCGTGCGCTTCATACCAGTGCAACTCCGCCTTTCGGATTCGACCTGTGCGCAACCGGACAAGAGCGATGCCCTTCGGCTTCCGCCAACGCCCCCGCCCGTAGAACCGCCGGAGCCTGGGGAGGTCTCTGATCCTGCTGCCCACCGCGATCGTCTCGATCTGAGTGATCTCTCCAACGATCTCGAAGGGCATTGGCAGCAATTATGGCTGGATCTTGCGCAGCCCCCAACTTTGATTTCTGCGTCTGTTCCGCATAACTCGTATTATCCAGACCCGTATATCCGGATAACCAACTCGGTCACCGCGCGACACAAGACGAAACGTCTCGATCAGACCGAGGCAATTCGTCGAAACGCCAAGCGGTTTCGACGCGTCCGGATGACGTGACGCGCATGAGCGACGATAGCGCGGTGTTCCCAAGGCCGGCAAGAAAGCGATTCGCTGGCCGTCACAGAAAGCAGACAGGGTCGGCGGTGCCCTGAGACCACTCCGCTGCGCCTGCGCGCCTTGGACACGGCATCGTCATCAGCGAGCGCATCTGCGCCGCGGCCGGGCCTCGGCTAGGCCGTCCGCAGCGCGACGGTGACCGGCAGCCGCGCCGCCTTGACCGCCGGCAAGAGTCCACCGGCGGCGCCGATGACGAGCGCCCAGACGAGCCCCCGCAGCAGGAGCCCGCGTGTCACGCGGAAGTCGAAGGCGACCTGCGAGAAGGTGCTGAAGTTCAGCGTGGAGAGCGAGGCGCCGTCGCAGTAGAGCCACGCGAGGCCACCGCCGACGGCGCCGCCCACCAGCGCCAGCAGGAGCGCCTCCAGCAGCACCGACACGACGACCGGGACGCCGCCGAAGCCGATGGCGCGCAGGGTGGCGATCTCCACCTGGCGGCTGGCGATCGCCGAGTACATGCAGTTGAGGGCCCCGAACATCGCGCCGATGGCCATGAAGACGGCCACGCTGTAGCCGAGGACGTCGATCAGCGTGGCCAGCACGTTGGCTTGCCGTGCGTAGTACTCGGGCTGGCGGAGGACGGTGATCGACAGCCGGCGATCGCGCGCAATGGTCTGCTTGAGCGCGGCCAGCCCGGCGTCCGACGGGTCGGCCAGCGTGGCCGTGACCGACTGGAAGCCCGTGCGGCGGAACGCCGACATCGCCACCTCCGCGTCGGCCCAGATCTCCGACTCGTGCACGTCGCCCCCGGTGGTGAAGATGCCGACCACCACCCATTCGCTGTCGCGGAAGTCGATGCGCGAGCCGACCTCGAGGCCCTCGAACTGGCGAGACGCTTTCCGGCCGACGATGACCTCGCGCACGCCGCGCGCGAAGGGACGGCCCTCCACGATGGTGAGCTCGTCGCGAATGGTGAAGGCGGCCGGCTGTACGCCGCGGAACGGCACGTTGTTCGGATCGCGCTGCCCCTTCTTCGGCAGATCGACCATGACGTTCAGCTCGGCCGAGGCCAGCGGACGGCCGGCGCCGTCGCGTGCGAGACCGGGCAGGCTGGCGAGCAGCGTGGCCTGATCGCGCGCCACCCCGCTCGAGAGCTCGGAGTCGGAGCCCGCGCGCAGCATGATCACCCGCGCCGGCCGCCCGGTGCTCGCCAGCGTGTGCCGGAAGCCCTCCGCCATCGCCAGCACCGAGACGAGGACGCCCACCACGCCCGCGATGCCGACCACGATCACCAGCGAGGTGCCGAGCCGGTTCGGAATCGTGCGGAGGTTCAGCAGGGTGACCTGCACGATCTGGTTCAGGACCGGCATCTAGCGATGTCCTGCGAGCGCATCCACGATGCGCAGCCGGCCCACGCGCAGGGCCGGCGGAAGGCCGATGGCGAGGGCGAGGCCGACGGCGATCACGGCCGCCAGCATCCACGTGCCGCCGTCGACGAAGAGCGGCGGGAAGCGGCCGCCCGTGCGCGCGTTCAGCGCGGGCAGCACGCTGACCGATCCCAGCATCCCGATGACGGCGCCGAGCCCCAGGAGCAGGAGCGACTCGCCGAGCACGAGCGTGGTCACCGTGCGGTCGGAGAAGCCGAGCGTCTTCAGCACGGCCAGCTCGGGAATCCGCTCGCGGATGGCCTGGGCCATCGTGTTGCCGGTGAGGATCAGGATCGTGAAGAAGACGGCGATGAGGATGCGCGTCACCAGCGCGCCGATGTCGCCGATCTGCTTCGCGAAGCCGATGGCGAACTCCTTCTCCGGCTGCGTCTTCGTCTCGTCCGGGGAGTTGGCGAACAGGCGGTCGATCTCGGCGCTGATCGTGCGCGCCTGGCCGGAATCGTCGATGCGGATGATGTACCAGCCGGTCTTGCCACGCCCGAACTGCCGCGCCTCGTCGAAGTAGGCGACGTTGATCAGCACCATGTCGGTGTTGCCGCGCACGGCCGGATCGTCGGCGTCGAGCGTGCCGACCAGATCGAACTCCCAGTTGAGCGTGCCGTCGGTCTTGGTGTGGATCTCGGAGGCGATCGGCAGCTTCTGGCCGACCTTCCAGCCGTAGCGCTCCACGAGACGCTGGCCGGCGATGGCGCCGGTGCGCGTCTTGACGAACGCCTCGCGGTGCGCCGGCGACACGATGAACTCCGGGTACATGTCGAGATAGCGCGCGGGATCGACCGCGAACACGGGGAACGAGTTGCTCTCATTCTGGTATTTCGCGCCGAACCAGTCGGCGGAGGCGACGGCCACCACGCCGGGCACGCGTGCGATCTGGCGCCCGTGCGCCATCGGCAGCGGCTCGATGATCGAGTAGCGGGCGATGGTCAGCAGCCGACGCGCGTCGGCGGCGTCGGCGCCCGACTCGAAGGCGACCTGCACCGCCTGCAGCAGGCCGAAGAGCAGGAAGGCCACCACCACCGACAGGAGCGTGAGCACGGTGCGCGTCTTCTTGCGGAAGAGCTGGGCCCAGACGAGCTGGATCACCGCGCGGCCCCGTCGGCCGGTGCCAGCGTGCCCTTGTCCAGGTGGAGGCTCCGCTGCGCGTACTCGGCCGCCTTCGGATCGTGCGTGACCATGACGATGGTCTTGCCGTGCTGCCGGTTCAGCATCTGCAGCAGCAGCATGATCTCGTGCGCGGTGGCGCGGTCGAGATCGCCCGTGGGCTCGTCGCAGACGAGTAGCGTGGGATCGGAGACGATGGCGCGCGCGATGGCCACGCGCTGCTCCTGGCCGCCCGACAGCTCCTTCGGCTTGTGACCGGCGCGCTCGGCCAGCCCGACCAGGGCCAGCGCGATGGCCGCGCGCCGGCGGCGCTCGGCGGCGCCGAGGGAGGTCAGCAGCAGCGGCAGCTCCACGTTGCGCTGGGCGGACAGCACGGGCAGCAGGTTGTAGAACTGGAAGACGAAGCCGACGTTGGCGGCGCGCCAGCGCGCCAGCTCGCCGCCCGAGAGCTGATCGATGCGCCGGCCGTCCACGGTGATGGTGCCGGCCGTCGGCGTATCGAGGCCGCCGATGAGGTTCAGCAGCGTCGTCTTGCCCGAGCCCGACGGCCCCATGAGGGCCACGAAGTCGGCGCGCCCGATGTCCAGGTCGATGCCGTGCAGGACCTCGATGCGCTCGCCGCCGCGCCGGTACGTCTTGGTGACGCCGCGGATCTCGATCAGCGCGCTTATGGAGCCACTCGCACGGCGTCGCCGTCGGCCAGCGACGGCGGCGGCGACACCACGACGCGCTCGCCGGACTTGAGACCGGTCAGGATCTCGCGCTCGGTGCCAACGGGCTGGCCGACGCCGACGGTCCGTTGCGCCACCTTGCCATCGGTGACCACGAAGACGACGCTCGCAGCGCCCTCGCCGCGCACGGCGTCGGCGGGCACCAGCACGAGCGGCGCCGCCGGACGCCCGCGCGGCGCCGCCGACGGACGCTCGAGGAACGCCACGCGGACGCCCATGTCGGGCACGATCCGCGAGTCCCTGGACTTGATGGCGACGCGCACCTTCACGGTGGCCTTGCTGCGATCGGCGGTCGGGATGATGGCGATGACGGAGCCGGGGATCTTCCAGTCCGGGTAGGCGTTCAACGTCGCCTCCACGGGTTGATCGGCGGCGACGCGATTGATGAACGACTCGTTCACGTCGACCTGGATCTCCAGCGACTCCATGTCGACGATCGTCCCGATCCCCGTGCGCGTGAAGCCACCGCCGGCCGAGATCGGCGAGATCATCTCCCCCGGCTGCGCCGACTTCGTCACCACCACGCCGCTGAACGGCGCACGGATCACGGTGTTGTCGAGCTGCACGGTGGCGACCGAGACCGACTCGCGGGCGGCGCGCACCTGCTCGGCGTTGGCGATCAGCCGCGCCCGCAGCATGTCGCGCTGCGCGCGGGCCGCGTCGATGGACTGCGCGCTCACCAGCTGGCGGTTGAAGAGCTCCTGCGCGCGCTCGTAATCGCGCTCGGCCTGCTGCTGAAGCGCGCGGATCTCTCCCTCTTGCGAGGTCGCCACCGAGAGCTGCGCGCGGGCGAGCGAGAGCTGCGCCTTGGCCTCGGTGTCGTCGAGGCGGGCGAGGACGTCGCCCTCCTCGACGCGCATGCCTTCCTCGATCCGGACCTCCGTGACCTTCCCGGTGATCTTCGCCGACACCGTCGCCTGCCGGCGGGCGGTGACGTAGCCGCTGGCATCGAGCACGGAGCCCGGCGTATCGGCGGCCACGCTGCGCGCCGTGGCGGTCTTGACCGTCGGCGGAACGAAGCGCGCGTACGCCATCCAGCCGGCCGCCCCGGCCAGCACGATCGCGACTGCAGCGATAACGAGCCGACGGTGGCGCGTGCGCGGCGGCCGGCCATCGCGATCGATCCGAAGCTCCTTGAGCAGTTCCGCAGTATCCAACTGAACCAGTGTGCCATACCGCCGCCGGTGGCTCGGGCCTGAGCAAACGTCGAGCGCATCCGACTGGGCGCTTCGAGCGGCGGCTTTGCCGCCGCAATCCGTTCTGGGGGGAGGCTCGGAGGGGGCCGTCGAGGCCCCTTCGATGACTACGCCGCTCGGCGGCGCTTGCGCGGACCGGGGCGCTTGGAGGCGCGCGGGGTGCGGCCCGACGGCAGCTCCTGGAGATCCGACCAGAAGGTGCGCCAGGGATCTTCGGCGGCGAGGCGGGCGGGGACCGTGCGGACGTTCAGGCCGCCCGGGTCGAGCTCCGGTCGCACCTCGTCCCAGCGCAGCGGTGTCGACACGGGCGCGTGCGGTCGATGGCGGACGGAGTACGGCGCGACGACGGTCGCGCCGAACACATTGCGCGCGATGTCGATGTACACGCGTCCGCCGCGGCCACTCTTGGCGAAGCTGAGCGTGGCCAGCGCTGGCAGCCTCTGGACCAGCCGCTCGGCGACCATCTCCGCGCAGGCGTGCATGTCGGCGTAGCGCACTCCCGGCCGGAGGGGCACGAGGACGTGGAGGCCCTTGCCGCCGGTCGTCTTCGGGTACCCGCGCAGTCCCATGTCATCGAGCAGCTCGCGTAGAGCGAGTGCGACCGATACCGCGTCGGCGAAGCGCGCGGGAGGATCGAGGTCGAAGGCGAGCCAGTCGGCGTGCTGGAGCGACGAGGCGCGACTGCCGGCGAGGTGCAACGAAAGCCCGCCGAGGTTGACCAGCGCCAGCAGGACGCGAAGGTCGTTGCCGAGCGGGTAGTGAACCATGCGCTTCACGCTGGCGGCCCGGATGGCGACCGTCGGCACGCCGAGCTTCTCCGCGGCGGCGAAGTTCTTCTGGAAGAAGCAGCGCCCGCGCAGCCCGTCGGGACAGCGCTCCACCGTCAGCGGCCGGTCCACCGTGAATGGGAGCAGGCGTGTGGCGACGCGCGCGTAGTGGCCGGCGACGTCGCCCTTGGTGAGGCCGTCGTCCGGCCACCAGATCTTGTCGGCGTTGGTGATGGTGACGTCACCGACGCGCGCGGTTCCCATCGCCGGCCGCTACTTGGCGCCGCCCATCTGCTTGAAGACGCCGGCCCAGCGCGTCACCTCGCTCTGGACGAGCTTGGCCAGGGCCTCCGGCGAGCGCCCGGCGCGATCGGGAACGTCGCCGCCCAGCTCGAGCAGCCGCTTGCGCGTGTTGGCGTCGTCGAGCGCTTTCACGAGCGCGTCGTTGAGCTTCGCCACCACGTCCTTCGGCGTGCCCCTGGGCGCGAAGATGGCGTTCCACGCGCTCACCTGGAACTCCGGCAGGCCCGCCTGCTTCGTGGTCGGCACGTTGGGCAGCGCCGGATTGCGCTCGGCGGTCGCGATGGCGAAGGCCTTGATGGTTCCGCCCTGGATCTGCGGCGTGAGGTTCACGATCTGGTCGCACATGTAGTCGACCTGGCCGGCCACGAGGTCGTTGAGGGCGGGACCGGTGCCGCGATAGGCGACGCGGTTCGGCTGCACGCCGAGGATCGAGTGCAGCAGCGTGCACGTCGTGTGCGAGACGGAGCCGACGCCGGCGTGCGCCTCGTTCAGCTTGGGGCCGTTGGCCTTCACGTGCGCCACGAACGCCTTCAGATCGTTGGCGGGGAAGTCCTTCTTGGCGACGATGAGGATCGGCGTGCCGGCGGCGAGACCGATCGGCTCGAAGTCCTTCGTCGGGTTGTACTTGAGGTTCGGGTACACCGCCGGCGCGGCGCCGTGCGTCCCCATGTGCCCCATCATGATGGTGTAGCCGTCCGGCGTGGAGGCGGCGGCGCGGGAGATGCCCGTGGTGCCGCCGGCCCCGGCCACGTTCTCGATGACGATCTGCTGGCCCAGGGTGCGCGACATGTGCTCGCCGACGATGCGCGCGGTGACGTCGGTGGGCCCGCCGGCGGCGAAGGGGACGATCATCGTGATCGGTCGCTCGGGATAGGCGGCGAGGGCGCCCCCGGCCGCCACCGCGAGCGCGATCAGGGTCAACACGAACGTGGCCTTCTTCATCAGTCCTCCTTGAAGGCTTCCTCGCGTCCTTTCCGCACGGCCGGCAGCACGGCCGCCACCAGCACGACGAGGGCGACGGCGAGCAGGCCGGCGCTGACGGGACGCTCGACGAACGTCATTAGATCACCCCGCGCAATGGACAGCGCGCGGCGCAGGTTCTCTTCCATGAGGCGCCCGAGCACGTAGCCGAGCAGCAGGGGCGCGGCCTCGAAGCCGAGCTTGATGAGGGCATAGCCGACCAGCGCGAAGGCGGCCGTGAAGATCACGTCCTCCGGCGCGTTGCGGACGGAATAGATGCCGATGCACGAGAAGACGAGGATGGTCGGGTACATGAGACGGTACGGCACGGTGAGAAACTTCACCCAGAGCCCGATGAGCGGCAGGTTGATCACGAGCAGCATCAGGTTGCCGATCCACATGCTGGCGATCATTCCCCAGAAGAGCGTGGGGTTCTTGCTCATCACCATCGGGCCCGGCACGATGCCGTGGATGGTCATGGCGCCCACCATGAGCGCCATCACCGCGTTCGGCGGGATGCCGAGCGTGAGCAGCGGGATGAACGACGTCTGGGCGCCGGCGTTGTTCGCCGACTCCGGGCCCGCCACGCCCTCGACGGCGCCGCGGCCGAATCGGCTCGGATCCCGCGCCAGCCGCTTCTCCAGCGTGTAGGAGGCGAACGGACCCAGCACCGCGCCGTTGCCCGGCAGGATGCCGAGGCCGGCGCCCACGAAGGTGCCGCGCAGGATCGGCGCCAGCGCGCGCCTGAGGTCCGCCAGCGACGGGAGGACGCGGCCGAGCGCGCGCGCCACCACGTTGCGCGCCTCCTGGTGCTCGAGATTCCGGATGACCTCGGCGAAGCCGAAGATGCCCATGGCCAAAACGGCGAAGTCGATGCCGTCGGCGAGTGGTCCGTAGCCGAAAGTCAGTCGCTCCTCGCCCGTGTCGAGGTCCTGGCCGACGGTCGACAGCAGGACGCCGACCAGGATCATGCCGATGGCCTTGAGAATCGGACCGCGCGCCAGGACCACCGCGAAGGCGAGCCCCATCACCATCAGCGAGAAGTACTCGGCCGGCCCGAAGAGCAGGGCCAGGCCGGTCAGCGGTCGCGCCAGCCCCGCGATGATCAGCGTCGCCACGCAGCCGGCGAA
The DNA here is from genome assembly GCA_036556545.1 of Candidatus Methylomirabilota bacterium. Lineage (GTDB taxonomy): Bacteria > Methylomirabilota > Methylomirabilia > Rokubacteriales > CSP1-6 > AR12. The sequence continues at coordinate 22,228 of DATBJF010000111.1, forward strand.
GAAGGAGCCGATCGCCGCCGTTCCCAGCGCCACGCCGGCGCGGCCCTGCCGGGCCATCTGGTGGCCGTCGAGGGTCGTGACGACGGCGGTGGCCTCGCCGGGAATGTTGACGAGGATGGCCGTGGTCGAGCCGCCGTACTGGGCGCCGTAGTAGATGCCGGCCAGCATGATGAGGGCGCCCACGGGATCGATGCCGAAGGTGATGGGCAGCAGCATCGTGATCGTCGCGATGGGACCCACGCCGGGCAGCACGCCGACCAGCGTGCCGACCAGGCAGCCGATGAAAGCCAGGCCCAGGTTCTGCCATGACAGCGCAGTGGCAAACCCCAGCGCGAGGTTGGTGACGAGCTCGTGCATCGGGGGCTAGAGGACGATCAGGCCGGGAATGATGAGGACCGGGATCGGCAGGTTGAGCACGTACTTGAACAGCGCGATGGAGAAGATGGTCACCGCGATGCCGAAGACGAGGATCTCCTTGACGCGCGTCTCCGGCGAGGCGGCGCTGCCGATGATGGCGACCAGCGGCCCCGCCACCACGAGGCCCATCCAGCGGATCGTCACGGCGAACGCGATGAGAGCCAGGCACACGAACAGCGGTCCGCGGATCGACCACCCTGGCAGCCGCGGTCCCGGCGCCACCAGCGCGCTGATGACGACCAGGCCGCCGACGATGCCCACCAGCACGGCGGTGGCACGCGGCATCATGCCGGGTCCGAGGGCGCCCAGCCGGCCCTGGCTGAGGTTGCCGCTCGCCCACAGGGCGAAGACGGCGAGGCCGACCAGGACGAGGCCCGCGACGAGATCTTGAGGGCTGCGAACGCGCATGCGAGCCTCCGCCCGAGCAGGTGATGTCGGAATCGTATCACGCGCCTTCCGGCGCCTGATGGCATCGCCCTTGCGCGCCGCACGGGTGGGAGGCTCTTCGCATGGAGGAACGCAAGGACGATTTCGTCGGGCGGCACCTGATCGTCGACGCCTCGACCTACACGCGGCGCAATCTGAGCTCGACGGACACGGTGTTCGCGCTCTTCGAGGCGCTGAACCGGAACCTCGACATGACGGCCGTGCTGCCGCCGATCGTGTGCCGCTATCCGTTCGCCAACGACGAGCTCGCCGCCTTCTGCGACGACATCGAGCGCGAGCTGTCGAGCAAGGCCCGGGACCTCAGCCTGACGCCGGTGCGGGTGATGCGGGAGTTCCTGCGGCGCCGCCAGCTCGAGGAGAGCGGGGTCACCGGCGTGAGCATCTGGGCCGAGTCGCACGCGGCCATTCACACGTGGGACGAGGACAACTACTACGCGTTCGACGCGTTCAGCTGTCGCGACTTCCGGCCCAAGGACGCGCTCCGGCTGCTGCTCAGCCACTTCGACATCGAGACGCTGAACTGCGTCAACCTCTTCCGCTTCCAGCGCTCGATCCCGCGCGTCTCGAACTTCCAGGTCAACGACAACTGGGAGGTGCTCGTCGACGGCCGCGTGGTCGGCGAGCTCGACTCGGTCGACTTCGGCGAGGTCTGCGGCCGCGTCGACTCGTCTACGAGCGGAGGCGCCGCAGCCGCGTGAGCGGCTCCGCCGGCTCGAACGGCTCGAACCGGCCCGCCAGCGCGCCCGGCCACACCTTCACCGCGCTGAGCGGATCGAGCAACCGCGCGACGGCGATCGCGCCCCGCGGCCGCGCCCGCGGGTGCTTCTGCAGGCACGCCGCGATGACGGCCACCACGTCCGGCGGCAGCGAGCGCGCGAGGCGCGGCGACTCCACGAGCTGGGGATAGCGGTCGGGCAGCGGCGCGTCGGCGAGCTGCGCACCCGCGCGGAACGGCCGCTCGCCGGTCAGGAGCTCCGCCAGCATGATGCCGAGCGCCCAGACGTCCGCCGCCGGCGTGAGCACGCCGCGCATGACCTGCTCGGGGGCGAGATACTGCGGGGTCCCGCTGCGGTCGGGCGGCCGGCGTCGCGGCGTCAGCCGCCACGCGATCCCGAAGTCGATCAGCACGGGCCGCCCGTCGCGGAGGATCACGTTGGAGGGCTTGACGTCCCGGTGCAGGAATCCGCGCGTATGCACGTGGGCGACGGCCGCGGCGACGTGCTGCACGACGCGGACCGCGTGCTCGACCTCGAGCGGCCCCTCGGATCGGACCATCTGCCGGAGCGTTCGCCTGCCCACGTGCTCGAGCAGCAGGTACGGCAGGGGGGTCGCATGCTGCTGATCCACGAGGCGGACGATACCCGGATGCGCCAGGAGCGAGAGCACCTGGCCCTCGGCTCGAAGGCGCCGGCGGTGGGCCGCCGTCTTCTGATCCCCCGGCCGGAGTCGCTTGCACACCACCGGCGTCATGAGCCCGTGGTGCCACGCGGCAAAAACGTCCGCGCTCATGCCGCGGGCGAGCCGGTGGGCGATGGTGATGTCGTCGATGCGCGTCCCCGGCTCGGGGTCGGCGGTTCTACTGCCCGGCGCGTGGAGGATGGCCGTCTCCGGTGGTGGTGGCGTCCTCCAGCGCCGTCGTGCCCAGCGTCGTTCCGGACGTCGTGCCGGTCGTGGTGTCCTCGTCGTCCTCGTGCTGCGGAAAACCGCCCTGCGTATCCGTGGCCATGGTCCACTTCCTCACGACAATCTCAGCGCCCTGCGGCGCCGGCCGCCCCATCGACTGCAATTCCCCGGCCGCTCAGAACGTGAAGACACCCTTGCCGGTGGTCTGGGTGTCGAAGAGGCGGTAAGCCTCATCGGCCTGCTCGAGGCGGAAGCGGTGAGTGAGCAGCTTCTTCAGCGGGATCTTCCGGTCCGCGACGAAGCGCGCGCACTCCTCCTGACCGGTATTCGAGAACGTCCACGAGGCGTGCACGGTGAGCTGTCGCCGCAGCATGTGCTTGCTGACGTCGATGGTCACCTGGCCGCCTTCGCCCACGAAGGCCACGCGCCCCCACGTGCCGGCGGACTGCAGAGCACCGAGACGGCCCTCGGCGGCTGCCGAGCAGTCCATCGTCGTCTCGGCGCCCTCGCCCTGTGTGAGGTCGTGGATCGCTTTCACGGGGTCGGTGTCCCGGGCGTTGATGGTCTCGTCGGCGCCGAGCTCGCGGGCCAGGGCCAGCCGCTCGGGCACGACGTCGATGGCGATCACGCGCGCCCCCATCGCGCGGCCCAGCATGGTGGCGCTGAGACCAACCGGGCCCTGGCCGAAGACGGCGAGGGTGTCGCGGCCGGAGACGTCGAGACGCTTGAGCGCCCCGTATGCGGTACCGGTGCCGCACGAGACGGCCGCGCCTTCCTCGAACGACAGCGCGTCCGGCAGGGGCACGCAGGTGAACGCCGGGGTCAGCATGTACGGCGCATGACCGCCATGCCCGGTCATGCCGTACACGGTGATGCCCTTGCGGCAGAGCTGCGACCAGCCCAGACGGCAGTGACGGCAGCGGCCGCACCCTTTGTAGTGGTGATTCATCACGCGTTGACCGATCAGGGAGCTGTCCACGCCCGCGCCCACGGCGGCCACGACGCCGCACGGCTCGTGCCCGGCGATCACGGGCCCGCCGGCGCCGAGGCCGAGGGCGGCCGCCGCGTTGCCGACCGCGCGGTACGGGTGGAGGTCGCTGCCGCACATGCCCGAGGCCTTCATCTCGAGGACGACCTCGCCCGGGCCGGGGGTGGGGTCGGGGAAGCTCTGGAGCTCGAGCTTGCGATTGCCGAGGAAAACGATGCCGCGCATTGGCGACCTCCTTGTATCGGAGCGCTTTTCCCACCTCCACCGTGGGTGGCCTGAGAGAGGCGGATTCCGGCTCCGTCGCGGATTCCGGCTCCGTTGTGGGCGGTCACCTTATCACGTGGCGCCGACTGCGTTAAGATCGGGCCGTCATGACGAGTCCGATCATCACGGAGGCCGTGCGCCAGCTCGTCGACCGCAAGGATCTCTCGCGGATCGAGGCGGCGGCGGCCATGGAAGCGATCATGTCGGGCGCGGCCACCAACGCCCAGATCGCCGCCTTCCTCACCGCCTTGCGGATGAAGGGCGAGACGGTGGAGGAGCTCATCGGCTTCGCGCAGGTGATGCGGCAGAAGGCGGTCCGGATCCGCGTGCACGACGACGAGGTGGCCGGGATGACCGGCACCGATCGCGAGATGCTGATCGACACCTGCGGCACCGGCGGCGACGCCACCGGTACCTTCAACGTCTCCACCGCCACCGCTTTCGTCGTGGCCGGCGCGGGGCTCAAGGTGGCCAAGCACGGCAATCGCTCGGTGTCGTCGCTCTGCGGCTCCGCCGACGTGGTGGAGACGCTCGGCATCAGCCTCGACCTCACGCCGCAGAAGGTGGCCCGCTGCGTGAATGAAATCGGTATCGGGTTCCTCTACGCGCCGCTGCTCCACACCGCAATGAAACATGTCATGTCGGCCCGGCGTGAAATGGGTATTCGAACCCTGTTCAACATGCTCGGCCCCCTCACGAATCCCGCGTCCGCGAACGCCCAGATCATCGGCGTCTACTCGGCAGCACTGACGGAGCCGCTCGCGCGCGTGCTGGCGGAGCTCGGGACCATCCGCGCCTTCGTCGTCCACGGCGCCGACAACCTGGACGAGATCTCGAACACGGGTGAGAGTCGCGTCTCCGAGGTGCGCGAGGGCATGGTGCGCTCCTACACCGTCCGGCCGGAGGACTTCGGCCTCGCGCGCACCACCATCACCGAGCTGATGGGCGGCGATCGCGAGGAGAACGCGCGGATCATCCGCGCCATCCTCGACGGCGAGGCGGGTCCCAAGCGCGACATCGTCCTGATGAACTCGGCCGCCGCGCTCGTGGCCGGCGCCAAGGCCCGCGACCTCAAGGAAGGCGTCGGCCTCGCCGCCCACTCCATCGACTCCGGCGCCGCCCTCCGCAAGCTCGAGGCCCTCGTCGGCCTCAGCCGCCGCCTCGCCGAAGAGAAGTAGCCGCTCCCCGCCGGCAGTGCGGGCGCCTTGCGGGCCTCGCGAGTAGTCCGACTTCGAGGAGCGCCACGGCTTTGCCGGGGCGCGACGAGCGTTTGGGGGCTTGGGGGCCCTTCGAGGCCCCCATAAATGAAAGACCGCGCTCACAGGGGCGTATGAGCGCGGTCGAGCGGGCGTTCGGCTAAGCGATGCGGTCCCGGCGGGCGCCGGATCCGCGGTTCCGTTCGTCTGCTCGCCTCGGTGAAAAAGCAAGCGTGGTGCCGACCGCGGGAAAGCGCCACGTTTGCGGTTTTCCGCCGGTGGCGCGCGTTCGGCGCCCCCCGTCCGCTGCACCGCGTTGCCGACTCAGGGGTGGTCTCTTGCCCTGTTTTGCCACCCAGGCGGTGGCCCGCGGTGCTTGCACCTCTGCGGCGAGCGGCCGTACAATGACGCCGTACCGCCGTCGCGCTCAAGCTACCGTTGTTTCTGTCTTCCCGTTCGGCGCCCGGCGGCGCTGCTCACGGCGCGGAGTTCTAGAACACCGACAGAGGAGTCGGAGTGAAGGCACGCGTTCCCCGGTACCACCGCATCGCCGAGTCCCTGCGCGACCGCATTCGCGAGGGTGATCTGACGCCGGGCATGCGGCTCGACAATCAGCGGGCGCTGGCGCGCTCCTTCGGCGTGACGCTCATGACGCTGCGCCAGGCGCTGGAGCTGCTCGAGCGGGAGAACCTCATCGCGCGCCGCCACGGACTCGGCACGTTCGTGGCCGCGCCGTCCATCGACTACGACATCCTTCAGCTGCGGCGCTTCGCCGGCGATCTGTCCGCGCAGGGCGAGCACGTGACGACGCGCGTGGTCGGCGCGCGCATCGGCCCCGCCGATCGCCGCGTGACCGATGCCCTCGGCCTGCGCCCGCGCGGGCGCGCCGTGGCCATCGAGCGCCTCCGGCTCGTGGACGGCCATCCGATGAGCCTGCAGCGATCGTTTCTCCCGCCCGCGCTCGGCGAGCCGGTGCTGCAGGCAGACCTCGCGGTGACGCCGCTGATCCAGGTGCTCGAGTTCAAGCTCGGGGTCACCATCGAGCGCGCGCGTGAGAGCGTGTCGGCCGTTCGACTCGGCCGCCGTGAGGCGCGCGAGCTGGGCTGTCTGGCCGGCGTGCCGGCCTTCGAGTCCGAGCGCATCTCCTACGACGCCGGCGGCGCGCCGGTCGTCTTCGATCGCGTCTACATCCCGGGCGACCGCTTCCGCATCACCCGGGAACTCCACTACGACCTGTCCGAGCGAGGAGCGACCTCATGAAGATCGTGGTAGCCGTCAAGCAGGTGCCGGACACCGCCACCCAGGTGAAGATCTCGGGCGGCGATCCGAAGGCCATCGACACGGCCGGCATCACGTGGATCGTCTCGCCGTACGACGAGTTCGCCGTCGAGGAAGCGCTCCGGATCAAGGAGAAGCGCGGCCAGGGCGAGGTGGTGGCCGTCTCGCTCGGGCCCGACCGGGTGAAGGAGGCGCTCCGCTCCGCCCTCGCGATGGGCTGCGACCGCGCGATCCACGTCAACGATCCCGCCCTCGCCGGCGCCGACACGCTGCTGACGGCGCAGGCGCTGGCGGCGGTCATCAAGCAGGAGCAGCCGGCGCTGGTGATCTGCGGCCGCCAGGCGATCGACGACGACATGGGCGCGGTGGCCGCGCAGATCGCGGAGATCCTCGGCTGGCCGGCGGCGTCCTGGATCATGGAGGAAGCCATCGACGCCGACGGCAAGACGATCCGCCTCGGTCGCCAGGTGGAAGGCGGGCTCGAGGTCTTCGAGGTGCCGCTGCCGGCCGTCGTGTCGGCGCAGAAGGGGTTGAACGAGCCGCGCTACCCGACGCTCAAAGGGATCATGGGCGCCAAGAAGAAGGAGATCAAGGACGTGAAGGCCGCCGAGCTCGGTATCAACGGCACGCCGCAGCTGGCGGTGAAGAATCTGGAAGCGCTGCCGCCGCGGCCGCCGGGGCGGGTGATCGCGGGTGAGGTGAAGGACGCCGTGAAGGAGCTGGTCCGCGCGCTGCGCGAGGAAGCGAAGGCGATCTGACATGGCGAACGCGTTCTGGTGTCTCGTCGAGGACGATCGCAAGGGCTCGCCCAAGAAGGTCATGGCGGAGGTGCTCGGCGAGGCCGGCCGGCTGTCGGGCGGCAACGTCGAGGCGGTGTGGTTGACGGACAAGGCAGCGGATGACGGCATCAAGCAGCTCGGCGCGTGGGGCGCCACGAAGGTGTGGGTGCTCGAGAACCCCGCGTTCGCCCCGTATCGCGGCGAGGTGTGGACGCCGGTACTGGCCGACCTCACCAAGCAGCACTCGCCGAAGGCGATCTTCGCCCCGGTCACCAGCAAGATGCGCGAGCTCGCCGCCCGGCTGGCGGCCCGGCTCGGCGCCGGTCTTTCCGCCGACTCGGTCGGCATGGCCATGGACGGCGACCAGCTCGTCGCCACGCGGCCGGTGTATGCCGGCAAGCTGCTGGCGAAGATGACGTGGGCCAAGACGCCGTGGATCGCCACGCTCCGTCCGAACGTGTTCAAGCCGGCCGACGCGCAGGCGGGCAAGAGCGCGGCCGTGGAGAAGCCCAACGTGACGATTCCCGCTGCGACCATGAAGCTGGTGGAGCGCCGCGAGGAGACGTCGACGGGCCTGCCCGAGCTGACCGAGGCGGAGATCGTCATCTCCGGCGGGCGCGGCATGAAGGGGCCGGAGAACTACGTGATCCTCGAGGACATGGGCAAGGTCATCGGCGCCGCCGTCGGCGCCTCCCGCGCGGCCGTCGACGCGGGCTGGCGTCCGCATCGGTTCCAGATCGGCCAGACGGGTCGCACGATCTCGCCGAAGCTCTATCTCGGCTTCGGCGTCTCGGGCGCCATCCAGCACCTGGCCGGCATGCGGACGTCGAAGGTCATCGTCGCTGTCAACAAGGATCCGGACGCGCCGATCTTCAAGATCGCCGACTACGGGATAGTGGCCGACCTCTTCGAGGTCGTGCCGGCACTGACGGATGAGTTCAAGAAACTGTTGGAGAAATAGACCGCCACGAGGCGGACACTCAGCAACCCAGCCGCGCCGACTCGGCGCAGCGAATGCGGAGGCGGAGCCGGGACCCACCTCTCTCGGGCCACCCACGGGAGAACGGGAAACAGCGCTCCGATACAGATGATGCGGTTCGAGCTCACCGACGAGCAGGCGATGATCCAGACGATGGCGCGCGAGTTCGCGCAGGAGCACATCGCCCCCATCGCCTCGGAGATCGATCGCGACGCGCGCTTCCCGCACGAGACGGTCAAGCGGATGGGTGAGCTCGGTCTTCTCGGCATCATGGTTCCGGAGAAGTGGGGCGGCAGCGGCGCCGACACGGTGTCCTATGCGGTCGCGCTGGAGGAGATCGCCCGGGCGTGCGCCTCCCATGCCGTGGTGATGTCCGTCAACAACTCGCTCTACTGCGAGCCCGTGTGGAAGTACGGCACCGACGAGCAGCGCGCGCGCTTCCTCAAGCCGGCGGCCTCCGGTCACGCGCTCGGCTGCTTCGCGCTCACGGAGCCGGAGGCGGGCTCCGACGCGCGCAACCAGCACACGCTCGCCGTGCGCGACGGCACCCACTACGTCATCACCGGACGCAAGATGTTCATCAGCACCGGGCGCGAGGCCTCGCTCGTGCTCGTCTTCGCGCAGACGGACGTCACGAAGGCGCATCGCGGGATTTCCGCGTTCGTCGTCGAGAAGGGCACGCCGGGGCTGTCGGTCAGCAAGACCGAGGACAAGCTCGGCATTCGCGCCTCCGACACCGCGGAGCTGGTGTTCGACGGCTGCCGCGTGCCCGCGGATCACCGGATCGGCGAGGAAGGCAAGGGCTTTCACATCGCGCTCGCCACGCTCGACGGCGGACGCATCGGCATCGCCGCACAGGCGCTGGGCATCGCCAGGGGCGCCTACGAGCGGTCCGTGGCCTACGCGCGCGAGCGCAAGGCCTTTGGCGTCCCCATCGGCCAGCACCAGATGGTGCAGTGGATGATCGCCGACATGGCGACGGCCATCGACGGCGCGCGCCTCATCACGCTGAAGGCGGCCACGCTGAAGGATGCCGGCCGGCCGTACACGAAGGAGGCCTCGATGGCGAAGCTCTTCGCCGCCGAGACCGCGATGAAGGTCGCCACCGACGCCATCCAGGTCCACGGCGGCTACGGCTACATCCGCGAGGCCGAGGTGGAGCGCTACTTCCGCGACGCCAAGATCACCCAGATCTACGAGGGCACCTCGCAGATCCAGAAGCTCGTCATCGCCCGCGAGGTGCTCAAGTGATCGGGTCGATGCGCGAGTTCACCGACTACTTCGAGGGCGTACGCCGGCGTACCGTCGGCTTCTTTCGCACGATTCCGGCCGACATGATCGACTGGGCGCCGAAGGACGGCGAGTACACGAGCGGCGACATCGTCCGGCACGTGGCGACGAGCGAGTCGATGTTCAGCGGCGTGGTGGCCGACGGCGTGTGGCGCTACGACGGCCACGGTCGCGACCTCGCCGGGACGCTCGAGGAGGCGCTGGCGCTGCTCGAGGCGCGACACGCCGCGGCGACGCGGGCGCTGAGCGCGGCCGGCGACGCGGCGCTGACGCAGGTGCGGGCGCCGCTCGAGCCGGGCGGCCGCGCGATTCGCGGCTGGCGGGTGCTGATGGCGATGTGCGAGCACGAGGTGCATCACCGCAGTCAGCTCGCTTCCTACCTGACGCTGATGGGCGTGGACGCTCCGGATATCTTCGGGCTGGGTGTCGAAGACGTCACACGATTGACCGCCGAGGCGAGCGGAGCCCCGGCCGTCTCTCTCAGGCCACCCACGGCGCAGGGGGACGCGACGCTCCGATACAACAGCGGGAGGACTTGATGAGCCAGACGCCGGAACGGGACGTGAAGTTCGAGACGCTGTCGGGCATTCCCGTGCAGCCGCTCTACACGCCCGAGGACGTCGCGGGCGCGTACGACGACAAGCTCGGCCGGCCCGGCCAGTACCCGTTCACGCGCGGCGTCTATCCGACGATGTATCGCGGACGGCTGTGGACGATGCGGATGTTCGCCGGCTTCGGGCGACCGGAGGACACCAACGAGCGCTTCAAGTACCTGCTCGCCCAGGGGCAGACGGGCCTTTCGACCGCGTTCGACATGCCGGCCCTCATGGGCTACGACGCCGACCATCCGCGCGCCCGCGGCGAGGTGGGCAAGGAAGGCGTGTCGATCTCCACGCTGGACGACTTCGAGCGGCTGTTCGCCGACATCCCGCTCGGCGACGTGACCACGTCGATGACCATCAACTGCACGGCGTCGGTGGCGCTCGCCATGTACCTCGCCATCGCCGAGAAGCAGCGCGTGTCGTGGGACCGCATCGGCGGCACGATGCAGAACGACATGCTCAAGGAGTTCATCGCGCAGAAGGAATGGATCTGCCCGCCCGAGCCGGCGGTGCGGATCGTCACCGACATGATCGAGTTCACGTCCAGGCACGTGCCGCGCTTCAATCCCGTCTCCATCTCCGGGTACCACATCCGCGAGGCGGGCTCGACGGCGGTGCAGGAGCTCGCGTTCACGCTGGCCGACGGCCTCGGCTACGTGGAGGCGGCGCTGGCGCGCGGCCTCGACATCGACAGCTTCGCGCCGCGGCTGTCGTTCTTCTTCGACATCCACAACGACTTTTTCGAGGAGGTCGCCAAGCTGCGGGCGGCGCGGCGCATGTGGGCGCGCTTCATGAAGGTCCGGTACGGAGCGACGAAGCCCGAGTCCATGCGGCTGCGCACGCATACCCAGACGGCGGGTGTCTCGGCAACGGCTCAACAGCCTCTGAACAATATTGCGCGGGTGGCCATTCAAGCGCTGGCCGCCGTGCTCGGCGGCGCCCAGTCGCTGCACACGAACTCCTACGACGAGACATGGGCGCTCCCCACCGAGGACGCGGTCACCGTCGCCCTGCGGACCCAGCAGATCATCGCCGAGGAGACGGGGGTGCCGCTGACGGCGGACCCCCTCGGCGGCTCCTACTATCTCGAGAAGCTGACGGATCAGATGGAAGCGGCGGCCATGGACTACATCGCGAAGATCGACGCCATGGGCGGCATGGTCCGCGCCATCGACAACGGCTATCCGCAGAAGGAGATCGCCGACGCCGCGTACCGGTATCAGCTGATGGAGGACCGGGGGGAGAAGATCACCGTCGGCGTGAACAAGTACGTGATGCGCGAGGACAAGCCGATCAACTTCCTGAGGATCGACGAGGCCGTCGAGACCGAGCAGATCGACCGCGTCGGCCGTTTCAAGGCCGCGCGCGACATGGCGAAGGTCGAGCGGCGGCTCAAGCAGCTGGCCGAGGTCTGCCGCAACGGCGGCAACGTGATGCCCGTGCTGGTGGACGCGGTGAAGGATTACGTGAGCCTGGGCGAGATCTCGGACGTCTATCGCCAGGTCTTCGGCCTCTACCGCGAGCCGATCATCTTCTGAGGAGGCGCCGATGACGACGATGAGCGCGATCTCGCCCGAGCGCGAGAAGGCGATCGAGTACCTGACCGTGCGCGCGGAGGCCATGCCCGGCGAGCAGGTGATCGCCCGCTTTCGCGCCGCCGTCGGCGAGTTCGACGCGGCCGTCGCCGGGTTGGAGGAAGACGACGCCCGCACGGTGATGGTGCCGGGCGAGTGGACGGCCGCGCAGATCGTGGATCACCTGGCGCAGACGACGGCGCGCAACGCCGACGAGCTCCGGCATCTGCTCGACGGCCGGCGGCCGCCGGCGCCGCCGGTGTACGAGGCGCTCGTGTCCGGTGCGGCGCACCGGGTGCCGTGGGAGGAGCTGAAGGTCGACCTGGCCGAGGCCAACGGCGAGTTCGGGCGGCTGCTCGCGACGGCCGCCCGGCGGGAGCCGAAGCCCGGCCTCACCATCCGTACCATCCTGGTCATCAATCGCACGCTGGCCGACGGCGCCGTCGAGCCGGAGTTCTTCGACGCCGAGCTGGGCTGGAAGGGTTACGCGCTCACGGCGCGGCTGCATCTGCTGGATCACCGCACGCAGGTGCGCAAGCTGCTGCGCGCGCGAGGGGAGAGTCAGTCATGACCGATACGATCCGCGTCACGAAGACGACCGCCAAGAAGGACAAGCCGAAAGACAAGGACCTGGCCTTCGGCAACGTCTTCACCGATCACATCTTCGTCGCGAACTTCCAGGAGGAGAAGGGCTGGTACGATCCGCGGATCGAGCCCTACGGGCCGCTGCCGCTGGATCCGGCCACGGCCGTGCTCCATTACGGCCAGTCGCTCTTCGAAGGCCTCAAGGCGTTCCGCGGCAAGGACGGCAAGATCCGGTTGTTCCGCCCGCAGAAGCACGTCGAGCGACTCAACCGCACGGCCGAGCGGATGGTGATTCCGCCGCTCGATCCCGAGCTGATCCTACGATCGTGGACCACCGTCGTCGACGTCGATCGCGACTGGGTCCCGTCGTCGGTGGGGACGTCGCTCTACATCCGGCCCACCATCATCGCCAGCGAGCCGTTCCTCGGCGTGCGGCCGTCGAAGGAGTACCTCTACTACGTCATCCTGTCGCCGGTCGGGCCGTACTATCCGGAGGGGCTGGCGCCGACCAGGATCAAGGTGATCGACAACTACGTGCGCGCGGTGGCCGGCGGCCTCGGCGAGGCCAAGACCTCCGCCAACTACGCAGCCAGCCTCTACGCGGCCGAGGAGGCCAAGCACGAGGGATTCACGCAGGTGCTGTGGCTCGACGGCGTGCACCACAAGTACATCGAGGAGGTCGGGACCTCGAACATCATGCTCAGGATCGGCGACGAGGTCATCACCCCGCCGCTGGCCGGCACCATCCTGGCCGGAGTGACGCGCGACAGCGCGCTGACCTTGATGCGCAGGTGGGGCATGCGCGTGTCCGAGCGCCCGGTCACCATCGACGAGGTCGTGGGGGCGGCGCGCAACGGGAGCCTTCAGGAGGTGTGGGCCACCGGCACCGCGGCCGTGATCTCGCCGGTCGGCGAGCTGGCCTACAAGGGCGAGCGGCTCGTGGTCAACGGCGGACGCATCGGGGAGACCGCGCAGAAGCTCTACGACACCATCGTCTCCATCCAGTACGGCGCCGCAAAGGACGAGCACGGATGGACTGTCATCGTCTGAGAGGACGCTCATGAGCAGCGACTGCGTGTTCTGCAAGATCCGGGATGGCCAGATCCCGTCGATGAAGATCTACGAGGACGAGGCGACGCTGGCCTTCATGGACATCAATCCGCTCAATACCGGCCACTGCCTCGTCGTCATCAAGCGCCACGCCCCGACGCTCTGGGACGCCGACCCCGCGGATCTCCAGGCGGCCATCACCACCGCGCAGAAGGTCGCCATCGCGCTGACGGCGGCCGTGAAGCCCGACGGGCTCAACATGCTGCAGGCCAACGGCGCCGCCGCCTTCCAGTCCGTGCCGCATTTCCACCTGCACCTCATCCCGCGCTGGGTCCGCGACGGCAAGGGCTTCGACTGGAAGCTCACGCCCGGTGACCGGGAGCAGATCGCCAAGGTCGGAGAGCGCGTGCGCGCCGCGCTGGCAGATACTCGGTGAGGGCCGAGCGGACGGTTCGCGTGGTGGTCGCGAAGCCGGGGCTCGACGGTCACGACCGCGGGGCCAAGATCGTGGCGCGCGCGCTGCGGGACGCCGGGTTCGAGGTGATCTACACCGGCCTCCACCAGACACCGGAACAGATCGTGGCCACCGCCATCCAGGAGGACGCCGACGCCATCGGGCTCAGCGTGCTCTCCGGCGCCCACAACTACCTCTTCAAGCGCGTGCTGGAGCTGCTGAAGGAGAAGGGCGCCGACGACGTCGCCGTGTTCGGCGGCGGCATCATTCCGCCCGAGGACATCGCGGCCCTCAAGGCGATCGGCGTGAAAGAGCTCTTCACGCCGGGCACGTCCACCCAGGACATCATCCGCTTCGTCCGCGAGCACATCCGCGCGGCCGTCTGAGTCATGCGGGCGCGGGGAAGCGACCTCTGGCCGGCCGCGCTGACGCGCGACCTCGTCATCGAGACTCATTACGGCCGGCCGGTGCGCTGCTATCCCGGCCGCCCCCGGACGCTCGGCGACGTGCTCGATCGCGCTGCGAATCGCGTGCCCGAGCGCGACGCCATCGTCGCGCCCGACCGCCGTCTGACCTGGCGCGAGCTCCGCGCCGAGGTCGACCGCATGGCGAGCGCGCTCCACGCGCGGCACGGCGTGAAGCCGGGCGACCGCGTGGCCCTGCTCTTCCTGAACTCGGCGGAGTTCTGCGTCGCCGTGTTCGCGTGCGCCCGGCTCGGCGCGGCGGCCGTCACCCTCAACACCAAGCTGAAGGCGCCGGAGCTCGAGTTCATGCTGCAGAACTCCCGCGCGCGCGTGCTGTTGATGCACGACGCCGTGTGGGGCGAGGTCGCGCCGATCCGCGCGACCATCCCGTGCGAGGCGATCTACGTCGTGGGACGCGCCCCGTCGGGGACGAGCGAGCTGGCGGCCCTGACGGACCGCGCGGCACCGCCGTCGGTGGCGGTGGGCGAGGAGGACGTGGCCTTCATCATGTACACGTCCGGCACCACCGGACGACCGAAGGGCGCCATGGGCACGCACCTCGGCATCCTCTCGTCCAACATCAGCCTAGAGCGGTGCATGGGCCTGCGCGACGGCGACCGCACGCTGGTCGCCGTGCCTCTCTTTCACGTGACCGGCCTCATCGGCCAGCTCCTCAGCATGGCCTTCGTCGGCGGCACCACGGTGATCATGCGGACGTTCGACGCGGCCGAGGCCGTTCGCCTGCTCGACGCCGAGCGAATCACGTACATGATCGCGGCGCCGACGGTCTTCACGATGATGCGGCAGCAGCCCGGCTATCGCGCGACGGGCCGAAGCCTGCGCGTGCTCGGCTACGGTGGCGCCCCCACGCCGCCCGACGGCGTGATGGCTCTCCGCGAATGGCTGCCCGCGGCCACGCTCCAGAATGCCTACGGCATGACGGAGACCTGCTCGCCCACCACGCTCATGCCGCCCGGCGAGGAGCTGCGCCACATCTCGTCCGTCGGCTGGCCGGTGCCGATCGCCGACGTCCGGACCGTGGAGGTCGGGACGGGGCGCGAGTGCGAGGCGGGCGAGGTCGGCGAGCTGCTCGTCTCCGGACCGATGGTCGTGCCCGGCTACTGGGCGAATCCGGAAGCGACGACGGCCGCCGTCGAGGGCGGCTGGCTCCACACCGGCGATCTCGCGAAGATCGACGCCGACGGCTACGTCACCGTGATGGACCGATTGAAAGATTTGATCAATCGGGGCGGCGAGAAAATCTACTGCGTTGAGGTGGAAGACGTGCTGTGCGCGCACGCGGCCGTCCTGGAGGCGGCGGTGGTCGGCATCCCGGACGCCGTCTACGGCGAGGCGGTGAAAGCGTGCGTGGTGCCGCGCGCCGGCGCCGCCGTCGATCCCGAGGAGCTGCGACGCTGGGTCGGCGCGCGGCTGGCGAAGTTCAAGGTGCCGCGCGAGGTGGCCGTCCTCGACGCGCTGCCGCGGAACCCCAACGGCAAGGTCATCAAGAGCGCGTTGCGGTGAGGTCGTCATGGATTTCGAGCTGAGCGACGAGCACAAGCAGGTTCGCGACGTGGCGCGGCAGTTCGCCGAGGCCGAGCTGGGCGAGAAGATCGCGCCGTACGACGCGCGTCATGAGTTTCCCCACGAGATCGTGGCCAAGCTGGCGCCGCTCGGATTCCTCGGCGTGCTCGTGCCCGAGGAGTACGGCGGCAGCGGCCTCGACTACGTCGCCTATGCGCTCATCGTCGAGGAGCTGAACCGCGGCGACGCCTCGGTCGGCATCACGATGTGGGCGCACAACTCGCTCGGCACCAACCACATCAACCTGTTCGGCTCGCCCGAGCAGAAGCGGAAATATCTCCCCGCGCTCGCGAGCGGCCAGGTGCTGGGCGCCTGGGGCCTGACCGAGCCCGGCTCCGGCTCGGACGCCGCCGCGTTGCGCACGCGCGCCGAGCGGCGTGGCGACGAGTATGTCCTGAACGGCAGCAAGGCGTTCATCACCAACGCCTCGGTCGGCAAGACGGCCGTGGTCATGGCCCGCACGGACCCGACCAGGGGCGCGAAGGGCATCTCGGCGTTCGTGCTGGAGAAGGGGATGCCGGGCTTCAGCGCAGGCCAGCCGTACAGGAAGCTCGGCCTGCACGCCTCCGATACGGCGGAGCTGATCTTCGAGGACGCGCGCGTGCCGGCGGAGAACCTGCTCGGCGAGCCGGGCCAGGGCTTCGTGCAAGCCATGCAGGTGCTCGAAGGCGGCCGCATCGCCATGGCCGCCATGGCCGTCGGCATCGCGCAAGCGGCCGTCGACCAGGCCGCGAAGTACATGAAGCAGCGGACGGCCTTCGGCAAGACGCTGGCCGAGTTCAACGGCCTGCAGGGAATGATTGCCGACATGGCGACCGAGGTGGACGTGGCGCGCCTCTTGATGCTGCGCGCGGCGTGGCTGAAGGACCAGGGACGGCCGGCGATGCACGCGGCGGCCATGGCCAAGGTCTTCGCCTCGGAGGTGGCGATGAAGGCCGCCACCAGGGCCGTTCAGATCCACGGCGGCGCCGGCTACATCACGGAGTTCCCGGTCGAGCGCATCTTTCGCGACGCCAAGCTCACGGAGATCGGCGAGGGAACCTCCGAGGTCCAGCGCATGGTCATCGCCCGGGAAATTTTGAAAGTTTCCTAGGAATGTTCCGGCGGAGGAAGAGGAGCGCCACGGCTCCGCCGGGGCGCTCCGAACATTTGGGGGGGATGGGGGGCCATGTCGGGGCCCCCCATATCATGGTCAGCGCCGTCGACAAGCGCTACGCGACGTCGTCGGGGCCGGTGGAGGCGCTGCGGGGCGTCTCGCTCACCGTCGGCGCCGGCGAGTTCTGCACGCTGATCGGGCCGTCGGGGTGCGGCAAGTCCACGCTGCTCGGCATGCTGGGCGGGCTGGTCGTGCCCGACGCCGGCCGCGTCCTCGTCGACGGCCGGCCCGTGCAGGGCCCGGACCCGGGGCGGGCGGCCACCGTCTTCCAGGATGCCGGCCTCTTTCCCTGGCGGACGACGCTCGAGAACATCGAGTTCGGCCTCGAGCTGCAAGGCGTCCCGCGCGAGCGCCGGCGCGCGGTGGCCACCGACCTCCTCGGTCCCCTCGGCCTGCGCGATTTCGCCGACAAGTATCCGCGGGAGCTGTCGGGTGGCATGCGCCAGCGCGTCGCCATCGGCCGCGCCCTCGCCATCGACACGCCGATCGTGCTGATGGACGAGCCGTTCGGCGCGCTCGACGAGCAGACGCGCCTGCTCATGGCCGAGTGGCTCCACGAGATCTGGCGGCGCACACGCAAGACGGTCGTGTTCGTGACCCACAGCCTGCACGAGGCGCTCGCGCTCTCGACGCGGGTGATCGTCATGACGGCGCGGCCGGGCCGCATCAAGAGCGTGGTGGAGCTGCCGATGCCGTATCCGCGGGCGATGGAGTCCGCCGAGCTGGTGGCGCTGCGGGCCAAGCTGTGGAGCGAGATCCGCGAGGAGTCGTTGCGGGCGATGGGCGACGCGTGAGCGTCGCGCTGATCCGCGCGGCGATCGTCGTGGTCGCGCTCGGCGCCTGGGAGCTCGTCGGCCGCCTCGGCAATCCGCTGCTCTACGTGCCGCCGTCGGCGGCCGTGCCCGCGCTGGGGCGGCTGCTCACGCTCCAGTCGTATCCGGATCTCGGCGAGCACCTGCTGCTGACGCTGCGCGAGATCGCCGTGGCCTACGGGCTCGCCATCGCCACCGGCATCGGCGCCGGCGCCGCCCTCGGGCTGAATCGCCTCGTCGGCCGCGCCTACGGTCCGATCCTGGCCGCCCTCTACGCGGTGCCGGCCGTCGTCTGGTATCCGTCGCTGATGCTCTTCTTCGGCCTCGACGCCGCGTCGAAGATCGCCTTCGGCTTCCTGCTCGGCTTCTTCCCGATCGCGCTTGCCGTGCTGGCCGGTATCCGACAGGTCAACGCTCAGCTCGTGACCGTCGCGCGCGCCTTCGGAGCCTCCGGCCTCACGGTCTTTCGCAAGGTCATGCTGCCGTCCATGCTGTTCACGCTGGTGGGCGGGCTCCGCACCGGGCTTGCGCTCACCGTCATCGGCGTCATCGTGGGCGAGGTGCTGGGCTCGAAGGCCGGCATGGGCTCGCTCATCAACCACGCCTACGGCCTGTTCCGGACGGCGGATTACATCGCGCTCGTCGTGGCGACGCTGGTCCTGATCGTCGCCTCCGACGCCGTGGCCGGCCTCGTGGAGCATCGGGCCCGTCGATGGACCGAATGAAGCCCCGGCCATCTTGCGCAGGCCACCTGCGGAGCGAGGCGGGCTGGCGTGGCCCGCTCCAATGACCCTCCGCGTTCGCGTCCTCCAGGTCGTCAGCGTGGCGGCGCTGCTGGCCGCGTGGGAGAGCGTCGCGCGGGCGGGCTGGGTGGATCCGCTCTTCGTCCCGGCGCCGAGCGCCGTGGCCGGCGCCTTCCTCCGGGTCGGCGCGCTGGCCATGGCCGGGCTCGGCGACACGCTGGCGAAGACCGCGGTCGCCTACGCGATCGCCGTCGTCCTCGGCGTGGGCGGGGGCCTTCTTCTCGGATCGGTCCGGCCGGTCCGGCAGGCGGTGAACCCGTTCGTGATCGCGCTCTACGGGATGCCGAAGATCCTCGTGCTGCCGTGGATCGTCCTGCTCTTCGGCTTCGGGACGATGCCGGCCGTCGTCTACGGCGCCATCCACGGCGTGTTCCCGATCCTGGTGCTGGTGACCGGCGCCGTCCGCGACGTGGACCCGACCTGGCTCACAGTCGCCCGCGCGTTCGGCGCGCGGCGGCGGCAGCTCTACTGGAAGGTGGTGCTGCCGGCCATCGTGCCCACGGTCCTGACCGGGATGCGCCTGGGCATCGTGTTCTGCCTGCTCGGCGTCCTCATCGTGGAGATGTTCGCCGGCGTGCGGGGCATGGGCCACGTGCTCGGCTCGTTCGCCAACGGCTTCCAGGCGCCCGAGCTGTTCGCGGCCACCGCGCTCGTGTCGCTCGCGTCCATTATCATCGTCCTGTCGCTCGACGCCCTGAACGACCGCCTGTCGCACTGGCGAGGAGATGCGCGATGAAGATCACCGACATCGTGATTCACCGGCTGTCGATCCCGCTGCCGCGGCCCGTCCGCACGGCGCGCCACAACCACGCGCACGCCGACACGGTGGTCGTCGAGATGCGCGCCGACAGCGGGCTGGTCGGCAGCGGCTACTGCTTTGCGTTCGGCCGGCGCAAGGCGGCCGCGCTGGCGGCGCTCGTCGAGGACTTCGCCGACCTCTACCGGGGGCAGGCGCCGGCGCCGCAGGCGCGCTTCGCGGAGGCCTGGCGCGGTATGCACTTCATCGGCCACACGGGGCTGGCCATGATGGCCCTCTGCGCCGTCGATACGGCCTGCTGGGACCTGGCGGCGCGCGGCGCCGGGCAGCCGCTGTTCCGGTATCTCGGCGGCGACAGGACGCGGGTG
Organism: Candidatus Methylomirabilota bacterium; assembly: GCA_036556545.1. Taxonomy (GTDB): domain Bacteria; phylum Methylomirabilota; class Methylomirabilia; order Rokubacteriales; family CSP1-6; genus AR12. The sequence continues at coordinate 41,698 of DATBJF010000111.1, forward strand.
CCGACGTACGCCTCGAGCGGGCTGTGGATCGACATGAGCGTCGACGAGCTGCTGCGCGAGGCCGAGACCTTCATGGCCCAGGGGCATCGGGCCATGAAGATGCGCGTCGGCCGCGCCGATCCCGAGGAGGACGTCGAGCGCGTGCGGATCGTGCGTGACGCGCTCGGCGGCGAGGCTGCGCTGCTGGCCGACGTCAACCAGGGCTGGGACGAGGCGACGGCCATCCGGATCGGCCGGCGGCTGGAGAGTCAGGATCTCTACTGGCTGGAGGAGCCGTTGCCCTACGAGGATCTCGAGGGCTGCGCGCGGGTGGCCGCCGCGCTCGACATGCGCATCGCGACCGGCGAGACGGAGTACGGCAGCCTCGGCATGAAACGCCATCTCGAGGCGCGCGCGGCCGACGTGCTGATGCCCGATTTGCAGAGAATGGGCGGACCAACGGAGTTCATGCGCGCGGCCGTGCTCTGTCAGGCATGGCACCAACCGGTTTCATCGCATCTTTTCACCGAGGCGTCCGCGCACTTGCTCTCGGCCGCGCCGAACGCGCTCATCCTCGAGCACATGGGATGGTGGCAGGACCTTTTCTCGGAACCGTTGAGGATAAGTGACGGCTGCGTCGTGCTGAGCGAGCAGCCCGGCATCGGCGTCGAGCTGTCGCAAACATCGCTGAAGCGATTCAAGGCCTGACGCATTTCGGCGGCACCGGACAGAAAATCCCCGGAGCCTCTGGATGCTTTCGCTCCGGCGCGCGATCGGCCATCACGCGCCGGGCGATAAATCAGGACGTTGCCCGACGTCGCGCTTGGAACAGGCCCTGCAATGTGTCCTGCGAGCGGCTCGAAGCCGCTCGGGGGAGGGCATCACACATGGCAATCGCGACCAAGCCGCCTGTCGAGCGTCGGGAAGCGCCGGCCGTGAGCACGGTCTACCTCACCGATGACGGTCTGTATCACACGCGCTGCCGTGCCCCGCTCGCCTTCCTCCGCCGCCGCCAGGGTCTGGAGCTCGATTTCCACTGCCGGGCCTGCCACGAGCACATCGCGCTGACCGAGTACGCGCTGAACCGGATCCCGACGACCTCCTGACGTCCGCCGTCGAATGCTGAGCCGCGCAGGCTCCCGCGGTGATCGGACGCCTTCGTCTCATCGGCGGTATCATCTCCGCGATCCGGCCCGACGTGGTCAGGTCAGGCTTTCAGCCACCAGAGGGGATCCAGCCGACGAGGAGCGTTCCATGGCCATCTCCATTCAGAACGCCGTCGACCTCCTGATCGAAGCGCGACGCACGCGCCGGCCGCTGGCGCCGCTCTCGGAGACACATGGCCAGCTCGCTATCGAGCACGCGTATGCGATTCAGGACGCCCTCCGGGTCGAGATCATTCGGCGTGGCGAGCGTCCGATCGGGTGGAAGCTCGGGGCCACCAGCCCGTCCGGCCAGGCCGTGATGGGAGTGAAGGAGCCGGCGTGTGGCTTCCTGATGCCCCTCGTCTATCCCAGCGGCGCCGACGTGTCGTCGAGCGAGTACATCAAGCTCGGAGTCGAAGCCGAGGTGGCCTTTCGAATTCGTACGAAGTTGGCTGGCCCCGGCATCACCGTTGCCACGGCGCTCCCCGCAATCGAAGGCGCCGTGGCGGCGCTCGAGCTTCCTGACTTCATGTTTTCTGGAAAGCCGAGCGTGGCCGATTTCGTTGCGAGCAGCGTCATCGCCAAAGCGATCGTGCTCGGAACCGTCGTGGCTCCTGTATCCACGGTCGATCTATCACGTGAGGACGTCATCTATGAGCACAACGGCCACGTGGTGGGAGCCTACACGGCCGCGGAGGTGATGGAGAATCCTCTGAACGCGCTCGTCTGGCTCGCCAACCATCTGGCCACGCGCGGCCTTGCACTGGAAGCCGGCGACATCGTCATGTCCGGTGCGATCTCGAACATGCTGCGCCCGAACGCTGGCGATACGGTTCGAGCGCGGTTCGCCCATCTGGGATCAGTCAGCGTCAACGTCGTCGCATGAGGCCGTCTCCCGGCCGCGCCGGCTACGCCGGCTCCGCCCCTGTCAGGCGGGAGCGCTTGACGTTGGCGCGGACGTCGCGGACGACATCGCGCTCCACCACGAGCTCGACCTCGTGGTCCTCGACGTCCCAGTGGGTCACGGTGGCCAGCACGCCGGCCAGGCGCTTCTGATGTGGGAGGACGCGGCGGCCGCGGTACACGAGGGTGCGCGCGTCCGGCTCGGTGAAACTTTGCCGCTCCTCGAAGTCATGCCCGGCCAGCGCCAGCACCTCGCGGTAAGTCGTCACGCCCGGTGAGATCTTCGCCAGCGTGTCGCGGTCCAGGACGACGCCGCGCTCGCGCCGCGACGGCTGCTCTTCCTTGCGCCAGAAGCGCAAGCGGCCCGCCCAGCGCTTGCCCAGCCGTTCGGCGAGGTTGCGGATGAGGACGCCGCCGACGTTGCCGGCCACGAAGATGGCCAGCGGAATCAGCAGCGGTCCCCACGACTGCAGCCCGCTGAAGTAGCCGAACTGCACCGAGAGCACCTGCGGCGTCAGGCCCTCGGAGCGGTCCAGGTAGAGCATCACCGTGTCGGTCTGATCGCGCGTCTCGCTGAGCTGCCGGCGGGCGCCGGCGGGCTGCATCTCGTCGATCTTCAGGCGCGGACTCTCCGCGAAGTCCATCCACAGCTGGGCGGGATCCTCGGACAGCTTGATGACGCGGTCGCGGTGCTCCAGGTACAGCGGGAAGATCGCGCGATGCCGGACCTCGCCGTAGGACAGCGTCAGCCGATGGCGCTGGCCCCAGAGCGTCTCCTCCATCCACGTACCGGGCTTGCTCTTGAGCAGGCCCTTGGTGGGGAAGCTGAGTCGCATCAGGAACGCGCGGTTCAGCATGCGCGGATCCCAGGGAATCTGGATCAGCGACGCCGGCGGGCTCAGGCCCATGCCCCCCGAGCGGACGAAGGTCACGAACGGCGCGCCGCCGGCGATCGGCTCCCACCGTCGTTCCGAGCCACCGTAGAGGTTGCGCACGCTGTATGCCACGCGCCCCGAATCGATGGCGTCGAGCCCGCGCGCCTCCACGAACTTCTCGAGCGCGGGCACGACGCCGCCGAGCGCGGCGTCGCCGACGACGGCGCTCGGCCACAGGAGCTGGATGGCCTCATCCATGCCCGCCACGCTGCGGCCCCCCGGCACCGCAAGGCTGAACGTGATGTCGATCACGACCGATCCCGCCTCGGGCGTGACGTTGGCGCGCACGAAGAGCGGACCGATCTCGAACGGCGGGGCGGGGCGGGAGGCGACGAAGACCTGCCCGGCCGCCGCCGTCGGGGCGCCGACGGCGAGGAGGGCGGCGGCCAGCAGCGCGCGGCCGATCACAACCTGACGGGAAAGAACTCGCGCGCGACGTGCTCCTCGACGGGCAGCTTCTTCTTGATGACCCCGTGCTCGAGCAGCACGTCCTGCATCGAGCCCAGCGCCTCGAGGCTGACCTGGCCGTTGAGAGAGAAGAGCGGACCGGAGATCTTGTGCGCGGCCAGCACGGCCTCGCGCGTCCAGCCGATTTTCTTCGTCACCAGGTCGGCGGCCTCGGCCGGCTGGTCGTGCATGAACTTGGCCGCGCTGAAGATGGCGCGCATCACCTTGCGGATCGAGTCGGCGTTGCGCTTGATGCTTTCCTCGGACACGTACTGGATCTGGCTGATCCACTTCGGCGTGACGCTGTCGAGGCGGGTGAGGACCCTGGACTTGCCCGCCAGCTGCATGACGGCGCCGCCGTCGCCCCACACGTACGCGGCGATCTCCTTCCGGGAGAGCGCTGCGATCTGGGCGTCGAGCCCGCCCAGGGCGACGACCTTCACGTCCTTGTCGGGATCCCAGCCCTGCGCCTTGGCGTACATCCGCGCGAAGACCCAGGTGGTGGCCCCGATCGCGGTGACGCCGATCGCCTTGCCTTTCAGCTCGGCCGGTGCCTGGATCTCCGGCGCCACGTTGAACGTGAAGTGGTTGCCCTCGGTCTGGGTGGCCACCATCTTCAACGGCATCCCGGCTTCGCGGAACACGAGGATGTCGGTAGCGCCGGCAGCGCCGAGGAGCACCTCCCCCCCGACCACGGCCTTCACGAGATTGGGACCGCCGCGGAACGGCACGAACTCGACGTTGAGGTTCTCGCTGCGGAAGAACCCCTTTTCACCGGCGACGATGAAGGGACCGGCGAGCGCGTAGTCGCCGAGGACGGCAGTGCCGATCTTCACCGCGGTCTGCGCGCGCACCATGCCCGGCGCGCCGGCGGCGACGAAGGCGGCACCCGACGTCGCGAGGAAGTGGCGTCGAGTCAGTCGCGCCATGGTCCGTCTCCTTGACAGTGTCCCGATTTTTCCATACGTTAGCGCCGCACTCTCCATGCCGGCTGGAAGCCACTCAGATCGTAGCACGGCCCCCGTTTCCTACGAGACCCGGGACGGTGTCAGCGTGATCACGCTGACGCGACCGTCCGTGCTGAACGCGCTCAACACGGAGCTGGCGGCGGCGCTCGTGGACGCCGTGGAGCGCGCGGCCGGCGACGCCGCGACGTACGCGGTCGTCGTGCGCGGCGCCGGCCGCGCGTTCTGCTCGGGCATGGACCGCACGGCGCTCGCCGCCGGCGACATCGGGGAGCCGTTCTACCGGTTCTGGATCCGCGCGCTCAACCGCCTCGAGGACATGCCGAAGGTCTCGATCGCCGTCCTGCACGGCTATTCGATCGGCGGCGGGCTGCAGCTGGCCGTGGCGTGCGATCTCCGCCTCGCCACCGCGGACGCCGTGGTCGGGCTGGGCGCCTCGCGCCACGGCATCATCCCGGACGGCTCGGTGCTGCGCCTGGCCCGCCTCATCGGCCTCGCCCGTGCCAAGGAGCTGTCGCTCCTGAACACGGAGATCGGTGCCGACGCCGCCCACGCCATCGGACTGGTGACGCGCGTGTGCGCGCCCGGCCAGGTGGAGGCGGCGCTCGGCGGGATGCTCGACGAGCTCCGGCACCAGGCCCCCACCGCCAACGGCCACATCAAACGGCTGCTCCACGAGTCCTTCCACGTCGATCCGCGCGCAAGGATCGAGGACGTCATTCGCGCCCAGGACGATTGCATGCGGTCGGCCGAGACGGCCGAGGCGAACCGCGCCTGGCACGAGAAACGCGAGCCGGTGTTCCACTCGCGGAGTCGCGAAGCGGAGCCACCCCGCATCTCGAACAGCCCACCCACGCCATGAGCCAAGCAAGCGCTCCGATGAATAGCCCACCCCGCATCTCGAACAGCCCACCCACGCCATGAGCCAAGCAAGCGCTCCGGTGAATGGCGTCATTCTGGAGACGGAGGGGCTGACCAAGGAGTTCCGCGGCTTCGTGGCCGTGCGCAACGTGGCCCTGCGGGTGCGCCGGGGGACGATTCACGCGCTCATCGGGCCCAACGGCGCCGGCAAGACCACGTGCTTCAACCTGTTGACGCACTTCCTGGCGCCGACCGCGGGCCGCATCCGCTTCAACGGGCGCGACATCACGGGCAGTCGCCCCGCCGACATCGCCCGCATGGGTCTCGTGCGCTCCTTTCAGATCTCGGCCGTGTTTCCGCACCTCACCGTACTGGAGAACGTGCGGATCGCGTTGCAGCGCCGGCGCGGCCGATCGTTCGACTTCTGGCGGAGCGAGCGGGTGCTCGACGCGCTGAACGACCGGGCGGTCGAGCTGATCGCCGCCGTCGGCCTCGGCGACTTCGCGGGCACCACGGCCGTGGAGCTGCCCTACGGACGCAAGCGCGCGCTGGAGATCGCGACCACGCTGGCCCTGGACCCGGAGATGATGCTCCTCGACGAGCCCACCGCCGGTATGACTCACGAGGACGTCGACCGCGTCTCGGCGCTCATCAAGAAGGTCGCGGTCAACCGCACGGTGCTCATGGTGGAGCACAACCTGAGCGTGGTCGAGAAGCTGGCCGACACCATCACCGTGCTCTCGCGAGGCGAGGTGCTGGCCGAGGGCGACTACCAGAACGTCTCCCGCAACCCTCAGGTCATCGAAGCCTACATGGGCTCCGGGCATGCCTGAGTCGAGCCGGCTCCTCGACGTGCGCGGCCTGCACGCCTGGTATGGCGAATCCCACATCCTCCACGGCGTGGACTTCGACGTCCGCGCCGGCGAGGTGGTGACGCTGCTCGGCCGCAACGGCGCCGGCAAGACCACCACGCTGAAGTCGGTCATGGGCATCGTGGCCCGCCGCCGGGGCTCGGTCACCTTCGCCGGGCGCGAGCTGATCGCGCTCCCCTCGAACCGCATCGCGCGCCTCGGCCTCGCCTTCTGTCCGGAAGAGCGCGGCATCTTCGCGAGCCTCAACGTCGAGGAAAACCTCCTGCTGCCGCCGCAGGTGCGGCCGGGTGGGCTGTCCGTCGACGCCATCTACGCGCTGTTTCCGAACCTCAAAGAGCGCGGGCGCAGCCAGGGCACCAAGCTGTCGGGGGGCGAGCAGCAGATGCTGGCCATCGGGCGGATCCTGCGAACGGGCGCGCGCCTCTTGTTGCTGGACGAGCCGACGGAGGGGCTGGCGCCCGTGATCGTGCAGCACATCGGCGCCACCATCCGCCGGCTGAAGGCCGACGGCTTCACGATCCTGCTCGTCGAGCAGAACTTCCGCTTCGCCGCGACGGTGGCCGACCGCCACTACGTGATGGAGCACGGCCGCGTCGTCGATCAGATCCCGAACGCGGAGCTGCACGCCAACATGACCAAGCTGCACGACTATCTCGGTGTGTGACCGAAAGGAGCCACAGTCCATGCGCATCATGAAAGCTCTCATCGTGCTGGCGGCGCTGCTCGCCGCCGCCGCCGCTCACGCCCAGGTCTCCGACGGGGTGATCAAGATCGGCGTGCTCAACGACCAGTCCTCGCTCTATGCCGACCTCACCGGCCAGGGTTCGGTGGTGGCCGCGCGCATGGCCGTCGAGGACTTCGGCGCCGACAAGAAGGGGATGAAGGTCGAGATCATCTTCGCCGACCATCAGAACAAGCCCGACGTCGGCTCGCAGATCGCGCGCCAGTGGTTCGACGCCGACAAGGTCGACGTGATCGTCGACACGCCGAACTCCGGCGTGGCCCTGGCCGTCAACCAGATCACGCGCGACAAGGGCAAGGCGTTCCTCGTGTCCGGCGCCGCCAGCTCCGACCTGACCGGCAAGGCGTGCTCGCCCAACACCATCCACTGGACGTACGACACGTGGGCGCTCGCCAACGGCACCGGCAACGCCATCGTGAAGACCGGCGGCGACAGCTGGTACTTCATCACCGCGGACTACGCCTTCGGTCACGCGCTCGAGCGGGACGTGGAGGCGGTGGTGGTGAAGAACGGCGGCAAGGTGGTGGGCAAGGTGCGCCATCCCCTCAACACGCAGGACTTCTCGTCGTTCCTGCTCCAGGCCCAGGCCTCGAAGGCCAAGATCATCGGCCTCGCCAACGCCGGCGGCGACACCACCAACGCCATCAAGCAGGGCGCCGAGTTCGGCATCGTGCGCGGCGGCCAGAACTTCGCCGGGCTGCTGGTCTTCATCACCGACGTCCACGCGCTCGGCCTCGACAAGGCGCAGGGGCTCATCTTCACGGAGACCTTCTACTGGGACATGAACGACCGCACGCGCGCCTTCGGCAAGAAGTTCGCCGAGCGCAACCGCGGCATCCATCCCACGATGATCCACGCCGGCGTCTACTCCTCGGTGCTGCACTACCTCAAGGCGGTGGAAGCGCTGAAGGCCGACGACGGGTCGAAGGTCATCGCGAAGATGAAGGAGATGCCCACCGACGACCCGCTGTTCGGCAAGGGCACCGTCCGCGCCGACGGCCGCAAGATCCACCCGGCGTACCTCTTCGAGGTGAAGAAGCCGGCGGAGTCGAAGGGTGCGTGGGACTATTACAAGCTGCGCGCCACGATCCCCGCCGAGCAGTCCTTCCGCCCGGTAGACCAGGGCGACTGCCCCCTCGTGAAGAAGTAGGGAACAGCCAAGGCGCAGGGATGACACGAGTCGGTGCCACGCCGCATCTGGAACAGGCCACCCGCGGTTCAAGGCGGGTAAGGCCTCCGATACAGTGATCCCGACGCAGGCGCTGTTCGGTCAGCTCTTGATCGGGCTGATCAACGGCGCCTTCTACGCCCTGCTGTCGCTCGGGCTCTCGGTCATCTTCGGCCTGCTGAACATCATCAACTTCGCCCACGGCGCGCTCTACATGATGGGCGCCTTCGTGGCGTACTTCGCGCTGCAGTGGGCCGGCTTCGGCTACTGGGCCTCGCTCCTGATCGCGCCGGTGGTGGTGGGATTGGTCGGCATCGTCCTCGAGCGGACGATGCTCAAGCGTCTCTATCATCTCGACCATCTGTACGGGCTGCTGCTCACCTTCGGCATCGCGCTGATCATCCAGGGTGTCTTCCGCAACGAGTTCGGCTCGTCCGGACTGCCGTACGGGATCCCCCCGCAGCTCCAGGGCGGCTACAACCTCGGCTTCATGTTCCTGCCGATGTACCGGGCGTGGGTCATCGTGTTCTCGCTCGTCGTGTGCCTGGCCACGTGGTACGTCATCGAGCGCACGCGGCTGGGCTCGTACCTGCGCGCGGCCACGGAGAACCCCGCGCTGGTGCAGGCGTTCGGGATCAACGTGCCGCGGATGATCACGCTGACCTACGGCTTCGGCGTGGCGCTGGCCGCCCTGGCCGGCGTGCTGGCGGCGCCGATCTACCAGGTCAATCCGCTCATGGGCGCCGACCTGATCATCGTCGTGTTCGCGGTGGTCGTCATCGGCGGCATGGGATCGATCATGGGGTCGATCGTCACCGGCTTCGCCCTCGGCGTGGTGGAAGGCTTCACCAAGGTCTTCTATCCCGAGGCCTCCAACACGGTGATCTTCGTCATCATGGCCCTCGTGCTGCTCGTGCGGCCGGCCGGGCTCTTCGGGCGCACGGCATGAGCACGGTGACGGCGAAGCCCGGCGCCGCCGCGCTGCCGGCGGCGGCGGTGACCGCCTCGAGAGTCCCGACCCACCAGGTGGTGGCCTTCGTGATCATGACCGCCGTGCTGATCGTGGCGCCGTTCGCGATCTATCCGGTGTTCCTGATGAAGGCGCTGTGCTTCGCGCTCTTCGCGTGCGCGTTCAATCTGCTCATCGGCTACGTCGGGCTCCTGTCCTTCGGCCACGCGGCGTTTCTCGGCGGCGCCGGCTACGCGACGGCGCACTCCGCGAAGGTGTGGGGCTTTCCGCCGGAGCTCGCCATTCTCTTCGGCACCGCGGTGGCCGCGGTCCTCGGCCTCGCCATCGGCGCGCTCACGATCAGGAGCCGCGGGATCTACTTCGCCAACATCACGCTGGCCTTCGCGCAGATGATCTTCTTCTTCTCGCTGCAGGCGAAATTCACGGGAGGTGAAGACGGGATCCAGGCGGTGCCGCGCGGGACGTTCCTCGGTCTCCTCGACCTCCGGCACATGTACGTGCTGTACTTCGTGGTGCTCGCCATCTTCCTGCTCGGCTTCCTCGTGGTCTACCGGGCCATCCACTCGCCGTTCGGCCAGGTGCTCAAGGCCGTGAGAGAGAACGAGCCGCGGGCGGTGTCTCTCGGCTATCGCGCCGAGCACTACAAGCTCATCGCCTTCGTGCTCTCGGCGACGCTCTCCGGCCTGGCCGGCGGCACCAAGGCGCTCGTCTTCCAGCTCGCCTCGCTCACGGACGTGCACTGGACGATGTCGGGGGAGGTCGTGCTGATGACGCTGCTCGGCGGTCTCGGCACGGTGTTCGGACCCGTGGTCGGCGCCTTCATCGTGATCACGCTCGAGAACTATCTCGCGCAGCTCGGAGCGTGGGTGACCATCGTGCAGGGCGCCATCTTCGTCGTGTGCGTCCTGACGTTCCGCCGCGGCGTCGTCGGTGAGCTGGGCCGGCTCCTGCGCAAGCCGCTCTGAGACGGCGCCGTGCCCGCTGGTCGGGCAGCATGCCGTTCGGCTGCTGTGCGAGTGAGCAGCGGACATCCGTCGCGGTCGCGCAATTCCCCCGACTTCACACCGTCACGGCGACGTGAACGATTGGTATTGTGCTTGCTGTACGGTGCCGCCATGACGACGAAGCCGCCGACCGACACGCCGGGCATCGAGGACTTCTGGGGGGATCTCAATCGCGAGATTCTGGGCTGCCTGGCCCGGGGCCCGGTGTCGCCGGGTGAGATCGGTCGTCGCCTCGGCATCTCCGAGGGCGCCGCCGCCTCCTGCCTGTCCCTGCTCGCGGCGGAGGGGCGCGTCCGGATCTGCCTCGTGGAGCGCACGCCGGCCGTCGACTGACGTTCGTCGTCGCTTCGTGATACCGTCGCGACCTGAAGCGAATCATTTCCGATGGAGGTCGCGATGCCCAAGTTTCTGATCGAGCGTGAGCTCCCCGGGGCCGGCAAGCTGAGCGCCGCCGAGCTGCAAGGCATCTCACAGAAATCGTGCGGCGTGCTGCAGCGTCTTGGGCCGCAGATCCAGTGGATCCAGAGCTATGTGACGGGCGACAAGATCTACTGCGTCTACATCGCGCCCAGCGAGGAGATGGTCCGCAAGCACGCGCAGGAGGGTGGGTTCCCCGCCAACCGGATCTCGGAGATCAAGTCGGTCATCGACCCGACCACGGCCGAGAAGCACTGATCGAACGGCTCTTCCGCTTCGCCGAGCGCGGCACGGACGTCGGCACCGAGGTCCGTGCCGGCCTCACCACCTTCATGGTGATGGCCTACATCATCTTCGTGAACCCGATCGTGCTCGGCTACAGCGGCGTGCCTGGTCTCGAGGGCAAGGGGCTGCCGTTCGCGGCCACGCTCACGGTGACCTGTCTCACCGCGGGCGTCATGTCGATCGCGATGGGGCTCGCCAGCAACTACCCGCTGGCCATGGCGCCCGGCATGGGCCTGAACGCGGTCGTCGCCTTCGAGCTGGTGGCCGGCCGCGGCCTCACGTGGCCGCAGGCGATGACGATCGTGGCGCTCGAAGGCGTCATCATCACGGTGCTGGTGCTCACGCGCTTCCGGCAAGCGATGCTCGAGGCGGTGCCGCTGGCGCTCAAGCGCGCGATCAGCGTCGGCATCGGGCTCTTCATCGCCTTCATCGGCTTCTTCACCGCCGGCTTCGTCGTCAAGCCCGACCGGAGCCCGCTGCCGGTGGGGCTCGGCACGTTCGACAGCCTGCCTGCCGTCGTGTTCCTCCTCGGCTTCGTCCTCACCGCGTGGCTGCTCGCGCGCCACGTCCGGGGCGCGCTGCTCATCGGCATCGTCGGGAGCACGGTGCTGGCGATCGCGCTGAATGGCGTGGTGGCGGACTGGAAGGGCTTCCCGACACCGGGCGCGGCCACGGTGCCGACCGCGCTCGTGCAGTGGCCGGACTTCTCGACGTTCGGCCGGCTCGACCTCGGCGTCGTCGTCCGGCTCGGCGTGCTGACGACGGTGCTCGTGACGTTCTCGATCATGCTGAGCGACTTCTTCGACACGATCGGCACCATCATCGGCGTCGGCGGCAAGGGCGGCTTTCTCGACGCGCACGGTCGGCTGCCCCGCGCCGACCGCGTGCTGCTGGTCGACTCGCTCGGCGCCGTCGCCGGCGGCGTGGCGAACAGCAGCAGCAACACCACCTACATCGAGAGCGCGGCCGGCGTCGCCGAGGGGGGGCGGACCGGCCTCGTGGCCGTGGTGGCCGGCGTGCTGTTCCTGGTCGCGATGTGGTTCTCTCCGCTGGCGAGCGTCATCCCGGCTCAGGCCACCGCGCCCGCGCTGGTGCTGGTCGGCTTCTACATGATGACGGTGGCCCGCGACATCCCCTGGGACAGCTACGAGGAGTCGGTGCCCGCCTTCGTCACCATGCTCGTCATGCCATTCACGTGGTCGATCACCAACGGCATCGGCGCCGGTTTCGTGACGTACTCCGCCATCAAGCTGCTCAGCGGTCGCGGCGGACGGGTCCACTGGATGGTGTACGCCGCCTCGGCGGCGTTCGTCGTCTACTTCGCGCTGCCGCTCCTGGAGCGCGCGCTCGCCTGATCCCGAGAGTCGTCTCCGAGTGAGCGCCGGCGGGCGGTCCGTCGTCGCCACCTTCGTCACGCTGGGCCTCGTCTATGGCATCTGGTACAGCTTCGCCGTCTTTCTCGTCGCATTGCTGGGGGAGTTCGGCTGGAGCCGCTCCGTCCTCGCCGGCGCCTTCTCGCTCTTCACCCTCGTCCACGGTCTCGCCGCCTATCCGATCGGCTGGTGCTGCGACCGCTTCGGGCCCCGTCGCCCGGTGCTGATCGGCGCGCTGCTCCTCGCGGCCGGGCTGAGCCTGGACGCGCTCGTCACGCGGCCGTGGCACTTCTATCTGACGTTCGGCGTGCTCACGGCGCTCGGCGTCGCGACCGCGGGGTGGGTCCCCGCCGTCGTCGTGGTCCAGCGCTGGTACCCCCAGCGCATCGGCACGATGCTCGGATTCACGTCGGCCGGCATCGGCGTGGGGATCTTCCTGGTGGGGCCGCTGAGCCAGGTCCTCATCGACCTGGTCGGCTGGCGTGATGCGTACCGCGCGCTCGCCGTGCTGGTCGCGTTCTGGATCGTTCCGGCGGCGCTGTGGCTGCTGCGCGACCCACCGCGGCGCGCGGCGGCGGCGCCCACCGGCGGCGTGGCGGCGGCGGAAGCCGGGCTGCGCGCGGCGGCCGCCTCCCGTCGCTTCTGGCTCATCGCGCTGGCGCAAGGCAGTGCCTCCTTCGCGAACCAGATGCTGCTCGCCCACCAGGTGGCCTACCTGGTCGATCATGGCGTGACGGCGCTCGCCGCCGCTTCGGTCGTCGGCGTGGTCGGCCTCGCGTCGATCGTCGGCAAGGGGGGCGGGGGCTGGGCGTCCGATACCGTCGGGCGAGAGCTGACCTATACGGCCGGCATGAGCCTCGTCGCCACGAGCATCGCGACGCTCGGCATCCTGGCGCTCACCGGTGGCGCGGGCTGGGCGTACCTCTACGGCGCGCTCATCGGTGTCGGGTACGCCGTCACCGCGCCGCTCATGCCCGCCGTCGTGAGCGATCTCTACCGCGGGCGCAACTTCGGAGCGATCTTCGGCGCCATCCAGGTGGCCAACGCCGTCGGCGGCTCGGCCGGGCCCTGGTCGGCCGGCCGCATCTACGATGCGACCGGGACGTACGCGCCGGCCTTCGTGGCCGCCCTGGTCGCGACGGGGGTCTCGACGGCCGCGATGTGGATCGTGGCTCCACGGCGCGCCTGAGCCGCTGCCTCCTAAATAGCCGTCGCAGCGGCTGAATCGCTTGACACCTCCCGGCGCCGCGTCTACACTCTCGCAACTCGTTCAGCCACCCTCCAGGAGTCTCGACCCACTGCCGTGAAGAGCGCGGAGGCGATGTGACGGAGACCTTCCCGAGGCTCGTCCGCGACAACGCGCGGACGAGGGCCCAGCATGTCGCCATCCGCGAGAAGGACTACGGCATCTGGCAGGCCTACACGTGGAGCGAGTACTTCGAGCAAGGCCGCCTCATTGCGCTCGGCCTCGCCTCCCTCGGCTTCCGCCGTGGCGACAAGGTCGCGATCATCGGCGACAACCGCCCCGAGCTCTACTGGGCCGTGCTCGCCACCCAGGCTCTCGGCGGCGTGCCGGTGCCGCTCTACCAGGACGGCATCGAGAAGGAGATCGCCTACATCCTCGACCACGCCGAGGCCCGCTTCGCCATCGTCGAGGACCAGGAGCAGGTCGACAAGCTCCTGCACGTCCGCGCCCGCTGTCCCGGGCTCGAGGCGATCGTCTACGACGACGCGCGCGGCATGCGGGCGTACAGCGAGCCGTTCCTGATGTCGCTCGAGCAGCTGCGCGAGGAGGGCCGCAAGTTCTCGATCGGCCATCCGTCGCACTTCGAGGACGAGGTCGAGAAGGGCAGGCCCGACGATCCCGCGATCATCTGCTACACGTCGGGGACGACCGGCGTGCCGAAGGGCGCCGTGCTGACGCACCGGAACCTCATCGTGACGGCACGGAACGCCGCCGAGTTCGAGCGCCTCCGGAACGACGAGGAGATCCTGTCGTACTTGCCGATGGCGTGGATCGGCGACCACATCTTTTCGTATGCGCAGTCGATCCTGGTGGGCTTCGCCATCAACTGTCCGGAGAGCGCCGCCACCGTCCTGCAGGATCTCCGCGAGATCGGGCCGACGTATTTCTTCGCTCCCCCGCGCATCTGGGAAACGCTGCTCACCAACGTCATGGTGCGCGTGGAGGACGCCGCCTGGCCCAAGCGCAAGCTCGTGCGCTTCTTCCTGGACCTGGCGCAGGAGATGGAGCGCTCGCGGCTGGCCGGCCGGCCGGCCTCGGGCTGGCGGCGCCTGCTCTATCCGCTCGGCCAGCTGCTCGTCTACGGGCCGCTGCGCGACAACCTCGGCCTGCGGCGCGTCCGCCGCGCGTATACCGCGGGCGAGGCCATCGGCCCCGAGATCTTCCTGTTCTTCCGGGGCCTCGGCATCAACGTCAAGCAGCTGTACGGCATGACCGAGGCCAGCGTCTTCATCACCATCCAGCGCGACGGGGACGTCCGCCTCGACTCCGTCGGCACGCCGATCCCCGATGTCGAGGTGAAGATCTCCGAACAGGGCGAGGTGCTCTTCCGGAGCCCGGGCGTGTTCCAGGGGTACCACAAGAATCCCGAGGCGACCGCGCAGGTGCTCGACAACGGCTGGTTCCGCTCCGGGGACGCGGGCTTCCTCGACGCGGCCGGGCACCTGAAGATCATCGACCGGGTGCGGGACGTGAGCCGGCTGGCGAGCGGGACGATGTTCGCCCCGAAGTACCTCGAGAACAAGCTGAAGTTCTCCCCGTACGTCAAGGAGGCCGTCTGCATCGGCCAGGACCGGCCCTACGTCACCGCCCTCGTCAACATCGACCTCACGGCGGTCGGGAACTGGGCGGAGCGCCGGAACATTGCCTATACGAGCTACACGGACTTGAGCCAGAAGCCCGAGGTCGCCGCGCTCATCCGGCAGGAGGTCGAGCGGGTCAACGCGAGCCTGCTCGAGGACGCCGTGCTGCGCGACGCGCAGATCCGCAAGTTCCTGATCCTCCACAAGGAGCTGGACCCCGACGACGAGGAGATCACGCGCACGCGGAAGGTGCGGCGCGGCTACATCGCGCAGAAGTACGCTCCGCTGATCGACGCCCTCTATGGCGACCGCGACCACGTCCAGGTCGAGGCGCGGGTCACGTACGAGGACGGCCGCACGGGCACCGTGCGCGCGGACGTGCGGATCTGCGAGGCGGCGCCGGCCGCGGTGGGACGATGAGCGACCCGCGACTGCTCGCGGTCATCGAGGTGAGCGTGCGGTTCGGCGCGCTGCTCGCGCTCAGCAAGGTGAGCCTCGACATCCGCCGCCGCGAGGTGCTGGCCATCATCGGCCCCAACGGCGCCGGCAAGACGACGCTGCTGAACGTCATCAGCGGTTTCTATCATCCGTACGAAGGCCGGATCCTCTTCGAGGGCCACGACCGCACGCACCTGGCCCCGCCCGACGTCGCCGCGCTCGGCATCGCGCGAACCTTTCAGAACGTCGCGCTCTTCCGCGGCATGAGCGTGCTCGACAACCTGATGACCGGCCGCCTGCTGAAGATGCGCGGCCACTTCCTCCTGGACGCCCTCTGGTGGGGTCCCGCCAAGCGGCAGGAGCTGGCCAACCGGGCGCGGGTCGAGCGGATCATCGACTTCCTCGAGATCCAGGCGATTCGCAAGACGCCGGCCGGGAAGCTCCCGTACGGGCTGCAGAAACGCGTGGAGCTCGGCCGCGCGCTGGCGGCCGAGCCCACGCTGTTGCTCCTGGACGAGCCGATGGCGGGGATGAACGTCGAGGAGAAGGAAGACATGTCGCGCTTCATCCTCGACGTCAACAGCGAGTTCGGGACCACCATCGCCCTCATCGAGCACGACATGGGCGTGGTGATGGACATCTCGGACAGGGTGGCCGTGCTCGACTACGGCCGGAAGATCGCGGAGGGAACGCCGGAGCAGGTCCGCAAGGACCAGGCGGTGCTCGACGCCTACCTGGGAGCCACGCATGGCTAGCCTGCTCTACGCCGTGTTCGTCGGCCCCTTCAAGGACATGGCCAGCTCGCCGACCTTCCTCGTGGAGGTCCTGCTCGGCGGCATCGCGACCGGTCTGATGTATTCGCTGGTCGCGCTCGGCTTCGTGCTGATCTTCAAGGCCTCCGGCGTCTTCAACTTCGCGCAGGGCGTGATGGTGCTGTTCGCGGCGCTCACGCTGGTCGGGCTCATGGAAAAGGGGCTGCCGGTCGCGATCGCCCTGCTCCTCACCATGGCGGTGATGATCGCGCTGGCCATGGTCATCGAGCGCATCGTCCTGCGCCCGCTGGTCAACCAGGAGCACATCATCCTGTTCATGGCCACCATCGGCCTGAACTTCTTCCTCGAAGGGTTCGGCGAGATGCTCTGGGGCGCCAACGTCAAGCGGCTGGACGTCGGCATTCCCGACCGGTCGGTGATGCTGGCCGGCATCCAGGTGAACCAGCTCGAGATGTCCGCCGCCGGCACCGCGGCCGTGCTGGTGGCCGTGCTCGCCGTCTTCTTCCAGCGCACGCGCATCGGGCGCGCGCTGCGCGCGGTCGCCGACGATCACGAGGCCGCGCTGTCGATCGGCATCCCGCTCAAGACCATCTGGATCATCGTCTGGTCCGTGGCCGGCCTCGTCGCCATCGTGGCCGGCATCATGTGGGGCGCCAAGAGCGGCGTCCAGTTCAGCCTCTCGCTGATCGCCCTGAAGGCGCTGCCCGTGTTGATCCTCGGCGGCTTCACGTCGGTGCCCGGCGCCGTCGTGGGCGGCTTGATCGTCGGTGTGGGCGAAAAGCTCGGCGAAGTGTACTGGGGCCCGCTCGTCGGCGGAGCCATAGAGAACTGGTTCGCCTATGTTGTCGCTTTGGTCTTCCTGTTGTTCCGCCCACAGGGACTTTTCGGCGAAAAGATCATCGAGCGCGTATGACGACGATGACGAGAAGGGACCGGATGCTAGGCGCCGAGGAGGGGCGACCGAGGCGTAGGCCGCCTACGCCGCAGGGAGGGGCCGACGAGGCAACGAAGCAGATGGGCCCTTATCGTCGTCGTGGCGACAACGGTTCGGATCAGGCGAGGGCCGCGTGATCTACCGCGAGGCGGGGCACTTCAAAACGACCTATGCGGCGGACCAGGCCATCTTCCCGATCATCCAGGATCGGGTCATCGTGGCCGCGGCCATCGTCGCCGCGTTCGTGGTGCCGACGGCGCTCGCCAACGACTACTGGCTGCAGGCCGTGCTGATCCCGTTCCTCATCTATTCGCTGGCGGCGCTCGGCCTCAATCTGCTGACGGGCTACGCGGGGCAGCTCTCGCTCGGCACCGGCGGGTTCATGGCCGTGGGCGGGTACTCGGCGTTCAAGCTCACCACGGCGTTTCCGGAGCTGAACATCATCGTGGTGTTCCTGCTGGCCGGGCTCATCGCGGCCGGCGTGGGGCTGCTGTTCGGGATTCCGAGCCTGCGCATCAAGGGCTTCTATCTGGCGGTGGCCACGCTGGCCGCGCAGTTCTTCCTGATCTGGCTGTTCAACAAGGTGCCGTGGTTCACGAACTACGCGTCGTCGGGCACGATCACGGCGCCGCCGCGAAGCGTTCTCGGCGTCATGGTCACCGGGCCGACGGCCACCGCCGGCGCGCGCTACGTGACGGTCCTCGCCATCGTGGCCGTGTTCGCGCTCGTCGCCAAGAACCTGGTGCGCGGCCGCGTGGGCCGCTCGTGGATGGCCATCCGTGATCGGGACATTGCCGCCGAGATCATCGGCGTGCGGCCGATGCGCACCAAGCTCCTGGCCTTCGGCATCTCGTCGTTCTACTGCGGCGTGGCCGGCGCCGAGTACGTCTTCCTCTATTTGGGCAGCGCCGAGACGCTCGCGTTCGACATCAACCTGTCCTTCCTCGTCCTGTTCATGATCATCATCGGCGGTCTCGGCAGCGTGCTGGGCTCCTTCCTGGGCGCCGCCTTCATCGTGCTGGTCCCGATCTTCCTCACCAACGTTCCCCACATGGTGGGGCTCGCGCTGCCGGTGGCGCTCCTCAAACAGATCGAGCTGATGGTCTTCGGCGGCCTCATCATCTTTTTCCTGATCGTGGAGCCGCACGGCCTGGCGCGGCTGTGGCAGATCACCAAGGAGAAGCTCCGGCTCTGGCCGTTCCCGCACTAGCAAGCAAGGAGGAGAGCACATGAGAGCACGTACCATCGTGATCGCCGCCCTGGCGATCCTGGTCGCCGCCGCCCCGGCCCTCGGGCCGTCGTCGGTGGCGGCGCAAGCCAAGGAGATCTTCATCCCGTTGCTCGTCTACCGCACGGGGCCGTACGCGCCGAGCGGCATTCCCATCGCCAACGGCTTCGTCGACTACTTCTCGATGGTCAACGAGCGTGACGGCGGCATCAACGGCGTCAAGATCGCGTGGGAGGAGTGCGAGACGCAGTACGACACCAAGCAGGGCGTCGAGTGCTACGAGCGGCTGAAGGGCAAGGGCGCCGCCCTCATCAATCCGTACAGCACCGGCATCACGTACCAGCTGATCCCGAAAGCCCCCGTCGACAAGGTGCCGGTGTTCTCGATGGGCTACGGCATGAGCGCCTCGTCCGACGGCCGCTGGTTCCCGTGGGTCTTCAACTTCCCCACGAACTACTGGAGCCAGGCCTCCGCCGTCGTCCGCTACATCGGTCAGCAGGAGGGCGGCCTCGAGAAGCTGAAGGGCAAGAAGATCGTCCACATCTTCCACAACAGCCCGTACGGCAAGGAAGCCAACCCGACGCTCGAGGACCTCTCGAAGAAGTACCAGTTCGAGCTGACGCTGCTCGCCGTGGACCATCCCGGCCAGGAGCAGAAGTCGACGTGGCTGCAGGTCCGCCGCATCAACCCCGACTGGATCTTCATGTCCGGCTGGGGCGTCATGAACCAGGTGGCGGTGAAGGAGGCGTCGGCGATCAACTTCAAGATGGATCGCTTCATCGGCAACTGGTGGTCGGCCACCGAGGCCGACGTCATCCCGGCCGGCGACGGCGCCAAAGGCTATCGGGGGGCGACGTTCCACGCGCCCGGCACCAGCTTCAAGGTGCACCAGGACATCGTCAAGCACGTCTACGACAAAGGAAAGGGCGCCGGCCAAAAGGAGCGGATGGGCGAGGCGCTCTACAACCGCGGCATCGTCAACGCGATGTACGCCGCGGAGGCCATCCGCACCGGCATGAAGGCCGCCAAGACGGCGCCCACCACCGACCAGATCCGCTGGGGCTTCGAGAACCTCAACCTCACCGACAAGCGCCTCGAGGAGCTCGGCATGAAGGGCTTCACGCACGCGCTGAAGGTGACGTGCGAGGACCACGAGGGCAATGGACCGATCCGGATCCAGCAGTGGGACGGGCAGAAATGGGCGCTCGTGTCCGACTGGATCGCGCCGATGAGGGACGTCGTCCGTCCGAAGATCGAGGCGGCGGCGGTCGAGGAGGCCAAGAAGCTCGGCTACACGCAGCGGGATTGCAGCAAGGAGAAGTAGGGGCGTGAGCGCGGGCAACGGGACGCCGCCACCGATCCTGTCGGTCAACAACATCGAGGTCATCTACGACCACGTGATCCTCGTGTTGCGCGGCGTGTCGTTGCGGGTCCCCGAGGGGGGCATCGTGGCCCTCCTCGGGGCCAACGGGGCCGGCAAGTCCACGACCCTCAAGGCGATTTCTGGTCTCCTGCGCACCGAGCGGGGGGACGTCACCAAGGGCTCCGTCGAGTTCATGCAGGAGGCCATCCACCGCAAGGACCCCGGCGAGGTGGTCCGCCGGGGGATCGTCCAGGTGATGGAGGGCCGCCGGGTCTTCGAGCACCTGACCGTCGAGGAGAACCTTCTCACCGGGGCCTATACCCGGCGCGAAAGTCAGGCCGCGCGCCGGGACCTCGACCTGGTGTATACCTACTTCCCCCGCCTGCAAGAGCGACGCGGCTTCAAGGCGGGGTACGTCTCCGGGGGCGAGCAGCAGATGCTGGCCAT
The DNA here is from genome assembly GCA_036556545.1 of Candidatus Methylomirabilota bacterium. GTDB lineage: Bacteria > Methylomirabilota > Methylomirabilia > Rokubacteriales > CSP1-6 > AR12. The sequence goes on from DATBJF010000111.1 coordinate 61,773, forward strand.
CGGACGGGCGCTGATGGCGCGGCCGAAGCTGATGCTGCTCGACGAGCCGTCGATGGGTCTCGCGCCCATGCTCGTTCACCAGATCTTCGAGACCGTGAGCCGGTTGAACCGCGACGAGGGCGTGGCCGTGCTGCTGGCCGAGCAGAACGCCACCATCGCGCTGAGGTTCGCGCAGTACGGCTACGTGATGGAAAGCGGCCGCATCGTGCTGGACGGCGATGCCAGGACGATCAGCGAGAACGAGGACATCAAGGAGTTCTACTTGGGGCTGACCGGAGTCGGGCAGCGCAAGTCCTACCGTGACGTGAAGCACTACCGTCGCCGCAAGCGCTGGCTGTCATGAAAGCGCACACGGGGAAGGCCGCCGCTGGCGGATCCACGGCGACGCCGACCGCCATCGTCCGGATGACGGAGGCCAGCAAGGCGTTCGGCGGCGTGCAGGCGGTCACGCGGGTGAGCCTCGACGTGCCGCGCGGCGAGATCGTGTCGGTCATCGGCCCCAACGGGGCCGGCAAGACGACCGTGCTGAACATGATCAGCGGCTTCTATCATCCGGATACGGGCCGGATCGTGCTCGACGGGCGCGACATCACCGATCTCGCGCCCAGTCACATCGCCAGGCTCGGCGTGGCGCGGACGTTCCAGAACATCGCGCTGTTCCGCGGGATGACCGTCCTCGACAACCTGATGCTCGGCCGCCACGTCCACATGAAGTCGGGCGTGGTCGGCGCCTTCGTCTACTGGGGGTTCGCCCAGAAGGAGGAGGTCGCGCATCGCAGGCGGGTCGAGGACATCATCGACTTCCTGAAGATCCAGGACCTCAGGAAGCGGCCGACCGGCTCGCTCGCCTACGGATTGCAGAAGCGCGTCGAGCTCGGCCGCGCGCTCGCGCTCGATCCGAAGGTCCTGCTGCTCGACGAGCCGATGGGCGGCATGAACCAGGAAGAGAAGGAAGACATGGCGCGCTTCATCCTCGACGTCAACGAGGAGTGGGGCACCACGATCGTGCTCATCGAGCACGACATGGGCGTGGTCATGGACATCTCCGACCACGTGGCCGTGCTCGACATGGGCCAGAAGATCGCCGAGGGCACCCCGGACGAGGTGCGGGCGAACCCCACCGTCATCAAGGCCTATCTGGGCGAGAGCAAGGGCGTCAAGGGAGGGTCGGCGTGAGTGAGCTGGTGACGCTGCCGCGCCTGCTGCTGCGGAACGCGAAAGATTTCGGCCGGCGCACGGCCATCAGGGAGAAGGACCGGGGGATCTGGCAGTCGTACACGTGGGCGGAGTATCTCGCGCACGTGCGCGACTTCGCCCTCGGCCTGGCCGCCCTCGGGTTCGAGCGCGGCGATCGGCTCTCGGTGATCGGTGACAACCGGCCGCGGCTCTACTGGGCCCAGATGGCCGCGCAGTGCCTGGGCGGCGCCTCGGTGCCGGTGTACCAGGACTCGCTCGGCAAGGAGCTCGCGTACGTCTGGAACCACGCGGACGTCGCCACGATCGTGGCCGAGGACCAGGAGCAGGTCGACAAGATCCTTGCGCTGCGCGACCAGCTGCCGATGCTCCGGCTCGTCGTCTACGACGATCCGCGCGGCATGCTGCACTACCGTCACGATTGGCTCAAGTCGTTCGCCGACGTCGAGGCGCTCGGGCGCGAGTTCGCCAAGACGCACCCCGACTCCTTCGAGGCGGCCATCGAGGCCGGGAAGGCCGACGACCTCGCCTTCATCTGCTACACCTCGGGCACCACGGGCAGCCCGAAGGGTGCGATGCTCACGCACGCCAACGCCATCGAGACGGCGAAGATCGCCGGTGCAATCGAGAAGTATCGGCCGGAAGACGAGTACCTGGCCTACCTGCCGATGGCCTGTGTCGGCGACGCCTTCTACACGCTCGTCCTGAGCCTCTACGCCGGCTTCGCGGTCAACTGTCCCGAGAGCCCGGAGACGGTGCAGCGTGACCTCCGGGAGCTGGGACCGACGCTGCTCCTGGCCCCCCCGCGGATCTGGGAGAACATGCTGACGGCGGTGCAGGTGAAGGGAACGGATGCGCCGCCGCTCAAGCGCCGGGTCTTCGAGACATTCCGCCGCGCCGCGGAGCAGGCGGAGATCCTGCGCGCCGACGGCAAGCCGGTTCCGCTCGGGCTGCGGATGCTCCGCGCGCTGGGCGAGTTCTTCGTCTACGGCCCCGTGCGCGACCAGCTTGGCCTGCGCCGCGTGCGAACGGCGCTCACGGGCGGCGCCCCGCTCGGTCCCGATACCTTCCGCTTCTTCCGCTCGATCGGCGTGAACCTCAAGCAGGTGTACGGCTGCACCGAGGTCACCGGCCTCACCTCGCTGCAGCCCGATGGCGAGGCCAATCCCACGACGGCCGGGCGGCCGTGTCCGGGGATCGAGGTGCGCATCGCCGAGCGCGGCGAGGTGCTGGTCAAGGGGCCGGGCGTGTTCAAGGGCTACCTGAAGGACGACGCGGCGACGCAAGAAGTGATCGATGCCCACGGCTGGTTCCACAGCGGCGACGCCGGCTTCATCGACCCCCATGGGCACCTCGTCATCATCGACCGGGCGAAGGACTGTGGCGTGACGTCGCGCGGCGAGCCGTTCGCGCCGCAGTTCATCGAGAACAAGCTCAAGTTCAGCCCGTACATCCGTGAGGTGGTGGCCTTCGGGCACGAGCGGCCGTTCGTGGTGGCGATGATCGCCATCGACATCAACACCGTCGGCAGCTGGGCGGAGCGCCGCGGCATCCCGTACACCTCGTACATGGACCTGAGCCAGAAGCCGGAGGTGCGCGGCCTGATCCGCGAGGAGATCCGGAAAGGCAACGAGACGCTGCCCGAGGGCACCCGGGTGCGACGCTTCCTGCTGCTGACCAAGGACCTCGAGGCCGACGACGCCGAGATGACCCGCACGCGGAAGGTCCGGCGGCGCTTCGTGGCCGAGAAGTACGCGCCGGTGATCGACGCCTTCTACGGCGGCCGCGACGAGGTGGAGCTGAGCACGGAGATCACGTACGAGGACGGGCGGCAGGCCGCGCTGAAATCGCGCGTTCGCATCGAGGACGTCGAAGAGGAGATGGCGACTCGTGGCTGACGGCGACTTCCAGTTCACGATGCTCCTGCTGTCCAACGGGGTGCTCATCGGCCTGATGTACTCGCTGATCGCGCTGGGGTTCGTGCTCGTCTACAAGGCGACCGACGCCGTGAACTTCGCGCAGGGCGAGTTCGTCATGATCGCGGGTTTCGTGGCGGTGGGCGCCCTCACGGTCGCCGGCATTCCGCTGTGGATCTCGATCTTTCTCGCGCTCGCGGCCATGATCGCGTTTGGATTCGGGCTGGAGCGCGTCATGCTGCGCAAGCTGATCGGCCGGCCCGTGATCGCGGTGGTGATGGCCACCATCGGCCTCGCGGCGATCCTCCGCGGGCTGGGTCCCTTCGGGATCTTCCAGGGCACGCGGAACCTGCCGCTGCCGCTGCCGGACGAGCCGTTCATCCTGGGCCCGCTGTTCATTCCTCCCATCCAGCTCGTGGGCGGCGTGGTGAGCCTGGTCTTCCTCGCCGCCTTCGGCTACTTCTTCCTGAAGTCGCGCAAGGGCATCGCCATGCGCGCCGTGGCCGACAACCAGCAGGTGGCCATGGCCATGGGCATCAACGTCGAGCGGTATTTCGGCCTCGCCTGGGCCATGACCGGGATCGTGTCGGCGCTCGGCGGCGTGCTCTGGGGCAACATGCTGGGCGTCGACGTGAACCTGGCGCTCGTGGGATTCAAGGTCTTCCCGGTGGTGATTCTGGGGGGGCTCGACTCGATCCCGGGCGCCGTCATCGGCGGGCTCATCGTGGGCATCGTGGAGAACGTGGCGGCCGGCTACGTCGATCCGTACGTGGGCGGGGGCACGAAGGACTTCGCGCCCTACGTGCTGATGATCGTCGCCCTGATGATTCGCCCCTACGGCATCTTCGGCAAACGCATCATCGAGCGCGTATGAGGGCGACGATAAGGGCCCATCTCCTTCGTTGGCTCGTCGCGGCCTCCCTGCGGCGTAGGCGGCCTACGCCTCGGTCGTCCACTCCTCGCCGCCTCGGATCTGGACCCTTCTCGTCGCCCTCCTCACACTGTTCGGGCAAGTCTTCATGATCCATCGGGAGTGCGGGGTGCTGAAGACGACGTACGAGGCGGACATGGCGCTGTATCCGCTGCCGATCGCGAAGTACGCGGTGGCGGCGGTCGGCGTCGTGTTCTTCCTCGTCATCCCGCTGGCTCTTCACGAGTACTACCTGTCCATCGCCAATCTGGTCTGGATCGCGGTCATCGGCGCGCTCGGCCTCAATATCCTCGTGGGCTACACGGGCCAGGTGTCCATCGGTCACGGGGCCTTCATGTCGGTGGGCGCCTACACGGCGGCGAACTTCGCCACCCGGCTCGACTCGCCCTGGCCGATCAATCTGTTGGCGGGCGGGCTCATGGCCGCGGCGGTGGGCGCCGTCGTCGGCATTCCGTCGCTGCGCATCAAGGGCCTCTACCTCGCCATCGCAACGCTGGCCGGCCAGCTCATCATCGAGTGGACGATCAACCACGTCACCTTCATCAGCGGCGGCGTGCAGGCCTCGATCGAGGTGGCCCGCCCGCGCGTGGGCCCCTACGTGCTGTCGAGCCAGCGGGCGATGTACTACTTCCTCCTCGTCTTCGTCGTGCTGGCCATCGTCGGCACCCTGAACCTCGTGCGCAGCCGCGTCGGACGCGCCTTCATCGCCATCCGCGACCAGGACATCGCGGCCGAGATCATCGGGATCAACATCTTCCGCTACAAGCTGCTCGCCTTCGCCATCTCCTCCTTCTACGCCGGCGTGACCGGCGTGCTGTACACGTACTATCTCGGCATCGCGAACTACGAGCAGTTTCAGATCGGCGTCTCCATCGACTATCTGGCGATGATCATCATCGGCGGCCTCGGCTCCGTCCTGGGGTCGATCTTCGGCGCCGCCTTCGTCACGCTGCTGCCGATCCTCATCCGCTACGCCATGGAGGCCTTCAGCGGCGTGCTGTTTTCGCAGGCAACCGTGCACAACCTGATCCCCGCTCTCCGCCTCACGCTGTTCGGCGCCCTCATCATCGTGTTCCTGGTCCTGGAGCCCGAGGGGCTGAACCGCCTGTGGCGGAACATCCGCAGCTACTTCCGTGTCTGGCCGTTCGCGTACTGACGTGCGCGAAGAAGGGAGAAAGCGTATGCGCAAGCAAGTGACCGCAGTCATCGCGGCGGTGGCCGCGGTGGCGGGGCTGTTCGGTGCGGCGGCGCCGGCGTCCGCCAGCCACGAGGTCGTCATCGGGCTGCAGTGTGACCGGACCGGCGCCACCCAGATCGTCGGCACCGTCCTCTGCCCGGGCTTCCACGACTACATCGCCCTCGTGAACTCCAAGGGCGGCGTCGAAGGGCACAAGATCAAGGCCCTCGAGATCGACCACGAGTACAAGGTGCCGCCGGGCGTGGAGGCGTACGAGCGCCACAAGAAGGAAGGCGCCGTCACGATGGCCGTCTACGGCACGCCGCACATCTATGCGCTGGCGGCCAAGCTCACCGAGGACCGCATCCCGGGGACCTCGCCCGGCTTTGGCAGCGCGGCAGCCGCCGACGGCCAGCGCTATCCTTACATCTTCCCCATCGCCGCCACCTACTGGTCGCAGGGCGCAGCCGCGGTGGACTTCGCCAAGAAGCAGCTCGGGGGCAACCTGAAGGGCAAGAAGATCGCCTTCATCTTCTACGACAACCCGGCCGGTCGCGAGCCGATCGAGGTGCTCGAGTCGATCGCCGAGAAGGAAGGCTTCCAGCTCAAGACGTTCGCCGTCCCGCCCCCGGGCGTGGAGATGGGCGCGCAGGTTCTCGACATCGCCCAGCGGTTCCGCGCTGACTTCGTGGTCGCCCACCTGTTCGGCGGCGCGCCCGGCGTGTCGATCAAGGAGTTCAAGCGGGTGGGCTATCCGCTGCGCAAGGTCGTCTCGTTCGTGTGGGGCGCGGCCGAGGCCAACATCGAGGCCGGCGGTGGCTTCGCCGCGGCCGAGGGTTACTACGCGATGCAGTTCGCGGGCGTGGGCCAGGACTACCCGGTGCTGAACGAGATCCGCGAGATGTACAAGAAGCAGGGCAAGGAGCCGCCGAAGGAGATGGCGTCGACGGTCTTCTACAATCGGGGCGTCCTCATCGCGGCGCTCCACGTCGAGGCCATCCGCAACGCCCTCAAGGCCAAGCCGGACGGCAAGATCACCGGCGAGGACGCCAAGAAGGGCTTCGAGAAGATCAGCAACTTCACCCTCGGTGGCCTGGTGCCGCCGCTCAAGGTCACGCCGACCGATCACGAGGGCGGCGGGCTGGTGCAGATCTGGCAGGTGAAGGGCGGCAAGTTCGTGAAGAGCACCGAGTGGTTCGCCGCCTACCAGGATGTCGTGGCGAAGCACATCAAGGAGTCGGGAAAGAAATAGGGCCACGGGCGGCCGGAGCGCGACTCCGGCCGCCCCTTCACCATGCTCACGCTCAACAACATCGAGGTCATCTACGACGGCGTGATCCTCGTCCTCAAGGGCGTGTCCATCACCGTCCGCGAGGGAGGGATCACGACGCTGCTGGGCGCCAACGGCGCCGGCAAGACCACCACGCTCAAGGCGATCTCCGGCCTCCTGCCCTCCGAGCGCGGCCAGATCACGAAGGGCAGCATCGACCTCGCGGGGCAGCGGATCGATCACCTGGCGCCCTACGACGTCGTCAAGCGCGGCGTGGTCCAGGTCTTCGAGGGCCGCCGCGTGTTCGAGCATCTGACCACGGAGGAGAACCTCATCGCGGGCGGCCACGTGCAGACCGACCGCGCTCGGCTGCGCGACGGCATCGAGCGCGTCTACGAGTACTTCCCGCGCCTCGCGGACCGCCGCCACGTGCAGTCGGGCTACCTCTCGGGCGGCGAGCAGCAGATGCTCGTCATCGGGCGCGCGCTCATGTCCAATCCAAGAGTGATGCTGCTCGACGAGCCCTCGCTGGGACTGGCCCCCATGCTGGTCGAGGAGATCTTCGGGATCGTGCAGCGGATGAACCACCAGGAGAAGCTCACCGTGCTGCTGGTCGAGCAGAACGCGACGCTGGCGCTCGCCATCGCCGAGCACGGTTACGTCATGGAGAACGGCCGCATCGTGCTGGACGGGGCGGCGGCGGCCCTGCGCGACAACGCCGATATCAAGGAGTTCTACCTCGGCCTCACCGAGGTCGGGGCCCGCAAGTCGTACCGGGATGTGAAGCACTACAAGCGCCGTAAACGCTGGCTCAGCTGAGCGGGATGAAGAGGAGCGCCACGGCTTTGCCGGGGCGCTCCGAACGTTCGGGGGTATGGGGGCCATTTCGGGGCCCCCATCTCCGGCAAGGAGAACAGATGAAACGGACGGGGGTGTGGAGCAGTCTCGCGCTGCTGGTCGTCTCCTTCGGACTTGCCTCGTGCGCTTCCATGGGCTCGGAGACGAAGCCGTCGTCGTCCCCGTCGCTGTACCGGCGGCTGGGCGGCCGCGAAGGCATCGCGGGCGTGGTGGACCAGTTCTGGACGAACGCCCTCGCCGACGCGCGCATCGGTCCCGCGTTCAAGGCGCTGCCGGCGGCGAAGGCGCTGCCGCTGCGGACCAACATCGCCGACTTCATCTGTGAGAACACCGGCGGACCCTGCTCGTACGGCGGCCGCACGATGCAGGAGGCGCACAAGGGACTGAAGCTGACCAAGGAGGACGTCGACGCCTGCAACGCGGCGCTGGCGAAGGCGCTGGACCAGAAGGGCGTCGGCGCCGCCGAAAAGAGCGAGCTGATGGCCGTCGTCGCCGGACTGATGCCTACCATCGTCAACCAGTAATGCGCGGTCCCGACCGGCGCGCCGGCTACTGGAATCGCGAGCGCGAGACCATGTCCGCCGGCGCCCGGGAGGGCTACCAGACCCGCTGGCTGTCGGAGCTGCTGGCGCTGGCGTGGGACAGGGCGTCCGGCGTGCGGCGGCGGCTCGAGCAGGCGAAGCTGACACCGCGGGATGTTCGCGGCACCGAGGATCTCGCGCGGCTGCCCGTGATTCGCAAGAGCGCGATGCCCGACCTCCAGAAGGCCGATCCCCCCTTTGGCGGTTTCTGCACGGAGCCGCTGAGCCGCATCCGCAAGATCTTCGTCTCCCCGGGGCCGATCCTCGAGCCGATGGGACCGGAGATGGGTGCCTTCCACGCGGAGACCGGGCTGTTCGCGGGCGGCTTCCGCCGCGGCGACATCGTGCTCAACACCTTCGCGTACGCGCTGACGCCGGCCGCCCACGAGCTGGACGAAGCGCTCAACATTCTCGGCTGCACGGTGGTCCCCACGGGCGTCGGCCAGACGGAGATCCAGGTCACGATGGCGCGAACCGTGCGCGCCACGGGCTACGTCGGCACGCCGTCGTTCCTGCTGACGATCCTCGCCAAGGCCAAGGAGATGGGCGTCGATCGCCTGCCGTTCCAGGTCGCGCAGGTCGGCGCGGAGCCGTTCACGGAGGCGATGCGCCGTGAGCTCGCCGACACGCACGGCATCATGGCCCGGCAGGGCTTCGGCACCGCCGACGTGGGCATGATCGCCTACGAGTGCTCCGAGGCGAGCGGCATGCACCTGATCGAGGAAGCGATCACGCACGTGTGCGATCCCACCACCGGCGAGCCGCTTCCCCACGGCCAGATCGGCGAGCTCGTCACCACCGTCAACAACCGCACGTATCCGATGATCCGTTTCAGCTCCGGCGACCTCACCGTGATCACGGATGAGCCGTGTCGCTGCGGTCGCACCTCCGCCCGCATGCTGGGCTGGCGCGGCCGTGCCGACGAGGTCACCAAGGTGCGCGGCCTTTTCATCCACCCGCGCCAGGTGGACGAGGTCGTCGCCCGTGTGAAGGGAGTCGAGCGCTCGCAGGTCATCGTCGGCCGCGAGGGGCACGCCGACACGCTGACGCTCCGCGTGCAGCTCGCCGGCGGCGTGGACGCGGCGGCCGCGCGACAGACGCTCGAGGCCGCCATCCGGGATGTCATGAAGCTCCGCGGCGGCATCGACGTGGTCGCCGCGGGTGTCATCCCCGACAACGCGAAGAAAATCTCCGACGAACGAAAGTGGGATTAGGCGGCGGGGCGAGTCGCCACCGGCGAAGGGGCGTCAGTGGTCGCTCTCGGTCTCGCTCTTGGCGTCGAGGGGTTGGGTGCCGCCGGCGTGACCGGCGTCGTCCTCGTAGCCGAGGTTCGGCCCGCCGGGCTCGCGATGCTCCTCATCCGGCGGCGTCGTCTCGGCCTTCCGCTGTCCTCTGATCTTGCGCGGCATTTCTGGTCTCCTCTGTAGGGAACAGCCCACCCGAGCGCAATCACCCATGGCTCCGGTGCAATGCCGGCACCATCTCGTCTCGCGAGCCGCCCCGTTCGTTCGGACTGCGCGGTCGGTGGCATCTCGTATGAAGTCTCCGGTGCTATCCCGCGGGCGCCGGCGTGCGTACGTGCGTACAAGGGTCGCCAGCCACCGGAAGGAGGCCGCCGTGAGCAGGCTGAAGACGTTGATCGCCACCGCCACCGTCAGTGCCATTGCGAGCCGATTGCTTGACCGCGAGCGGGGTCGGCGCCGGCGCGCCGTGGCGCTCGACAAAGCCAATCGAGCGGTTCGCAAGACCGGTGGCGCCGTCGAGACGACTGCGCGCGACGCCTGGCACCGGGCTCGAGGCCTTGTGGCAAGTCTGCGAGCCCGCCTGACGCCGGACGGCGCCGACGACGTGATCGTCGTCGAACGAGTGCGCTCGCGCCTCGGCGCGGTCGTCAGCCACCCGTCCTCCATCGAGGTGACGGCTATCGCAGGGCGTGTGACGCTGCAGGGGCCGGTCCTCGAGCGGGAGGCTGACGCGCTCATTCGCCGTGTGCAGCGCGTGCGCGGGGTGCGCGCTGTCGAGGATCGCCTCGTCCGACACCGTACGGCCGGCGATGTTCCTGGTCTCCAGGGGCGTACGGTCCGTCGCGGGGGCGAGCGTTCCGCCTTCGCCCAGACCGTGTGGTCGCCAACGGCTCGCATGGCGGCCGGCACGGCGGGGGTGGCGCTGCTCGGTGGCGGGCTGCGTCGCGCCGGCGTCGCCGGCGCCATGGTGGCGGTCGCCGGGGCGACACTCGCGGCCCGCGCCCTGACCAATCTCGAGCTCCGGCGGTTGTTCGGCATCGGGGCGGGACGGCGTGCCGTCGTCATCCAGAAGGCGATCGACGTGAACGCTCCGGTCGGCGAGGTGTTCGCCTTCTGGAGCCAGTACGAGAATTTCCCGCGCTTCATGTCGAACGTGCGGGACGTGCGCAGGATATCCGACGCGCGGTCGCGGTGGACGGTGGTCGGGCCGGCCGGCGTTCCCGTGGAATGGGACACCGAGGAGACGGTGCGCGAACCGGACCGGCTGATCGGCTGGAAGACGATCCCCGGTGCCGCCGTCGCCCATTCCGGCGTGGTGCGCTTCGAGCCGACGGCGGTCGGGGGGACCCGGGTCCAGATTCGTATCTCCTACAATCCGCCGGGCGGCGCCCTCGGTCATGGGCTGGCGACGCTCCTCGGGAGCGATCCGAAACGGGCGATGGACGAGGACCTGGTCCGTTTCAAGTCGCTGCTCGAAGACGGACGGACGCGTGCGCACGGCCAGTCCGTACGCCGCGACGCACTCGGCTAGTGGCGGGGCGGTGCCGGTCATGGGGCTGTTCCGCGATCGCAAGGACGCCGGCCGGAGGCTGGCAGAGAAGCTTCACGGCTACGCCGAGACGTCGGCGATCGTGCTCGCACTGCCGCGCGGTGGCGTTCCCGTGGCCGCGGAAGTTGCCGAGCGCCTGTGCCTCGCCCTCGACGTGTTCAGCGTCCGCAAGCTCGGGGTGCCCGGAGACGACGAGCTGGCGATGGGCGCCATCGCCACCGGCGGCGCCCGCGTGATCAACGACGGCGTGGTGCGGACACTCGGCATCCGCGACGACGTCATCCATGCGGTGTCGCAGGCGGCCGCCGCCGAGCTCGAACGGCGTGAAGCCACTTATCGGGGCGCGCGACCGCCACTCGACGTCCGCGGCAAGGTCGTGGTCCTGGTCGACGACGGGCTGGCCACCGGCGCCACCATGCGCGCCGCCGTCCACGCTCTGCGCGCGCGCGAGGCGGGGCGCATCGTGGTGGCGGTGCCGGTCGGGGCCCCGGAGACGTGCGCCATGCTCACCGCCGAGGCGGACGAGGTCGTCTGCGCGGTCGCGCCGGAGCCCTTTCTGGCCGTCGGCTACTGGTACGAGGACTTCGAGCAGACGACCGACGCAGAGGTCGCCGCGCTGCTGTCGGCCGCCTCGCTTCGACGGCAAGCGGCGTGATTCGCGAATCAACGATGCAAACAGGCAGAGGAGGTCAGCGATGGTCGACCGCAGAAAGGACGCCAATCGCACCGTCAACGACGTCATGATCCGGGACGTCGTCACCGTGGATTCCGGAGCGACCCTGCTCGACGCCGCCACGCGGATGCGTGATGCCAACGTCGGCATGCTCCCTGTGCTGGAAGCCGGTGCCGTCCGGGGCATCGTGACGGACCGGGACCTGGTCGTGCGGGCGATGACGCGCGACATCCGCCCGTCCGAAGTGCAGGTGAGCGAATGCCTCAGCGAGCCGCCACGCTGCGCAGAACCTGGCTGGTCTCTCGACGAAGCCATGGAGGAGATGGCGCGCCAGCAGGTCGGCCGGCTCCCCGTCGTCAACGAGAGCGGCGCCGTCGTTGGCGTGGTGACGCTCAGCTCGCTCGCGCTGCGGTCGGCGAAGCGGGACGAAACCCTGGAGACGGCCCAGGAAGTCTCCCGGCGCTCGGCGCGCAGCGCATAGGCTGGCGAAGCGTGGCGCCGACGGCGTCCGAGGTCTGATAGCCGAGCTGGCGCGGCGGCGCTGGTACGCAGCGCCGCCGGGACCCTGCTGCGCGGACGTGGGACCGGGCTGCTAGTGCTGCTTCACCGGCATGATCGAGGGGCCCTTGTGATCGGCCGGGAGGATCTCGAAGAGAACGTGCACCATGGGCGCGTCGGTCTTGTTCTGCGCCGTGTGATTGACGTCGCCTGACTCGAAGAAGAAATCGCCGGGACCGTAGATCCGCGTCTTGTCGGGCAGCACATAGGTCATGTATCCAGAGGTGACCTGGCGGATGCCCGGACCCGCGTGGTGGTGCTCGCCGACGTAGCCGCCGGGCTCGAGCACCAGCTCGGTGACGCGCAGCTTGTACTTGCCATTCAGCTCGCCGAGATATCCGGACAGCACGCTCTCGTACTTGATCTTCGCCGTGAGCCCCTTCGTGTCGACCTTGACCGGACCGCCGGGCGAAGTCTGCGCCGTTGCCGCGCTGGCCGGGGCCACGAGCGCGAGCAGGGGCAGCGCTCCGAGGGACTGCAGGACATCACGTCGCGTCGTCGTGTCGTGCGCCATGACCGCACCTCCTTGGGCGTGGAGGCTCGCCCGCGAACCGGTGCGGGACTAGTACAATTACCGAACCGCAGATCCGGAGGGCGTTATGCACCTCTACGGTCAATACTGTCCCGTCGCCCGCGCGTGCGAGATCCTGGCCGACCGCTGGACACCGCTGATCGTCCGCGAGCTGCTCGCGGGCGTGGAGCGCTTCAACGATCTCGATCGCGGCCTGCCCGGCATCTCACGCGCTCTGCTCGTGGACCGCTTGCGCCGGTTGGAGCGTGCGGGGCTCGTCGAGCGCCACCGCGAGGGCAATGTCACCGCGTATCGTCTGACGGCTGGCGGACGGCAGCTGCAGCGGGTCATCGACGTGCTCGGCGGCTGGGGTGCCCGGTGGGCCTTCGGCGACCCGAGGCCCCGTGAGCTCGACCCGATCGTGCTGCTGTGGTGGATGCGGCGCCGTGTTCACCGAGCGCGTCTGCCGGCCCGTCGCATCGTGATCCAGTTCGACTTCCGTGGCGCCCGGGCCGGCAGCTACTGGCTCGTGCTCGAGCGCGCCGACGTCTCCGTGTGCCTGCAGGACCCCCGGTTCGGGGTCGACCTCGTGATCAGTGCCGACCTGGAAATCTTTTACCGGGTGTGGCTCGGCCGCACCACCCTCGGCGAGGCGCTGGCACGCCGCGCGGTGCGTCTCGAAGGCGTGCCCGCGATCGTGCGGGCGTTCCCCGAGTGGTTCGCGTGGAGCCCGATGGCGCACGCCGTGCGCGCGGCCCTCGGCGAGCGGGATGCGACCGCCGCCCGCTGAGGGCGAACGCGCGACACGTCACTCCAGGGCGGCGAGCTTCTCGATGATCGTCAGCGCGACGCTGGTGTCCTGATCACCGAGACCGGCCGCGAGCGCGGCCTGCTGATAGCGCTGCGCGACGTTGGCGAAGCTGACGGGGACGTGGAGCTCCTTGGCGATCGTGGTGAACGTCTCCAGGTCCTTGTTCATCAGCTGGACCTTGAAGCCGGGCGCGAAGTTGCGCGGGACGATGGCGGACGGGATGCGCTCGAGGGCCTTGCTGCCGCCGCTGCTCGCCTTGACCACTTCGTAGATCGTCATCGCGTCGAGACCCGCCTTGCGGCCGAGGACGAGTCCTTCCATCATCGCCAGCGAGTTGACGCACGCCATCATGTTGTTGATGGCCTTCACGGTGTTGCCGGCGCCGGCGGGGCCGACGTGGAACACGTTCGGCCCCAGCGAGCGCAGCACCGGCCGCGCGCGCTCGAGGATGGCCGCGTCGCCGCCGACCATGACGGCCAGGGTGGCCGCCCGGGCGCCGGCGACGCCGCCGCTCACGGGGGCCTCCAGGAAGTGGAGACCACGCTCCCTCGCCTTCGGCTCCAGCTTGCGAGGCGTGGCGGGCAGCACGCTGCTGAGATCGATCAGGATCGTGTCGCGGCGCGCGCGCTCGATCAGGCCGCCCGGGGAGAGATAGAGGGCCTCCACGTCGGGTGAGGCCGGCAAGCACGTCATCACCACCTCGGAGTGCTCCAGCACTTCCTGGACCGATCCTGCCTTGCGCGCCCCGGCGGCGATGAGATTGCTGGCGGCGGCCGGGTTGAGGTCGAACACCGTCAGCGGGAAGTTCTTCAGCACGTTGCCCGCCATCGGATTGCCCATGTTGCCGACGCCGATGAACCCTACGGATGTCGCCATGTCTGTCTCCTCGGCCGGGATCATACCCGGAGGCGCGAGAACGGCGCATCTGCTTCGTTGGCTCGTCGGTGACGCCCTGCGGCGTAGGCGGCCTACGCCTCGGGCGCCCCACTCCTCGCCGCCTCGCATCTGCACCGTTCTCGCGCCTCCGGCGGACGCGTTGACAGGGTGCATGAGGCTAGTAGACGATGGCGCGCCATGCTCCTGACCAGCGTGCCGGCCATGATGGAGTGGGGGCTGCACGGCGAGCCGCTGCCGCGCACCCGCGCGCTGCGGTGGCGACTCACGGCGCTGCTGGCCTTCGTGGCCGTGTGGAGCGTGGCCGGGGGCCTCGTGCAGCTCACGCGCCCGTTCAATCCGCTGTTCCTGCCGGCGCCGTGGGTCGTCGTCGGGGCCATGGTCGAGCTCGGGATGAAGGGACAGCTCTGGCCGCACGTCGGCGCCACGCTCGAGCGCGTCGCCATCGGATTCTCGGCGGCCGCCCTGCTCGCGATCGCCCTCGGCCTCCTGGCCGGGCAGGTGCGGCTCGTGCGGAACGTCGTCGAGCCGGTCGTCGAGCTGCTGCGGCCGATCCCGCCGCTGGCCGTGCTGCCGATGTTCATCGTGTGGGTCGGCATCGGCGAGGGTTCCAAGGTCGGCTTCATCGCCTATGCGACGTTCTTTCCGATGTTCGTGACCACCGTGCACGGCGTCGCCCAGCTCGATGCCCGGCTGCTCCGCGCCGCCCAGAGCCTCGGCGCCGGCCGCGCCGCGCTGTTCTTTCGCGTCATCCTGCCGGCCGCGCTCCCGGACATCCTGACCGGCCTCAGGCTCGGTGTCGCCCTCGCGTTCTTCGTCATCGTCATCTCGGAGTTCGTCGGCGCCGAGCGCGGCCTCGGCTATCTCATCAACGACGGGCGCAATTTCTTCCTGGTGCCGCAGATGCTCGGCGCCGCCGTGCTGCTCGGGCTGCTCGGGTACGCCGGCAATGCCGCCCTGCGCCTGCTCGAGCGCCGCGTGCTCCGCTGGCAGCATCCGTGACGATGACGATCCAGGTTCGCCGGCTGTCCCGCGCGTTCGCGGCGGCCGGCCGCACGACGCCGGCGTTGCTCGACATCGACCTCGACGTCGCCGAGCGCGAGTTCGTCTGTCTGCTCGGGCCGTCGGGCTGCGGCAAGTCGACGCTGCTGAACCTGATCGCCGGATTCCTCCGGCCGTCGGCCGGCGAGATCCTCGTCAACGGACGGCCGGTCACGGGCCCCGGCGCCGACCGCGGCGTCGTCTTCCAGGAGTACGTGCTGTTCCCGTGGCTCACGGTGGCCGGCAACGTGGAGTTCGGGCTGCGGCTGCAGGGCGCGGCGGCGGACGAGCGGCGCCGGACCGTGGGGCGCTATCTGGAGCTGGTCGGGCTGTCCGCGCACGCGGCCAAGTATCCCGTGCAGCTCTCCGGCGGCATGAAGCAGCGCGTCGCCATCGCGCGCGCGCTCGCCAACAATCCGGCCATCATCCTGATGGACGAGCCGTTCGGTGCCCTCGACGCGCAGACGCGAGAGGTGCTCCAGGACGAGCTCGGTCGCATCCAGCGCGTGGAGCACAAGACCGTGCTCTTCGTGACGCACTCGATCCGCGAAGCCGTCTACCTGGCCGATCGGGTCGTGGTCATGACGTCGGCGCCAGGCCGGATCAAGCAGGTCGTCACCATCAAGCTGCCGGAGGTCCGCGACCGCTTCGCGCCCGAGTTCACGCAGTACGAGAGCGAGATCACGCGCATGGTGAAAGAAGAAGTGGCCAAGGTGCACGAGTGAACCGCACGCGCGCGCTCACCCTTCTCGGCGTGCTGGCCGCCTGGGCGGCGCTGGCCTACGGCAACACCGTCGTCCAGGTCATGAATCCGGTTCTGCTGCCGACGCCGGGGCAGGTGGCCGCGGTGCTCGCGGACACGGTCCGCGACGGCAGCCTGCCCCAGCACATCGGCACGTCCCTCGGCCGCGTGCTCATCGGCTTCGGCATCGCGGCCGTGGTCGCGCTCGCGCTCGGTATCCTGGCCGCCATGTGCGCGCCGCTCCGCCTGCTGGTGGAGCCGATCATCGAGTTCGTGCGGCCGATCCCGCCCCTGGCCTTTCTGCCGATGTTCCTGGTGTGGTTCGGCCTCGGCGAGGCGTCGAAGATCGCCTTCATCGGGTACACGACGTTCTTCCCGATGTTCGTGGCCATCGCGGCCGCCGTGCTTCGCGTCGACGTCGCCCTGCTGCGGGCGGCGGCCAGCCTCGGCGCCAGCCGCCTCGATCTCATCCGGCGGGTCATCGTGCCGGCCGCGCTGCCGGGCATCATCGTGGCGCTGCGGCTGGGCTTCGCGCTGGCCCTGTTCGTCATCGTCGGCGCGGAGTTCATGGGCGCCGACGCCGGGCTCGGGCATCTCATCATGGAGGGCCGCACGTTCTTCGTTCCGGCGCAGATCGTGATGGGAGCCCTCGTCCTCGGACTCCTGGGATCGCTCGTGAACGCGCTGCTCCTCGCCGCCGAGCGGCGGCTGTTCCGCTGGCGCGAGGCGGCCGCGACCTCGTGACGCACGACTCACCACCTGCCGAAAGGAGCTGCACATGCGTGTGCTGATCGTCCTGCTCACTGCTCTCGTTGCCCTCGGCGCGGCCGGCGGCGCGCTCGCCCAGAAGCCGGAAGTCGCCGAGGTCGACGCCTGGCTCGTGCGCGACCCGCAGATGTCCGCGCAGTTCGCCGTGGCCGACCAGCTCGGTTTCTTCAAGAACGAGGGGGTCAAGGTCAACATCCGCTGGTACATCGCCGGCACCGATCTGCCCAGCATGTGGGGCGCCGGCAACATCCACCTCGGCACGGCCACCGCCACGATGGTGGTACCGATCGCCGCCTCCGGCCAGCAGATCTACAACATCGCGCCCCAGAGCGATATCGCCGGCGTGCAGCAGATCATCATCGGCAAGAAGGGGCAGGAGATCCTGAAATCGCCCAAGGACTTCGAGAAGCTGAAGGTCGGCATGCCGAAGGGCGCCTCGGTGACCATGGCCATCGAGGCCATGGCGCGCGCCCACGGCGTGGACTTCAGCAAGATCCAGTTCGTGAACCTCTCACCGCCGGACGCGGTGACCGCGCTCGCCAAGGGCGACATCGACGCGATGGCGGCCTGGGCGCCGTGGACGTTTCGCGCGGTGAAGGAAGCCGGCGGCAAGATCTACTTCACCGGCAACCAGAGCTACATCCCGGGCAAGGAGGGCAAGGTCGACTGGCTGCACGTGCACGCGGGCGTCGTGGCCAGCGGCAAGATGCTCAAGGAGAACCCCAACACGCTCAAGGCGGTGCTCCGCGCCGTCCGCAAGGCGACCGACTCCATCAACAAGGACCGGGACGGCGCCATCAAGATCGTCGCGCGCGAGATGAAGATCGATGAGGCGCTCGCCCGCGAGATCATGACCTACAACATCTACTCGATGGAGATGAACGACAAGATCCTCAGGGGCATGGGTGAGTTCGTGGACTTCCTGCACGCGCTCGACCGGATCAAGCAGAAGTTCCCGGCCGACCAGGTCTTCTACACGAAGCTCCTGGAAGAGGTCGATCCCACGCTCGTGAAGTGGAAGGCGAAGACGGAGGTGAAGTAGCCCCGCCGAGGGCGCCCCGGGTCGGTCAGCGCTCGGCCCGGGGCGCCCGCGGCGCGCGCGAGAGCAGCGCGAAGATCACGCGGGCGGCCACGCCCGCGGTGGCCACGGCGGTGGTCATCGGTCGCAGCGTCCCTTCGTGGAACCGGCTCACGCCCACGGCGTACAGCGCGGAGCCGGTGAGCTGCACGAAGCCGAGGACGGCCGACGCCAGCCCGGCCATGCGCGGAAACGGACCGATGGCGCCGGCGGCGGCGTTGGGCAGGACGAAGCCGAGGCCGAAGGCGAAGCCGAACATCGGCCCGATGACCGACGTCGCGCTCGCCACGCCGCTCCACGCCAGCGCCGCCATGACGCTGCCGGCGGCGGCGCCGATCGTGGTGCCGGCGCGCAGCATGGCATCGATGCCGAAGCGCGCGCCGATCTTCACGGAGACGAAGTTGCCGGCCATGAGCCCGGTGGCGACGGCGGCGAAGGCGAGCCCGTAGAGCGTCGGCGAGAGACCGAGCACGCCGATCAGCGCGAAGGACGAGCCCGTGATGAACGCGAACTGGCCGCCGAACATGAGCGCCGCCACCGCCACGTACGCCAGATACCGCGGATGGCCGAGCAGGAGCGCCAGTCGCCGCCTCGTCGGCTCGCCGCTGGGAGCCCCCGCGAAGACGTTCGTCTCCGGGACGACCAGCCATGCCGTGAGCAGGAACGCCGCGCCGAACGCGCCCTGGACGACGAACACGGTCTGCCAGCCCGCCAGCGCGTGCACCCAGCCCCCGATGATCGGAGCGACGATCGGCGTCAGCGCCTGCGCGGTGCCCATCGCGGCCAGGATGCGGGCGGCGTGCGCCGGCTCGTAGAGATCGCGCACCACGGCCCGCGCAATGACCGGACCGCTGCCTGCGCCGAGCGCCTGCACGACGCGCGCGACGATGAGAGCGCGGATGCCCGGCACGAATCCACAGACGGTGCCGGCGAGCATGTAGATGGTCAACCCGGCGAGCAGCACGCGGCGGCGGCCGAGCCGATCGGACAGCGGACCCCAGACGAGCTGCGAGACGGCAAGGCCGGCCAGGAACAGCGTGACCGTGAGCTGCGCGGTGGGCGCGCCGGTGTGGAACACGGCCGCGATCGTGGGCAGCGAGGGCAGGAACATGTCGATCGAGAGCGCGCCCACGCCGACGATCGCGGTGAGCAGCATGGCGAGCGGCGCGGAGGCGCGGGAAGCCGGGGCCGGCGGCGGTGTCACCGCGACTATTGTAGACTTCGGTGCGTGAACGTCTTCAGCGAGCAGCATCAAATGTTCCGGGGCGCGGTGCGGGCGTTCGTCGACAAGGAAGTGGTGCCGCACGTCGAGGCGTGGGAGGCGGCGGGACGGATGCCGAAGGCGCTGTGGCGCCGCATGGGGGAGCTCGGCTTCTTCGGCCTCGAGTACGACGAGAAGTACGGGGGCGGCGGGGCCGACGTGATGATGTCGGCCGTGCTCCACGAGGAGTGCGCGCGGTCACGCTCCGGCTCCTTCGCGATGGCCGTCGGCGTGCATTGCGACATGGCCTCGCCGCACCTCTACTGGACGGGCAGCGAGGCGTTGAAGGAGAAGTACCTGCCGGCCATCTGCCGCGGCGAGAAGCTCACGGCCATCGCGGTCACCGAGCCGGGCGGGGGCAGCGACGTGGCGGCCATCCGAACTCGCGCGGTCCGTGACGGCGACCACTACGTGATCAACGGGTCCAAGATGTTCATCACCAACGGCGCCACCGCCGACATCTTCTTCGTGGCCGCGCGTGTCGAGGCGGGGAAGGACGGGCGGCGCCACCAGGGCATCTCGATGTTCCTGGTGGAGCGCGAGACGCCCGGCTTCGGCGTCAGCCGTACCCTCGACAAGATGGGGATGCTCGCCTCGGACACCGCCGAGCTGTCGTTCCAGGACATGCGCGTGCCGGTGGACAATCTGCTGGGGGGCGAGGGGGTCGGCTTCTACGAGGTGATGCGCGTCTTCCAGCGCGAGCGCCTGGTGGCGGGCCTCCACGCGGTGGCCATGGCCGCGCGGGCGCTCGAGGACACGATCGCGTACGTGAAGGAGCGGCAGGCATTCGGCGGCCCGCTCTCGGACAAGCAGGCCGTTCGCCACAAGCTGGCGGAGATGGCGACGGACGTCGAGGCCGGCCGCTGGCTGACGTATGCTGCCTGCCAGAAGTACCAGGCCGGCGAGGACTGCGTGCGCGAGATCTCGATGGTCAAGCTGTTCACGGCCGAGATGGTGAACCGCGTGGCCTACGGCTGCGTGCAGCTCCACGGCGGCTACGGCTACATGCGCGAGTACGCGGTGGAGCGGTTCGCGCGCGACGCGCGCCTGATGACGATCGGCGGCGGCACCAGCGAGATCATGAAGGACATCATCGCCAAGGCGCTCGTCCGATGAAGCTCGCGGACCGCACGGCGTTCGTCACCGGCGGTGCCAGCGGCATCGGGCGCGCGATCGCGCACGCGCTCGCCCGCGACGGCGCCCGCGTCACCATCGCCGATCTGAACGCGGCGGGCGCGCGCGCCGTCGCCGCCGAGATCGAGAAGGCCGGCGGCGTGGCCTTCCCGCAGGCGCTCGACATCGCCGATGTGGCGGAGGTGGACGCGGCCGTCGACGCGTGCGCCGGGCGCGCCGGAGGCCTGCACGTCCTCGTCAACTGCGCCGGCTGGGACAAGCCGATGCCGTTCGTCGACACCACGCCCGAGTTCTGGGACCGCATCCTCGCCATCAACCTGAAAGGTCCGATGGCGTGCACGCGCGCCGCCCTGCGCCACATGATCGCGCAGCAGTCGGGCAAGATCATCTCCATCGCCTCCGACGCCGGCCGCGTCGGCTCGAGCGGCGAGGCCGTCTACTCGGCGGCCAAGGGCGGCATCATCGCGTTCACCAAGACGATCGCTCGCGAGGTTGCCCGGCATCGCATCAACGTGAATTGCATCTGCCCGGGTCCCTCCGACACGCCGCTCTTTCAGAACGAGTTCGTGGCGGCGAGCCCGAAGCTGGCCGAGAGCCTCAAGCGCGTGATCCCGTGGGGCCGGCTCGGCGTGCCCGACGACGTGGCGCCGGCCGTGGTCTTTCTCGCTTCCGACGATGCCGGCTTCATCACGGGACAGACGCTCTC
The DNA here is from genome assembly GCA_036556545.1 of Candidatus Methylomirabilota bacterium. Lineage (GTDB taxonomy): Bacteria > Methylomirabilota > Methylomirabilia > Rokubacteriales > CSP1-6 > AR12. The sequence continues at coordinate 82,670 of DATBJF010000111.1, forward strand.
CATCTCCGGCGGCCTCACGATGGTGTGAGGCCCGGCGTCAGGCCACCGACGCCGCCATGGCCGGGCCCGGCGCCGGGGTGCGCGGCGCCCGGCGCCACTGAAGCTCCGCGAGCACGAAGCCGACGGCCTCGCGCACGACGCCGTGATCCCGCACGAGACGGCGGTGCCCCAGCCCGGACGTCGCCGACAGCAACGCCCCCGGCCACGCCTGAGCGATGATGGCGCCCTCCTGCCAGGGAACTTCCGCGTCCTCACGGTCGTGAATGACGAGCAGCGGCGCGCGCATGCGCGGCGCGAAGCCCGCGACGTCGAGCGCGGACCACGGCACACCGAGCCGCCGTTCCACGCGCTCGCGCATCAGCTCGCGGGCGCGGCGGCCGAAGCCGAGCGCCTCCAGCATGATGTCGGCGTGCAGGGTCAGGTCCGCCGGCGGCGCCAGGAATACGGCCGCGTCGGCGCGCAGACCGTCGCGCAGCGCGCAGGCGGCCGCGGCGGCCCCGATCGAGTGGGCGATCACGCCGTGCACGGGGCCGAGGGCCTTCTCCACCGCGTGGATCGCGCGGACGAAGGCCAGCAGCGACGATTCGGGCGCGGGGGACCGGCCGTGACCGGGCGCGTCGAACGCGATCACCGAATAGCCGGCGGCCACGAACGGCGGCACGAAGCTCGCGAGCTGCGCGCCGCGCCCGCCCCAGCCGTGAACGAGCACGATCGCGGGCCCGTGACCCCAGGTCCACGTGGTGATCGGCGTGCCGGCATCGATCACCATCGCGCGCGCGGACGCGAGCGCGCTCGCCTCGTGCGACGGTTGCGGATGACGCGGCGGCGCCAGGAACAGGCGCTCGGCGACCGGCGCGGCCAGCGCCGGCGCCACGGCGCTGAGCGCGGCCAGCGCTGGACGAAGGAGCCGCGTGCGCCAGGGCAATTCTCTTGACCGAACGGCCGTGCTTTTCTGCATCGCCACGAATTCCTGATCAGTCATCGAAGTCCTCCTGGGGTTCAGCGCCGCCTGGCGCCGGTGTGGCCCACGGGTGTCGTGTCGGATGCCGCGCGCTGCAGCAGCGCGTCGAACGCCCGCTCGGTGCGGGCACGCGCCTGCGGGTCCTTCATCAGGCGCGAGGCGTGCGAATAGCCGAGCATGATCGCCTGCAGCTCGTAGGCGAACTGCTCGCAGTCGAGGCCGGCCGCGAATTCGCCCTCCTGGACGGCGGTCCGCGCGGTGTTCGCGATGGTTTCGAGCCAGTCGCGCTGGCTGCGCACGACGTAGTCGCGCGCAGGGCCGGGGCGGTCGTCGAGCTCCGTCGCGGCGGCGTTGAACGGGCAGCCGCCGGGCAGGCTGGGCGAGGTTTCCCACGCGAGCCAGCGGTCGAACAGCGCCCGCACGCGGCGGATGCCGCGCGGCGCGCCGAGCGCGGGGCGGATCACCTCGTCCACGAACCGGCGCGAGGCGAGCTCGAGCACTTTCACCTGGAGATTCTCCTTCGAGCCGAAATGGGCGAAGAGGCCGCTCTTCGAAAGCCTGAGGTCGTCGGCGAGGCGGCCGATGGTGAGGCCTTCGAAGCCGACCCGCGTGGCCAGCCCGAGCGCGTGCAAGAGGATCGTCTCCCGGGTCTGCTCGCCCTTGCCCATGGCCAGAACAATAGAACGATCGTTCGGTTCTGTCAAGCGCCGGATCTGGCGGCCCCCCGGCGGTCTGACGCCCGATCCGGCCGGTACAATGACGGCGTGTCGGCCCCCGAGTTCGTCGCCATCGGCCACGTCACCCTCGATCGCTTCGGCGACGTCGTGCGTCCCGGCGGTGCCGCGCTCTACGCCGCGGTCACCGCGGACCGGCTCGGGTTGTCGGCCGGGATTCTGACCAGCCACGCCGACGACTTTCCCCTCGAGCTGCTGCCTCCGCGCATCGAGCTCGTCAGCGTGCCGGCGGTGGAGACCACCGTGTTCGAGCACGACAACGCGGGCGGCGAGCGCCGACTGCGCGTGCGCGCCACGGCGCAGCCGCTGGGTCTCGAGGATCTCCCCGAGGACTGGAGAGATCCCGAGCTCGTGCTGCTCGCTCCGGTGGTCAACGAGGTCGACGGCGCGCTCGTGGGCGCCTTCGAGGGCGCGACGCTGGCGGCCGAGGCGCAGGGCTGGTTGCGCACGGTCGCGCGCGACGGCGCCGTGCAGACGCGGGCCTGGGCCTCGCCCAAGGGCGTGCTGAGCCGCCTGCAGGCGCTGTTCCTGAGCGGCGCCGACGTCCGCGGGCAGGAGGCGGCGATGACGGAGTGGGTGCAGCGCGTCCCGGTGGCGGCGGTCACGGCGGGCGCGCGCGGCGCCCTCCTCTACGTCAACGGCGATCGCTACGAGGTGCGGCCACGACGGGCGCGTCAGATCGACGCGACCGGCGCCGGCGACGTGTTCGCCGCCACGTGGCTCGTGCGCTATCGCATGTCCGGCGATCCGTGGGAGGCCGCCGAGGCGGCGACGTGCTCCGCCTCGCTCGCCGTTGAAGCCGAAGGGTGGGCGGGTGTTCCCGACGCCGCCGCCCTCGATGCGGCGTTGAAGGACTACCGCCGCGCCGCCTGAAGCGCCGCGATGATCTCCGCCGCGATGAGCCGCCCGCGCAGGCGAAGAGCCCGGCGACCCGTGACCGCCCGACCCATCGCCGGCGCGCCGAAGTAGCCGCGGCCACGCGGATGCATCCGGCGGAAGGTGGTGCCGCGCGTGAGGCGCGCGCGCCAGTCGATCCACGCCGGGGGCAGCCGTCGGGCCAGCGCGCGCCGGACGAGGTCGGGTCTTAGCGCCAGCATCATGGCCGTCTCCAGCTCTCCGGCGTGCCACTCGCGGTCGGGGCGCGGGCTGCGGAGCAGCGCGGTGACCCGGGCGTTCAGCATGGCGGCGCTCGCCGCCGGCGCGAAGCCGGCGAACAGCACGCGGACGCCGCGGCGGCGCTCGGCGTCTCGCTTGATCGCGGCCATGGCGGCAAGGTGCGCAGGATCCGCCTGGTAGTTCACCAGCACGAACCGCTCGAAGCCGTGGCCGACGAGCGCAGCGAGAATCTCGCCCGCCACCCGGCGAAGCGTCGAGGCGCGGAGCGACACCGTCCCGCTCCAGTCGGCGGCGAGGGGACTAACGCCGTAGGGCAGCGATGGCGCGAGCAGGCAGCGGAATCCCGCGCGCTCGAGGTGCGGCGCCACGTGCCAGGCCAGGGCCTCGGCGCCCAGCCAGTCGACGGCGAGCGGCAGGTGGGGGCCGTGCTGCTCGACGGCGCCGAGCGGGAGCAGCACGAGCACGTTCCGGCGGCGAGCGAGACGCTGGACCTCGACGGTGGTGCACTCGGCGAGCGCGAGCATCGTGACGTATTGTAGCGACCGCGCCTGCTCGGGTCGAAGCGTGGGTGGCCTGTTCGAGATAGACGGCGGCTCTGGTTGTAGCGACCGCGCCTGCTTGGCTCGACGCGTGGGTGGCCTGTTCCAGAAGGACGGTGGCTCCGCCGCCTTGACCGTTCTCGGCGCGGAGACTAGGCTGATTTTTGGATGGGGCGTGCGATCCGGATCATCGCCGGTGATGTGGTGGCGGCCGCCGAGCTGAACGACACGCGGACGGCCGCGGCCGTCTGGACGGCGCTTCCGCTCGAGGCGCGCGGGAAGACCTGGGGCGACGAGATCTACTTCGGCATCGGCATCCGGGCCGAGGCGGAGGCATCCAAAGACGTGGTGGCGCTCGGCGATCTCGCCTTCTGGCCGCCAGGCTCGGCGTTCTGCATCTTCTTCGGTCCCACGCCGATGAGCCAGGGCAACGAGATCCGGCCCGCGAGCCCGGTGACGGTAGTGGGACGTGTCGTCGGCGATCCCACCGTGTTCAAGAAGGTCCCGACAGCCAGCATGGTCAGGCTCGAACGACAGGACAGGGGGACGTGATGAAAATCTTTCTCGACACGGCCAACATCGACGAGATCAAGGAAGGCGTGGCGCTCGGCGTCGTCGACGGCGTCACCACCAATCCGTCCCTCGCCATCAAGGAGAAGCGGCCGTTCCGCCCGCTCGCCGAGGAGATCTGTCGCATCGTGCCGGGCGACGTGAGCCTCGAGGTGGTCGCCACGGATTTCGAGGGGATGAAGAAGGAAGGCGCGGAGCTGGCGCAGATCGCCCCGAACGTCGTGGTCAAGGTGCCGCTCACCTACGATGGCCTCAAGGCGGTGAAGTACCTCAGCGGCAAAGGAATTCGGGTGAACCAGACGCTCTGCTTCTCGGCCGCGCAGGCGCTCCTGTCGGCCAAGGCGGGTTCCGTGTACATCAGCCCCTTCCTCGGCCGCCTCGACGACATCGGCCACGTCGGCATGGACCTGATCCGCGAGATCTGCGAGATCTATCGCGTGCAGGGCTTCCGCACCCAGGTGCTCGCCGCCTCGATCCGCAACCCGCTGCACGTCATCGACGCCGCGCGGGCGGGCGCCCACGTTGCGACCATGCCGTTCAGCGTGCTGCAGATGCTGATGAAGCATCCGTTGACCGACATCGGCCTCAAGAAGTTCCTGGACGACTGGCAGAAGGGCGGCGCGAAGATCTAGAGCTTCGCGCGCAGCGCCGCGAAGCGCTCGACGGCGCCCGTCATCGTGCCGGCGTTGCGCACGGCGGGCTCGAGGATCAGGTGCTGGACGCCGAGGTCGCGGAGCGCGAGCACGTTCGCCAGCATGTCTCCCTCCGACTGCTTGCTCGGAAGTCCCATGCGCGCGCTGATCGTCACCGTACCCGCATCGCGCCCGGCCGTTGCGCACGCGTCCCGTAGACGCGGCAGCGCCCGGGCGAGCTCGGCGGGCGTGGGGAAGGCGGCGTGCCAGCCGTCGCCGAGCTCGGCGACGCGCCGGAAGGCCCGGTCGGTGTGGCCGCCGATCCAGATGGGGACGGTGCCGTGCGCCGGGCGCGGGCGGCAGCCGACGGGATCGAAGCGGAAGAACTCACCCGAGAACGCCGCGCGCTCGTCGGTCCAGCACGCGCGCATGACACGGATGGCCTCGTCGCTCCAGGCGCCGCGGCGCGCGTAGGGCGCCCCGAGCAGCTCGATCTCCTCGCGCATCCAGCCGACGCCGGCGCCGCAGATCACGCGCCCGGGCGCCAGATGGTCGAGGGTGGCGAGCATCTTGGCGGCGAGCACCGGGTGGCGATGCGGGAGGACGAGCACGCTGGTACCGAGCGCGATGCGGTCGGTGACGCCGGCCACAAGGGCCAGCGCGGTCAGCGGCTCCAGGAAATCGCTGCTCGGTGGCAGCGGAAAGTCGCCGGTGGTGTTGTACGGATAGCGCGAGGCGATGCGCCACGGCAGCACGACGTGATCGCTGACCCAGAGCGAGTCGTAGCCGAGAGCCTCGGCACGGCGCGCGAAGGCAATGAGCGGCTCGCGCTGCGCCACCGGCCCGTAGACGGGCAGGTGGCAGCCGACCTTAATGCGTCTCCCCGTCCACGACGCGGTCCCGCAGCGCGCCGGCCTGGATCATCTCCGCCAGCCGCGTGCGCTGGATCTTGCCGCTCGACGTCTTCGGTATCGTTGACGGCTTGACGATCAGCACCCGCGACGGGCGATGGCCGACGGCGCGGTGCACGCGGTGGACGAGGTCGCGGCTCAGGGCGGCCCAGCCGCCGTCGGGCGGCGCGGCCGGGTCGCGCGCCTCGGCCACGACGTACAGGCGCTGCGAGCCCGTTCGTTCGCTGTCGATCCCGACCGCGGCGGAGTAGCGGACGCCGGCGAGCTGGTCGACGGCCTCCTCGACGTCCGCCGGCAGCAGATTGCGCCCGCCGAGGATGATCAGATCCTTCAAGCGGCCGGTGATGTAGAGGAAGCCCTCGTCGTCGAGAAACCCGAGGTCCCCCGTGCGCAGCCAGCCGTCGGCGCCGAGCACGCGGGCGGTGGCCTCGGGATTGTTGTAGTACCCCTTCATCACACCGGGACTCTTGACGCACACCTCGCCCTCGGTATCCGCGGGCAGCACGACCGTCTCCGCGGGGCCGTCCTCACGCAGCGGCGCGGTGATCCGGACCGACACGCCCGGGCACGGCTGTCCCACCGACAGCCACCGGCCGCTCGCGTCGGTGCGGAGCGGCACGCCGCGCGGCCAGATGGCCACGGCCAGCGTGGCCTCGGCGAGTCCATAGCACGGCGAGACCACGTGCTTGATGCCGAAGTGCGACTCGAACGTCTCGATCGTCGACGTCCGTACGGGCTCCGCCCCCGACAGCGCGGACTTCAGGCTCGAGAGGTCGAACTCCGACGTGTCGCGCATGTTGCGCACGCAGTTGCGATAGCCGAAGTCGGGGGAGACGGTGAACGTCGCGCGAATCTTCGTGATGGTCTCGAGCCACGGGCGCGGATTCCGGAGATCGGGGGGCAAGAGCCAGATCGGAGTGGCCGTGAGCGGCGGCGTGAAGGCGCAGCCGATCAGCCCCATGTCGTGGTAGAGCGGCAGCCACGACACCACGCGATCCTCGGCGGTGATGCCGGCCGCCTCGGCCATGAACTTCGTGGTCTCGACCACGTTGGCATGCGTGAGCATGACGCCGCGCGGGTGACCGGTCGATCCCGACGTGTACTGCAGGAAGCACAGGTCCTCGGCGCGCGCGACGTGATCGGCGGGCGGCGGGCCGTCGTGCTCGAGCTCGTTGGGCTCGAGGACCAGCCGGATGTTCGGCGCCAGGGCGACGCTGGCGTCGACGCCCTGGCGGAACCAGCCGATGGTGGCGACCGCGATCGCCTCCGAGTCGCGGAAGATGTTCGCGGTGGCCTCCACGCCGAGGGTCGGATAGAGCGGCACGGGCACGGCGCCGATGCGCAGGGCCCCCAGGAACGTGTAGAAGAACTCGGCGCAGGTGGGGTAGATCAGGCAGACCTTGTCGCCGGCGCCGAGGCCGGCGGCGGCCAGGCCGGCCGCGTAGCGCGCGCTCATCCGCCAGAGCCGGTCGTAGGTGACGACGTCGTCGAAGAGCGAGAAGTACTGCGCGTCGGGGCTGAGCACCGCGCGCCGGCGGACGACGTCGGTGAGCGTGGTGGCGCCCTTGGGATCGAGACTCATTCCTGACTCCTCTCGAGCGTGGCCGACGTCACATGGTCACGGCCGTCCCGGAGATAGACCAGCCGCACGACGTCGCCGGGCTGCCGAGCCCGGATCGCGTTGCGCAACTCCTCGAAGGTGTTCACCGGCTGCTCGCCGACGCGCACGAGCACGTCGCCGTCGCGAAGACCGGCGCGGTCCGCCGCGCTTCCCGGAAAGATGTGCCCGAGCCGCACGCCGTCGCCGGGCGTGCGGCCGTCCCCGCCGACGCCGAGAAAGGTGGCGCCGGCGCCGCCGCGTCCACGCCGCGCCGGCGGCGTGATGCGCGCGAACACGGGACGATCGCCGGCGTCGAGCTGCTCGACCACGCGCGCGCCCAGCGCCGCGATGCGCGCCATGCCGTCCGCGTCGAGCTTCTCCGCCGTGTCGGTCGGGCGATGATAGTCGCCGTGCACGCCGGTGTGGAAGAACAGCACCGGCAGCCCGGCCGAGTAGAACCGCCAGTGATCGGAGGCCGAATGCGGCGTTCCGCGCACGTCGGCGGCCACGCCGGGGACGCGCGCCAGCGCGGCGCTCACCACACGGCGCAGCCGGTCACCGGTGTCGGCGCCGCCGATCGTCAGCTTGCCGTCGCGCATGCGACCGACCATGTCGAAGTTCAGCATGGCGACGGTGCGATCGATCGGCCAGGCCGGCTGGCGGACGTAGTGACCGGAGCCGACGAGCCCGAGCTCCTCGGCGCCGAAGAGCGCGAACACGAGCGTCCGGGCCGTGCCGCCGGCTGACGCGAAGGCGCGCGCGAGCCCGAGGACGACGGCGGTGCCCGAGGCGTTGTCGTCGGCTCCGTGATAGACGGCGCCGCCGTTCTCGCCGAGGTGGTCGTAGTGGGCGCCGAGGACGACCGCTTCGCCGGCCAGCGCCGCATCGTGGCCGGGCAGGATTCCGATGACGTTCGTGGCGCGCAGGTCGGCGCGCTGGATGTCGACGCTCACGCGGGCCGGCGTGGCCACGCTCCGACGCACCGGCGCGGCCGCGTGCTCCACCTCGCGCGCGAGGTCCGCTGTCGTCCGCGGCGTCAGCAGCGTGTCCGCGGCCGCCGTCGTGAGGGACCCGGAGACGACATCCACGGGCGCGGCGGTGGCGTCGAGGGTCGGCAGCGTGTCGGCGACGATCAGCACCGCGGCGGCGCCGTGCTGGCGGGCGCGAATCACCTTGTCCAGGCGCGACGAGCGATGCTCGGCCAGGCGTGACGGGACGCCGTCGAGCACGACGACGATCTTGCCCCGGACGTCGCCGGCCCAGTCGTCCCATCCCGGCGCCGTCACGCCATATCCGAGGAAGACGACGTCGCCGCGCGCCTCGGCCGCGCGCGAGCCGCCGTGCGGCGTCCAGTCGACGCCCACCTTGAGCACGCGCCCGTCGACCTCCAGCGCGCTCGCGGGGCCGAGCGTGCGGCCCGCGGGGAGGACGAACGATTGTAAGAATGTCCCGTTGTCGCCCCCGGGCCGCAACCCGACGTCGGCAAGCGACTGTGCGAGCCGTGCCGCGGCGCGCTCGCCACCGGCGGTCCCCGAGCGACGGCCGTTCATCTCCATCTGCGTGAGCATCTCGACGGTCACCTGCAGGTCGGAGGCCGGCGGCGTGAGGACCGGTCCGCGGCCGACGGCGGCGCTGGAGGTGAGGAGGAGGACAAGAGCGGCGATGAAGACCGCGCGTCGCCGGATCACGCGCGTATTCTACATCTGTTGTAGCGACGACCTGGCGTCCCGCTCGAAGCGTGGGTGGCCTGTTCGAGATGGACGGTGGCTGCGCTTGGCGCGCGTCCCGCTCGAAGCGTGGGTGGCCTGTTCGAGATGGACGGTGGCTGCGCTTGGCGCGCGTCCCGCTCGCGCCGCGGGTGGCGTGTTCCAGATGGACGGTGGCTGCGGCCGGCGGCGGACGCGGCGCTGCGTCAGGTTACCGAGATGACGCGGCCGCCGGTGATGCGGACGAGGTCGGGTGGGGCCAGCGGAAAGACGGTGTGCGGATGGCCGGCGGCGGCCCAGATCCGGTCCCATTTCAGCAGATGCTCGTCGATGAGCGTGGTGAGCGGCGCCGGATGCGCGAGCGGCGCCACGCCGCCGATGGCGAAGCCGGTGTGCGCGCGCACGAAGTCCGCGTCCGCCTTGCCGAGCGGCTCGCCCACGAGGTCGGCCACGCGCGCCTCGTCGACGCGATTGGCGCCGCTGGCGATCACCAGCAGCGGCGTGCCGCTCGTCACGCCGCGGAACACGAGCGACTTCGCGATCTGGTCCACGCGGCAGCCGACGGCGGCCGCCGCCTCGGCGGACGTCCGCGCCGCGCGCTCCAGATAGACGATCGTGGTGTCCACGCCGCGCGCGTCGAGCGCCTCCTTCACGCGCAGCGAGGCGGCGGGCAGCTCAGCCACGCGCCGAGTGAGCGGTGCGGATATCGCGCATCTGCCCGAGATGCTCGAGGTCGTGATCGACGGCGTGCGTCGCGTACTGGGCGAGCGTGACCGGGCCGAAGTGACCGGAAAGGCCGAGCCGTTCGGCGGCGCCGCCCGGCAGCCCTTCGAGGAAGGCGATCGTCTCGGCCCGCGCGCGCGCGAAAGCGCCCAGGTCGCCGGCGAAATCGCGGGCACGGTGGTCACGCTGGCGCGCCCAGGCGTCCAGGTCGAACGCCTCGAACGCGGGCCGCTCCTCGGCCGCGATGCGGCGCACACGGGGCAGGAAGAGCGTCCGCTCCAGGTCCAGCAGGTGCGCCATCACCTCGGTCACACACCACTCGCCCGCGCGCGGCCGCCATCGCAGCGCCTCCGTACCGAGTCCCTCGGCCACGGCCGCGATCGCGCGCGGCGTGGCGGCGAGGGCGCCGACGAGCTCGGTGATCGTGAGCGCCGCCCGCGCCTCGCAGCGCTTGGGGAGAAGCCCGAGCGTCGCGCGGACGTCCTGGATCTGCTGGAGGTGCTCGGTGTCGTGGGCCACGGTGGACGCGGCGTACGCTTCGACGGTCAGCGGCCCGCGGCTGGGGCTCACGCCCTCGCGCGCCCACGCCGCCTCGTCGAGGCCGTCGAGCATGCGCACGACGTCGGCGCGCGCCCGCTCGAAGACGTCGAGCAGCGTGGCGAGGTCGGCGTCGTCGTGCTCGAGCGGCCGGCGCACCGCGAAGACCGGCCGCGGCTCGGCCAGCATCCGGCGCAGGCGCGGCAGCAAGGTGTCGCGGTCGCCTTCCACCAGGTGTCGCACGACGTCCACGATGGCCCACTCGCCCGGCTTGGGCGGCGTGGCCGCCTGCGCCGGCGCGCAATCGCGCGTCATCTCGCGCAGCATGCGCGGCGTCACGCGGAGCGAGGCGCGGATGAGCGGGCGGTCGACGCCGGCCATGCTCAGAGCGCCCGGATGGCGCGGGCGACCTCGCGCGGATCCGGCCGTACCTGGTAGTTGTCGCTGAGCGAGACCCACCGCACGACGCCGTCGCGATCGAGGAGCACCGTCGCCGGCCGGGGCACGTCGCTCCCGCCCGGCCCGCCGCCGCGATGGATCAGGCCATAGCGGCGCGTCACCGCGAGGTCGGGATCGGCGACGAAGCGATAGTTCAGGCGGAGGCCGTCGGCCAGCCGCTGGCTCTGCGCGTTCTCGTCGGGGGAGACGGCCACCACCTCGATGCCTGCCCGCTCGGCCTCCGACAGCGTGGCTCCAAGACCTTGGAGCTCGGCCACGCAGAACGGTCACCAGTAGCCGCGATAGAAGATCAACAGCAGCGGCTTCTTCCCGCGGTAGTCCGCCGGCGAGGTGGGACGACCGGCGGCGTCGGTGAGCGTGAAATCCGGCGGCGGCTCGCCGAGCTTCAGGACCGTGGGGTGCTCGGGAATGCGCGCCATGACGAAGTTCACGTACGAGCCGAGCGTCAGCAGCAGCACGGACACCGCGAGCGCGACCCAGCCGTACCAGCGGCGCCGCAGCGCCAGACCGAGCCCGGCCACCGTGGCCCCGATGGCGAACGCCGCCACGTATCCCTCGGGGTGATTGCGGACGGCCGGGACGCCGAGCAGCATCGAGTAGGCGGCGACCGTGCCGAGGCAGATCAGCAGACTGAGCGCGGCGAGTGGCCCGGCCGTCATCAGGGGATCACGATGCGATCGAAGGCCTCGGCGTACGCGTAGCCGCGGGCCGCGCCGAGCTCCTTGCTGCGCTGGCGCACGCGTGCCTCCACCGCCGCGAAGTCCTTGAACTGGCTCGCGTGGCAGGCCAGCGCCTTGAGCTTCAGGTCCATCACGTCGGTGATGTCGTTGACCACGTGCGGCTCGCTCCACTGCATCACGTAGACCTCGCGCACCTTGTGTGGCTCGAACTCCGGCAGGAGCTCCGGGAAGGCGAGGTGATCACGCGCGAGCGGATACACGCAGTCGAGGACGACGCCGCCCACGGTGCGGTGGTCGCGGTGTGAAGCGCCGAGGTTGTAGGTGCGGTTGGGATTCTGGCAGACGACGAGGTCGGGCCGGACGCGGCGGATCTCGCGCGAGACGTCGCGCCGCAGGTCGCGCGTGTCCTCCACCTCGCCATCCGGGTAGCCCAGGAACATCACGCTCTCCACGCCGAGGACGCGCGCCGCGTTGCGCTGCTCCTCGGCGCGGATGGTGGCCAGGCGATCCGGCGCCATCGTGCGATCGCTCGAGCCCTTGTTGCCGTTGGTCACGATGCAGTACGCCACCTCGCGGCCTTCCTTGACGAACTTCGCCACCGTGCCCCCGGCGCCGAACTCCGAATCGTCCGGGTGGGCGGTGATCACCATGACGCGGTCGAGCCTGTCGGCCATCGATCGAAGATCTCCTCGGGTCTTTCGCTTTGGACGCCGCCGCTCAGCATACCGATTCCGCCAAGCCTCGCGCTATAATCGCGCGCGATGTCAGCCGCCCGCTGGCGCTGGTTCGGCATGGTTGCGCTGACACTCCTCCTCGTGCCGCTCGTGGTGCTCGCCCTCGTGCCCGGGGCGCCCGGCGCCGTGCGGGTGGCCGGCGTGAGCCTGGCGTGGTGGTACGCGGGCCTGGTGGCGCCGACGCTCGCCACCGTCGTGGCCACCGCGGTCCTGGTGCGCTCGCGCGAATGACGGCGCTGCGCGGCCTCGCCGCGTGGACCGGTCCCGTGCTCGTGGGCACGCTCACCACGCGCGTCGCCGCCGGCGCGCCCGAGGCGCCGATGCTCGTCCTCGCGGCCGTGGTGGCGCCGCTGGTGGCGCTGCTGCAGCCGCGCGCCGACGACCCGCCGCACGCCGTGACGGCGGCCGCGACGGGCGTGAGCGCCACCGCGATCCTGGCCGCCAGCCTCCTGCCGCTCGGCGATGCGGCCGTCTTCCTGGGTGGCCGACGGTGGCACGGCATCGTGCTGGCGGTCGTGCTGCTGCTCGTGCTCGCCCTGGTGCCCGGCATCGATCGCTGGCGGCCGGCGGTGCTGATCATCGGGGGTGCCGCGCTCGTGAGCGGTCTCGTCACCGTGTCGTCGCTGACGACGCTGTCGCCGCTCACCGCGTGGCGCGATGCGGCGGCGCGCCCCGCGCTGGTGTTCGGCGCGCACAGCCCGTGGGTCGCCGACGGCGGCTGGTTCGCGCGGCGCGCGACGCTGACGTTCCACGAGGCGCATCGGCTGGTGGCCGTGTCTCCGGCGACGTTCCGCGTGGTCGAGCACGACGGCACGACCGAGGTCACACGCGACTGGCGCCTGACTGCGGGCGATCCGCTGAGCGTGCGTCCGGGCGACCGCGTGACGGTGGAAGCCGGCAGCCGCGTGCGATTCGAGGCGGGCAAGCGCGTGCCCGGGGCCGCGGCGTCGGGAGCCGCGTGGGCCGAGGGTGGCGTGCCGCCATTCGTCGGATCCATGGCGGCGCTCGTCACGCTGATGCTCGGCGCCATCGGGCTCGTGCCGGCCGCCGGCCGGCGCGGCTTCGCAGCGCCGGCGACGCTGTTGACGCTGGCGATCGCGGCCGCGTGCTGGGGCGTGTACGCGGTGGCGGCGGCGCCGGACGTGATGCTGAGCGGCTCGGTGGCGGAGCCGCTGCTGCGGCTCTCGGCCGCCGTGCCGGGCGCGCGCGGCCTCGCCGCCCTCGGCGTGGTGGCGCTCCTGGCGCTCTTCGTCGCCGCCGCCGGCGCGTTGCGGGAGCGCGTGGTGACGCTGGCCGGCGCGCGGGGCCCCGCCGCCTGGCTGATCGCCGTCGCCGTCGCTGCGGTCGCAAGCCTCTGGCCGTTCGACCCGTGGTTCCTGCTGATGGCCGGGCTCGGGTTCGCGGCGGCGACGCTGGCTGCGCCGCGCCTGGCGGGGGCCGCGCGCGCGCGCGTCGCCGGCTGGCCGCTGCAGGCCGTCGGCGCGCTGGCGGGCGGTGTCGTCTTCATGGGCGCCGCGGCGCTCGGGCCACGGCTTCCGGCGGCGCTGCACGTGGTGGCCGAGTGGCCGGTGCTGCTGGCCGTCCCCGCGGCGTGGCTCGTCGTGAAATTTTTACGCTGACGCCGTCGACGTCGAGCCTTGACGTGCGCCGGCGCTGCGCCTATTTTGGCGCCCTGATGATGGCGCTGCGTCTGCTGCCCGCCCTTCTCGTCGTGTTCGTGCTGTCGGGGTGCGCGTCCTCGGCTTCGCCGCCGGCGCCTCGCGCGCGCCCGAGCAGCTCGGCGATCACCGACGTGCGCCGTGTCGTCGTCGTCACGACGGGTGAGAGCAAGTTCACGGTCGTGCCCGGTGCGACGAACGAGTCGGTCGGTGTGCTCGATGACGTTTTGAAGTGGATCCCTTACAAGGACGTCCTCCTTCCGATCGCCAGGGCCGTGTACGGGATCGTCAGCTCGCTCATGGAGAGCACTCGTGCCGCCGGGACGGTGCCGCGTGACGTCACGCCCGGCACGGTCGTCACCGAGGCGTTCGCACGGGCGCTCCAGGTGAGCGGCCCGTTCAACCAGATCGCCGCGCTGGACCGTGAACCGGTCGGCGACGAGCGTCGCCTCGCCGACGCCATCGTGCGGCTGACCGTCCCGTCCTGGGGCCTGATGCGCGTGCGAGAAGGCGATGCGGACGCGGTGGCGGCCTTCGCGGACGTCCGCGCGCAGATGGTGTTGCAGGAGACGGGCGTCGTCGTGTGGGAGCACGAAGAGGACGTCACCCATCCCGGGCGGCTCTCGCTCGACGCGTTCAAGCGCGATCGCGGGCTGACCCGCCAGGAGCTCGTCGACGTGCTCGAGCGCGCCGGCCGCCGGCTGGCCAGCGAGCTCGTCTACGCGCGGGACGGCGCCCGCTGATGCGCCGCCGCGCCGCGTTCGTCGCCGGCCCGCTCGTCGTGGTGAGTCTTCTCACCGGCTGCGCGACCCGGACCGTCGACGTGGGGTACCCGGAAGCCGACACGAAGAAGGCGCTGCTCGCCAGCGTCGCGCCACGGCGGGTGACGGTGGCGCCGGTGACCGACCGGCGCGGCGACAAGGACCGCATCGGCGCCAGCCCCAAGGACGGCAAGGCCATCGTGACGGAGCGGCCGGTGGCCGATATCGTACGCGACGCGCTGGTCCTCGAGGTGGCGAAGAACGGCCATCAGGTGGTGGCCGCGCCGGCTGACGTCGTCGTCGCCGCCGACGTCGAGGAGTTCTGGCTCGACGCGGTCGGACGCTCGCCCAGCACGCAGTACGTCGGTCGGGTGGCCATCGCCGTCATCATCACCGACGGCCAGACGGGCGATCGACTGTGGAACCGCCGCTACGTCGGCATCCGGCGCCGGACGGCCGAGGCCGACTCGAAGACCGCCTGGCGCGAGGTCATGGAGGTGGCGCTGGCTCGCACGATTCGCGACGTCGCCACCGACCCGGATCTCGCCCTCAGCATCGCGCGCAGTCACCGTTAATCCGCTCTAAATCCTCGCCGTAGTTGGAATTCGATGGGGGCAGGCCGCATAATGAGCGTTGCTTATGGCGAGTGACCGGATCATCGTCCGTGGCGCACGCGAGCACAACCTCAAGAACGTCGACGTCGAGCTTCCGCGCGATCAGCTGGTCGTCATCACGGGCCTGTCCGGCTCCGGAAAATCGTCCCTGGCCTTCGACACCATCTACGCCGAGGGCCAGCGCCGCTACGTCGAGTCGCTGTCCGCGTACGCGCGACAGTTCCTCGAGCAGATGGAAAAGCCCGAGGTCGACTCGATCGAGGGACTGTCGCCGGCCATCTCGATCGAGCAGAAGACGACGTCCAAGAACCCGCGCTCGACCGTCGGCACCGTCACCGAGATCTACGACTACCTCCGCGTGCTCTTCGCGCGCGTGGGCATCCCGCACTGCCCGTCGTGCGGCAAGGTGATCGCGGCCCAGACCGTCCAGCAGATGGTCGACCGGATCATGCTGCAACCGGCCGGCACCAAGCTGCTCGTGCTGGCGCCGGTGGTGCGCGGCCGCAAGGGCGAGTACAAGAAGCTCTTCTTCGACCTGCAGCGCCAGGGATTCTCGCGCGTGCGCGTGAACGGGACCGTGCGCGAGCTGGGCGAGGAGATCGAGCTCGACAAGAACCGCAAGCACACCATCGAGGTCGTGGTCGACCGCCTCGTCATCAAGGACGGCCTCTCGGCGCGCCTCGCGGACTCGCTCGAGACAGCGCTGCGCCTCGCCGACGGCGTGGTCCAGGCCGAGGCCATGGACGGCGGCGAGCCCATGCTCTTCTCCGAGCGGCTGGCGTGCTCGGGGTGCGGCATCTCGTTTCCCGAGGTCTCGCCGCGGATGTTCTCCTTCAACAACCCGTACGGCGCCTGCCCCGAGTGCGGCGGGATCGGCACGCGCTTCGAGATCGATCCCGAGCGGGTGGTGCCGAACACGAGCCGCTCGCTCCGCGCGGGCGCCCTGGCGCCGTGGGCGGGGCGGGAGAGCGCGTACTTCCGGCAGACGCTGGCCGCGCTGGCCAAGCGCTACAAGATCTCCCTCGACGAGCCGTGGGCGAAGCTGAAGAAGAGCGCCCGCGACGTCGTGCTGCACGGCGATCGCGAGGGCGGCTTCGAGGGCGTCGTCAAGCTGCTCGAGCGCCGGTACCGCGAGACGCAGTCGGAGGAGGCGCGGCGAGAGATCGAGCACTTCATGGCCGAGCGGCCGTGCCCCGCCTGCGGCGGCTCGCGCCTGCGGCGGGAGTCGCTGGGGCTGCGCATCGCCGGCAAGTCGATCGCCGACGTCGTGCGCTTCACGATCAAGGAGGCGTCGGGCTTCTTCAACGGGCTGAGTCTCGCCGAGCGCGAGGCGGCCATCGCGCGGCGCGTGCTGAAGGAGATTCGCGAACGCCTCGGCTTCCTGATCAACGTCGGGCTCGACTACCTCACCCTCGACCGGCCGGCGGGAACGCTCTCCGGCGGCGAAGGGCAGCGGATCCGGCTCGCCACCCAGATCGGCTCGAGCCTCGTGGGGGTCCTCTATATACTGGACGAGCCCTCCATCGGTCTCCACCAGCGCGACAACCGCCGCCTGCTCGACACGCTCAAGCGCCTGCGCGATCTCGGCAACACCGTGCTCGTGGTCGAGCACGACGAGGACACCATCCGGGCCGCCGACTACGTCCTCGATCTCGGGCCCGGCGCCGGCGAGCTGGGCGGCCACGTGGTGGCCATGGGCACCCCCGACGAGATCATCGCCAATCCGCGCTCGCTCACCGGGCAGTTCCTGTCCGGCGCGCGGGCCATCGCCGTGCCCGCCGAGCGCCGGAAAGGCAGCGGCCAGCTCATCACCATCCACGACCCGCGCGAGCACAACCTGAAAGGCATGGCGGTGAAGATCCCGCTCGCCACCTTCACCTGCGTGACCGGCGTGTCGGGCTCGGGCAAGTCCACGCTGGTGAACGACATCCTCTACCGCGCGCTCGCCCAGATGCTGCATCGCGCGCAGGAGCGCCCCGGTGCCCACACGCGGATCGAGGGCGCGCAGCACGTCGACAAGGTCGTCGACATCGACCAGTCGCCGATCGGCCGCACGCCGCGCTCCAATCCCGCCACGTACACCGGCGTCTTCGCGTTCATCCGCGCGCTGTTCGCGCGGACGCAGGAGGCGCGCATGCGCGGCTACCAGCCCGGGCGGTTCTCGTTCAACGTCAAGGGCGGCCGCTGCGAGGCGTGCCAGGGCGACGGGCTCGTGAAGATCGAGATGCACTTCCTGCCCGACGTCTACGTGAC
>DATBJF010000112.1:0-12381 GCA_036556545.1 Candidatus Methylomirabilota bacterium
AGCTGTTCCCGCCGCCTGGACCACGCGAATCCACGCTTGCCGGGCTGACGCTGGTGACCGTACCGCGCTACTGGGCTCGGGCGTTCCCCGACGCCGACTTCGCGTATGTCCCGTGGGGCGAGGATGGGCCGAACCGCGAAGGCAAGCCCATGCGGTTCAGGCAGCTCGTGGTGAGCCGGCGGGCACGACAGGTGCTGCTCGACGCTCGGTTGCTCGCCCCGAGAGCGCTGCTGGCCGTCCGCTCGGTGGCCGTACCGGAGGCCGGCGTGGAGGTGCTCGATGACCGCCACGGCCCCGTGCCGCCGATGTACACGGCCGACGAGCTGGCGGCGCTTCGTCTGCAGGAACAGCGCCTGTTCGGAACACAGGACACCTGATCCGATGATCCGAGATCACAGGGTCGACCCGTGCCGGGCTCCCGGCGCTCGATCACGCCGGGGCTGTGCGGCGTGGCTCGCCGCCACGGCTGAGCCGGCGACCGCGAGGGAGGCGGCCACGAAGGCTGCCCCGTAGCTGCCGGTGATGTCGAAGAGCCAGCCTCCGAGAAAGGGGCCGATGGCGCCGCCAAGGCCGCCACCGGCGTGCACGACGCCGAGGATCACGCCGAGCTGGGGACCCGCGAAGACGTCGGCCGGGATCGTGGAGAGTTGCGCGATGCGCATGCCGAAGCCGACGGCCGACACGACGTACAGATACAAGAGGTGGTCGTCCTGCGGACCACGGAGCAGGATGAAGCAGCCGATTCCTGCGATCGCCACGACGGTGCCGAGGGCGAAGATGGATCCGCGGCCGAATCGATCCGACAGCCAGCCGCCGAGTAGGTTGCCGGCCATCATGCACGCCGCGCCGAGCGAGAAGAGCCACACGACGCGGGTGTACTCGAATCCACGGTCGACCGCGTGCGCAACTTGATGCGTGGCCATGATCTGAAAACCGATGACGCCGAGCGCCGTCATCGTGAACGCCGCCCACAGTCGCGTGCTGCGCAGCGCGCGGACGAGCGTCCACTGCTGCCGGGTGGGGAACTCCACCGGCCGGGCCGGTCCGATCGCCGCGTCGGCGACGCGTGCCGGCATCCTGTAGAACATCGCCAGCGACGCCGTTACGGCGGCGATGAGGGCGCCGAAGCTCACGAGGGCCGCGCGCCAGCCGAGCGTCGTGATGAGCGAGGCGATCAGCGGATAGAACACGACGGCGCTGGCGGGGCCGCCGGTGCTCAGCACACCCATGGCCGTGCCACGTGACCGCAGGAACCACTGCGTCACGATCGTCGTGGACGGAACGAGCATCCCCGCCAGGCCGGCGCCGCCGATGCCTCCGAAGCACGCGTAGTATCCCGTCAGCGACGTCACCTGTGCGGTGAGCGCCAGGGCCAGGCCGAGAAGACCGCCGCCGATGAGCACGATGGCCCTGGCACCCCAGCGGTCGGAGAGCCAGCCGGCGACGGGCGCGAAGACGACGAACGACAGCCAGCTGAGGGAATACCCCAGGGCCGTCGCGCCGCGGCCCCACTGGAAATGCTCCAGCAGCGCGACGTAGAACAGCGCGAACGTCGCGCGCGTCCCCCACGCCAGCGCGTTGACGCCCGTGGAGACGCCGAGGACGACCCAGCGATAGCTCGGCGGCGCGCCTGCGCTCCCGTGGGGCATGGCTCATTGTGCCGCCGAGCGTGCCGAATGCTTCGCTGGCCGTCGAATCGTCTCTGCGGCGAACCTGATATTCTCACGCGCGATGGCGACGACACACCAGATCGCCGAGGTGGCCTCGCACCTCGGGGAGCCGGCGCGGGTCGCGATGCTCGCGGCCCTCATGGACGGGCGCGCGTTGACGGCGACCGAGCTGGCCGGCGTCGCCGGGATCACGCCGCAGACGGCGAGCAGCCATCTCTCGCGGCTGACGCGCGCGGGGCTGCTGCGCGTGGATCGGCAGGGGCGGCATCGCTATCATCGCCTCGCCGCGCCCGAGGTCGCCCGGATGCTGGAGGGCGTGATGCAGCTGGCCTCGAGGCCGGAGTGGCGCCGCCGGCGGCCGCTCGTGGTCGGGCCACGCGACGCCGCCCTTCGCATGGCGCGCACCTGCTATGACCACCTCGCCGGTCAGCTGGGCGTGGCGATCGCCGACGCGCTCGTGACGAGGGGCGTCATCGAGCTGGACGACGATGGCGGTGTCGTCACCGCGCTCGGAGTCGAGTTCTTCAGGGGTATGGGCTTGGCACTCGCCGCATCCTCGACACGGCCGCTCGTGCGCCCATGTCTCGACTGGAGCGAGCGGCGGCTTCACATCGCCGGCAAGGTCGGCGCGGCGATCTGCCGCCACGCCGTGGACCGTCGCTGGGTGCGGCGTCTCACCGATTCGAGAGCGCTGGAGATCACGGCCGCCGGCCGGGACGCCCTCCGGGAGCTCTTCGCGATCGGCGCGCTACGGCAGTATCACGCGGACGGCTGACATTCGCTGGCGCGTCTGCGCCATCGCCTGCCGGCTCCGGTCGATCTGCTCCCGCGCCGTCTTGATGCGTTGCTTGGATTGGAGGACAGCGGCGCGCGACTGCGCGACGCGCTGCTCGGCGCAGGTTCTGAGGCCTCGCTGCGAGTCGGCCATCGTCGCTATGATGACACCAGCCTGCACCGCTGGATAGCCGCGCCGCCGGCGGGTGGGAAGGCTACACTGTCGGCAGATGGAGCGTCACGCTGCACTCGTCGCGGGTGCGCTCACCGCGGTTCTCCTCGTCGGCGTCGCCGTGACGTTTGTCGTCGATCCCGAGCTGGCCGACCGGCTGACGCGCGAGGATGCCGCCGTGGAATGGCTGCAGGCGGCGCTGTTCACCCTCACGGGTGCGTCCGCGCTGCGCGCCGCGTGGGACCGCTGGGACGCCGGTGCCTCACCGGTATTCGAGATCCTCGTGGCCTCCATGATGGCCGGGCTCATCATCGGCGAGGTGGATCTGGACCGGCTCGTCGTCGGCCGCAAGATCATCTCCACGCGCTTCCTCGTCGACGCCGACGTGTGGCTCGGCTGGCGCGCCCTCGCGCTCCTCGTCATGACGCTGCCGCCGGCGGCTCTTGCGCTCTACGCGCTGCGGCGGCGGCGCGAGCTCGTGGTCGCGATCCGGCGCGCGACGCGAGAGTCCTGGGGTCGGGTGTTCGGCGCGGGCGTGATCGTGTTCGGTCTGACGGAGACGTTCGAGAAGCCGCTCGGGCGGATCCCGGGACTTCCGCGCTACATGGTGGAGGAGGTGCTGGAGCTCGTCGCCGCCGTTTGCTTCATCGTCGCGCTGTACGCGCGGCCGCGCCGGCGGGCGGAAGAAAAGGCGCTCTCAAGCGCGGAATCCCGTTGCGCACCACCGTCATAACTCCTTGATTTCACGTCCGGCACGCCGCTTGCGATTGGCAGAGCGGCATGAAAACGCACCCCCGCGTTCTCGGTCTCGCCGCGCTCTGCTTCGTCGTGCTCGCAAGCGCCGCGGTCGGTGGTCGCCACCTGCCTCTCGGGATTCCCGCCGGGAACGACAGCGGCATGGCCCAGACGCTGGTCGCGGAAGGGCCGCCCGTCACTCTCGACGAGCCGTTCTTCCAGAGCCTGGGAACCAACGATCGCACGTGCGTGACGTGCCATGCGCCGACCGAGGGCTGGTCGCTCGAGCCCGCCGACGTGCAGCGGCGCTTCCAGGCGACCGGCGGGCGCCATCCGCTCTTCCGCCCGGTCGACGGGGCGGTAACGCCGTACGCGGATGTCAGGACGGTGTCGGCGAGACGGCAGGCATACGCGCTGCTGCTCGAGCGCGGCGTGATCCGCGTCGGCCTGCCGATGCCGGCGACAGCGGACTTCACGCTCGTCACCGTGGAAGATCCCTACGGCTTCGCGAGCGTGGCCGAGCTGTCGTTGTTCCGCCGCCCCCTCCCGTCGACGAATCTCCACTTCTTGAGGACCGTGATGTGGGATGGGCGGGAGAGCACCGGCGGACGGTCGATCCACGGCGATCTGATGCTCCAGGCCAACGACGCCACGGTCGGGCATGCCCAGGCGCTGCCGATCGACGACTTCACGCGACGGCGTATCGTCGACTTCGAGCTGCGACTGACCACGGCGCAGATGGTGGATCGTCGCGCCGGGCGCCTCGATGCCGATGGCGCGCGGGGAGGACCGGGGGCGCTCGCGGCGGAGGCGGCCGAGACGGCCGGCGTGCCGGCGGCGGCCGGAGAGGCGTTCACGATCTTCACGCAATGGACCACGGCCGTCGGACACCGCAGCCCTGCGCGCCAGGCCATTGCTCGTGGCCAGCGGGTATTCAACACCGCCACGCACAATGGTCGGCTCATGTGCGCCGGCTGCCATAACATGCAAAACGTCGGCACCAACGCGGCACCGCTGTTCTTCAAGGTCGGGGTCGGGGAGCTCGGCCCGGACGATCCCCCGCCGGCCGATCTTCCGCTCTACACGCTCCAGTGCCACGCCGACGGTCGCCTCGTGCGCACGACGGATCCCGGTCGTGCGCTGATCACCGGACTGTGCGCGGACATCGGCAAGTTCAAGACGCCGATCCTGCGCGGACTGGCGACGCGAGCCCCGTACTTCCACGACGGCTCCGCGGCCACGGTCGAGGACGTCGTCGCCCACTACAAGAACCGATTCGGCTTCCAGTTCAGCGGGACTGAGGAAGCGGACCTGATCGCGTTTCTCCGAGCGCTCTAGCCGCGGAACGCCTCAGCCGCCGAGGTAGGCGGCGCGCACGTGGTCGTCGTGCAGCAGATCGCGGGCGGCCCCGTGCAGCACGATCCGTCCCGTCTCCATCACGTAGCCGCGATCGGCCATGCGGAGCGCCAGATACGCGTTCTGCTCCACCATCAGTACGGTGGTGCCGGTGCGCCGGATATCCGCGATGATCGCGAACGTCGTCTCCACCACCGTGGGCGCCAGCCCCAGCGACGGCTCGTCGAACAGGATCAGGCGCGGGCGGGCCATCAGCGCTCGTCCGATGGCGAGCATCTGCTGCTCGCCGCCGGAGAGCGTGCCGGCCGCCTGGCGGCGCCGGTCGCTCAGGATCGGAAAATGGGTGCAGACGCGCTCGACGTCCTGCGCGATGCCGGCGCGGTCGCGCCGGACATAGGCGCCCATCGTGAGGTTCTCCTCGACGGTCAAATGCGGAAAGACGCGCCGCCCCTCGGGGCAGTGCGCGATGCCGGCCCGCAGGATGTCCGACGGCTCGAGCGTGTGGATCTCCCGGCCGTCGAAGACGATCCGCCCGCTCCGTGGGCGCAGCAGACCGGAGATGGCGCGGAGAGTCGAGGACTTGCCGGCGCCGTTGGCGCCGAGCAGGCAGACGAGCTCGCCCTCGCGCACCTCGAGGTCGAGGCCGCGAAGCGCCTCGATGGCGCCATAGCCGGCGCGGAGCCCTTCAAGCCGGAGCACTGGAGGAGCCGAGGTACGCGCGGATCACGTCGGGATTCGCCTGGATGGAGGCGGGGGCGCCGGCGGCGATCACGCGGCCGTGGTTGAGGACGATGACGGTCTCGGAGATGCCCATGACGAGCTTCATGTCGTGCTCCACGACCAGCACGGTCACGTCCTGCTCGCGGATACGGCGGATCATGCCGACGAGCCGCTCCCGCTCGGCGCCCGTCATCCCCGCCGCCGGCTCGTCGAGCAGCAAGAGCCGCGGCTGCGCGGCCAGGGCGACCGCCAGCTCGATGAGCCGCTGCTCGCCGTAGGGGAGCTCGCCGGCCACCTCGTCGCGCCGGTCGCCGAGGCCGACGAAGTCGATCACTTCGCGCGCCACGGCCGCGATCCGTGCCTCCTCGGTCCTCACGCTGCGCGCGCCGGCCAGCACCGACCACAGCGAGGCGCGCGCGCGCAGGTGCAGGCCCGTGCGGACGTTGTCGAAGACCGTGAGCGTCGGAAACACGCTCGTCCGCTGGAACGTGCGCACCACGCCGCGCCGGGCGATGTCGCACGGCCGGCCGCCGAGCGGCGCGCCATCCCAGCTCATCCGGCCATGACTGGGCCGCAGGAAGCCGGTGATGGCGTTGAAGGCGGTGGTCTTTCCCGCCCCGTTCGGGCCGATCAGGCTGGTGATGGTCTCCGGCCGCACCGTGAACGACACGCCGGCCAGCGCCGTGACGCCGCCGAAGGCCACGCGGAGATCCTCGATGACTAGCATTGTTGTAGCGGGGGCCGCGAGGCCGGCTTGGACCGCGGGTGGCCTGCTCGAGACGCGGCCCGGCTCCGTCTCCAGCGCTCAAAGGTCGGCGCGATTCCGCGAGGGAGAAAGAACACGAGCGCGATCAGGATCACGCCGTACGCGAGCATCTGCCACTGCCAGGCGACGGCCTCGCGCAACGCCTCCGGCAGCGCCGTGAAGAGCACCGCGCCGATCACGGGCCCGACGAGCGTGCCCTGGCCGCCGGCCACGACCATGATCACCATGGTGACGGTATAGGTGAACAGGAACACCTCGGGTGAGACGAAGCGCGTGTAGTGCGCGTAGAGGCTCCCCGCCACGCCCGCCAGCGCTGCGCTGACCACGGCCGCCAGCACCAGATAGCGGGTGGCGTCGATGCCGACCGACTCGGCCAGCGGCTCGTTCTCGCGCAGCGCCACCAGCGCGCGGCCGATGCGTGAGCGCACCAGGCGATGGCACACGAGATAGGCGACCGCCGCGCCCGCCAGGACCAGATAGTAGTAGGCCTGCTTCGTCCGCAGCGTCCACGGGCCGAGCTCGGGCGCCGGCACGCCGGGCAGCCCGAGGGGGCCGTTGGTGAGCTCCATCCAGTTGATGCTCACGAGCGAGATCACCCCGGCGAAGCTGATGGTGACCAGCACGAAGTAGGCGCCGCGCAGCTTCAGCGCCAGGCGACCGATGGCCCACCCGGCGAGCCCGGCCGCCGCGGCCGCGCAGGGCAGGCCCAGCCAGAACGACCATTCGAGCTTCAGCGTCAGGAGCGCCGAGGTGTACGCGCCGATGCCGAAGAAGGCGGCGTGACCGAGGGAGAGCTGGCCGGTGTAGCCGAGCAAGAGGTTCAAGCTCAAGGCGAGGATCGTGAAGATGCCGGCCATGATGAGCACGTGCAGATGATAGGGACTGGCCAGCCACGCCGGGGCCGTCACGAGCGCCAGCGCCAGAAGGGCCCCGAGCGCGCGAACGGTCACCCGATGCGTTCCGCGCGCGCGAACAGTCCAGCCGGCCGGAAGAGCAGCACGAGAATGATCGCGACGAACCCCACCGCGTCGCGGTAGCCGGACGACACGTAGCCGGCGCCCAGCTCCTCCGCGATGCCGAGCAAGAGGCCGCCCAGCGTGGCGCCCGCGAGGTTGCCCAGCCCGCCGAGGATCACGACGGAGAACGCCTTCAGCGAGGCCAGATCGCCCATCGACGGGTAGGCGAGGAAGACGGGTCCGAGCAGCGCCCCCGCGCCCGCCGCCAGCGCCGAGCCGAAGGCGAAAGTGATCGTGTGAATGCGGCCGATGGGCACGCCCATCAGGGCGGCGGTGTCGCGATCCTGAAACGTGGCGCGCATGGCGGTGCCGAGCCGCGTGCGCTGGATCAGCAGCCAGGAGGCGCCGATCAGCGCGGCGGCGGCGGCGACGACGAAAAGCCGGACGGGCGCGATGTTGAGCGGGCCGAGGGTCAGCGGCGCCGTCGGGAACGGGTGGGGGATCGACCGTGCGACGCCGCCCCAGACCAGCAGCTCGGCGTTCTGCATGGCGATCCAGACGCCGATCATCACCAGCATCACGGTGTCGATCGACTCGCGCCGCAGCGGGCGCAGGAGCGTGCGCTCGCAGAGGGCGCCCACGAGCGCGCCCAGCACGATGGCGGTGCCGAGGGCGACGAAGAACGGCAGCCCGGCCAGCGCCAGCGCGCCGAAGGTGGCGTAGGCGCCGAGCGTGTAGAACTCGCCGTGGGCGAAGTTCACCACGCTCATCAGGCCGAAGATCAAGGTGAGCCCGATGCCGAGCAGCGCGTACGTGCCGCCCAGCACCAGGCCATTCACCAGGTGCTGCAGGAGCTGCTCCACTTACTTCTTCAGGAAGTCCGGCAGCGCGACCTTCCCGTCCCGGACCTGGACGACGAAGATCGACGGCTTGCTCTGCCCGCTCTCCTTGCCGGCCGGCCCGTCCTTCTCGAACTTGATGGGCCCGTTCACGCCGGTGAAGCTCACCTTCCAGAGCGCGTCACGGATCGCCTTGGGCTCGTCCTTGCCGGCGATCTTGACCGCCTCGGCGATGGTCGCGATCCCGTCGTGACCCCGGAAACCCTCCGTCAGGCCCTCGAACGGGTGACCGCGCTTGTTCCACTCGTCGACGAACGCCTTGGCCAGCTTGCCGTCCGGCATCGACTCCGGGAACCACGGCATGAAGAAGACGATGTGATAGCTGCCCTCCGCCGCCGCACCGGCTTGCTTGATCAGCTGGGTCGGCGACGAGCTGCCGCCGGTCGTGATGATCTTGCGCTGGAGGCGCTGCTCCTGTCCCTGGCGCAGGACGAGCGTGATCTGCTCGACGGCGGTGGTGAGAAAGAGCGTGTCGCCCCCCGTGCCCTTGATCTTGGTGAGCTGCGCGTTCATATCGGTGGCGGCCTGCTCCATGAACTCGGAGGCGCCCACCTGCACGCCGCGCTTCTTCAGCATGTCGCCGAAGGCGCTGATGGCCCCGCGGCCCCAGTCCGTGTTCACGGCGAGGAAGTCCGCCTTCTTCACGCCGAGCTTGTCGACGTACTGCTCGAGGCCGAGGGCTTCCATCTCGCTCGGCGGGCTGATGCGGAAGACCCACGGGTTCCCGCGCCTGGTCACGGAGGCGGCGCTGGAGGTCTCGACCACCATCGGGACGCCGTACTCCTCGAGCTTCGGCATCGCTGCCAGCGTCATCGAGGAGCCCCAGGCGCCCATGATGGCCGGCACCTTGTCGCGGACGATCAGCTTCTCGGCCGCGCTCGCCGCTTCCTTCGGATCCGACTTGTTGTCCTCGATGACCAGCTCGATCTTCCGGCCGTTCACTCCACCGCGGGCGTTGATCCAGTCCCGCGCGATCTCGGCGCCCATCCGGACGTAGTTGCCGGAGGCCGCGACCGGGCCCGAGAGCGGCTGGATGACTCCGATCTTGATCGGCGCCTGCGCGTCGCCCGGGATCGGCGCGACACCGAGGGCCAGGAGCACAGCGACCACGGTGGCCATTGCACGCTTGAGCATCACGAACCTCCTCAGGGATCTATGCGCAATCCGAAGGCAGCGACTTTGCAGGGCAGATCATACAGGAGGGACCGATGAAAGCGTACAAGCCCCAGTCCTTCGAGCATCTGACGGGCCTCGACGGAATCTCCGACGCGCAGGTGAAGGAGCACCTCGAGCTCTACCAGGGCTACGTCAAGCAGGTGAACACGCTCAGCGAGAAGCTGATGGAGCACCTGGCCAAGGGCAAGCCTTCGGGGACGGACCCGTACTTCGCCGAGCTGACGCGACACCTCGGCTTCGAGTACAACGGCATGATCCTCCACGAGTACTACTTCTCGAACCTGAAGCGGGCCGGGGAGCCGAGCCCGGGCAAGAGCTCCGGGCTGGCGCAGGCCCTCAACCAGTGCTTCGGTTCGCTCGAGACCTGGAAGGCCGACTTCCAGGCCATCGGTGGCATGCGGGGGATCGGCTGGGCAATCCTCTTCCAGGATCCGGCCACCGGCCTCCTCAGCAACCAGTGGATCACGCTCCACCAGGACGGCATCCCCGCCGGCTTCAAGCCGCTGCTGGTCATGGACGTGTGGGAGCACGCGTTCATGCGCGACTACAAGGCCACCGAGAAGGCGAAGTACATCGAAGCGTTCTTCCGCAACGTCGACTGGCAGTGCGTCGAGCGCCGGCTCAGCGAGCCGGCGGCCGTTCGTCCCGCCGCGGCAGCCTGACTCGATTGCAGCGGAGCGCGGCTGGCTGGCCGCGCTCCGCTGGCGTCGTCCTTGCACTGAGGTCCATCGATGATCAGGGGGCTCGCGCTGGTGCTGCTGTTGACGGCTTCGGCTGGATGCTCGCTCGCCGGACGGAACTTCGGGACGTACGTCGACGACCAGACGCTCACCGCCTCCGTGAAGATGGCCCTCGCGCGGCGCGAGCCGCGATCGGTCACCAGGGTCAACGTCGACACGTTCCGCGGCACCGTGTACCTGTCGGGCGAGGTGACCGACGCCATCCAGAAGTCGGATGCCGAGATCGCCGCCTGGAAGGTGAAGGGCGTGACCCAGGTGGTCAACGACCTCGCCGTGCGGACCGAGCGAGCCGCCGCCGAGATCGTGAACGCCTCGCCCTCGATGCGACCGTCGAGCCCGTTGCTCGAGCGCATTCCCGGCATCGCCCGCATGGACGCCCCCCTGGCCGATGGCGGCGCGCTCGCCTACGACGAGGGCGGTGCCGTCGTGGCCACCGTCTACAGGCGACCGGCGCGGGACATCGCCCTGAATGGCTTCGAGGCCGCCGGGCCGACGGCGCGGCCCGTCGACCACGTCTCCATCTACAGCGTCCCCGCCGAGGCCGGCTTGCCCGAGGCCCAGATGTACGTCGTGTTCTGGCACGTCAACGCCGCCACCGCGGCGACCTTGAAGTGACGGCCGACGCCGGCGCGTATACTGACACCCGCATGGCACGCTCGCTCCTGATGGCACTGTTGACGCTCGCGTGCGCCGGCTCCGCGGCGGCCTCCGGCGTCAAATCCGCCGAGGAAGTGCGACCGCGCGTCGACCATCACCTGCGCCACGCGGAAACGCTCGCACAGCACTTCGAGTCCGTGCTGAGCACCGAGTGCCCGCGGTTCGCGTCGGCGGCGGAGTGGGATCGCTACCTGGACGGCGAGGTCCAGCGGGTCGTGCTGTTGATGGCGCACGTCGAGCAGGCATGGGTCGAGGCCAAGACCACCGGCGACGACAACGTGCGGCGCGTGGCCAAGGCGCCCCGCAAGCGACTGGAGCAGGCGCGCTCGCTGCTCGGCAAGTACTCGGGCTGCGCCGACGCCAACGGCGCCCCGCTCAACCAGCTCGGCCTCTGGCGGCGCATCGAGCGCGAGGTGCCGCAGCGACAGGCCGAGATCGCCCTGCCCCAGTAGACGGACTCCGGCGGCTCCTGTATCGTCGCCGGCATGGCTCAATCCCCCTTCTCCCTCGAAGGCAAGACCGCCATCGTCACCGGCGGCGGCACCGGCATCGGCAAGTCGATCGCGATCGAGTTCGCGCGCGCCGGCGCCGACGTCGCCATCTGCAGCCGAAAGCTCGAGCACCTCGAGCCCGTGAGCAAGGCCATCCACGACCTCGGCCGCCGCACCTTCGCCATGGCCGTCGACGTGCGACAGGAAGACCAGGTCAAGGCCATGGTCGAGCGCGCTGTCTCCGAATGGGGCCGGCTCGACGTGATGGTCAACAACGCCGGCGCCTCGTTCCGCTCGAAGCCAGAGGACATCTCGATCAACGGCTGGAACACCGTCATCGGCATCAACCTCAACGGCGTGTTCCTCGGGTGCAAGTGGGCCGGCAAGCAGATGATGCAGCAGAAGACCGGCGGCGTCATCGTCAACATCTCGTCCATCGCCGGCGTCTATGGCTCGACGATGATGTCGCACTACGGCGCCGCGAAGTCCGCCGTCATCACGCTCACGCGGGAGCTGGGCGTGGCGTGGGGCCGCAAGGGCATCCGGGTGAATTGCATCGCGCCGGGACCCGTCGAGACCGAGGGATACCTGGACGTGCTGAAGCAGGCGGGGCCCGACGGCAAGAAGACGTACGACGCCGTGGCCGCGCGCGTCGGCATGGGCCGGTGGGGGAAGGTGGAGGAGATCGCGTTCCCCTGCATCTTCCTCGCCTCCGACGCCTCCTCGTGGATGACGGGCGAGACGATCGTCATCGACGGCGGCCCGCCGCCGCGGGAGATGGAGGGCTAGAACGCGCGTTGAAAGTGAGCGGGGGCTCGGGTAGCATTAGCGCTTGCGCCTCGAGGTGGTGACCGTAGCTCAATTGGTTAGAGCGCTGGACTGTGGCTCCAGAGGTTGTGGGTTCGATTCCCATCGGTCACCCCATTACCGGATGGGAACCGGGCGCCCGTAGCTCAGTTGGATAGAGCGTTGGCCTCCGAAGCCAAAGGCCAGAGGTTCGAATCCTCTCGGGCGCACCATCAGAGTTCGATGGGCCGTTAGCTCAGTTGGTAGAGCAGCTGACTCTTAATCAGCGGGTCCAAGGTTCGAGTCCTTGACGGCCCACCAATCACGACGGGCACTTCGGCGACAGCTGGGGTGCCCGTCGCTGTTTTTGCTGCCGCGAGGTGCCAGCCGGAGGAAGCGAGATTGACACGGCCCTGTATTTCCATACAATCCGAAATATGAAGATTATCCCGCTCGCCCGACTGCAGGCGACGGATCGGCACG
>DATBJF010000113.1:0-1565 GCA_036556545.1 Candidatus Methylomirabilota bacterium
TCCGGGCTCGCCGCCGCGCGGCGCCACGCGCGGCATCGGCAGCCGGTCCGGCCAGCGTCCCACATCGATGACAGGCAGGGGCTGCTGGCGGGCGCGCGCCACGGCCTCCAGATCGGCCACGCGCGAGCCGATGACGACGGCGAGGTCGGCCTCCGAGTGCTCCATCTGATAGAGGAGCTCGTCGTGGCGATAGTCGGGATTGATCGGCACGATCGCGCAGCCGAGCGCATTCAGCGCCAGGTAGTGGAAGAAGAACTCGGGCCGGTTCTCCAGCAGCAGGGCGACACGATGGCCGTGGCCGAATCCCGCCTCCGCGTACGCCTTGCGCAGTCGTTCCACCTGGGTGCGTGTCTCCGCGTACGTGTACTCGACGCCGTCGGGGTGGTACGAGCGATCGCGCGCGGGCGGCGCGCACAGGAAGACGCGATCCCCGGCGGCGGCCGCGTTCGCGCTGAACACCTGATAGACCGTGTCCATGGCGCGACATCATAGCGGCCCGCTCGGCGGCTCGCCACTGCCGTCAACGCCGTCGCGCTTGCCTTGCCGGCGTCGCCGAGTTACTGGTGTGGGACTGCGCGGGACGACCCGGCGCGAGGAGGAGCCCATGGCCGCCTATGTGATCGCCAACGTCGACGTGAAGGATGCAGCGCTCTTCGAGCAATACCGCCAGCAGGTGCCCGAGACGATCGCGCGTCACGGTGGCCGCTATATCGTGCGGGGCGGCCAGCACGAGACGCTGGAGGGAGGCTGGACGCCAACGCGCCTGGTGGTCCTCGAGTTCCCGAGCATCGAACAGGCGCGGCGGTGGTACGACTCCGAGGAGTATCGCGGGCCGAAGGCGCTGCGCATGAAGTGCGCGATGACCGACGCCGTGCTCGTCCAGGGAGCCTGACGTCTACTACGAGCGGTGCGGCCGGAGCGATCGCGACGCTCCGGCCCTCGTCTTCCTCCACGGCCTCGGTTCGTCGGCGGATGACTGGAGCTTTCAGCTGCCGGCGGTGGCCGAGGACTATCGCGTGATCCTCGTCGACCTTCCCGGGCATGGCCGCTCGGCGCTGCCGGCGGGACGGCTTTCCGTGGATCGCATCGCCGGCGAGGTAGACGCGCTGCTGGCGCACCTCGGCGAGGGGCCCGTGCACGTGGTCGGGCTGTCGCTCGGCGCGTGTGTCGGCCTCGCGCTGGCCCTCCGCGCGCCGGCGCGCGTTCGCTCGCTCACGCTCGTGAACGGCTTCGCGCGACTCCGCCCCGGCAATGGGCGCGGCGCGCTGAGGCTGGCGCTGCGCGCGCTGCTGCTCGGCACGGCGCCGATGTCGGCGGTGGCGGAGCTGGTCGCGCGCACCTTGTTTCCGCGGCCCGAGCAGTCGGCATTGCGCCAGGCGGCGGTGGTCAGCCTCGCGCGCACGTCGCGCCGCGCCTATGCGGCGGCCGCGGCTGCCATCGCCGGGTTCGACGCGCGCGCGTCGCTGGCCGACATTCGATGTCCGACCATGGTGATCGCGGGGATCGAGGATCGCACGGTCGGCATCGACACGAAGGACGCGCTGGCGCACGCCATCGCCGGCGCG
>DATBJF010000114.1:0-48774 GCA_036556545.1 Candidatus Methylomirabilota bacterium
CCCCCCCCCCCCCGCTCCTCTATAGCCGCACGCTGCGTTCCTTGTTTCTGCTCGCTAAGTCTGGTAAAAACCAAGCGTAATGTCGACCGATCGGTATCCCTTCCGTCAGATCGAGGCCAAGTGGCAGCAGATCTGGGAGGACCGAAAGCAGTTCCACGCCGTCGAGGACCCCAGCCGCCCGAAGTTCTACTGCCTGGAGATGTTCCCGTACCCGTCCGGTCGCATCCACATGGGGCACGTCCGCGTCTACGCCATCGGCGACCTGCTCGCCCGGTACAAATGGATGCGCGGGTTCAACGTGCTGCATCCGATGGGCTGGGACGCCTTCGGGCTTCCCGCCGAGAACGCGGCCATCGAGAACGGCGTGCACCCGGCCATCTGGACGTACGAGAACATCGACTACATGCGCTCGCAGCTCAAGAAGCTCGGAATCTCGTACGACTGGAGCCGTGAGGTCGCCACGTGCGACCCGTCCTATTACAGGTGGGAGCAGCTCGTCTTCATCAAGATGCTCGAGCGCGGCCTGGCGTATCGGCGACGCTCCACTGTCAACTGGTGCCCCTCGTGCCAGACGGTGCTCGCCAACGAGCAGGTGGAGGCCGGCCGCTGCTGGCGTTGCGACTCGGAGGTCACCCCGCGCGAGATCGAGGGCTGGTTCTTCAAGATCACCGCCTACGCGGACGAGCTGCTCGCCTGGTGCGATCGCCTCACCGGCTGGCCCGAGCGGGTCATCACGATGCAGCGGAACTGGATCGGCCGCAGCGAGGGCGCCGAGTTCGACCTGCCCGTGGCCGGCCGTCCCGAGCTGAAGATCCGTGTGTTCACCACGCGCCCGGACACGGTGTTCGGCATGACGTACGCCGTCCTCGCGCCCGAGCACCCGCTCGTCGATCGTCTCGTGGTCGACGAGGCCGAGCGGCGGACGGTGGAGGCGTTCCGGGCGGACGTCGCGCGCGAGTCGGAGATCGAGCGGCTCGCGACCGACCGGCCCAAGCGCGGGCTGGGCCTGCGCGCCAGGGTGACCAACCCCTTCAGCAACGCCGAGATCCCGCTCTTCCTCGCCGATTACGTCCTGATGGGCTACGGCAC
This sequence comes from Candidatus Methylomirabilota bacterium, assembly GCA_036556545.1. Taxonomy (GTDB): domain Bacteria; phylum Methylomirabilota; class Methylomirabilia; order Rokubacteriales; family CSP1-6; genus AR12. The sequence continues at coordinate 1,090 of DATBJF010000114.1, forward strand.
CGGCGCCATCATGGCCGTGCCCGGCGAGGACCAGCGCGACTGGGACTTCGCGCGCCAGCACGGCCTGCCCATCATCGAGACGGTGAAGCGGCCCGACGGGTGGGTGGGGGAGGCCTACGCGGGCGACGGCGTCAAGATCAACTCGGGCTTCCTGGACGGGCTCGGCGTGGCCGACGCCAAGCGCGCGGCCATCGACTGGATCGTCCAGCGCGGCATCGGCGTGGCCAAGGTGAACTACCGGCTGCGCGACTGGGGCATCAGCCGACAGCGCTACTGGGGCGCGCCGATCCCGGTGCTGTACTGCGAGCGCTGCGGAATGGTGCCGGAGGCCGAGGACAACTTGCCGGTGGTGCTGCCCCGCGACGTGCAGCTCTCGGGCAAGGGCGGCTCGCCGCTCGCCGACGTCGCGTCGTTCGTGAATGCCCGCTGTCCCAGGTGCGGCGGCCAGGCGCGGCGCGAGACCGACACCATGGACACGTTCGTCGAGTCGTCCTGGTATTTCCTGCGCTACGCCTCGCCGCGCTACGACAGAGGGATGTTCGAGCGCTCGGCGGCGGAGTACTGGATGCCGGTCGACCAGTACATCGGCGGCATCGAGCACGCGGTGCTCCATCTGCTCTACGCGCGCTTCTACACCAAGGTCCTGCGCGATCTCGGCATGGTGAAGGTCGATGAGCCGTTCACGGCGCTCCTGAGCCAGGGCATGGTCATCAAGGACGGCGCGAAGATGTCGAAGTCCAAGGGCAACGTGGTGGATCCCGACGACCTCATCCGGACCTTTGGCGCCGACACGGCCCGGCTGTTCTCCCTCTTCGCGGCGCCGCCGGAGAAGGACCTCGACTGGAACGATCACGGTGTCGAGGGAGCCAGCCGGTTCCTCAATCGTGTCTGGCGATTCGTCGTCGCCCACAGCGACGCGCTGAAGATTGCCTCGCGCCGGGCATCGCCCACCACCGACGAGGGGCGTGCGTTTCGCCGCACGATCCACGAGACGATCAGACGGGTCAGCGACGACATCGAGCGCGACTTCCACTTCAACACGGCCATCAGCGCCGTGATGGAGCTGGTCAACGCGATCTACGCGTTCGAGAGCGCGGCGGCCGACCGGATGGCCGGCGGTGAGCGCGCCGCGTTGCTGCGCGAGGCCGTGGAGACGGTCCTGTTGCTCCTCGGACCGATCGCGCCGCACGTCAGCGAGGAGCTGTGGGCGCAGCTCGGCCATCGCGACAGCCTCTTCGAGCAGCCGTGGCCGACGCCGGATGCCGGCGCGCTCGTCCGCAAGGAAGTCACGCTGGTCGTGCAGGTCGACGGCAAGGTGCGCAGCCGCCTCCAGGTGGACGTCGACGCCCCCGAGGAGCGCATCCAGCGCCTCGCGCTCGAGGACGACAAGGTCCAGCCCTGGGTGCGGCAGCGTGCGGTCGAGCGCGTGGTGGTCGTGGCCAACCGCCTCGTCAACATCGTGACGCGCGCGTGACCGGCGCGCGCCTGCACGGCGCCGCGCTGCTCGCCTTCGCCTGCGTGCTGGGTGGCTGTGGCTACTCCTTCCAGGGCACGCTGCCGGACCACGTCAAGACCGTCGCCGTTCCCATCTTCGTCAATCGCACGCAGCAGCCCGCCGTCGAAGGCGTCATCACGCGGGCCATCGTGGACGCCTTCGCGACCAACGGGCGGTTGCGCGTCGTGCGGCCCGAGGACGCCGACTCGATCCTGGAGGGCGAGGTGCTCCAGTACACCGTCGGCGCCATCGCCGTGGATCCGTCGCTGAACGTGCAGCAGTTTCGCCTCGGGGTGACCCTCAATCTCCGGATGCGCGACGTCCGGCTGAACAAGCTGCTCTTCGAGCAGGCGAACTTCAGCGAGCAGGCCGACTTCCTGGTGGCGGGGTCCGTCGCGCAGACGATCTCGATCGAGGCGGCCGCGCTGCAGCAGGCGGCGACGGAGATCGCGCGGTCGGTGGTGAGCCTGGCCCTCGACCGGTTCTGACGGCGCCGCCGCATGGATTACGCTGCGTTCATCCGATCCGCGACCGGCGGGCGGCCGCCCGCGCTGGCGCTCATCCACGGCGCCGACGCCCAGCTCCTGGACGACGCGCTGACGGCCGCGACGCGCGGGCTCTTCCCCGATCCGACACAGACCGCGCTCGGCCGTGAAGTGCTCGAAGGCGCCGAGGTCACCGGCGAGGCCGTGGTCCGCGCGGCCAGCACGCTGCCGTTCATGACGGCGATGCGGCTCGTGGCGGTGCGGCGCGCCCAGGCGCTTGCCGCGCGTGCGGCCGAGCCGCTGAGCGCGTATGCGCGCGATCCGAACCCGTCGACGGCCCTGCTCCTGCTCGCCGACGAGCCGCTCGGCGCCTCGCGCGACCGCCGCACCGACCACTGGCTCTTGCACGCCATTCCGGCGGCGGCGATCGTCACGCTGCCGGCGCGCGAGGGCCGCTCGCTCGAAGGCTGGCTGCGCGAGCGCGCGGCCGCCGAGGGGCTCACGCTCGGGGAAGAGGCCGCGCGGCTCCTCGTGCAGTGGGTCGGGGACGACTCCGCGGCGCTGCTCGGCGAGGCGCGCAAGGCCGCGCTCGCCGGCGGCGCGCGGAACACGACCGTCGGCGTGAAGGAAGTGACGGCGGTCGTGGGCGAGCACCGGATGAGCGGCGTGTTCGACCTGACGCGTGCGGTGCAGCGGCGCGAGGTGGGCCCGGCGCTGCGGACGCTCGACCGGCTGCTGTCCGCCGAAGAGCCGATCCGGCTGCTCGCCCTTCTCGTGGCCGACGTGCGCGCGACGATGACGGTCGCCGACCTGGCCGCGCGCGGACAGCCGGTCGAGCAGATCGCGCGCGTCGTCCGCAAGCCGGCGCCGGTGGTCGATGCGATCGCCCGCGGGCCCGGCGCGGCACCGCGGGCGACGCTGGAGCGGCGCCTCGCCCGCTGCTGGGAGGTGGAGCGCCGGCTGAAGTCGAGCGCCGACGCGCGGGCGGAGCTGGCGGCCCTCGTCGTCGATCTCTGCCGGTGAGCCGGATCGCCGGAGCGCTCGTCGCCCTCCTGGCCGTCCTCGTCGCTCCCGGCGCCGTCCGTGCCGCGTGCGATGACTGCGTGACCGCCGGCGCCGGGCACGCGATCCTCGGCGTTCCCCCGGGCACTTCGCTCGGCGGCTACGGTGCCTTCGCGCGTCGGTTGCTCGTCCCCGACGTGTTCGGCCTCTATCCGCACGCGTTCTGGCTCAAGCCGAGCCTCGGCGAGCGCGATCCGGTGGCCGCGCGCGCGCTCGTGCTCGAGCGCGACGGCACGCGGGTGACCTGGCTCGCGCTCGATCTCGTGGCCGTGGATCGGTCGTTCACGCGCACGCTTGCCGCGCGACTCGGCGCCGGCGTCGGGACGCTGCTCGTCTCCGCCTCGCACACCCACTCCGGTCCCGGCGGGTACGTCGATTCCACCTTGGCCGGCATCCTGGCGATGGACCGGCTCGATCCGGTCGTGCGGGAGGCGATCCTCGCCGCCGCCGAGACGGCCGTGCGCCGCGCCGAGGCCGCGCGCGCGCCGGCCCGCGTCGCGTTCGCCAACGTCGACGGCCCGGAGATCGTCACCAGCCGCCTCGGCAAGCCACTCGACCACGAGCTCATCGTCCTCGGTGTACGCCGCCCGGACGGCGCTCCGGTGGCCGTCGTCTGGAACTTCGCCGTTCACGGCACCATGCTCGGCGCGCGCAACCGCCAGCTTTCGGGCGACGTGATCGGTCTGGCCTCGCAGCGCGTCGAGAAGGAGCTGGGCGTCCCGGCCCTGTTCGTGCCCGGAGCCCTCGCCGACGTCAGCCCCGCCCGCCACGGCGCGGACGCGCTGGCGGCGTTCGGCGCCGAGCTGGCGGCGGCGGTGGTGGAGGGTTGGCGCGCCGCGACAGCGCCCGCATCCGCGAGCCTGGTGACGCGGACGGCGAAGATGGCGCTGCCGGCCCCGCGGCTGTCGCTGCGCAACTGTCTCGGCGACTGGGTGCCGCGCGCGCTGACGGTGCCGCTCGGCAGCATGTTTCCGCGGGAGGCGACGCTGACCGCGGTCGCCCTCGGCGACGTCGCCTGGGTCAGCGTCCCGGGCGAGCTCCAGACGGCGCTCGGGCGGCGGCTGAAGGCAACGGGGCGGCAGCTGTTCAGCGAGGTCTTCGTGGCCGGGCTCTCGAACGATTACCTCGGCTACCTCGTGACGGCCGCCGACTACGACCGGCAGACGTACGTCGCGTGCGCGTCGGTCTACGCAGCCGACACCGGCGAGCGTCTGGCGGAGCGGGCGGTCGAGCTGCTGTACGACCTGCGAGGGCGGCCGCGGTCGCCGACCCCTCGGTGAGGCGCGCGGCGCGGCTACCTGGCGGCGGCGACGAGACGGCGCGCCAGCGAGGACTTCTTGCGGGCGGCGGTGTTGCGGTGGATCACGCCCTTGGTGACGGCCTTGTCGAGGGCGCGGATGGCGTCGGCGATCGCGGTGCGAAGCTCGCCCCCCTCCGTCGTGCGCGCGGTCTTGACGGCCGTGCGGACCTGCGAGCGGATCGCGCGGTTGCGGAGCCGCCGGCGCTCGTTCTGACGCATGCGCTTGATCGCGGACTTCGTATTCGCCACCTGATCGTCCCTCCCGGACGCGCGCGTCGTGGCGCGCGCCGACAACGCGCTGAATCATGCCGCAGTTCAGCGGGCAATTCAAGGTGACGGAGCCCCCGGCCGTCGAGCGGCAGGTCGTCGGCGCGCTCGGCTCCATCGGCGGCGCCACCCTGGCCAGCCGGGTGCTGGGCTTCGTACGCGACATGGTGGTGGCGCTCGCCTTCGGCGCCGGACCGATCACCGACGCATTCTTCGTCGCGTTCCGCATCCCGAACATCCTCCGCCGCCTGCTGGCCGAGGGCGCGCTGTCGACGGCGGTGATCCCCGTGTTCAGCGACTACGCCTCCACGCGCTCGCGTGAGGAGTTCCGGCGTCTCCTGCGCGCCATGCTCGGCGCCGCGCTGATCGTGCTCGCCGTCACGGCCGCCGTCGGCATCGTGGCGGCGCCGTGGATCGTCCGCGCCATCGCGCCGGGCTTCGCCGCCGACCCCGGACAGGCCCGGCTGGTGGTCCTCCTCACGCGCGTGATGTTCCCGTACGTCGTGCTCGTCGGCCTGTCGGCGCTGGCCATGGGTGCCCTCAACGCCGAGCACCGATTCTTCGCGGGCGCCGTCGGCCCGGCCGTGCTGAACGTCGGCATGATCGCCGGCGTGCTGCTGCTGTCCGGCTACACGGAGCCGCCGATCATGGCGCTCGCGGTGGGGGTCCTCATCGGCGGCGTGGGCCAGCTCCTCGTGCAGCTGCCCGATCTGCGAGCCACCGGCCTGCTCGTCGCGCCGTCGGCGGAGCTGCGCCATCCGGCGCTCGCGCGCGTCGCGCGGCTGCTCGTGCCCGCCGTCTTCGGGCTGGCGGCGGTGCAGGTGATGGTGTTCGTGAACACGCTGCTGGCATCGCTGTTGCCGGCCGGCGCCATCTCGTTCCTCTACTACGCCGACCGCATCATGGAGTTCCCGCTCGGGGTGTTCGGCATCGCGCTCGCGTCGGCGTCGCTACCGGCCATGTCGCGCCAGGCCGCCGCCGGCGACGTGCGTGCGCTGGCCGGCACGCTCAACCTGGCGCTGCGGCTCGCCGTCTACATCTGCGTGCCGGCCACCGTCGGGTTGCTCGTCCTCCGTGTGCCGATCACACGAATGCTTTTCGAGCGAGGCCAGTTCTCCGCCGCCGACACGCTGGCCACCGCCGAAGCGCTCACGGGCTACGCGGTTGGACTCGTCGGCTTCGCCACGGCGCGGATCACCGCCCAGGCGTTCTACGCAGTCGGCCAGCCGGGGACGGCCGTCCGGCTCGGAGCCATCGCCGTCGCGGCCAACATCGCGGCCGCGGTGGCGCTGATGAAGCCGCTCGGACATGCCGGCCTCGCCTACGCCGCCTCCGTCGGCGCGTACGTGAACGTCATCGCGCTCCTCTGGGTGGCGCGCCGCCGCTTCGGGCCGCTCGGCGGCCGCGCGCTGCTCGCGTCGAGCCTGCGGGCGGCCGCGGCCGCGCTGCCCCTGGCGGCGTGGTGCGCCGGGGCGCTGACCCCGCTCGCCGTCCGACGCGGCGTGATCGTCGATGCCGCCTTGCTCGCCGGCGTGATCGCCACCGGGGGAGGCGTGTTCTGGCTGGCCAGCGTGGTCGTGCGATCGCCGGAACGCGGGGCGCTGTCGCGGGTATTGCTGCGCCGCCGGACGCGTTGATATAATCCGTCGTGCACTTTACGGTCGTCGCAGTCGAAGGGTCCCGCCGGTGCGCGGGGGGCATCCTCCGAACGGCGCGACCGGTCGGGAGACCCCGGTGGAGCGCGTGAGCGTGGCTCGACGCGCCCACACCTACCCGCAAGTCAGCCTCAGCGCAGCCGATCTCGTCGATACCGCCGTCGTCGTCGCCCCACCCTCCATCACCGTCGGCGACGCGCTCCGTCTCTCGCGCCGGCGGCGCGCGCGTGTCCTCGCCTGCGGTGCCGCCGTGCACGTGCTCGTCGAGGATCTCGCGCGCGCCGAGGGGTTGGGACTCGGCGAGCTCCGGGCCTCGGACGTGGCGCGACCCCTGCCGGTCGTCGAGGCGCAGGCGCCGGAGCTTCGCGTTCGTCGGGCTCTGACCGACGGCGCGCCCGTGGTCATCGTGCGGGGACGGTCCGGCGGCGCCGTGGCCCGCGGCGTGGCGCCGCGCGCCGTCTCGCTGCTTGGCCGCGTCGATGCGGGCCTGCCGCCCTCGACGCGTCAGGCGCTGGACGCCGTGAGACGCCTGGCGGCCGCGCACGGGACGCGCGCCTTCCTCGCCGGCGGCCTCGTCCGTGACGTGTGGCGGGGCGAGACGGGCGCCGCGCGCGATCTCGACGTCGTCATCGAGGGCGATGGTCTTGCCGTCGCGCGCGGGCTTGCCGACGCGCTCGGTGGCACGCTCGTGGAGCACGAGCGGTTCCTGACCGCCTCCGTCGAGTCCCCGAGCTACGGCCGCATCGACGTGGTCACCGCGCGCACGGAACGCTACGAGCGTCCCGGCGCGCTGCCGCGGGTCCTGCCCGGCTCGATCGAGCAGGACCTGCGGCGGCGGGACTTCACGGTCAACGCCATGGCCGTCGAGCTCGGCAGCGGCAGCTTCGGGCTCCTCGATCCGCTGGGCGGCATCGCCGACCTCGAGCGCCGTCGACTGCGCATTCTCCATCCGCTGTCGTTCGTGGAGGATCCGACCCGCATGCTGCGCGCGGCTCGCTACGCCGCACGGCTCGGGCTCACCCCGGATCGATGGACGCTGCGCTGCCACGCGCTGGCGCTGCGGCTCGCGCCGTATCCCGCGCTGTCGGCGTCGCGATTCGCAGCGGAGCTGGAGCGGCTCCTCGTCGAGCCGTCGCCGGGGACGGCGCTCGCGCTCGCGGTGCGCGCGGGCGTGATGCGCGTGCTCGACGCGCGGTGGCGGCCGCCCCGGACGACCGCGCGGCGACTGGCCGCGCTCGACGCCACGCTGGCCTGGGCCGGCGCGCATCGGCTGGCCTCACCACTGACGGTGGCGGCGCTGGCGCTCGCCATCGACCAGCCCGCGCCCGTGGCTGCCACCCTCCCGGAGCGGCTCGGCCTGACCGGCGAGCCTCTGAATCGCGTTCGCCGCGCGCTCGACGAGGCGCCGCGAGTGACCGCGCACCTCCGCGCCGCCGGCTCCCGCAGCGCGGCAGGCGCCGTGCTGCGCGAGGCCGGGGAGGTGGCGCTCGCGCTGCTGCATCTGACGGAAGCCCCCGAGGTGCGCGACCGGGTGGAGTGGTTCGTCCGTGAGGGGCGGGCGGTGGCGCCGGCGCTGAACGGCGACGATGTCATCGCGCTCGGGGTCCCGCGCGGCCCGAAGGTGAGCGAGGTGCTGCAGGCGCTCCGGGATGGTCGTCTCGACGGACGCTTCGTCGACCGCCAGGCGGAGATCCGCTATGTTCGATCATTGGAGTTTTTCGCGGAAAGGAAGGACTGATTTGGCGCCGAAATACATCTTCGTCACGGGCGGTGTGGTGTCCTCGCTCGGCAAGGGCCTGGCGGCGGCGTCGATGGGGGCGCTTCTGGAGGCGAGGGGATACCGGGTCGGCCTGCAGAAGATGGATCCGTACATCAACGTGGACGCGGGGACGATGAGCCCCTATCAGCACGGCGAGGTCTTCGTCACCGACGACGGCGGCGAAACGGACCTCGACCTCGGCCACTACGAGCGCTTCACCTCCGGACGGGTCTCGCGCGACCACAACATCACCACCGGCAAGGTCTATCACTCCGTCATCACCAAGGAGCGGCGCGGCGACTATCTCGGGCGGACCGTGCAGGTCATCCCGCACATCACCGACGAGATCAAGGCGATGATCCGCAAGGTGGGCGGTGGGCTCGACGTCGTCATCGTGGAGGTGGGCGGGACGGTCGGCGACATCGAGGGCCTGCCGTTCCTCGAGGCCATCCGGCAATTCAAGAAGGACGTGGGCAAGGACAACGTGCTGTACGTCCACCTGACGCTCGTGCCCTTCATGCAGGCGGCCGCGGAGCTGAAGACGAAAGCCACGCAGCATTCGGTCAAGGAGCTGCGGGCGATCGGTATCCAGCCGGACGTCCTGCTGTGCCGCACCGACCGCTACCTGCCGCCCGGCATCAAGTCGAAGATCGCGCTCTTCTGCGACGTCGAGGAGGAGGCGGTCATCACCGCCAAGGACGTCGACACGATCTACGAGGTGCCGCTCGTGTTCCATCGTGAGGGGCTCGACCAGATCATCGTGAAGGGGCTCGGCCTCGAGGAGCGCCCGATCGACCTGCGCCGCTGGGAAGACGTGGTCCACCGCGTGAAGTCGCCGACGGCGACGACGCGGCTCGCCGTCGTCGGCAAGTACGTCGAGCTGAAGGACTCGTACAAGAGCCTGGTGGAGGCGCTCGCGCACGGCGGGATCGCGCATCAGGCGAAGGTCGACATCGCCTGGGTGGACGCCGAGCACATCGAGCGCGACGGCGCCGCCGCTTACTTTGCCGACGTCGACGGCGTCCTGGTGCCGGGGGGCTTCGGCGACCGCGGCATCGAGGGCAAGATCGCGGCCGTGCGGTACGCGCGCGAGCAGCGGGTGCCCTTCTTCGGGATCTGCCTGGGCATGCAGTGCGCGGTCATCGAGTTCGCGCGGCACGTCTGCGGGCTCACGGCGGCGAACTCGTCGGAGTTCGTGCCGAACGCCCCGCACCTCGTCATCGACCTGCTTCCGGAGCAGCGCCACCTGGCCGACAAGGGCGGCACCATGCGACTCGGGCTCTATCCCATCCTCCTCACCGAGGGCAGCCGAGCCTCCCGGCTCTACGGCGAGGGGATCATCCGTGAGCGTCACCGCCATCGCTACGAGGTCAACAACGACTATCTGAAGGCCCTCGAGAAGAGCGGCCTGCACGTCTCCGGCATCTGGGCCGAGAAGCAGCTCGTGGAGATCGTCGAGATCCCCGAGCATCCGTTCTTCGTCGCCGGCCAGTTCCATCCGGAGTTCCGCTCGCGGCCGTGGGACCCGCACCCGCTGTTCGCCGGATTCGTGAAGGCCGGCCTCGAGCACCGGAGAGCACGGTGAGCACGACGCGCGAAGTGACGATCGGCCCGGTGCGCATCGGCGGTGGCCGGCCGCTGGCGCTGATCGGCGGCCCCTGCGCCATCGAGGACGAGAAGCACGCCCTGATGACCGCGGAGCGGCTCATGGCGATCGCCGCCGACAAGCGCGTGCCCTTCATCTACAAGTCGTCGTACGACAAGGCCAACCGGTCGTCGGTGAACGGCTATCGCGGGCCCGGGCTGGTCGAGGGGCTGCGCATCTTGAGGAAGGTTCGCGACACGCTGCGGGTGCCGGTCCTGTCCGATATCCATCAGGTCTCGGAGGTCGACCCGGCGGCGGAGGTCCTGGACGTGCTCCAGATTCCGGCGTTCCTGTGCCGTCAGACCGACCTGTTGCTGGCGGCCGCCGGCACCGGCAAGCCGGTCAACGTGAAGAAAGGCCAGTTCGTGGCGCCGCGGGACATGAAGAACGTGGTCGACAAGCTCCTGTCCAAGGGCAACGAGGCCATCCTGCTCACCGAGCGCGGCACCTCCTTCGGCTATCACAATCTCGTCGTGGACATGCGGGGACTCGCCGATATGCGGGAGCTCGGCTATCCGGTCGTGTTCGACGCGACGCACTCCGTGCAGCTGCCCGGCGGCGCCGGCGACCGGTCCGGCGGCGAGCGCAAGTACGTGCCCGCGCTCGCCCGCGCGGCCGTCGCGTTCGGGATCGACGCATTGTTCATGGAGATGCACGAGGACCCGGACCGCACGCTGCGCGACGGCCGTCCGCTCTCGGACGGCCCCAACATGCTGCGCATCGACGACCTGCCGCGCCTGCTCGACGAGCTGCTGGCGATCCATGGAGCGCTCCGGCGATGACCGCCCGGCGTCCGATCGACGTCCGCGCCATCGCCGCCCGCGTGCTGCGCGTGGAGGCCGACGCCATTCTCGGCCTCGTGGCGAAGCTGGATGCACGGTTCGAGCAGGCGGTCGAGCTGCTGCACGCCTGCACGGGCCGCGTCATCGTCACCGGCATGGGGAAGTCGGGAATCATCGGACGCAAGATCGCGGCCACGCTCGCCTCGACGGGGACGCCGTCCTACTTCCTGCACCCGGCCGAGGGCGTGCACGGCGATCTCGGCATGGTCGCGCGGGGCGACGTGGTGCTCGCGCTGTCCAACTCGGGCGAGACCGACGAGGTGCTGGCGATCCTGCCGCCGCTCAAGCGACTCGGGGTGCCGATCGTCCTCCTCACGGGCAACCCCGCCTCGACGCTGGCCCGCCAGTGCGAGGTCGTCCTCGACGTGAGCGTCGCCGAGGAGGCCTGTCCGATGAACCTCGCGCCGACGTCCTCGACGACGGCCGCGCTCGCCGCCGGCGACGCGCTGGCCATGGCGCTGCTCGAGCTTCACGGACTGCGGCCCGAGGACTACGCTGCCCTCCACCCACGGGGCACCCTCGGGTGGCGGGCGCTGTTCCGCGTCGCCGATCTGATGCACACGAATGACGCCGTGCCACGCGTTCGCGCCGACGCGACACTCGAGGACACGATCCTCGAGATGACGAAGAAGCGCTTCGGCATGACGACCGTCGTCGACGACGCCGGACGGCTGACCGGCGTCGTCACCGACGGCGATCTCCGGCGCCTGCATCTGCGCACGCAGTCGATCGCCGGCGTGCGCGCGGGCGAGGTGGCATCCCGCACGCCGAAGACGATCGGCGCCGACGAGCTCGCCGCCAAGGCGCTCGAGGTCATGGAGGCGTGGGCGATCACGAGCCTCGTCGTGCCCGACGCCGAGGGCCGGCCCGTGGGCCTGATCCACATGCACGACATCCTCCGCGCGAAAATCGTCTAGCGGCATCGCTCGTATTTCGTCTTGCCAGCGAGTCTTTGTGATAGGCTGGTATCGAAATTGCACATGCCCAACCTGGCCCGCGGCATTCTCGTAGTCGTCGTCGCGTTCGTCCTGCTCCTGACGGGGACGCTGATCTTCAGGAGCCGGTCGGCGATCGTCGAGCCCCTCGGCCCGTCCACGTCGAGCGCGGACCTCAGGATCAAGGAGGTCGATCTCGAGGAAGAGACGAAGGGCGTCCGCTGGCGCCTCCGTGCCGAGCAGGCCCTCATGTTCGAGCAGGAAGCGCGCACGTCACTGCGGCGGCTGGTCGTTCAGGTATTCCTCAAGGACCGCTCGTGGACGCTCGTGGGCGACGAGGGCGACATCGACCAGAAGACGAAGAACGTCGAAGTGCGGAAGAACGTCGTCATCACCTCGGACGATGGGCTTCGGCTGGACACGAGCGTGATCCGCTGGGACGCTGAGAGAGGACGGCTGTGGACGGATGCCCCGGTCACCTTCCAGCGCGACGGGTCCACCGTGCGCGGCACAGGGATGGAGATGACGACGCGAGACGAGGCAACCACCGTGGCCGGGCGCGTCCGCGCCGTCTTCGCGCAGCGGTCCGGGAGGTGAGGGTTCAGGCCGTGGCCGCTCTGACGCTCGCGGCCCTTGCGCTCCTGCCGGGGTCGGTGGAGACGGCGCCCACGGCACCGGGCGGCGCGCCGGCGGCGCCAAAGGCCAGGGACGAGCGGTCTCCGCGCGACGGCGCGCCGGCGCCGCGAGCCGCCAAGGACGATCGGACCCAGCCGGTGACCGTGGACGCCGACAAGATGGAGCGGTTCGGGAAAGAAGGCCTGGTCGTCTTCACCGGCAACGTGGTGGCGCGCCAGAACAATTCCGTGCAGTACGCCGAGCGCATGGAAGTCTATCTGGACGAGGCGGGCGACAAGATCCTCCGGACGGTCTCCACCGGCGCCGTGCGCATCATCACGCGCGATTGCCGGACGGGGACGGCGCGGCGCGCCGAGTACTACGACCTCGAGCAACGGGTGGTGCTCATCGGGAACGCGCGCGTGTGGCAGGAGGACAACGTCGTCAGCGGCGACACGATCACGATCTTCCTCTCCCAGGACCGCTCGGTGGTCCAGGGAGGCAAGGACGAGCGCGTGAAGGCCGTGTTCTATCCCAAGGACGAGGGCTCCGCGAGCACTCCCGGGGCCAGCCGGCCGCCGGCGACGGCGTGCAGCAACTGAGCGATGGAAGGCCTGGTCGCGCAGGGACTGCAGAAGTGGTTCAAGACCCGCAAGGTCGTGGACAACGTGTCGCTCGACATCCAGCGCGGCGAGGTGGTCGGGCTCCTTGGACCCAACGGCGCCGGCAAGACGACGTCCTTCTACATGATGGTCGGCCTGCTGCCGACGGAAGGCGGACGGATCTTCCTCGAAGGTCAGGAGATCACGTCGCTGCCGATGTACCAGCGCTGCCGCATGGGCGTCGGCTACCTGCCGCAGGAGTCGTCGGTCTTCCGCAAGCTGACCGTGGAGGAGAACCTCCTCGCGATCCTGGAAACGCTGGATCTGCCGAGCGAGGAGCGCCGCCAGCGGGCCCGTGAGCTGCTGGCCGAGCTCGACCTGACAGGGCTGGCGCCGTACCCGGCGTACACGCTGTCGGGGGGCGAGCGGCGGCGCCTCGAGATCACGCGCGCGCTCGTCACCTCGCCGCAGTACCTGCTGCTCGACGAGCCGTTCACCGGCATCGATCCCATCGCCATCGGCGACATCCAGGAGATCGTGGGCCGGCTGAAGGAGCGCGGCATCGGCATTCTGATCACCGATCACAACGTTCGCGAGACCCTGGCCATCACCGATCGCGCCTACATCCTCTACGACGGCAAGATTCTCGTGTCAGGCACGGCCAGCGAGATCGCCAATAATCCGATAGCCCGAGAGATCTACCTCGGCGAGAAGTTCGCGCTGTAGGTCCGAGGGCACGAGAACCGCCTATGGCAATGGAAGCCCGACTCTCCCTCCGACAGAGCCAGCGGGTTGTCATGACCCCGCTGCTCCAGCAGGCCATCCAGCTGCTGCAGCTCAGCACGCTGGAGCTGCAGGAAGTCGTCCAGAAGGAGCTGCTCGAGAATCCGCTGCTCGAAGAAGTGCAGCCGGAGACGACGGACGCCCCCGATGGCCAGGCGGCGCCCGACGTGCCGACGGCACCCCCGGCCGAGCCGCTCAGCAGCGAGGCCGCGCCGGCGCCCACCACCGAGCGCCAGACGGACGACCTGCCGTTCGACCTGACGGCGGTGATGTTCGACGATCACGAGGAGCGGTCGCTGGTGGCGCAGGAGGACCGGGAGGACCTGCCGTTCGAGAACATGGTCCGGTCCGTCAACTCGCTCACCGACCACCTGGACGAGCAGCTCCGCTACGCGACGGACGATCCGCTCGTGCGGCGCATCGGCGAGGAGATCATCGGCAACCTCGACGAGGACGGCTATCTCCGCGCCGAGATCGACGAGATCGCGCAGCGCTGCCGGACCACCGCCGAGGAGGTCCAGAAGGTCCTGACGATGGTGCAGGCCTTCGACCCGCCCGGCGTGGCCGCGCGCAACATCCAGGAGTGCCTCCTGATCCAGCTCAAGGCCGATCCGAATCCCGATCCGGTCTCCGTCGAGATCGTCGAGGAGCACTTCGACGACCTCAGCCGGCGCCGATATCCGGACATCGCCCGCGCGCTCAAGCTGTCGCTCGATCGCGTGATGGAATCGGTCGAGGAAATCATGGGTCTGGAGCCGAAGCCCGGCCGGCGCTTCGGCGGCAACGACTCCCGCTACATCGTGCCCGACGTGGTCGTGCACAAGATGGGCACGGAATACGTGGTCGTGCTCAACGAGGACGGCATCCCGCGCCTGCGCGTGAACTCGCTCTATCGCTCGCTGCTGCGCTCGTCCTCGGACGGCGAGGCGCGCCAGTATGTCGACCAGAAGCTGCGGTCGGCGCTGTGGCTCATCAAGTCGGTGGACCAGCGCCAGCGCACGCTGCGCAAGGTGACCCAGTCGATCGTCAAGTTCCAGCGCGAGTTCCTCGACAAGGGGCTGCCGTACCTCCGCCCGCTGTCGCTGCGCGATGTCGGCGAGGACATCGGCATGCACGAGTCGACGATCAGCCGCGTCACCACGAACAAGTACGTCGAGACGCCGCAGGGCCTCTTCGAGCTGAAATACTTCTTCCACAGCGGCATCGCCTCCGGCGACGGCGAGATGGTGTCGTCCGTGAGCGTTAAGAAGATGATCCAGGACCTCCTGGCCAACGAAGACCCTTCGAAACCGCTCTCTGACCAAGAGGTTGCTCTGATCTTGAAGGGCCGTGGCCTCACCATCGCCCGGCGCACCGTCGCCAAGTACCGCGAGGAGCTCGGCATCCTGCCCTCGCACCAGCGGAGGCTCGCGCCACGGCGGCGATGACGCCGGTCTCCTTCGTGGTGATCACCGGCCTCAGCGGGGCCGGCAAGAGCTACGCGATCAAGTGCTTCGAGGACATGGGCTTCTTCTGCGTCGACAACCTTCCGACCACGCTCATCCCGACGTTCGCCGACCTCGTGGCGCGCGCGGACGCGCCCAAGCGCGGTCGCGTGGCCCTCGGCGTCGACGTGCGGGAAGGGGAGTACCTCTCGCACTTCCTGGAGGCGCTCGCCGAGCTGCGCACGCGCGGCCACACGGTCGAGGTGCTGTTCCTGGAGGCGGGCGAGGAGGCGCTCGTGCGCCGCTATCGCGAGACGCGCCGGCGGCATCCGCTGGCGCCCGACGGCAACGTCCTCGACGGGATCCGTGCCGAGCGCAAGGCGCTCTCGACGGTCCGCGAGGTGGCCGACCGGATCGTCGACACGTCCGCATTGACCGTCCATCAGCTGAAGGACTTCCTGGTCGACGCCTACGTCACGCCGAAGGCGCGGCCGGGGCTGGCGGTGTCGCTCGTCTCCTTCGGCTTCAAGCACGGCGTGCCGATCGACGCCGACCTCGTCTTCGACGTCCGCTTCCTGCCGAACCCGCACTTCGTGGAGGGCCTGCGACCGCTCGACGGCCGCGACGCCCGCGTCCGCGAGTTCGTGCTGAAGCACGGCGAGAGTCGTGAGCTGCTGCGCCGCATCGCCGACTTTCTCGCGTTCGTGCTGCCGGCGTACCAGCGCGAGGGGAAGGCCTACCTGACCATCGCCGTCGGCTGCACCGGGGGCCGTCATCGCTCGGTGGCGCTCGTGGAAGAGCTGCGGCCGCACATCGACGCGCTCGGCCTCACGCCGGCGCTGGTACACCGGGACATCGATCGCGAGTAGCATCCGCGTGACGCCGGACCGCCTGTCGTTTTGCTTCGGAGTCCACAACCACCAGCCGATCGGCAACTTCGACTCGGTGCTGGCGGAGGCGACCGAGCGCGCCTACCACCCGTTCTTCGAGCTGGTGCGCCGGCGGCCGGAGCTCCGGCTCAGCGTGCACTGCACCGGCAGCCTGCTCGCGTGGCTGCGGGCGCAGGCACGCAAGACGTTCGACCTGCTCGGCGAGACCGTGGCCGCGGGGCAGGTGGAGCTGCTGACGGGAGGCTTCTACGAGCCGATCCTGGCCATCCTGCCCGATGCCGACAAGCGCGGCCAGATCCAGCGCCTGAGCGAGTACCTCGCGCGCGAGTTCGGCGTACGGCCGCGCGGCATGTGGCTGGCCGAGCGCGTGTGGGAGCCGCACCTGCCCAAGGCGCTGCGCGAGGCCGGCGTCGAGTTCGTGCTCGTGGACGACAGCCACTTCGCGCTGGCCGGGCTCGACCCCGAGACGCTCGGCGGCTACTACGTCACCGAAGAGCAGGGCCACACGCTGGCCGTGTTTCCGATCAGCCAGCGACTCCGCTACCTCATCCCGTTCGCCCCGGTCGACGAGACGGTCGAGTACCTCGGCGCGCGGCGCCGAGGCGTGGCGGCGCTCACGGTCGTGGACGACGGCGAGAAATTCGGCGCGTGGCCCGGCACCCACGAGCACGTCTATCGCGACGGCTGGCTCGACCGCTTCTTCGATCGGCTGGCCGGCACGCCGTGGCTGCGCCTGAGCACGTTCGCCGACGTGCTCGCCGACGCGCCCGCCTCCGGCCGCGTCTACCTTCCGAGCGCGTCGTACCGTGAGATGGGCGAGTGGGCGCTGCCGCCGGCCGCGGCGACCGCGCTCGAGCGCGCTCGCGACCAGCTCGGCGACCACGGCGAGCTGGCGTCGCTGCTCCGCGGCGGCTTCTGGCGTGGGTTTCTCGTCAAGTATCCCGAGGTCGCCGACACGTACTGGAAGATGCTGCGCCTGTCCTCCTCGCTGGCCGACGCGCAGCGCGAGCGTCCCGACGACCCCGCACTGGCCGCCGCCCGGGAATCCCTCTGGCGGGGGCAGGCCAATGACGCCTACTGGCACGGCGTCTTCGGCGGCTGCTACCTGCCGCACCTTCGGCGCGCCGTGAAGACGGCCCTCCTCGAAGCGGAGCGCGGCCTCGACGAGACCATCGGCGTCGGCCTCGGCGCGCGGTGTCTCGACGCGGACGGCGACGGCACCGACGAGGTGGTGATCCGGACGCCGGAGCTGGCAGTGACGGTGGCGCCCGCGCGGGGCGGCAGCGTGACCGAGCTCGCCTATCTTCCGCGCGCGCTCGATCTCGCGGACGTGTTCACGCGTCGGCCGGAGGCGTACCACGCGCGGCTGGCCTCCGACGCCGGCCGCCGGGAGGATGGTGCGCGGACGATCCACGACACGCCGGCTCACAAGGAGGCGGGGCTGGCGGCGCGAATCGCCTACGATGCGTTCCGTCGCGCGTCGCTGCTGGACGGTCTGTTCGCGCCCGGCGATCCGCTCGATGCCGTGGCGCCGTGGGCAGGCGCGCAGCTCGCCCTCGGCGGTGTCCGGCTCGCGCACAGCCTCGAGCGCGGCGACGGCGGCGCCGTGCTGACGCTCCGCTCCGACAACGGCGGGCCGGCCGGATTCAGCAAGCGGCTTTCCGTCGCCGGTGCCGCCCTCCGCGCGGATTACCGCGTTGCAACGCCGGCGCCGGCGCGCTGGGCGGTGCAGTGGAACCTCGCGCTCACCGCCGGTGATGCGCCCGGCCGGTATCTCACGCTGCCCGACCGCCCCTCGCTCGCCAGCACCGGGCGCGTCGACGGCCTCGCCACGGTGACGCTCGTCGACGAATGGATCGGCGCGCGCGCGCAGCTGACGTGGAGGCCGGGCGCGTCGCTCGCCTGGGGACCGGTGGAGACCGTGTCCGTCTCCGAAGCCGGGTTCGAGCGGATCTATCAGGGCCTTGCGCTCCTGCTGACCTGGCCGCTCGAGACGGGGCCGGCGGAGCTGTGGACGGCGGTGACGGTGAGCGGAGCATGACAGCGCTCGACGACGCCGCCACGCTCGCGCGCCTGGACCCGCACGGGGCGCGCAGGGTCCTCGCCGAGTTCCCCGGCCAGTGCCGACGGGCATGCACGCTCGTCGCCGAGCCGCCGCTGCGCGTGGAGCGCCCGCGCGTGGTCCTCGTCGCGGGCATGGGCGGCTCGGCGGCCGGCGGAGACCTGCTCGCCGTCTACGCCGCGGAGACCGTCGACGTCCCGATCGTCGTCCACCGGGGCTACGGCCTGCCGGCGCTGGCCGGCCCCCACGCCGTCGTCATCGCCTCTTCGTACTCGGGCGAGACGGCGGAGGTGCTGTCCGCCTTCGACGTGGCGGTGGCGCGCAAGGTGCCGGTGGTCGCCGTCACCTCGGGCGGCGCGCTCGCGCAGCGCGCACTCGCGACGCGCCAGTCGCGCGTGACGTTGCCGTCGGGTCTGATGCCGCGCATGGCCCTCGGCTACCTCTTCTTTCCGGCCTTGCCGCTCCTGGCCGCCTGCGGCGTGGACGTGGCGCCGGCCGAGGAGATCGAGGAAGCGCTGATCATGCTGGAAGCGTTCGCGCGCGAGCTCGTCCCCGAGCGGCCGGCGGGGAGCAACGAGGCCAAGCGCCTGGCGCTGGCGATCGCCGACCGGATGCCCGCCGTCTACGGCGGGCCGGCCACCGGCTCCATCGCCTATCGCTGGAAGACGGACATCGAGGAAAACGCCAAGACGTTCGCGCTGGCCGGCGCGCTGCCCGAGATGAACCACAACGAGATCGAGGCGTGGCGCTCGACGGGCGCCAAGGACATGCACGTGATCCTGCTGCGCGACCCTGGCGAGTCGCCGGAGATCGCCCGCCGCTTCCGCGTCCTGCACGACCTCGTCGGGCCGTCGGCAGGAGGTGTCAGCGAGGCCTGGAGCCGCGGGCAGGGGCGACTGGCCCGCCTGCTGACGCTGACGTATCTCGGGCAGTGGACGAGCTACTACCTCGCCATCCTGCGCGAGCGAGATCCGTGGAGCGTTCCGCTGCTCGACGAGATGAAGCGGCGCATGCGAGGCGCCGCGCCTCCTTGAGAGCGTCGGACGGACCATGCTACAGTGGCGCGTCTTACCACCGGGCGACGCCGTGGCCCGAGATCATGCCGAGAAGCGGAGGGTAGCCGATGGCGCGTGATGAGTACCTGTTCACGTCGGAGTCGGTGACCGAGGGTCACCCGGACAAGATCGCCGATCAGATCTCCGACGCGGTGCTGGATGCGATCATCGGACAGGATCCCACGGGACGCGTGGCGTGCGAGACGCTGCTCACCACGGGCCTCGTCGTGGTGGCCGGCGAGATCACGACCAACTGCTACGTCGACATCCCGCGCGTGGCGCGCGAGACCATCAAGAGCGTCGGCTACACGCGCGCGAAGTACGGCTTCGACTACGAGACGTGCGGCGTCATCGCCGCCATCGACGAGCAGTCGTCGGACATCGCGATGGGCGTCGACAACCTCGGCGCCGGCGACCAGGGGCTGATGTTCGGCTATGCCTGCACGGAGACGCCGGAGCTGATGCCGCTGCCGATCATGCTGGCCCACAAGCTGGTCATGCGCCTCACCGAGCGCCGGAAGTCGGGGGCGCTCGACTACCTCCGCCCCGACGGCAAGTCCCAGGTCACCGTGAAGTACGCCGACGGCAAGCCGGTCTCCGTGGAGACGGTCGTCATCTCCACCCAGCACAGCCCGGACGTGAGCAACGACCGCATCCGGCAGGATGTCGTCGAGCAGGTGATCCTGCCGACCGTCCCCGCCGAGCTGATCGACGTCAAGAGGTGTACCTTCCACATCAATCCGACGGGACGGTTCGTGACCGGTGGTCCCATGGGTGACACCGGCCTCACCGGCCGCAAGATCATCGTCGACACCTACGGCGGCTCGTGCCCGCACGGCGGCGGCGCGTTCTCGGGAAAGGATCCGACGAAGGTGGACCGCTCCGCCTGCTACATGGCCCGCTACGTCGCCAAGAACCTCGTGGCCGCCGGCCTCGCCGATCGCGCCCAGGTGCAGGTGGCCTACGCCATCGGCGTCGCCGATCCCGTCTCGATCATGATCGAGACCTTCGGCACCGGGAAGGCCCCGAACACGCGGCTGGAGGCGCTCGTGCGACGGCACTTCGACTTCACGCCGGCGGGGATCATCAAGCACTTGAACCTGCGGCGCCCGATCTATCGGAAGACGGCGGCGTACGGACACTTCGGCCGCTCGGAGCCCGAGTTCACGTGGGAGCGGACCGATCGGGCGAGAGAGCTGAAAGACGACATTTAACTCGGAGGGGGGCGTTGCCCCCTTCCGAGCGTTCGGAGGGGGGCCTCGGTGGCCCCCTCCGATGCCTCCCCCCAGAGCATCGATGGCGGCGGCGGAGCCGCCGCTCGAAAGCGGCAAGTACCCCGCGGTGAGCGGTCGATGAACGGAAAGGATGACGCGCGGAATGGTTGAGCACGACGTCAAGAATTTGTCGCTGGCGGCGGAGGGGCGGAGGAAGATCGAGTGGGCGGAGCTGTCGATGCCGGTGCTGCGGCAGGTGCGGGAGCGGTTCGCGAAGGAGCAACCGCTGAAGGGCCTGCGGCTCGGGGCGTGCCTGCACGTCACGACGGAGACGGCGGTGCTGATGCTGACCCTGAAGGCCGGCGGCGCGCAGCTGGCGCTGTGCGCGTCCAATCCGCTGTCGACGCAGGACGACACGGCGGCGGCGCTGGTGAAGGAGTACGACATTCCGGTCTTCGCCCACAAGGGCGAGGACAACAAGACCTACTACAAGCACCTCGAGTCCGTGCTGAAGATCCGGCCGCAGGTCACCATGGACGACGGCGCCGACCTGATCTCGCAGCTCCACGGCGAGACGAACCTCGGCCGCGACCTCGTCGGCGAGGTCATCGGCGGCACCGAGGAGACGACGACCGGGGTGATCCGCCTGCGCGCCATGGAGAAGGAAGGCGTGCTCGCGTTCCCCGTCATCGCGGTGAACGACGCCGATACCAAGCACCTGTTCGACAACCGGTACGGCACCGGCCAGTCGACCATCGACGGCATCCTCCGCGCCACCAACGTGCTGCTTGCCGGCAAGACGGTGGTGGTGGCCGGCTATGGCATGTGCGGGCGCGGCGTGGCGACGCGCGCCAAGGGCATGGGCGCGCACGTGATCGTCACCGAGGTCGAGCCGATGCGTGCGCTCGAGGCCGTCATGGACGGCTTCCAGGTGGCGCCCATGGCGAGGGCGGCGGAGGTCGGCGACGTCTTCGTGACCGTGACCGGCAACAAGTCGGTGATCCGCAAGGAGCACTTCGCGCGGCTGAAGGACGGCGCGATCGTGTGCAACTCCGGCCACTTCAACGTCGAGATCGACCTCGAGGCCCTCGCGACCATGGCGCAGTCGCGCAAGGAAGTGCGCCCGTTCGTCGAGGAATTCGCGCTCGGCGGCGGCCGGCGCGTGTTCGTCCTCGGGGAGGGACGGCTGATCAATCTGGCGTCGGCCGAGGGACATCCGGCGGCCGTCATGGACATGAGCTTCGCGAACCAGGCGCTGTCCGCGGAGTTCATGGCGAAGAGAGGCCGGACGCTCGAACGCAAGGTGTACGTCGTGCCGCGGGAGATCGACCTCGAGATCGCGCGGCTCAAGCTCGCCTCGATGGGCGTCGAGATCGACGTCCTCACGCGCGAGCAGGAGGCGTATCTCGCCTCCTGGCGCCACGGCACGTAGCGAGAGCCGCACGCGCCGGATGAGTCGCCCCCAGCCGCTCGCCTTCGTGGTCGTCGCCTTCCTGGCGCTCGGGCTGCTGGGTCAGCTCATCCCGCTCTACACCGACTGGCTGTGGTTCCAGGAGGTCGGCTACACCCAGGTCTTCACCACCACGCTGTCCCTGCGCGGCAGCCTCTTCGCGGCCGTGGCGCTGGTGGTCGCGCTCTTCCTGTGGGCGAACCTGACCCTGGCCGCTCGCACGGCCGCGCCCGACGTGATCTGGGAGCTGGAGGACCAGCTCGGGCTGCCGGGGCGCGTGGTCATCGAGCCGCTGATCCGACGGTTCCTGCCCATCGTGCTGGCCCTGATCTCGATCGTCTCCGGCCTGCGGGCGAGCGCCGCCTGGGAGACCGTGCTCGGCTACGCCAACGCCACCGCCTTCGACACGAAGGATCCGGTGTTCGGATACGACCTCTCGGTCTTCGTCTTCTTGCTGCCGTTCTGGCGCCTGCTCCACGGCTGGGCGCTGGCGCTCATCGCGGCCACCGCCGTCCTGACCCTGGCCGTGTACGTGCTCCAGCGCAGCCTGGTGCTCACCACGCGCGGCCCGCGCCTGGCCGCCGGCGCGCGGACGCACCTGCTCGTCCTCGGCGCGCTGCTGCTCGGCCTCAAGGCCGTAGGCTTCTGGCTGGATCAGTACGAGATCGTCTTCTCGGCGCGTGGCATCGTGTTCGGGGCCTCGTATACGGACGTCAACGCCACGCTGCCGATGCTCAAGACGCTGGCCGTGCTCTGCGCGCTGGCGGCGGTCGCCTGCGTGGTCCAGATCGGCCGCCCGGGACTGCGCTTCGTGGCCGGCGCCCTCGGCGCCCTCGCCATCGTCTGGGTGGTGGGGCTCGGCGTCTACCCCGCGCTGCTCCAGCGCTTTCGCGTGGCGCCCAACGAGCTGGCCGCCGAGCGCCCGTACATCCAGGCCAACATCCGCATGACGCGCCAGGCGTACGGCCTCGACCGCATCGAGGAGCAGGAGTTCCCGGCCGACGAGAACCTCGACGCGCGGGCGATCGAGCGGAACGAGCTCACGATCAAGAACATCCGGCTGTGGGACTACCGCCCGCTGTTGCGCACCTACGCGCAGCTGCAGGAGATCCGCACCTACTACAAGTTCGTCGACGTCGACAACGACCGCTACGTCGTCGACGGCGAGTACCGGCAGCTGATGCTGTCGCCGCGCGAACTCTCGTACCAGCACCTGCAGGGTGGCCGCAACTGGATCAACGAGCACCTCACGTACACGCACGGTTACGGCCTGGTCGTCAGCCCCGTGAACCGTGTCACGCCGGAGGGATTGCCGGAGTTCTTCGTGAAGGATATCCCGCCGCGCGCCGACGATGGCTTCCCGAAGATCACGCGGCCGGAGATCTACTACGGCGAGACGTCCAACGAGTACGTGCTGGTCCGCACGCGCTCTCAGGAGCTCGACTACCCGGCCGGCGACCAGAACGTCTACAGCACCTACCGCGGCAGCGGTGGCATCTCGGTCGGCTCGCTGGCCCGGCGGCTGGTGTTCGCGGCGCGGTTCGGGGAGCCCAAGATCGTCCTCTCGGACGACCTCACCGCCGAGAGCCGCATCATGATCCATCGCACGGTGAACCAGCGCACGCAGCAGGTGACGCCGTTCTTCCGCTTCGACCGCGACCCGTACATGGTGGTGACCGATCAGGGCCGGCTCGTGTGGATTGTCGACGGCTACACGAGCACGGACCGCTATCCCTACTCGGATCCCGTGCGCGGGATCGGCAACTACGTCCGCAACTCGGTCAAGGTCACCGTCGACGCCTACGACGGCACCATGACCTACTACGTCGCCGACGCCGGCGACCCGATCGTGCGCGTGTACGCGCGCGCCTTCCCCGGACTGCTGAAGCCGCTCGACCAGATGCCGGCCGACCTGCGGAGCCACGTCCGGTACCCCGAGGACCTGTTCGCCATCCAGGCGCGCAAGTACGCGACCTACCACATGGAGGATCCTCAGGTCTTCTACAACAAGGAAGACCTGTGGGCGATCCCCCGCCGGACCATCGAAGGCCGGGACCGGGAGATGGAGCCGTACTTCACGATCATGCGGCTGCCCGGAGAGCAGAAGGAGGAGTTCATCCTGCTGACGCTCTTCAACCCGGCGCGGCGCGACAACATGATCGCCTGGATGGCGGCGCGTTCGGATCCCGCCAACTACGGCCGCCTGATCGTCTACAACTTCCCCAAGCAGAAGCTCGTGTACGGGCCGCGCCAGATCGACGCGCGGATCGACCAGGATCCCGTCATCGCCCAGCAGCTCGCGCTCTGGAACCAGCGCGGCTCCACCGTCATCCGCGGCTCGCTGCTGGCCATCCCGATCGATCGCTCGCTCGTCTACGTGCAGCCGCTCTATCTGGCGGCGGCCGAGCAGGGAGCGCTGCCGGAGCTTCGCCGGGTCATCGTCGCCTACGGCAACCAGATCGCCATGGAGCCCACGCTCGAGCACTCGCTGTCGCGGATCTTCGGCGGGCGCGTGGCGCCGACGGCGGCGACGCCGGCGCCCGCCCCGGCCGGGCGGCCCGGCGCTCCGCCGACCGTCGATACCGCGGACGCCCGAGCGGCCTGGGAGGCGTGGACGCGCTCGCAGGAGGCGCTGCGGCGCGGCGACTGGGCGGCGTATGGCGCCGAGCAGAAGCGCCTCGAGGAAACGCTCCGCCGGTTGGTGAAGTAGACGCCCGTCAGGTCCTTGCCCGCAGGAACAGCGACGTGCCGATGCCGAGGAAGATCACGTTGGCGGTCCAGGCGGCGATCAGCGGGGGCAGCAGGTCGGCGCGGGCGAACGCCAGCGCGACGTAGTGGACGACGAGGTAGGCGGCCATGATGGCGATGGCGAGGCCGATCCCGAAGAGTCGTCCGCCGCGCGGCGCCTGCAGCGCGAACGGAATCGCCACCAGCACCATCACGACGTTCACCAGCGGGAACGACAGCTTCGAGTAGAGCTCGACCAGGTACTTCTTCACCTGGAAGCCGGCCGCCTCCAGCCTGGTGACGTAGTCGCGCAGCTCCCAGTAGCTCATCGACGCGATCGGCTTGTGGATCCGCGTGAACTCCTCGATGTCCTCCTGCATGCTGAGCGACGTCGTGCCGAACGGCATCGTCTCGACGTTGCTGAGGCCGACGATCTCCCTGATGGCGCCGTCCGTCAGCTCCCAGCCGTCGGGGGTCCAGTGGGCGCGGCGGGCGTCGAGCCGGCTCAGCAGGCGGAACTGCTTGTCCACCTCCAGCACGGTCACGCCGTACAGGTCGTGCGTGGTCGGGTTCAGCAGCTCCACGCGGAAGAAGCGCGTGTCGGCGCTGCGCAGCCAGAGGCGCTGCCGCGATTGCAGATGCCGGGGCAGCTGGCCGCGGATCTTCACGCGATCGACTTCCTCGCCGAGCTCGTTGAGTCGCGGCAGGAACAGCTCCTGGAACAGCCCCGCGCTCACGGCCACGCTCAAGCCCATCAAGAGGATCGGCGCGCTCACGCGATAGAGGCTGATCCCGGCCGCCTTCATGGCCGTGAACTCGTGATAGCGGCTGAGGGCCAGGAACAGGAAGATCGTGGCCACCAGCATCACCACCGGAAGCCCGTCGTGGAGCGCGGCCGGCAGCCGGTAGACGAAGTGCTCGACGATGTAGATGAGCGGCGGCTTGACGCGCAGGTAGCGGTCGAGCGTCTGGAGCAGGTCGATCACGACGAAGAGCGCGGCGGCCACGGCCAGGCCGATGCCGACGAACACCAGGAACTCGCGCACCAGGTAGCGGTCGAGGATGTGCGTCGAGTCGCGCCCGGACGCGACCCCGCGGGGGTCGGCGACGACCTCGCGCCGTGGCAGGCGGCGGTCGATGCCCTGGAGCGCGCGCCACACGAACGTCAGCGATGGCAGCGTCCACTCGCGGACGGTGGTCAGGAGCAGCGCGACCCCGATGACGCCGAAGCCGACGTTGGGCGCCCAGATCGCCACCGCCGCCGGCAGCCGATGCCGCAGCGCCATCCCTTCCAGCACGGTGAGCACCAGGTAGTAGGCGACCAGGATGACCAGGCTGGCGGTGAGCGCGACCGAGCGGCCACCGCGATGCGACCGCACGGCCAGCGGGAAGGCGACCAGCGCGAAGACCAGCGCCGCCGCCGGAAACGCGAACCGCTTGTGCAGCTCGACCTGGAAGACCGCGCGCGCCTGCGGCTCGTCCTTCAGCTCGGCGATGCGGGCGCGCAGCGCCGGCACGGACATGTCGCGCTCGGGCTTGTCGCCGCGCTGAGAGCCCCGGAGCGGCGACTCCACCGACAGGCTCATGTCGTAGATGCTGAAGTTCGTGTAGCGGTAGCGCGCGGGACCGGCGGCGCCGCCCGTCGACCCCGGCGTGGCCTCCGTGGTCGCGGGCGCCACGTCCGCCTCGTTCACGGCGCCGTTGATGAGGCGCAGGGTCAGGCGGCGGTTGGCCTCGTCGCTGAGCAGCCGGCCCTCGCGCGCGGTGATGATGCGGGAGATCTTCGGATCGCGCTCGTCGGAGACGAGCACGCCGCGCAACGCCACCTGGGAGGCGCTGACGTCCTCGACGTAGATGATGACGTCGCCGAAGGTGCCGTTGAATACGCGCTCCTGCAGCCCGCTCAGCGCGCGCGACTGGAAGATGCGGAAGAGCTGCCGCTGGAACTCCTCGTTGGCGATGGGGTTCACGACGAGCGTCAGGAGCCCCGTCAGCCCGGCCACGAAGACCGCCGCCGCCGCGATCGGCCGGAACAGCCGCATGGGACTGACGCCGGCCGCCTTGAAGGCGATGATCTCGAGGTCGCCGGCCATGCGCCCTCCGGCGAGCAGCACCGCCACCAGGAGGGCCATCGGCAGCGTGTGGGCGAGGAACGAGGGCAGCATGTAGACGAGCAGCTGCACGACCAGGTAGAAGGGCACGCCCTTGGTGATGACCAGCTCGGTGAGGTGGTAGATGCGGTCGATGACGAGGAAGAAGGTGAAGAGCGCGCCGCCGAAGAAGAAGGGGGAGACCAGCTCCTTGACCAGGTAGCGGTCGATGACAGGGACCGCTCGCACCTTCACGCGTCTGTTGTACCATAGCGGCGTGACGCGTCGGGCGCGGGCCGCCACCCTCGTCATGCTCTTGCTCGCGGGCTCGTGCGCGGTCGCCGCCGGGCGCGCGGCGCCCGACCGGCTCGATCGGTTCCGTGAGCTGGCTCGAACCCGGCTCGGCCTCGCCGAGCTGGTCGATCCCGAGAATCCCGCCGAGGCCTACCGCGACATCTACGCGCTGCTCGACGAGGAGATCGTCGAGAGCCTCACGTCCGGGGGCGTCTTCGCCTCGCTCGAGTTCCTCCAGGACCGTCTCGACGGCTTCGGCGACGCGTGGGGCGGCGCCCACATCAGGCTGGCGCGTGTCGGGCGTCTCCTCGTGGGCGCCTTCCGCCTGACCGACGGCCCCGCCGGCAACAGCGTGCGCGTGTACGGCGCGCTCCGCGAGGAATCGGCGCTCCTGGCGACCATGTACCGTGACGGCCGGCCAACCGTCCACACGCTGCCCGCCGGCGCCGACGGCCCGCAGTTCATCGCGGCCTGGGAGGGGACGCCGTCGGGCCGGGGCACCCGCGAGCTGCGGATCGACCTGGTGCGCGCCCACGCCGACAGCGTGCGCATCGCATGGACGACGGCCACGCTGTTTCCCGATGGCCTGTACGCGAGGTCGTACGCGGTGCGGCCGCCCGACATCCGTCTGCGCTACGAGCTGCACTACCCCGGCTGGATCCCGGGCTGCGAGGGGCAGACCGAGCAAGAGGACGTGTACCGCATCACGCCCGGGCCGGGCCTCGTCACGCGCATCGGCCGGCAGCAGCACAACGCGTGGCATCGTGACCTCCACGCGACCGTGAGCGGGCTCTTCGCGGCCCTGGCGGCCGGCGACGACACGGCGCTCGCCACCGTCGTCCCCGACCGCGACCTTCGCGTGCGGCTGCCCGCCCTCAGCGCCGAGCCGGCGTGCGACGCGACCGACGGCGCGCGCGAGTCCGTTTCCATCGCCGCCACCGGGCCGGAGCGTCAGCCGTGGAGCCTCACGTTCCGTCGCGCGGGCCCGCGCTGGCGGCTCACGGGGGCCACCGTGGTGTCGCCGTGACGCGTACGCCGCCGGAAACCGCCTCGGCCAGGCCACCCACGGATTGAACCGGACGCGCGGCACCCGCTACAATGAGCGCTCCGAATGAGGGAGCAGCAGACCGACCCGCCCGCGATCTCCGATCGTTACGAGCCTGCCGCCGTCGAAGCGCGGTGGTATCCGATCTGGGAGGAGCGCGGCTACTTCAAGGCCGACCCGGCCTCGCCGAAGAGGCCGTACTCGATCGTCATCCCGCCGCCGAACGTCACCGGATCGCTCCACATCGGCCACGGCCTGAACAACACGCTGCAGGACGTGATGGTCCGCATGAAGCGGATGGACGGCTTCAACACGCTCTGGCAGCCGGGCATCGATCATGCCGGCATCGCGACGCAGGTGGTCGTGGAGCGCCAGCTCGCCGCGGAAGGCAAGCGGAAGGAGGACCTGGGGCGAGAGGAATTCGTACGTCGCGTGTGGCGATGGAAGGAGGAGTCGGGCGGCACGATCATACGGCAGCTCAAGCGTCTCGGCGCCTCGTGCGACTGGTCGCGCCTGCGCTTCACCATGGACGAGGGACTCTCGCGCGCCGTGCGCGAGGTGTTCGTCCGGCTCTGGGACGAGAAGCTGATCTACCGCGACGACTACATCGTCAACTGGTGCCCGCGCTGCGAGACGGTGCTGTCCGACCTCGAGGTGGACCGCGAGGAGCGTGACGCGGAGTTCGTCTACATCAAGTACGGCCCCCTCACGCTCGGGACCGTGCGTCCGGAGACGAAGCTCGGCGACACCGGCCTCGCCGTGCACCCCAGGGACAAGCGATACAAGCAGTACGTCGGCCGGACGCTCGAGATTCCGTCCGTGGACGGCACGGTGTCCGTGCGCGTGGTCGCCGACGAGGCCGTGGACCCCAAGTTCGGCACCGGCGTGATCAAGGTGACCCCGGGCCACGATCCCACCGACTTCGAGATCGGCCGCCGGCACAAGCTTCCCATCAAGACGGTGATCGGCTTCGACGGCCGGATGACGGCGGCCGCCGGCAAGTACGCCGGCCTGGACCGCTTCGAGGCGCGCAAGCGGATCGTCGAGGACATGCAGGCGCTCGGATTGATCGACCGCATCGAGCCCTACCGTCACGCCGTCGGTCTCTGCTATCGCTGCAAGACCGTCGTGGAGCCGCTCGTCTCCAAGCAGTGGTACGTGAACGTGAAGCCGCTGGCCCAGGAGGCGATCAAGGCCGTGCGCGCGGGCAAGATCAAGATCGTTCCGCGCGGCTGGACGAAGACCTACTACCACTGGATGGAGAACATCCGGCCGTGGCCCATCTCGCGGCAGCTGTGGTGGGGCCACCAAATTCCCGCGTGGTACTGCGAGCGCGACGGCGGGATCCACGTCTCGCGCACCGACCTCACGAGCTGCCCGGACTGTGGGGGCGCCGTGCGGCGCGACCCCGACGTGCTCGACACGTGGTTCTCGTCGGGCCTCTGGCCGTTCTCGACGCTGGGCTGGCCCGACGACACGCGGGAGCTGCGCACGTTCTACCCGACGTCGCTGCTGGTGACGAGCTTCGACATCATCTTCTTCTGGGTGGCGCGGATGGCGATGTTCGGCCTCTACGTCATGAAGGCGGTGCCGTTCCACGACGTCTACATCCACGCCCTCGTGCGCGACGCCGAGGGGCAGAAGATGTCGAAGTCCAAGGGCAACGTCGTCGACCCGCTGGAGCTGATGACGAAGTACGGCACGGACGCCTTCCGGTTCACCCTCGTCGCGCTGGCCGCCCAGGGGCGCGACATCCGGCTCAGCGACGAGCGCGTGGAAGGCTATCGCAACTTCGCCAACAAGCTCTGGAACGCCGCCCGGCTCGTGCTCTCCAATCTCGACGGCTACGAGGCGGCCGCCGCCCGGAAGACGAAGCCCGACCTGGCCGCACGCTGGATCGAAAGCCGGCTGCAGGCGACCATCGGCGCCGTGCGCGCCCATCTCAGGGCCTATCGCTTCAACGACGCCGCCGGCGCGATCTATCAGTTCGTCTGGGGCGAGCTCTGCGACTGGTACCTCGAGATCGCGAAGCTCGATCTCTACCGTGCGGACGACCCGGCCCGAAAGCTGGCGACGCAGCACGCGCTCGTCACGACGCTCGAGGGGACCCTGCGGCTGCTGCACCCGTTCATGCCGTTCATCACCGAGGAGATCTGGCAGCGCCTGCCGCACGAGGGCGACTCGATCATGATCGCGCCATACCCGAAGGTCGTCCGCCGGCGCGCCGACGCGCGGGCCGAGCGCGAGATGGCCGTCGTCATGGGCGTGGTCACGGCGGTCCGGAACATCCGCGGCGAGATGCGGGTGGCGCCGGGAGTGACGCTCACGGTCATCGTGAAACCCGGCCCTGATGCGCCGGCGGCCCTCGTGCGCGCGCACGCCCCGCTGATCCAGACCCTCGCGCGGGCCGTGGTGACCGTCGACCCCCAGGCGAGCCGGCCGCGCAGCTCGGCGCTCGGGGTACTGGGCGACCTGGAAGTTTACGTTGCCCTCGAGGGCGTGGTGGACCTGAGCGCGGAGCGGCAGCGGCTCGAAAAGGAGATCAAGCGCGCCGACGAAGCCATCGCCTTCGGGCGGGCGAAGCTCTCCCGACCCGAGTTCGCCGAGCGCGCGCCGGCAGAGATCGTCGACAAGGAGCGTGAGAAGGTGGCCCAACAGGAAGCCCTGCGCGAGAAGCTCGTCGCCAGCCTGAGCTGGGTCGGATGAGCCGCCTCGTTCATCTGGAGCGCGTGGACTCGACGCAGACGACGGCCTTCGCGCTCGCCGCCGAGGGAGCCGAGGATCGCACCGTCGTGGTCGCCGATTACCAGGCGTCCGGCCGCGGCCGCCGCGGCCGCGCGTGGGAGGCGCCGCCGGGACAGAGTCTGCTGGCCACCATCCTCATCCGCCCGCGGCTGACGCTCGCGCAGTGGCCGGCCTACTCGCTGGTGGCCGCCGTGGCGGTGGCCGAGGCGCTCGCCCGGACGGCGGCCCTGGCCGCGCGTCTCAAGTGGCCCAACGACGTGCTGATCGCCGGGCGCAAGATCGCCGGCATCCTGCTCGAGAGCCGCCTGGTGGGCGCCACGCCGGCCGCCGTGGTGGCCGTCGGAGTCGGGATCAACCTGGCACAGCGCGCGTTTCCGGCCGCGCTGGCGCCGCGCGCCACGTCCGTCGCCATCGAGACCGGGCGGAGCGTCGCCCGGGACACGATGCTGGAAGTGCTGCTCGAAGCCTTCGACGCCTGGCGGGGGCGGCTGGAGGGCGAGGGGATGGCGCCGGTGCGCGCCCGCTGGCTCGCGCTGGCCGACACGATCGGACGGCGCGTGAGCATCGACGGCGTCAGCGGTGTCGCCGTCGACCTCGACCCGGACGGGGCGCTCGTGCTCGAGGGCGGTGGCCGCCGTCATCGCGTGCTCGCCGGCGAAGTCCTCGAGGAACCGGAGCATGCTGCTCGTCCTTGAGGTCGGAAACACCAACACCAAGATCGGCGTCTACGACGGCGACCGGCTGCTGGTGTCGTGGCGCCTGACCAGCCGGCGGGAGCAGACGGCCGACGAGTACGGGCTGTTCATCGAGACGCTGTTCCGCACGCGCGGCGTCGATCCCCGCGGCATTCGCGGTATCGCGATCTCCAACGTGGTCCCGCCCGTGCAGCAGACGCTCGAGCTGATGTGCGAGAAATACTTCGGCCTGACGCCGTACTCCGTCGAGCCCGGCCTGAATACGCCGATGCCGCTCGAGGTCGACAACCCCCGCGAGGTCGGCGCCGATCGCATCACGAAGTCGGTGGCGGCGGCCGCGATCTACGGCCCGCCGCTGATCGTCGTCGATCTCGGCACCGCGACCACGTTCGACTGCGTCAACGCCTCCGGCGCGTTCATCGGCGGCGCCATCGCCCCCGGCATCGCGACCGCCACCGAGGCGCTCGTGGCCCGCGCCGCCCGGCTCTACCGGGTGGAG
The DNA here is from genome assembly GCA_036556545.1 of Candidatus Methylomirabilota bacterium. Lineage (GTDB taxonomy): Bacteria > Methylomirabilota > Methylomirabilia > Rokubacteriales > CSP1-6 > AR12. The sequence goes on from DATBJF010000114.1 coordinate 32,725, forward strand.
TTCGTGCGGCCCAAGGAGGCGATCGGCCGCAACACCGTCACCAACATGCAGTCGGGCGTGGTCTACGGCTACGCCGGGCTCGTCGACGGCCTGGTCGCTCGCATGAAGGCCGAGATGGCGGGGCACGCGCAGGTCATCGGGACCGGCGGGTACGCGACGCTGATCGCCGAGGCGGCGCGCTCGATCGACCACATCAACGTGGATCTCGGCCTCGAGGGGTTACGGCTCCTGTACGCGCGGCGTGTGCCTTGACGCTTCGCGTGCTCATCGCTATACTGCACCAAATCTAGTGGCTGGGTGGGCGGGCGATCCCTATATTTAGCATCGAGCACCGTACCGACGGGCGGTCCTGAGGAGGGGCGAATCGATGGGTATGTGGGTGGGGCGAGGCCGGAAGGCAAGGGTCGCGTACGGTTTCGATGACATCGCGCTCGTGCCCGGCGCCCTGACCGTCAACCCCAACGAAGTCGATATCTCCTGGGAGCTCTGCGGCCATCGGTACTCGCTGCCGATCATCGCGGCCGCCATGGACGGCGTGGTCGGGCCCCGGCTCGCCATCGAGATGGGCAAGCACGGCGGGCTCGCCGTCCTGAACCTGGAAGGCATCTTCTCGCGCTACCGGAACCCCGAGGACGTCCTGGAGCGCATCGTCTCGGCGAGCCAGGACGAAGCCACGAAGATCATCCAGTCCATCTACAGCGAGCCCATCAAGGAAGAGTTGATCCATCAGCGCATCCGCGAGATCAAGAAGGGCGGCGGTCCCGCCGTCGTCTCGTCGATCCCGCAGCGGGCCGAGCGGTTCGGTCAGATCGCGCAGGAGGCCGGCGCCGACATCTTCGTCGTGCAGTCGACGGTCACCACCGCGCGCCACGTCGCCACCGAGTACACGCCGGTCGACCTCCGCAAGCTCAAAAGGCAGCTCGCCATACCGCTCGTGATCGGCAACGTCGTCACCTACGAGGCGTGCCTCGAGCTGATGGAGGTCGGCGCCGACGCGCTGCTCATCGGGGTGGGGCCGGGCGCCGCGTGCACCAGCCGTGAGGTGCTCGGACTCGGTGTGCCGCAGGTGACCGCCACCGCCGACGCCGCGGCCGCGCGCGATTTCCACTACAAGAAGACCGGACGGTATATCCCGATCATCACGGACGGCGGCATGACGACCGGCGGCGACGTGTGCAAGGCGCTCGCGTCGGGCGCCGATGCCGTGATGATCGGCTCGGCCTTCGCGCGCGCCAACGAGGCGCCGGGGAAGGGCTATCACTGGGGCATGGCCACGCCGCACGCGAACCTGCCGCGCGGTACGCGGATTCGCGTCGGCATCGCCGGCTCGCTGGAGCAGATTCTCTTCGGCCCTGCGTTCACCGAGGACGGCACGCTGAACCTGGTGGGCGCCATTCGAACCTGCATGGGCTCCGTGGGGGCCCAGTCGATCCGCGAGCTGCAGCAGACGGAGCTCATCATCGCCCCGACGATCAAGACGGAGGGCAAGGTTTTCCAGCAGGCCCAGAAGCTGGGGCGGCCGCGGTAAAGGCCGCGGGCGCCGTGAGCCAGATCGTCGTCCTCAATGCCGGTGGCCAGTACTGCCACCTTATCGCCCGGCGGATCCGCGAGCTCGGCATCCACGCGACCGTCGCGGACGTCGACACGCCCGCCGCCCGGCTGGCCGCGGCACGCGGCATCGTCATCTCCGGAGGCCCGGCGAGCGTGGTGGAGCCGACGAGCCCGTCTGTCGACCCGGGGATCTACCGCCTTGGCGTGCCGATTCTCGGCATCTGCTACGGGCACCAGCTACTCGCGCGAGACCTCGAGGGCCGCGTGGAGCCGGGAGTGACGAAGGAGTACGGCCACAGCTCGCTCCATGCGGGCGATGGCCTGTTGTTCCGCGGGGTCCCGGTGCGAGAGCTGAGAGTCTGGATGAGCCACGGCGACACCGTCGTCGACATTCCGCCGGGGTTCTCCATCGTCGGTGAGACCGACGACTGCAAGGTGGCCGCGATGGAGGACCGTGCCCGTCGGCTGTTCGGGCTCCAGTTCCATCCCGAAGTCGTGCACACCGAGCACGGGCTGGAGATCCTGCGCACGTTCGTCAGCGACATCTGCGGCTGCCGCCGCGACTGGGATCCGCGGGCGCGTCTCGACCAGCTGATGGCCGGCATCCGGAAGACGGTGGGTGATCGCCGCGTCTTCTTCCTGATCAGCGGCGGCGTCGATTCGACGGTGGCCTTCTACCTCTGCGCCAGGGCGCTCGGCGCGGATCGTGTCCTCGGCCTGTACGTGGACACGGGCCTCATGCGCGAGAGCGACGCGGACGCGATGCACTTTCTCGAGCGGGCGATCGGGCGCAATGCCCTCCGTGTGGCGGATCGCAGCGCGGACTTCTTCGCCGCCTTGCGCGGCGTGACGAACCCCGAGCGCAAGCGCGCCATCATCGGCGACGCCTTCGTCGACGTGCAGGAAGACGAGTTCGCCAGGCTCGGACTGCGCGAGCGCGACTGGCTGCTGGGACAGGGCACCATCTACCCCGACACGATCGAGTCGGGCGGCGCCCGGCACGCGGCGAAGATCAAGACCCACCACAACCGCGCCCCGCGGATCCAGGCGCTCGTCGAGGCCGGCCGGGTGATCGAGCCGCTCGTCGAGTTCTACAAGGACGAAGTGCGCCTGCTCGGCGAGCAGCTCGGGCTCCCGCACGACGTGGTGTGGCGCCATCCGTTCCCCGGCCCCGGCCTTGCCGTGAGGTGTGTCTGCGCCGATGCCGGCGCGGCCGTCCGGCCGAGCTCGATCACGCTGCCGGCGGGCGTCACCGGCTTCGTGGTGCCCGTGCGCACGGTCGGCGTGCAAGGCGACGAGCGGAGCTACTCGAATCTCCTCGCGCTCGAGGGGACGGGGGGCGTGGAGGCGGCGGGCGTGCTGGCGCGGCGGGTCACGAACGAGCATCGCACCATCAACCGCGTGGTCGACGTCGTCTATCGCCGCCCGGATCGGGGGCTCGACGCGCTGGCCATCCAGCCCGCGACGCTGACGGCCGAGCGTATCGCCCTGCTTCGCGAGGCGGATGCCAGGGTGACGAAGGTGGTGCGGGCGCACGGCGTCTACGACTCGATATGGCAGTTCCCGGTCGGGATGGTGCCGCTCGGCGCCGCCCCCGGCCGTGAGACGATCGTCCTGCGCCCGGTGAACTCTCGAGACGGAATGACCGCCGAATACGCGCGCCTCCCGGAGCCCGTCGTCCGGGACCTCGCGCAGGCCCTGGCGACGCTGGATCGCGTCGACGCCGTCGTCTACGACGTGACGAACAAGCCGCCGGCCACCATCGAGCTCGAGTAGCCGGCTCGTGCAGCACGCCGAGTTCGTCCATCTGCACGTCCACTCCGAGTACAGCCTGCTCGACGGGGCCGCGCAGCTCGAGAAGCTCGTCAAGAAGGCCAAGGAGCTCAAGTTCCCCGCCATCGCGCTGACGGATCACGGCAACCTCTTCGGCGGCATCGACTTCTATCTCGCCGCCCAGAAGGCGGGCATCAAGCCGATCCTGGGCTGTGAGCTCTACGTGGCGCCCGGCAAGCGCACGGACCGCGCCTCGCAGGACGGCGGCTACGAGGGCGCCAACCATCTCACGGTGCTGGTGCGCGACGCGGCCGGCTATCGCAACCTCATCAAGCTGGTCTCGAAGGCGTACCTGGAGGGCTTCTACTACAAGCCGCGCGTCGACCGCGAGCTGCTCGCCCAGCACGCCGACGGCCTGCTCGTGCTGTCCGGCTGTCTGAACTCCGAGGTATCGCGCGCGTTGACGGCCGGGGACTTCGAGAAGGCGCGCCACACGGCCGCCTGGTACCAGGAGGTCTTCGGCCGCGACCACTACTTCATGGAAGTCCAGGCCCACGGCATGGACGAGCAGGTGAAGGTCACCGCCGAGACGCTGAAGATCGCCAAAGCCATCGGCGCGCCGATCTGCGGCACCAACGACTCGCACTACCTCGAGGCCGGCCACGCCCGCGCTCACGAGGCGTTGCTCTGCATCCAGACCGGCTCGACGCTGGCCGACCCTCAACGCTGGAAGTTCTCGACGCAGGAGTTCTACGTGAAGTCGGCGGAGGAGATGGCCGTCGTGTTCGCCGATCTCCCGGAGGCATGCCGGAACACGCTCGCCGTCGCGGAGCGCTGCAACCTCACGCTCGAGTTCGGCCGGTTCCATCTCCCCAAGTACGTCGTGCCCGATGGCCATACGCTGGAGACATACCTGAGCGAACTCGCCCGGGAGGGGCTGCGCCGGCGCTACGGCGCGAATCCGGGCGACGCCGTCGACAACCGCCTCGCCCACGAGCTGGCCGTCATCGAGAAGATGGGCTTCGCCGGCTACTTCCTCGTGGTGTGGGACTTCATCCACTACGCGCGGCAGCACGGCATCGCGGTCGGCCCGGGCCGCGGCTCGTCCGCCGGTTCGCTGGTGGCCTACTGCCTCGGTATCACGAATGTCGATCCGATGCGTTACGGGCTGCTCTTCGAGCGATTCTTGAACCCCGAGCGGATCTCGATGCCCGACATGGACATCGACTTCGCCGACGACCGTCGCGACGCCGTGATCCGCTACGTCGCCGACAAGTACGGGCGCGATCGGGTGGCGCACATCATCACGTTCGGGACGCTCGGGGCCAAGGCGGCCATCCGCGACGTCGGGCGCGTGCTCGGCATGACCTATGCCGACGTCGACCGCATCGCCAAGCTGGTGCCGAACTTCCCGCTGAACATCGCGCTCGATGACGCCTACCAGAAGTCGCCGCCGCTGGCCGAGATGGTGAAGAGCCAGGAGAGCGTGGCGGATCTCTGGGACATCGCTCGCGCGCTCGAAGGCTGCACGCGCCACGCCTCCGTCCATGCGTCCGCCGTGGTCATCGCCGACGAGCCGCTCGATGACTACATCCCGCTCTACAAGGATCCCAAGCGCCCGGAGCTCATCACCGGCTACGCCATGGGTCCCATCGAGAAGCTCGGCCTGCTGAAGATGGACTTCCTCGGGCTCCGCACGCTGACCGTGCTCGCAAACACGGCCGCGCTGATCAAGGAGTCACGCGGCATCGACATCGACTTCGACGCGCTGCCGCTCGACGACGCCAGGGCATACGCGCTGCTGACCGAGGCGAAGACGTTCGGTGTCTTCCAGCTGGAGTCGGCCGGGATGCGCGAGGCGCTCCGCGGCCTCAAGCCCGAGCGGCTCGAGGATGTCATCGCGATGGTGTCGCTCTACCGGCCGGGGCCGATGGAGCTGATCCCGGACTTCATCAACCGCAAGCACGGGCGTGCCAAGGTCACCTACGAGCATCCCGCCATGGAGAAGTTCACGCGGGAGACGTACGGGATCATGGTCTACCAAGAGCAGATCATGCAGATCGCCTCCGAGATGGCCGGCTTCACGATGGGCGAGGCCGACACGCTCCGCCGCGCCATGGGCAAGAAGGACCGCGACCTGATGGCCAGGCAGCGCGAGAAGTTCGTGGCCGGCTGCGCCGAGAAGGGCACCGGCGCGGCGAAGGCCGAGCGCGTCTGGGAGCTGATGGAGAAGTTCGCCGGGTACGGCTTCAACAAGTGCCTCAGCGCCGACACGTGGGTCGAGATGGCCGACGGCTCGCGCAAGCCGATCACGGCCATCCGCGATGGCGACACGGTGCTCACCAAGGACGGCCCCTTCCGCGCCGCCCGCGTGCGGCCGAGCGGCGTGCGGCAGGTCGGCCGGTTGACGCTCGACAACGGCCTCAACGTCCGCTGCACGCCGGATCATCCGATCTTCACCGGCCGCGGCTGGGTGAACGCCGAGGCGCTCAAGCCCGGTGACGCGGTGGCGGTCCTCGACGCGACCACCGCCGCCTTCCAGCGCGTGGAAGCGCGCCGGCGAGGCGAGGCGCAGCAGACGACGGGGACGCCCATGATGTGGGCGACGCCGGTGAGCTTCGTGCTGGAAGGACGTGAGCCGACCTACGACTTCGAGGTGCCGGGCGCGCACAGCTTCATCGCCAACGGCATCGCCGTGCACAACTCGCACGCGGCGGCCTACGCGCTGGTCGCCTATCAAACGGCGTACTTCAAAGCGAACTACCCGGTCGAGTTCATGGCCGCCCTGCTCACCTCGGAAATGGGCGACACCGACAAGATCGTGAAGTACATCGAGGAGTGCCGCGCGATGGGGCTCACGGTCTCGCCGCCGGACGTCAACGTGTCGGCCGTGCAGTTCAGCGTGGCGGGCGACACGATCCGCTTCGGGCTGGCCGCCATCAAGAACGTCGGCGAAGCGGCCATGGAGTCCATCCTCAGGACGCGTGCGGAGGACGGCCTCTTCAAGACGCTGGACGACTTCTGCGTGCGGGTGGACCTGCGGCTGGTCAACCGGCGCGTCATCGAGAGCTTGATCAAGGCGGGCGCGTTCGATTCCCTCGGGCTGCCGCGTGCGCACCTGCTCGCCCAGGCCGACGCGGCCCTCGAGGCGGCCCAGCGCGTGCAGCGCGATCGCGCGGAGGGCCAGGCCTCCTTCTTCGATGACCTGCTCCCCAAGGCGCCCGTGCAGACGCGCGCCGAGCCGGCGGCGCCGGTCCTCGACGAGTGGCCGGAGGACCAGCGGCTCGCCTACGAGAAGGAAGTCCTCGGCTTCTACGTCTCCGGCCATCCGCTCGCGCAGTACGCCGGCCTGGTGGACTCGCTCGGCGTGACTACCGCCGCCGACCTCGCCGCCAAGGGCCATGGCGCCAAGGTCACGCTCGTCGGCCACGTCGTGGCGCTGAAGGAGACGGCGACGAAGAGCGGCAACCGGATGGCGTTCCTCACGCTCGAGGACATGACCGGCTCGGTGGAGGTGACCGTCTTCCCCGAGCCGTTCAAGGCGGCGGCGCCGTTCCTCCGCGGCCACGAGCCGCTCGTGGTGCGCGGCCGCGTCGACGACGGCGACAAGGGCCGCGTGGTGCTCGCCGAGGATGCGCGGCTGCTCGAGCAGTCGCTCGGCGCCGTCACCGCGCGGCCGCGCAACGGCGGCGAGGCGAGCGCCTGCCGTATCCGCGTGCGCGGCCACGGCGATCCCGGGTCCCAGCTCGCCGCCCTCCGCAAGCTCTGCGAGGAGCACCCGGGCGGCGTGCCGGTGTTCGTGCACGTGCTGCTGCCGGGCCTCGAGGTCGTCGTGCGCTCGCGTGGCGTCTCCGTGGACGCCACCACCGAGCTCACCGGAAAGGTAGACGCGCTGCTGGGACCCGCCGCGCTGAGCATCGACTATGCCTGACGCGCTGGACTTCGAGCAGCCGCTGCTCGAGCTGGAGCTGCGGATCGCGGCGCTGGTGGCTCTCGACGACCCCACGCGCGCCGACGAGATCGCCAAGCTCGAGGATCGCCTCGATCGCCTGCGGCAGCGGACGTACGCGGGCCTCAGCGCCTGGCAGCGCACGCAGCTCGCGCGGCATCCGAAGCGCCCGCACACGCGCGACTGGTGCAAGCTGCTGCTGGACGATTTCCTCGAGCTCCACGGCGACCGCGTGTACGGCGACGACGCTGCCATCGTCGGGGGGCTGGCGCGCTTCGAGAGCCAGTCCGTCGTCGTCATCGGCCATCAGAAGGGCCGCGACACGCGGGAGAAGATCGCCCGCAACTTCGGCATGCCGCACCCCGAGGGCTATCGCAAGGCGCTCCGCCTGATGGACCTCGCCGCGAAGTTCGCAAAGCCGGTCATCACCTTCATCGACACGCCGGGCGCCTATCCCGGCCTCGGCGCCGAGGAGCGCGGGCAGGCGGAAGCCATCGCGCGCAATCTCAAGCGAATGGCCTCGCTGCCGGTCCCGATCATCGTGGTCGTGACGGGCGAGGGCGGCAGCGGCGGCGCCCTCGCCATCGGCATGGGCAACCGCGTGCTGATGCTCGAGTACGCGGTGTACTCCGTCATCTCGCCCGAAGGCTGCGCGGCCATTCTGTGGGGCGACGCCGGCAAGGCGCCCGACGCGGCCGAGGCCATGCGGACGACGGCGCCGGAGCTGCTGCAGCTCGGCATCATCGACGGCATCGTGCCGGAGCCGGTCGGTGGTGCCCACCGCGATTGGGAGGCCGCCGCCGCCGGTCTGCGGACGGCGCTCAGAGAGCAGCTGTGGGCGCTGCGGCCGAAGGCCGCCGACGAGCTGGTGAGCGAGCGCTACGAGAAGTTCCGGCGCATGGGGCGCTTCGAGGAGGCGACGGCGCCGACGCCTCGCTGACGCTCAGCGGCGCAGGAGGCCGAGCGCAGCGTCCTCGTCGGTGACGAGGACGTTCATGAAGCGGCCGGCCAGCGCGCCGCGCAGCGCCTCCACCTTCGCCTTGCCGCCGGCGACGGCGATGACGGTCCGGTCCTCGCGGCGCGACAGCGCCTGCAGGCGATCGCCTTCCACGGAGAGGAGCCGGCGCGAGAGCGCCGCCAGCTCGGGACGATCGACGATGCGCCCCTCGGCGTCGAACGGCTGGTAGTTGATCTCGCCCACCACGCCGAGCTGACGCAGCCGCTTCACGCTGACGCCGTAGGACTCCGCAAGCGAGCAGAAACCGGGCGTCTGCTCGGCGATCACGCCGACGCCGGCCATGGCGATGTCGACGTCCTGGGCCGCCTCGTAGATGGAGCGGATCTCCGGATCGCGCAGGAGCCGCCGCCGCTCGCGCTCGATCTGGCCGAGCGAGAGCAGGTGCTGGACGGGCAGGGCATAGGCGCGCACGTGCGGGCGGTACTTCGCCGCCATCATGCCGACCAGCGTGTTCGAGAAAATGTCGACGAGCTTGAGCGTGCTCTCGCCGGACAGCGGATAGAGCGTCAGGTCGCGCAGCCGCCGCTCGCGCAGGGAGCGGATCGTGTGGTACAGGGTGAGACCGCACGAGAGCCCGACCTTCATGCCGTTCTCGGCCACTTTCTCGAAGTAGGCGGCGGCGACGGCGCCGAGCTCCGCGCGCAGATCACCGCGGCCGCCGGAGGCGACGACGACCGCCTCGCGCAGCCCGAATGTCTGCACGAGCGCGGTCTCCAGATCTTCGGTGCGTGGCAGGTCGAGCTCGACGCGCACGAGGCCCTCGTCCATCGCGCGCTTCAGCAGGCGCGACACGGTGGCGGCGGAGACGCCGAGCGCCGTCGCGATGTCCTTCTGGCTGCGGCCCTGCCGGTAATAGAGCTCCAGGCACTGCACCATCTGGCGGACTTCGCGGGAGGGCTGCGAAATTAATTTCATGGCATTCAAGTTCTTGCTTGACGGCCCAAGTCTACCCCGATATTCTCCGGACGTCAGCGAATTCCACACCGGTAATGGAGGCCACCCATGGGCGCACGCCGCTACGGACCGTCCGACGGCCGACCCGTTCCCTTCGAGGCCTATCACCAATCGCGGAACGAGCTGGAGGGCCTCCCGCAGACAGTTGCCGAGAAGATTCCCGTCACGAACTCGCCGAACATCTTTTCATACAAGTCGTACGTGTTCACGAAGAACCCGGCGCTCGTGCGGCGCTTCATCAAGGCCACCAAGGCGGACGTGGGCGGCGTGGGCGGCCACGTGGTGGCCGCCGACGAGGTGAAGTCGGTCATCGCCAAGTTCGTCCTCGACAACAACGGCTACCGCGGCGAGCCGATCTTCACGTCGCTGATGGTGACGCACACCGGCGACGACTGCGCCGTCACCGGCATCATGGCCGAGTCCGTCGACATGTCGGTGGTGGACGAGCTGATGTGGGACGCGCTCCAGGAAGGCGCGGCGAAGGCCGCCGAGCTCGGCCTCTACGGGCCCGGCCAGGACCTGGTGGCCGACGCGTTCACGGGCAATCTCCGCGGCGCCGGTCCGGCCACGGTGGCGCTGCCGTTCCCCGTGCGCAAGGACAATCCCTCGCAGACCGTGCTGGTGTCGTTCGCCGACAAGACCGAGCCGATGGCCTTCAACCACTTCGCCACCGGCGCCTACATGCTGCCGCGCTTCAACAGCGGCCTGATCATCGCCGCCTCCAAGATGAAGCGCGGCTATCTCTTCGAGATCGTCGACCTCGATACGAAGGCGCAGGCCATCGAGGCCGGCGCGCATCCGCGCGATCTCAAAGCCCTCGACGGCAAGATGGAAGAGCTGGCGAAGGGGCTGCAGGAGAAGGTCATCACGCTGCGGGCGCCGGAAGACCTCTATGACATCGAGGGCCTCACGCGCTCGTCGCGGTTCGTGATCGCGCGCATCTGGACCCGTAACGACGCCGGCGAGAAGGACCAGCTCGGCTACATCTGCTCGGCGGAGCGCCTGCACAACATCAAGACCAAGAAGGGCTTCACCTACGGCGGCAAGGACGATCCAGTGCTGCTCGCCTTCGCGCAAGGCGACTGGCCGGCGCCCGGTGAGATCACGTCGCCGTGGGCGACGGCGCCGATGGTCGCCGGCGACTGCCGCGGGAGCCACAACCTCCACATCCTGCCGATGCCGATCAACTCGCAGACGTCGTACTGGTCGGGTCCGATCATCTCGGCCATCACGCTCTCGTGCAACATCCACACGGGACGCATCGGCGCCATCTCGGACCAGTTCGCGCTCGGCACGCCGTGGGACGAGGTGCGGCGCACGGCCTCGCAGCTGGCCATCCAGTTCCGCCACGCGCACGGCGTCAAGCAGCCGGCCACGCTGCACGAAGACGAGCTCGAGTACCAGGAAGGCTGGAAGGAGCGCCGCGCCCGCCTCGAGCGCCAGTTCGAGGTCAAGCCGCCGCTCACGTTCACGGCCAACGGAGCGAACGGCAAGCACAACGGCCGCGCCACCGGTGAGATCACAGCCACCCAAGGCGCCGTCGGCGCCGGCCGCCCGGAAGAAATCGACTAGGGCGAGCGGCGCCCCGGGCGCGACGTTACCCACTTCGAGCGCCGGCTATGCCGGCGCAATGGGATCGAGAATCTGGCTTCGCGCGTGCGCCGGTGGGGGCGACGGGGGAGCGGCGGTTCGCTCCCCCGTCGTTCAATTGAATCCGCTCCCCCGACCCTAAATTGACTTCCTCCGAGGCGGGTGCTACGGTCAACACAACCTAAATCCCTGATTTATCGGATCAGCATGGCGAAGCTACACGTCATCACCTACGGCTGTCAGATGAACGAGTACGACTCGGAGCGGGTGGCCGGCCTGCTTCGCGAGCAGTGCTACGAGCTGACCGAGAACGCCGCCGACGCCGATCTCATCCTCGTGAACACCTGCGCGATCCGCGAGAAGGCCGAGGACAAGGTCTTCTCCAAGCTGGGCGAGCTCCGTGCGCTCAAGGTGAAGCGACCGGAGGTTGTGCTCGGCGTGATGGGCTGCATGGCGCAGCTCCAGCAAGGCACCGTCCAGAAGCGGGCGCCGTACGTCGATCTCGTGTTCGGCTCGCCGGCGGTGGCGCGGGTGGGCGAGCTCGTGGCGCGCGTCCGGCGCGAGCGGCGGCCGCTGATGGACACCGCGGAGGCGCCGCTCGTCAAGATCACCGCGCGCCCGCCGTCGGCCAGCCGCCTGAAGGCGTACGTCACGGTGATGGAGGGCTGCGAGAAGCACTGCACGTTCTGCGTGGTCCCTCGCACCCGCGGCCGCGAGCGCAGCCACCCGCCGGAGGCAATCGTGGCCGAGGTGCGCGCGCTGGTGGCCGAAGGCTGCCGTGAGGTGACGCTGCTCGGACAGACGGTGAACGCGTACGGCCGCGACCTCACGCCGCCCACCGACCTCGCCGAGCTGTTCCGCCGCGTGAACGAGGTCGAAGGTCTCGCACGGATCCGCTTCACGACCTCGAATCCGTACAATCTCACCCCGCGGCTCATCGCCGCCATGCGCGACGTCCCCAAGGTGTGCGAGTGGTTCCACCTCCCGCTCCAGTCCGGCTCCGACCGCGTGCTCGAGCGGATGAACCGCGGCTACACGCGCGCGCAGTACCTCGACCTGGTGGCTGCTCTGCGCGATGCCGTGCCGGAGCTGGCGCTGTCGACCGATCTCATCGTCGGCTTCCCGGGGGAGACCGAGGCGGACTTCGAGGCCACGCTCGAGATGGTCGAGCGCGTGCAGTACGACAACGTCTTCGCCTTCCGCTACTCGCGGCGCCCGGGCACGCCGGCCGCCGAGATGGACGACCAGATCGCCGAGGACGAGAAGGCCCGGCGCAATGCGCGGCTCCTGGCCGTGGTCGAGCGTGTCACCGCCGCCCGGAGCGCGCGGCTGGCGGGGCAGGTGCTCGAGGTGCTTGTCGACGGCGTCTCCAAGCGGAATCCCGGCGAGCTGTCCGGCCGGACGCGGTGCAACCGGGTGGTGAACTTCGACGGCGGCGGGGCGGCGGTGGGCGACGTCGTCGACGTGCGCGTCACCGACGTGATGCCGCACAGTCTGCGCGCCACACCCACGACAGTGCCCGAGGAGGCCGTATGCTCGTCGAGATGAAGGTGCGTGGGCTCGCCCTCGATCCCGTGTCCAACATGCCGATCATCATCCTGCGCGACGAGGACGACAAGCGCTCGCTGCCGATCTGGGTGGGGATCTTCGAGGCCAACGCCATCGCGCTGGAGCTGGAGAAGATCGCCACGCCCCGCCCGATGACCCACGATCTCATCAAGAGCATTCTGGAGACGCTCGAGGCCCAGGTGGTGAAGATCGTCGTGACCGACCTGAAGGAGAACACCTTCTTCGCGGTGCTGCACCTGAAGCTGGGCGACGCTGAATATACGGTCGACTCGCGCCCCTCGGACGCGATTGCGCTCGCGCTGCGGGTGGCCGCACCGATCTATGTGGAGGAGGAGGTCTTTCCGAAGGCCGGCAAGATGGAGGTCGCCAAGGAGGCCGAGCCGGTCAAACCCGACGATCCGGAGCAGCTGCGCGAGTGGCTGCAGAACATCAAGCCGGAGGATTTCGAGAAGTACAACAAGGCCTGACGAGCGGTCCGTGCGCATCGCGCTCTTCACGAACAACTATCTGCCGTTCTGCGGCGGCGTCACGATCTCCGTCGAGACGCTGCGCCGCGGCCTCGAGCGACGCGGGCACGAGGTCTGGGTGCTGGCCCCGCGCTTCCGGGGCGCGGCCGAGGACGGCCCCGGCGTCCTGCGCTACCCGTCGATTCCGGCCACGACCTATCCCGAGTTCCCGCTGGCCATTCCGTACGCGCCGGCCATGACGGCGCGTGTGCGCGGCCTCGACGTCGACGTGTTCCACGCCCATCATCCGTTCCTCCTCGGCCCCGCCGCCGAGCGGCTTGCCCGGCGGGCGGGGCGTCCCCTCGTGTTCACGTACCACACGCGCTACGAGAAGTACGCGCACTACGTGCCGCTGACGCGCTCGCTGGTGGAGACGGCGGCCATCCGTCTGAGCACACGCTTCGCTGCCCGCGTGGACGCCGTGATCGCGCCGTCGGTGGTGGTGCGCGAGGAGCTCGTGCGGCGCGGCGTGCGCGCGCCGGTGACCGTGGTGCCGACCGGCGTCGACCTCGCGCACTTCCGGCCCGGCGACCGTGCGGCGGCGCGCCGGGCCCTCGGGCTCCCCGAGCGCGACCCGGTGCTGCTCTACGTCGGCCGCCTCGATCGCGAGAAGTCGGTGGACCGCGTGCTGCTCGCCTTCGAGCGCGTGGCCTCCACGGTGCCGCGCGCGCGCCTGCTCGTGGTGGGCCACGGCAAGGAGGCGGAGCGGCTGCGCCGGCGGGCGGGGACGCTGGCGGCGGCCGGCGGGGTGCAGTTCTTCGGCGTCCGCGCTCACGAGACGCTGCCGACGTGCTACCAGGCGGCCGACCTCTTTCTCTTCGCGTCCGAGACCGAGACGCAGGGCCTGGTGCTGGCCGAGGCCGCCGCTTGCGGCTTGCCGGCCATCGCCGTCGACGCGTCGGGCTGCGACGAAGTGGTGCGCGACGGCGAGACGGGCCTGCTGACCAAGAGCGACCCCACCGCGCTGGGCGATGCGGCCATCGGCCTGCTGCTCGACGCCGACCGCCGGGCCGCCATGGCCGTGCGCGCGCGCGACGTCGCCGAGCGCGAGTTCGACGTGCGCTTGCAGATCGACCGGACGCTCGACGTGTACGCCGAGGCGACGGCGCGAGCGCGGCGGCGGTGAGCGACGCGCGCGCCATCCGGGTCCAGTGCCGCCGCGAGTTCGCGCTGCCGCAAGGGCAGGGGCTGCTCACCCAGGATCCGCGCGCGCGCACGCTGCGCAAGGTGCTGGTGAGCTATCCCGAGGTTCGCCACATCCGCCCGGACCGCATCAGCCTCGATGCCGGCACCGACGAACGGACGATCGACACGGTGGTGAAGTTCCTCGAACGGCAGCAGTGGCTGGTGGCCACGGTGGCCGTGGAGTGACCGGCACGTGATCCGCCGCACCGCCGAGACGCACGAGCGGATCAAGGAGGAGATCGTCCGCGAGAAGGCGGCCGCGCTTGGCCGCGCCGGCGAGCGCCTCGAAGCCGCCCTCGCCGAGGTGAGTGCTCTCGCGCGCGCCGTGCGCGACGCGGGCGACGCCGAGAGCCGCGACCGATTGCGCCGCGACTACGACGTGGCCTGGCGAGCCGCCGACGCCGCCCGGCTGGCCCTCTTGATCCAGCGCGAGGCGGTCGGACTGCGAGACCAGCGCGTGGTCGACCAGCAGTTTCCGCGGCCCCCGCGCCGGCCCTGATGTTCGAGCCGCGGGCGGAGACGCTCGACCGCGTCGCGCGCGAGTCGCTCCAGCTCGAGCGGCTCCGGGCGACGGTGGCGTGGGCAGTGGAGCGAGTCGCCTTTCACCGTGAGCGTCTGGGCGCCGCGCGTCTGGCCACGCTGGGCGATCTCGCGAGCCTGCCGTTCATGCGCAAGACCGACCTGCGCGAGCACTATCCGTTCGGCCTCTTCGCCGTCCCGCGCGCCGAGCTCGCGCGCATCCACGCCTCGTCCGGCACCAAGGGCAAGCCGACGGTGGTGGGCTACACGGCGGGCGACCTCGACGTCTGGCGCGACGTCATGGCGCGCGCGATGACGGCGGCCGGCTGCCGGCGCGGGGACACGCTGCACGTCGGCTTCGGCTACGGTCTCTTCACGGGCGGGCTCGGCTTCCACGACGGCGCCGAGCGGCTCGGCATGACGGTGGTGCCCGTCTCGTCCGGCAACACGGCGCGACACATCCTGCTCCTTCAAGATTTCCAGCCGGCCGGCCTCTGCGCCACGCCGTCGTTCGCGCTGCACATCGCCGAGACCCTGGAGGCGCACGGCGGCGATCCGCGCGCGCTCGGCCTGCGCTACGGGATGTACGGTGCCGAGCCATGGACGGAGGGCATGCGGGCCGCCCTCGAGCGCGCGTTCGGGTGTCCGGCGTACGACGTCTACGGACTCTCCGAGATCATCGGTCCCGGCGTGGCGGGCGAGTGCGAGGTCCGTGACGGCCTCCACGTCGCCGACGATCACTTCCTGCCCGAGGTCGTCGATCCACGCACCGGCGCGGTCCTGCCGGCGGGCCGCGAGGGCGAGCTGGTGCTGACGTCGCTGACGAAGCGCGCCATCCCGATGATCCGCTATCGCACCGGCGACATCACGACGCTCGACGACCGGCCGTGCCGCTGCGGGCGCACCACCGCGCGGATGGCCCGGATCAAGGGTCGCTCCGACGACATGCTCATCATCAAGGGCGTGAACCTCTATCCCTCGGAGGTGGAGGCGACGCTGCTCGCGATCGAGGAGCTCGTGCCGCACTACCAGCTCGTCGTCGATCGCTCGAGCACGCTGGCCCGGCTCGAGGTGCAGGTGGAGCCGTCGCCGGCGGTGGTGGCACGGTGCGCGGGGTTCGATGCGAGCCACCCGATCCTGGTCGAGCTTCAGCGCCGGGTCGGCGACCGGCTCGCCAAGGCGATCGGGCTCAGCGTGACCCTCACGCTGGTGGCGCCCCGCACGGTGCCGCGCTCGGAGGGCAAGGCCGTGCGGGTGGTCGAGAAAGGCTGAGGCTCCGCGGTATGCTGGAAGCCAGGAGGCGCCTGCCATGAGCGAGCAGCGGGAGATGATGACCAAGATCGAGCGCGGCATCCGTCTGGAGTCCGCCGACGAGATGACCCCGGAGTACCGGGACAATCTCGTCCATCTCATGACGATGCAGGCCGACTCCGAGC
>DATBJF010000115.1:0-22345 GCA_036556545.1 Candidatus Methylomirabilota bacterium
GCGCGGTCGTCAACGTGGGCGTCCGTCCGACCTTTGGCGAGACCACGCTCGCGGTCGAGGCGTATCTCCTCGACTTCTCGGGTGACATCTATGGTCAGACCATGACCCTGACGTTCTCCTCGCGGATCCGCGACGAGCGACGCTTCCCGTCGGTGGAGGCCCTCAAGACACAGATCGAATCGGACGCCGCGGAGGCGCGGCGGCGGCTCTGAACCCTTCCTTTACTTGGTAGGGACCCCGTGGTACCCTCTTCGCGTATCTTCTGACAAAAAAAGGATTTTTGGAACCCGACCTGGGGAGTAATCTCCGGGACGTGGCGATTGGAGGCCCCCCGATGCCATTGGCAGTCGACCGTAAGAAGAGCTTGATCGAGCAGTTCCGCACCCACGAGGGCGATACCGGCTCGCCCGAGGTGCAGATTGCGCTGCTCACCGAACGGATCAACACCCTGACCGAGCATTTCAAGAGCCACGCGAAGGATCATCACTCGCGCCGGGGCTTGCTGATGCTCATCGGCAAGCGACGCGGGTTGCTGGAGTATCTACGAAACAAGGAATCCGAGCGGTATCGCGTCATCATCGAGAAGCTCGGGATCCGACGCTAAAAGGACGTCGTGCAGTGAAACAGGCTGGTCCTCGGACGGATGAGAACCCGGGGGCCCACCGCAGGCAGGCCAGTGGGCCGCCTGCCCTATCAGGCGTTCGCCGGGACACCGCCGAACCGCGAGGACACGCATCCAGATGAGTCACACCGTACAGCTCGACATCAACGGACAACCCTTCTCCCTCGAGACCGGCAGGGTCGCCAAGCAGGCCGACGGCGCCGTGATGGTCCGCCACGGCGGCACCATGGTGCTGGCGACGTGCGTGGCCGCCAAGACCGCGAGGGAAGGACAGGATTTCTTCCCCCTGACCGTGGAGTACCGCGAGCGCGCCTACGCGGGCGGTCGCATTCCCGGCGGCTACTTCAAGCGCGAGGGTGCGCCGGTCAAGAAGGAGATCCTGACCTCGCGGCTGATCGATCGCCCCGTGCGGCCGCTCTTTCCGGGCGGCTTCAAGAACGAGGTCCAGGTCATCTGCCTCGTCGTCTCCGGTGACCAGGAGAACGATCCCGACGTGCTGGCGATGAACGGGGCCTCCGCCGCCCTCTGCCTGTCGGGCATGCCCTTCGACGGTCCCGTCGGCGCCGTGCGCGTGGGCCAGATCGAGGGCCGCTTCGTCGCGAATCCGACCACCGAGCAGCAGAAGGTCTCCACGCTGGAGCTCGTCATTGCGGGCACGGAAGAGGCCGTCCTGATGGTCGAGGCCGGCGCCAGGGAGGTCCCCGAGGAGACGATGCTGGAGGCCATCGCCTTCGGCCACGCGGAGTGCAAGAAGCTCGCGCGGCTGCAGAAGGACCTGGTGGCGCGGGCGGCCAAGCCGCGGTGGCCGTTCGATCCGGACGCGGGCAAGGACGCGGCACTCCAGGCTCGCGTGCGGGAGCTGGCCCAGGCGAAGATCGCGGGGGCGCTCGGCACCCACGAGAAGCACGCGCGCGCGGAGGCCATCAATCGCGTGTTCGACGAGGTGTTCGCCGCCTTCGGGAGCGACGAGACCAAGAAGGCGGCCATCCGCGAGGCGTTCGAGGAAGTGGCCTCCGTCGAGATCCGGCGGCTCATCGTGGAGCAAGGGGTCCGCGTCGACGGACGCAAGGTGAACGAGATCCGGTCGATCGGCATCGAGACGGCCTATCTGCCGCGCGCGCACGGCTCCTCGCTGTTCACGCGCGGCGAGACGCAGGCGCTGGTGGCGGCCACGCTCGGCACGAAATCGGACGAGCAGAAGATCGAGGCGCTGGAGGGGGAGTCGTACCGCCACTTCATGCTGCACTACAACTTCCCGTCGTTCTCGGTCGGCGAGGTTCGCCGCTTCGGCTCGCCGTCGCGCCGCGACATCGGCCACGGCGCCCTCGCCGAGCGCGCGGTGGAGGCGGTGCTCCCCGCCAAGGAGGAGTTTCCCTACACGATCCGCGTGGTGTCCGACATCCTCGAATCGAACGGCTCGTCGTCGATGGCCACCGTCTGCGGCGCGTCGCTCGCGTTGATGGACGCCGGCGTCCCGCTCAAGTCGCACGTGGCCGGCATCGCCATGGGGCTCGTCAAGGAAGGCGACCGCTTCGGGATCCTCACCGACATCATGGGCACCGAGGACCACTACGGCGACATGGACTTCAAGGTCGCGGGCACCGAGAAGGGTGTCACCGCGCTCCAGATGGACATCAAGATCGCCGGCGTCTCCATCGAGATCATGCGCGACGCCCTGGCCAAGGCGCGCGAGGCGCGGATGGTGGTGCTCGGCAAGATGCGCGAGGCGATCGAGAAGCCGAAGCCGGAGCTCTCACCCTACGCGCCGCGCTTCGTGACCATCAAGATCAGGACGGACAAGATTCGCGAGATCATCGGCCCCGGCGGCAAGGTCATCCGCGGCATCCAGGAGCAGACGGGCACGAAGATCGACGTGGAGGACGACGGCCGGGTGACGATCTTCTCGCCCGACCAGGCGTCGGTCCAGAAGGCGCTGTCGATCGTGCAGGACATCGTGCGGGAGGTCGAGCTCGACCGCATCTATCTCGGCAAGGTGAAGAAGATCGTCGAGTTCGGTGCGTTCGTGGAGGTCATCCCGAACACGGAGGGGCTGCTGCACATCTCGCAGATCGCGGAATCGCGCATCCGCTCCGTGCAGGACGTGCTGACCGAGGGCGACGAGGTGCTGGTAAAGGTCATCGAGATCGACGGCAACGGCAAGATGCGGCTGTCGAGGAAGATGGCCCTGCGGGACCAGCCCGCGCTCGCCGACAAGGAGCGGCTGAAAAACCCGCAGGCGGCGAATCCACCGAGGGCATAACCGCGTGACCGAAGACTACCGGAAGAGCGTGCTGCCGAACGGCATCCGCGTGATCACCGAGCGCATGCCGCATGTCCGGTCAGTGGCGGTCGGGGTCTGGGTCGAGACCGGCTCGCGGAACGAGGTGGACGGGCGCGGTGGGATCTCGCATCTCATCGAGCATCTCGTCTTCAAGGGCACCGCCAGCCGCACCGCGGAGGCCATCGCCCGTGAGATGGACTCCGTGGGCGGGCAGATGGATGCCTTCACGACCAAAGAGCACACGTGCTTCTACGTCCAGGTCCTCGACGAGCATCTCCCGATGGCCGTCGATCTCCTGACCGACATCCTGCTCCATCCGCTCTTCGACGCCGAGGAGCTGGAGCGCGAGAAGTCGGTGGTGCTCCAGGAGATCAAGATGGTCGAGGACACGCCCGACGACGTGATCCACGACCTGTTCGCCGCCCAGATCTGGGCCGGGCATCCGCTGGGCAAGCCGATCCTCGGCACGCGCCAGCTCGTCGAGAGCTTCGGGCGCGACATCATCGCCACCCACTTCGGCGAGGAGTACGTGCCGCCGCGCATCGTCATCGCCGTGGCCGGCAACGTCACTCACGACCGGGTGGTGGAGCTGTTCGGCCGCGGCTTCAACGGGTTCACGCACGAGCCGCCGCACCGGGTGGCCCAGCCGGCGCGCATCATTCCGGGCGTCAACATCGTGCAGAAGACGCTCGAGCAGGTGCACGTCGTCATCGGTTTTCCCGGTCTGCACCACGCCGCCCCCGAGCGCTACGCGCTGTTCCTGCTCAACGACATCGTCGGCGGCAGCATGTCGTCGCGCCTCTTCCAGGAGGTGCGCGAGCGACAGGGACTCGTCTACTCGATCCACTCCGGCGTCCAGTCCTACGCCGACACGGGGACGCTCTACGTCTACGCGGCCACCGATGCGGCGAACTTCTCCAAGGTGCTGAAGTCGACGCTCAAGGAGCTGCGCGAGGTCAAGAAGCAGGGGGTGACGCAGGACGAGCTGAAGCGCTCCAAGGACCATCTGAAGGGCAGCCTGATGCTGTCCCTCGAGTCGACCTCGAGCCGCATGAACCGCCTGGCCAAGCACGAGCTCCACTTCGGCTCGTTCCTCACGCTCGACCAGATGCTGCGCGCGATCGACGGTGTGAAGCACGACGAGGTGCAGGCGCTCGTCGCCGAGCTGCTCGACGAGGCCCAGATCGCGCTCACCACGCTCGGGCCGCTCGACCGGCGAAACCTCCCCGCCGAGCTACGGTAGATTCGGAGGGGGCCTCGGGGGCCCCCTCCGATGCCTCCCCCTCGAACAGGATTGCGCCGGCAAAGCGGGCGCCCGAACGGCGGCAAGTCCTGCGCGTTAGCCTGCGACCCAGCCGTACCAGCGGTGGCTCGGATGCCGACCGTCGTCCAGATACGCCATCTTCACCCGCGTGAGGTAGTCCGTAGGGATCTCGTTGCGCTTGGCGTTGACGTCGACGCCGAAGAGCCTGGCGGCGTTCACGCCGAAGATCTGCTCCTTCACCGCGCGCGTCAGCGGCGCGTACCCGTGGCGGTCGATCAGCGCCTGTGGAATCTCGAAGCGCCGGAAGGCGTCGATCTGCCACTGCGGAGTGCCGTACCAGATGGAGTCGGTGCCCCACAGCACGTGGTCGGCGCCGAAGGCGTCGACGACCTGGCCGAGCAGGTGCGCGCAGGCCGTGGGATTCGTCGTCACCAGCTGACCGAAGGTCGAGCCGAGCTCCATGTAGATATTCTTGAGCGCCGTCGCCTTTTTCATCCGGCAGAACTCGCTCGTCCACGGCACGTCGGCGGAGGCGTCCGTCGCTCCCACCCGCAAGAGCCCCGCGTGATAGGCGATGAAGTCCAGGTCGGGAAAGTCGGTGGCCGCCTTGATCATGTCGCGTGGATGGTTGTAGTCCGCGATGGGCCCGAGCGGCAGTCCCTTGTGCAGGCAGATCCGCTTCACCCCGAGCTTCCGCGCGCGCTCCAGCATGGGATACGCGATCTTCTCGTCGTCGACGAACCAGCCGCGGTCGAAACCTTTCGGGGCGGCGCCGGTGTAACCCTTCCAGGCGTCGACCTTCAGCGTCTGCGCCTGCTGGTCCATGAAATCCAGGTCGCGCTGCCCGAGCTGCGGCGTGATGAGCCCGTGCGCGAGCATCCGTCGCGACTGCGTCACGCGATTGATCTCGTCGCGGAAGTGCGTCATCTCCTTCGGCGGCACCACGGCCTGCTCCGGATAGGGTCCCGGCGGCGTCGAGATGAGTCCCATCGCCGTCTCGCTGTCGAGGAAGACTTCCTTCACCATGTTGGCCCAGGACAGGTCCTCGAGCGTGCCGCGGTCGGAGGCGAGCTTCGGATTGAGCCGGCGCGCGGACTTCCGAAGCCCGAGCAGCGCCTGCTTGGAGACGCCGCGCCGCGCCGCTTCCTCGTCGGCGGGATCGTAGGCGGCACCGACGTAATGGAGCTGGACGTCGAAGATGAACGGCGTGGCGCCCGAGCGGGCCTGGAAGGCGGCGGGCTCGGCGGCCTCCACCGGCAGCACGTCGAAGAAGCGGCCGAAGACCGCGTTCATCGCGAGCAGCGAGGTGGCCATGCCGCCCGTGGTCCCGAGAAAGGCTCGGCGGCTCAGACCCAGACGCGGGGCGAGGCGCTCCGCCTCCGCGAGGATGCGCGCCTCGACGGCCTGCTGGGCAGAAGTCTGGGGGATGGGGACGAACTCTTCGTTGGACACGAGCCGCGTCGGCAGGGGGATGTCGGTGCTGACGCCTCGGCGTAGACCGCGATGGGGATGGAAGGCGTAGGGGTTAGGATCCGTCATCGTCGACTCCTCTGTATCGGAGGGCTGTGTTCACATCCCCCGTGGGTGGCCTGAGAGAGATGGTTTCCGGCTCCGCCGGCGTCTTCGAGTATACGCACCGGGCTCCACCCCGTGGCCCCCCCGACCCGGCTATGTTGTGGTGTTCGGGGAGACCCCTACCAATCCGTCGCGTTTTTCGTTAAGGTGAGAGCCTCATGATCGATCGGTACACGCGCCCGGACATGGGACGCATCTGGAGCGAGGAGGCGAAGTACGGCGCGTGGCTCAAGGTCGAGATCGCCGTCTGCGAGGCGTATACGCGGCAGGGCCGGATCCCCGCGGCGGCGCTGGAGCGCATCCGCGCCACGCGGGTGGACATCGGCCGCATCCTCGCCATCCAGCAGAAGGTCAAGCACGAGATGATCGCGCTGCTGACCAGCCTCGAGGAACAGCTCGGCGACGACTCCCGGTTCGTCCACATCGGGCTCACCACGAACGACGTCTGGGACACGGCGACCGCGCTGCAGCTTCGCGACGCGCTGGATGTCCTCATCGCCGGGCAGGAGCGGCTGCGCGTGGCGCTCGGCACGCTGGCTCGTCGCCACAAGGACACGCTGATCGTCGGCCGCACCCACGGCGTGCACGCCGAGCCGACCAGCTTCGGGATGAAAGTCGCCGTGTGGTACATCGAGGCCGGCCGAAACCTCGAGCGGCTGCGGCGCGCCCGCGACGTCGTCTCGGTGGGCAAGCTCTCGGGAGCGGTCGGTCAGTTCGCCCACTCCGAGCCGGCGTTCGAGGAGGAGGTGTGTCGCACCCTCGGCCTCGGTGTCGAGCCGGTCTCGACACAGATCGTGCAGCGCGATCGCCACGCCGAGCTCCTCACGACGCTCGCCATCGTGGGCGCCTCGCTCGAGAAGATTGCGCTCGAGATCCGCGGTTTGCAGCGGACGGAGGTGCTGGAAGCCCAGGAGCCGTTCAGCGAGGGCCAGAAGGGCTCGAGCGCCATGCCGCACAAGCGCAACCCGGAGCTGGCGGAGCGTATCTGCGGGCTGGCGCGCCTGCTGCGCGGCAACGCCATGGCCGGGCTCGAGAACGTGGCCCTGTGGCACGAGCGGGACATCAGCCACTCGTCGGTGGAGCGCGTGGTCCTGCCGGACTCCACCATCGCGCTCGACTACATCCTCGATCTCACGGCGTTCATCGTCGAGGGGCTCGAGGTGGATCCGGCGCGCATGGCGGAGAACCTCGATGCGTCGTACGGCCTGATCTACTCGCAGCGGGTGCTCCTGAAGCTCACCGAGGCCGGCCTCGCGCGGCAGAAGGCCTACGAGATCGTGCAGCGCGCGTCCATGCGCGCGTGGAAGGAGCGGCGCTCGTTCTACGAGCTGCTCAACGAGGACGGCGCCGTCACCGAGCGGCTCGGTCCCGCGGAGCTGAAGGCCTGCTTCGATCCGGTCTGGTACCTGCGCAACGTGAATGCCGTCTTTCGCCGGGCGGGCCTCCAGGGCCCCCAGGAGGAGCACCAGTGAGACGCGGCGCCGCCACGCCCGCCGAGAAGGTCGAGCAGGGAGAGAAGCTCTACGAGGGCAAAGCGAAGATCGTCTACGCCACCAGCAAGCCCGGCATCGTCATCCAGTACTTCAAGGACGACGCCACCGCCTTCAACGCGTTGAAGAAAGGCACCATCCTCGGCAAGGGCGTCGTGAACAACCGCATGTCGGCCACGCTCTTCGAGCGGCTGGGCAAGGCGGGCGTGCCGACACACTATCTGGGCACGCTGTCGGACCGCGAGATGCTGTGCCGGCGTCTCGACATCATCAAGATCGAGACGATCGTACGCAACGTGGTGGCGGGCAGCCTCGCCAAGCGCACAGGGCTCGAGGAGGGCACGGCGATCAAGCAGCCGATCGTCGAGCTCTACTACAAATCCGATCCGCTGGGCGATCCGATGATCAACGACGACCACGTGCGGATGATGGCGCTCGCCAAGCCGGCCGAGCTGGCGTGGATGAAGCGCATGGCCCTCAAGATCAACTCCGTCCTGCGACCGCACCTGCTGAAGCGTGATCTGCTGCTCGTCGACTTCAAGCTCGAGTTCGGCCGCGCCGGCGGCAAGCTCTACCTTGGCGACGAGATCTCGCCGGACACGTGCCGCCTCTGGGACCGTGGCACGCGCGAGAAGCTCGACAAGGACCGCTTCCGCCGCGACCTGGGTGGCGTCGAGGACGCCTACCAGGAGGTCTACCGGCGGTTGGTGGGCGCGTGAAGGTCCGCGTCCTCATTCGTCTCAAGCCCGGGATCCTGGACGTCCAGGGCGCGGCCGTGCAGCGGGCGCTGATGGGCCTCGGCTTCGGCGACGTGCGCGAACTGCGCGTGGGCAAGCTGATCGAGGTCGAGGTGGACGCGGCCAGTCCGGCCGGCGCGCGGCAGCGAGTCGACGAGATGTGCAAGAAGCTGCTGGCGAACACGATTCTCGAGGACTACACGATCGAGGCGATCGAGGGCGAGCGCCTTGCTGCGCCCGAACCGGTCCGGTAAGATCGCGAGGGAGAGGAGAAAAGCCCGCTCATGAGATTCGGTGTCGTCGTCTTCCCCGGGACGTGGAGCGATTGCGACTTCCACTACGTGATCTCCGAGGTCTTGCACCAGCCGGTGAAATACGTGTGGCATCGCGATCGAAACCTCGCCGACGTCGACTGTGTCGTGCTGCCCGGTGGCTTCTCGTACGGCGACTACCTGCGCGCCGGCGCCGTGGCGGGGAAATCGCCCGTGGTGGAGGCGCTCGGCGAGTTCGTCGCGCGCGGCGGCTACGTGCTCGGCTCGTGCAACGGCTTCCAGATCCTCTGCGAGGGCGGGCTGCTGCCGGGCGTGCTCATGCGCAACGAGTGCCTCCAGTACCGCTGCCAGTCCACGCACCTCGTGGTCGACAACGTCGACACGCCCTTCACGCGGGGACTGCGGCCCGGTCAGGTCCTCACGATGCCGATCTCCCATGGCGAGGGAAAGTACTTCGCCGAGCCCGACACGCTCCGCGCGCTCAAGGCGCGGCGGCAGATCGTCTTCCGCTATGCGACCGCCGACGGGCAGGTGGTGCGGGCCGCGAATCCCAACGGCTCGCTGGAGAACATCGCGGGGGTGGTGAACGAGACGGGCAACGTGCTCGGGTTGATGCCGCATCCCGAGCGTGCGAGCGAGACGGTCATGGGCGGCACCGACGGCCTGCTGCTCTTCCAGTCGCTCCTCGGCACCCTCGTCGAGGACGGGACCTTCCTCAAGCGGTGAGCCGGGGCACGTTTGGCCGGAGCTGAGCCGAAGGTCACTCTCGACCTGGCGCGCGGCCTTGGCCTGACGGCCGAAGAGTACGATCGGATCATCCAGCGGCTCGGTCGCGAGCCGTCCTACACCGAGCTGGGCCTCTTCTCCGCCCTGTGGTCCGAGCACTGCGCCTACAAGCACTCGCGCGTGTTCTTGAAGCGCCTGCCCACGAGCGCGCCGCATCTGCTGCAAGGGCCGGGTGAGAACGCCGGCGCCGTCGACATCGGGGACGGCTGGGCGGTGGTCTTCAAGATCGAGAGCCACAACCATCCGTCCTTCATCGAGCCGTTCCAGGGCGCCGCCACCGGCGTGGGGGGCATCCTGCGCGATATCTTCACCATGGGCGCGCGCCCCATCGCCATCCTCGACTCGCTTCGGTTCGGCGATCCGGCCGATCCGAAGACGCGGCGGCTCATCGACGGCGTGGTGTCCGGCATCTCGTGGTACGGCAACTGCTTCGGCTGCCCGACGGTGGGCGGCGAGATCGCGTTCGCCCCGGAGTACGCCGGCAATCCGCTGGTGAACGTGATGTGCGTGGGGCTCGTGCGCGCGGATCGGATCTTCCGCGCGAAGGCCGAGGGCATCGGCAATCCGGTGTTCTACGTCGGCAACAAGACGGGACGGGACGGCATCCACGGCGCCACCATGGCTTCGGCGACGTTCGACGAGGAATCGGAGGCGAAGCGGCCGACGGTCCAGGTGGGCGATCCCTTCACCGAGAAGCTCCTCCTGGAGGCCTGTCTCGAGGTCATGCAGACGGGAGCCGTGGTCGGCATCCAGGACATGGGCGCCGCCGGGCTGGCGTGCTGCACGTCCGAGATGCCCGCGCGCAGCGGCACCGGCATGGACGTCGAGGTCTCCCGCGTGCCGCAGCGCGAGGCGCGGATGACGCCCTACGAGATCTTGCTGTCCGAGAGCCAGGAGCGGATGCTGCTGGTCGCCGAGCGGGGCCGCGAGGACGAGGTGCGCCGCGTGTTCGCGAAGTGGGATCTCGATGCCGTCGAGATCGGCCGCGTGACCAAGGACGGCGCGCTGACCGTCCGGCAGCATGGTGAGGTCGTGGCCGCGGTGCCGGTGGAGGCGCTCGCCGACGGGCCCCGGTACGAGAAAGCAACGACTCGGCCCGAGTGGCTGACCGAGCTGCAGCGGTTCGATCCGCTGTCGCTGGCCGAGCCCGATGACTACGGCGAAGCGCTGGTACGGCTCTGCGCCGCGCCGACAATCGCCTCCAAGGAGTGGGCGTTCCGCCAGTACGACCAGCAGGTCGGCACCAACACGCTCGTGCTGCCGGGCTCGGATGCCGCTGTCCTACGGATCAAGGGTACGCGTCGCGCCATTGCCGTCTCGACGGACGGCAACGGGCGCCAGGTCTTCCTCGATCCGCGGCGGGGCGCGGCCATGGCCGTGTGCGAAGCCGCGCGCAACGTCGCCTGCTCGGGGGCGCGCCCGCTCGGCGTGACGGACTGCATGAACTTCGGCTCCCCGGAAAGGCCCGAAATCCTGTGGCAATTCGCGGAGGCCATCGAGGGCATCGCCGAGGCGTGTCGCGCGCTCGAAGTGCCGGTGGTCGGCGGCAACGTTTCCTTCTACAATGAGACGCTCGGTCAGGCCGTGCTGCCCACGCCCGTGATCGGCGTGGTCGGCGTCCTGGACGACGCCGGACGGCTGGCCACCCAGTCGTTCAAGGCTCCGGGCCAGCGGATTGCGCTCCTGGGACCGGACGCGGTGAGTCTCGGAGGCTCGGAGTATCTGTGGGCGGTGCACGGTCGGCTGGCCGGCCGGCTGGCGCCGCTCGATCTCGAGATGGAGCGTCGGGTGCAATCGGCCGTGCGCGCAGCCGTCAGCGCCGGGCTCGTGACGGCGGCGCACGACTGCGCCGAGGGCGGCGTGGCGGTCGCGCTGGCGGAGAGCGCGGTGACCGGCGCCGGACCGATCGGCTGCGACGTCAGCGTGCCGGCGACGGCGCGGGCGGACCTGGCGCTGTTCGGCGAGGGCCCCTCACGCGTGCTGGTGACGGTGGAGCCGGCGCGGGCACGGGAGTTCGAGGCGTTGATGGCGGAGTCGGCGATTCCGTGGCGGTGGATCGGCGTCACGGGCGGCGAGCGGGTGGTGATCCGCGCGACGCCACGCGTGATCGACGTCGCGGTGGACCGTATCGCACACGCATGGAGGAGCGGCTTTGAGCGCCACATGGCGTGACGACAAGTTCCACGACGAGTGCGGGCTGTTCGGCATCTGGAACCATGCGGAGGCGGCCAACGTCACCTACCTCGGGCTCTACGCGCTGCAGCATCGCGGCCAGGAGTCGTCGGGGATCGCCGCCACCGACGGCGAGGTCTTCCACACCGAGAAGGCGATGGGCTGGGTGGCGGACGTGTTCCATCCCGAGCGGCTTCGGCGTCTGCCCGGGCACCGCGCCATCGGCCACGTGCGCTACTCCACGGCCGGCTCTTCGAATCTGAAGAACGCGCAGCCGATCACGGCCAACACGGCGCGCGGGCCGGTGGCCATCGCGCACAACGGCAATCTCCCCAACGCCGACGCGCTCCGCAAGGAGATGGAGCAGGACGGCGCCATCTTCCAGTCCAACTCCGACACCGAGGTGATCCTGCATCTCCTCGCGCGCGCGCCGGCCGGGCCGCTCGAGGAGCAGATCCAGTACGCCCTCCACCAGGTGAAGGGCGCCTACTCGCTGCTGATCATGACGCCGGACGCGATCTACGCCGTCCGCGACGCGCACGGCTTTCGGCCGCTGACGCTCGGCCGGCTCGACAAGGCGTGGGTGGTCGCCTCGGAGACGTGCGCGCTCGACCTCATGGAGGCGAGCCTGGAGCGCGACATCGAGCCCGGCGAGATGGTCGTGATCTCCGACGACGGCCTCCGGTCCATCCGCGCGTTCCCGGCGCGCGAGCGCCTGCAGTGCGTCTTCGAGTACGTCTACTTCGCGCGGCCCGATTCCGTGCTCTGGGGCCGGAACGTCCACACGGTGCGCAAGGCCATGGGCCACCAGCTGGCGCGTGAGTATCCGGTGCCGGCGGACATCGTCATTCCGGTCCCCGACTCGGGCACCAGCGCGGCCCTCGGCTACTCCGAGGAATCGGGCGTGCCGTACGAGATGGGCCTGATCCGGAACCATTACGTGGGGCGCACGTTCATCGAGCCCAAGCAGGGCATCCGGCACTTCGGCGTGAAGGTGAAGCTGAACCCGATGCGCGAGATGCTCGACGGCAAGCGCGTGGTCGTCGTGGACGACTCGATCGTGCGCGGCACCACCAGCCGCAAGATCGTGAAGATGATCCGCGGCGCCGGCGCCAAGGAGGTCCACGTCCGGATCTCGTCGCCGCCCATCCAGTGGCCGTGCTACTACGGCATCGACACGCCCACGCGCAAGGAGCTGATCGGCTCGAGCCACCACGTCGACGAGATCTGCCGCTACCTCGGCGCCGACAGCCTCGGCTACCTGTCGCTCGACGGCATGCTCAAGGCCACCGGGAGCGATCCCGCGAACTACTGCCACGCGTGCTTCACCGGCGCCTACAAGGTCGGCATCGAGCCCGAGCCCACGCCCCAGCTCCGCCTCTTCGACGTTTGAGCGGAATGATGGGCGCCCCGCATTCCGAGCGCCGGCTTCGCCGGCGCAAGAGGGCCACCGAGGCCCCCTCCGAGTCTCTGACGTATCGGGACGCCGGCGTGGACATCGACGCGGGCGACGAGGCGGTCCGCCGAATCGCGCCGCTGGCGAAGTCGACACACCGTCCGGAGGTCCTCGGCGGCATCGGAGCGTTCGCGGGCTTCGTCCGCGTGCCGACCGGTTATCGCGAGCCCGTCCTCGTGTCCTCGACGGATGGGGTCGGCAGCAAGCTGAAGGTCGCGTTCATGGCCAACCGCCACGACACGGTGGGCATCGATCTGGTCGCCATGGGGGTCAACGACCTGCTCGTGCACGGCGCCGAGCCCCTCTATTTCCTCGATTACATCGGCCTCGGCCGGCTCGACCCCGCGCGGGTGGAGGCGCTGGTGCGCGGCGTGGCGGAAGGGTGCCGCCGCGCGGGCTGCGCGCTCATCGGCGGGGAGACGGCGGAGCTGCCGGACCTGTACGCGGTCGACGAGTACGATCTGGCCGGCTTCGCCGTCGGCGTCGTGGAACGCGAGCGCATCGTCGATGGCGCCGCCGTGAAGCCCGGCGACGTCGTGCTGGGCCTCGCCTCGTCGGGGCTCCACAGCAACGGCTACAGTCTCGCCCGGCGGATCGTGTTTCACGTCCTCGGCCTGCGGGTCGATGCCATGCTGCCCGGCACCGGGCGAACCGTCGCCGACGAGCTCCTCGAGCCCACGCGCATCTACGCGGCCGCGGTCCGGGCCGCGCTGGCGGCGGGTGGGGTGACGGCCATGGCCAACATCACGGGCGGCGGGCTGGTCGGCAACATCCCGCGCGTCCTGCCCGACGGCTGTCGCGTCCGCTTGCGCCGCGGCGCCTGGCGCATCCCGCCGGTGTTCGAGACGCTGCGCGAGGCGGGCCGGGTGAGCGAGCCGGAGATGCTGCGGACGTTCAACTGCGGCGTCGGCTATGTCGTGATCGCGCGCGAGGCCGAGGCCGACGGCGTCCGGCGCGCGCTGGAGGGCGCGGGCGAGACGGTGTGGCCGGTCGGCGAGGTGGTCGCCGGCGCCGCCGAGGTGGAGCTGGTGTGATGCGCATCGTCGTGCTCGGCGGCGGCTTCGCCGGGATGGAGGCCGTGCGCGTGCTCGAGCGGGGCCTGCGCGGCCGAAGCGACGTCGAGATTCTCGTGGTGAGCGACCGGAACTACCTGCTCTTCACCCCGTTGCTGCCGCAGGTGGCGTCCTCGATGGTGGAGCCGCGACACATCATCCAGCCGATTCGCGACATCCGTGGCAGCCGCGGTTTCCGCTTCCGACGCGACACGGTGCAGGACATCGACTTCGCCGGGCGCCGCGTCGTGATGGCCGAGGGCACGGTCGGCTACGATCGGCTCGTCATCGCGATCGGCGGCGTGACGCCGAGCTTCAACATCCCCGGCGTGGCCGAGTACGCGCTGGGCTACAAGTGGCTCGAGGACGGGGCCGTGCTGCGCGACCACGTGATCGACCTCGCCGAGCACGCCGACCACGAGCCGGATCCCGACGTCCGGCGGCGTCTGCTGACCATCTGCGTGGTCGGCGGCGGCTACACCGGCGTGGAGCTGATCGCGGAGCTCCAGGACCTCTTCCACTCCTACGTCGTGCCGCGCTATCGCGGCATCGGACCCGACGACTATCGCCTGCTCGTCATCGAGGCGGGCTCGGAGATCCTGCGCGGCGTCCATCCGACGCTGGCCGAGCGCGCCCGACGCAAGCTCTGGCACGAGGGAATCGAGATCCGGACCAACACGCGAGTGACGCGGGTGCGGGAGGGCGCGGTGGAGGCCGGCGGCGAGGTGATCCCCGTCGGCTTGACCGTGTGGGCGGCCGGGGTGACCGGGCATCCCATGCTCGCTCACATCGACGCCGAGCGCGACCGGCTCGGTCGGCTGCTGACGCTGCCCACGATGCAGCTCAAGAAGCACCCGGACGTGTACGGCGCCGGCGACGCGGTGGCGGTGGAGGGCAAGCCCGACGCCTCCATTCCCATCATTCCGGCCGCGCTGGCGCACGCACAGCTCGCCGCGGAGAACATCCTCGCCGAGCTGCAGGGGCGGACGCTGGCCGCCATCGACTTCGCCCCCCGGGGCATGCTCGTGTCGCTGGGGGAGCGCGACGCCGTCGTCGAAGTGCTCGGTCTGCGGTTCTCCGGGTACTTCGCGTGGCTCTTCTGGAACGCGCTCCATCTCTGGAAGCTGGTGGGATTCCGCAAGCAGCTCCAGGTCGCGGTCGACTGGGGCCTCGCCCAGATCTTCCCGCGCGACACGGCGATGATGCGTCGCCCATCGCGCTGCCCCATTTGCGCGCATCGGCCGGCCACGGCACGCCGCCCGGGAGCCGCGGCCTGACCCCGCTCGCCGTCGGCGTCCTCGTCTCGGGCCGCGGCTCCAACCTCCAGGCGCTGCTCGACGCCTGCGCCCGACCGGGGTATCCCGCGCGCATCGCGGTGGTGATCTCCGATCGGGAGCACGCTCCGGCGCTCGAGCGGGCCCGCGCCGCCGGCGTGGAGACGGTGTGGATCAATCCGAAGGACTTCGCGGACCGCGAGAGCTTCTCGCTGGCGCTGGTGCGCGAGCTCGAGGCGCGCAAGGTCGGCCTCGTCTGTCAGGCCGGGTTCATGCGCATCCTCTCTCCGTCCTACGTTCGTGCGTTCGCAGGCCGGGCGCTGAACATCCATCCCTCGCTGCTGCCGGCGTTTCCCGGTCTTCATCCTCACCGCCAGGCCCTCGAGCACGGCGCGAAGGTCAGTGGCGCGACCGTGCACTTCGTGGAGGACGGAGTGGACAGTGGGCCGATCGTGCTCCAGGCGGCCGTGCCCGTGGAGCCCGACGACACGGAGGCCACCCTCGAGGCACGAATCCTGGAGGCCGAGCACCGGCTGTACCCGGAGGCCGTGCGCCTGTTCGCCGAGGGGCGGCTTTCGATCGAGGGACGGCGCGTTCGTATCGAGGAGGCCGGATGAGGATTCGGCGCGCACTGATCTCCGTCCACGACAAGACCGGCGTGGTGGATCTCGCCAAGGCCCTGAGCGGCTTCGGCGTCGAGGTCGTGTCCACCGGCGGCACCGCGAAGCTCCTGCGCGACTCCGGCGTCGCCGTGCGCGACGTGGCGGACGTGACGGGCTTCCCGGAGATGATGGACGGCCGCGTGAAGACGCTGCATCCGAAGATCCACGGCGCCATCCTGGCGCGGCGCGACCTGCCCGAGCATCTGGCCGCGCTCGAGCGACACGGGATTCCGCCGATCGACCTCGTCGTCGTCGCGCTCTATCCGTTCGAGGCGACCGTGGCCCGGCCGGGCGTCACGCGCGCGGAGGCGATCGAGCAGATCGACGTGGGCGGCCCCACCATGATCCGCGCGGCCGCCAAGAACCACGCGAGCGTGGCCGTGGTCACCGACGTCTCGCAATACGCGGCCGTGCTCGACGAGCTGAAAGCGACGGGCGGCGCGCTGAGCGACGCCACGCGCGCGCGGCTGGCGCAGGAGGCGTTCGAGCGCACGGCGCGGTACGACGCGGCCATCAGTTACTTCCTTTCGGAGGGGGCCTCGACGGCCCCCTCCGATGCCTCCCCCCGAAACAGGATTGCGGCGGCAAAGCCGCCGCTCGAAAGCGGCAATTTACCGCCGCGTCTCGGGTTGGAGGCCGAGCGCGTGATGGCGTTGAAGTACGGCGAGAATCCGCATCAGACGGCGGCGCTCTATGGACTCGCCGGTGCGGCGCCG
This sequence comes from Candidatus Methylomirabilota bacterium, assembly GCA_036556545.1. Classification (GTDB taxonomy): domain Bacteria; phylum Methylomirabilota; class Methylomirabilia; order Rokubacteriales; family CSP1-6; genus AR12. Next base: position 16,360 of record DATBJF010000115.1, read on the forward strand.
ATCGGGCTGGCGGCGATGAAGCAGCTGCACGGGCCCGAGCTCGGATACAACAACGTGCTCGACTTCTCGGCGGCGCTGGGGCTCTTGCTGGAGTTCGACGACCCGGCGGCGGTGGTGATCAAGCACACGAATCCGTGCGGGGCGGCGCTCGGCGACACCGTCGGCGCCGCGCTGGCCAGGGCCAAGGCCTCCGATCCGGTGTCGATCTACGGCGGCATCGTCGGGGTCAACCGGGTCATCGACATGGCCGTGGTACGGGAGCTGGCCGGCATCTTCGTCGAGATCCTCTTCGCGCCCGGGTTCCATCGTGACGCGCTCGAAGAGCTCGAGCGCACGAAGAAGAAGTGTCGCGTGTTCGAGGTGCCCTGCGATCGACGCGCCCTGCCGCCCGGTCTCGTCGAGTATCGCAGCGTGCTCGGCGGCGTGCTCGCGCAGTCGTACGACGCGGCCGATCTGGATCCGGCGGCGCTGAAGGTGGTCACGAAGCGAGCGCCGACGGAAGCCGAGCGACGCGCGCTGCGCTTCGCCTGGCGCGTCGGCAAGCACGCGAAGTCGAATGCCATCGTCCTGACGTCGGCCGATCAGGTCCTCGGCGTGGGCGCGGGGCAGATGAACCGCGTGGACGCCGCGCGGCTGGCCGTCATGCGCGCCCGCGAGGTGGGGCTCGCCACCGAGGGCAGCGTGTGCGCCTCCGACGCGTTCTTTCCGTTTCGCGACGGCCTCGACGTGGTGGCCGCGGCGGGAGCGACGGCGGTCATCCAGCCCGGCGGCTCCGTTCGCGACGACGACGTGATCGCCGCCGCCGACGAGCGGGGCATGGCCATGGTCTTCACCGGCATGCGTCACTTCCGTCACTGAGGAGATCCCCGTGACCGAGCGGATCTACGGCCTCCGCGAGCTGACCCGCATCCTGACGCTCACTCCGCGCCGCGCCGCCCAGCTCAAGCGCCTGGACCTGCTGCACGGCAAGAGCGGGTACACCTTCCGCGAGCTGCTCGCGCTGCGGGCGGCGGCGGCGCTGCTCGACGCCGGCGCCTCCGTGCGCCAGATCCGTGACGCGCTGGACGCGCTCAAGCGCAAGGACCCGAGCGTCCGGCAGCCGCTGGCGGAGATGCGGCTGGTGCTCGACGGCTCGCGGCTGCTCGTCGAGTCCGACCGCGTCCGCTTCGACCCACGCACCGGCCAGACGGTGCTGGATCTGGATGCCGGCAACCTGGAGAAGGCGGCCGACGCGACCCTCGTCACCGGCCTCGTGCGGCCGCTGCAGCCCCCGGTGGAGCAGGCGGAGACGTGGTTCGAGCGCGCGAGCGAATGGGACGCCGACCCCGCGCAGTGGGAAGACGCCATCGACGCCTACCGCCGCGTGGTGGCCATCGACCCGAGCTACGCGGCGGCCTGGAACAATCTCGGCTTGCTGCTCCACCGGCTCGGCCGCTACGACGAGGCGCGCAGCGCGTACACGACGGCGCTCACGCAGAGCGCGGCGTGCGCGGAGGCCGCCTACAACCTCGGCTCGCTCAGCGAGGACGCGGGGGACGTCGAGGAGGCGATTCGCTGCTATCGGCGCGCGCTCGACGTCAACGCCGATTACGCCGACGCGCATTTCAACCTCGCCGGAGCGCTGTCACGGGCGAGCCGCGGCGACGAGGCCATCGCGCACTGGCAGCGCTATCTCGAGCTCGATGCCGGCAGCCCGTGGGCGCGCATCGCGCGAGCGCATCTCGAGGTCGTCGACAAGACGGACGGTGCCGAATGAACGTCCTGCTGGTCGGCGGCGGCGGACGCGAGCACGCGCTGGCGTGGAAGCTCGCCCGCAGTCCGCGGCTCACGCGTCTGGTGGCGGCGCCGGGCAATCCGGGCATCGCCCGCCACGCCGAGTGCGTCGGGGTTTCCGTCGAGGACCACGATGGGATCCTGCGGCTCGCCGGAAAGGAGCGACCCGATCTCGTCGTCGTCGGACCGGAAGTGCCGCTGGTGGCGGGGCTGGCCGATCGGCTCGACGCCGCCGGCTTCGCCGTCTTCGGCCCCCGTGCGCGAGCCGCGGCCATCGAGGGCTCCAAGGTCTTTGCCAAGACGCTCATGGCGCGGCACGGGATTCCCACCGCGCGCTTCGCGACCTTCGACGAGGCCGGCCGCGCGCGGCGATTCGCCCACGAGCTCGGCGCGCCGCTGGTGGTGAAGACGGACGGCCTCGCCGCCGGCAAGGGCGCCATCGTCTGCGGGAGCCTCGCGGAGGCCGATGACGCCATCGCCGCCTGCCTCGAGCGCCGCGAGTTCGGGGGCGCGGGGACCACGGTCGTGATCGAGGAGTTCCTCGTCGGCGAGGAGGTCTCGTTCTTCGCCCTCGTGAGCGGTCGGAGCGCCATCGGCCTGGCGGCCGCGCAGGATCACAAGGCCGTCCTCGACGGCGACCGCGGTCCGAATACGGGCGGCATGGGCGCCTTCTGCCCGGTGGCCGTCTTCGATGCCGCCATGCAGGCGCGCGTGATGAGCGCCCTCGTCCGGCCGACGATCGCCGCCCTCGCCGACGAAGGCGCGCCGTATTCCGGTGTGCTGTTCGTCCAGCTGATGCTGACGGCCGACGGTCCGAAGATCGTCGAGTTCAACTGTCGCTTCGGAGACCCCGAGTGCCAGGCCATCCTGGCGCCGATGGACGTCGATCTGCTGCCGATGCTCGTCTCCGTGGCGGAGGGCGCGCTGCCCTCGGCCATTGCGCCGGCGCGTCGCGCCGGCGTCTGCGTCACGCTCGCCTCCGGCGGCTATCCGGGCAAGTACGCGACTGGTCTTCCCATCGCCGGAATCGAGGCCGCGGAATCGGTGCCCGGGGTCGAGGTCTTCCACGCCGGCACCGCCCTGCGCGACGGCCGGCTCGTGACGGCTGGCGGGCGCGTGCTCGGCGTGACGGCCGTCCGCGACGACGTGCCGCAGGCGATCGACGCGGCGTACGCCGCGGTCGATCGCATCCGGTTCGAGGGGATGCATTTCCGCAGGGACATCGGGCGACGCCGGCCGGTGGCCGCCTAGGAGAGCGTCGTGACCAATCCGATCCGCGTGGGCATCGTGCTCGGCAGCGATTCCGACCTCGACGTCATGCTGGACGCCGTGAAGATCCTCGACGCGCTGGAGGTCGGCAGCGAGGTGGTCGTGGCCTCCGCCCATCGAACGCCGCGCAAGACCGAAGAGTACGCGTCCACGGCCGAGGCGCGCGGGCTCGGCGTGCTGATCGGCGCCGCCGGCGGCGCCGCCGCGCTCCCCGGCGTGCTGGCCGCGTCGAGCTCGCTGCCGGTGATCGGCGTGCCCATTGCCGCCACGCCGCTGGGGGGGATGGACGCGCTCCTCTCGATCGTGCAGATGCCCAAGGGTGTGCCGGTGGCCACCGTCGCCATCGGCGCCTGGGGGGCCGCCAACGCCGGCATCCTGGCGGCGCAGATCCTGGCCGTCGGCGACGCCGCGCTGCGCCGGCGGCTGGCGGCGTACCGCGAGCGCCTGGCGGGCGAGGTCGAGGAGCGCGCGCGGCGGGTCGCCGACAAGCTCAAGTCGCGCGGCTGAACGGGACACCGGCGGTGCCGCCGACGCAGGTGGTGCGAGTCGACGCGGCGGCACCCGACCCGGGGGTGATGCGCCACGCGGCGCAGGTGCTGCGTGCCGGCGGTCTCGTCGCGTTCCCCACCGAGACGTTCTATGGCCTCGGCGCCGCCGGCCTCGATGCCGCCGCGGCCCGGCGCGTCTTCGTCGTCAAGGGCCGCCCGGCGTCGATGCCGCTGCTCCTCCTCGTCGACTCGCGCGCGATGGTGGCCACCGTCGCTGCCGCCATCTCGCCCCACGCCTCGGAGCTGATGGAGCGCCACTGGCCCGGCGCGCTGAGCCTGGTGCTTCGCGCGAGCCGCACGGTGCCGGTGGAGGTCACTGCCGGCACGGGCACCGTCGGCGTGCGAGTCTCGGGGCATCCCGTCGCGCGCGCGCTCGTGCGCGCGCTGGGGGAGCCGGTGACGGCACCGAGCGCCAACCCGACGGGCGGCGCACCGCCCGTGACCGCGGCCGAGGTGCTCGCTCATCTCGACGGCGTCATCGAGCTGGTGCTCGACGCGGGACCGACGGCCGGCGGCGAGCCGTCCACCGTCCTCGACATGACGGTCGATCCGCCGCGCGTCCTCCGCCAGGGGGCGGTGCTCGTGTGAGGGCGCTTCGGGTCACGGGCGTCATCCAGGCCGGAGGCCGGAGCACGCGCATGGGCGGCCAGCCGAAGGCTCTGCTGGAGCTCGGGGGCAAGCGCATCATCGAGCGCGTGGTGGACGCCGTGGCCGGGGTGCTCGACGATCTGCTCGTGGTCACCAACACGCCCGAGCGCTACGCCTTCCTCGAGCTGCCGATGGTGCCCGACGTGTTTCCCGATGGCGGCGCTCTGGGCGGGATCTACAGCGGCCTCCGGGCCGCGACCGGCGACGCCGCCTTCACCGTGGCCTGCGACATGCCGTTCCTGCACCCGGCCATCGTCCGGATGGTGGTGGAACGGGCAGGGGAGGGCGACGTCGTCATCCCGCGCACCGGCGACCAGCTGGAGACGATGCACGCGGTCTACGGCAAGCGGTGTCTCGTGCCGATGGAGACGCGCCTGCGGGCCGGGCAGCTGAAGATCGTCGGTTTCTTCGGCGATGTGCGCGTGGTGGAGCTGGACGCGGCGCAGATGGCGCAGCATCGCGACCCCGAGGTCGCCTTCATGAACGTCAACACGCCGGCGGAGCTCGCGCGCGCGCGGGCGCTCGTCGAGGATCTGGGCTGATGGTGCGGCTGCGGCCCGTCCTCGTCGTGCACTATCACGAGATCAGCCTGAAGCGCGGCAATCGCCCGCTGTTCCTGCGCCATCTCCGCCGGAATCTCGAGCGCGCGCTGGCCGATGTCGGCCCCGCGCCGATCGAGCAGCTCTCGGGGCGCATCGTGATCGACCTCGAGGGGAGCCGCGCCGCCGAGGTCGTGCGCGAGCGCGTCGCGCGCGTGTTCGGCGTCGCCAGCGCCACGGTGGCCTACCGGGCGCCGTCGACGCTCGACGCGATGAAGGGCGTGCTCGGCCGCCTGCTGGAGGGCCGCAGCTTTCCCTCGTTTCGCATCAGCGCCCGGCGCGCGTTCAAGACCTATCCGCTGACCAGCGTCGACCTCAATCGCGCGCTCGGCGCCTTCGTGCTGGACCGCGTGCCGACACGCGTCGACCTGGAGCACGCCGCGCAGGACATCCGGGTCGAGGTGCTGCCGGCGGAAACCTATATCTCGATGGATCGCGTCGAGGGCCCCGGCGGGCTGCCGGTGGGCGTGAGCGGGACGGTGGCCGCGCTGCTCTCCGGCGGCATCGATTCGCCGGTGGCGGCGTGGCGGATGATGAAGCGCGGCTGTCGCGTCGTGTTCGTGCATTTCCACAGCGTGCCGTATCTTCCGGACGTCTCGCGGGCCAAGGCCCGCGCGCTCGTCGAGCGGCTCACCGCCTGGCAGTACGCGTCGCGGCTCCATCTGGTCCCGTTCGGCGAGATCCAGCGAGAGGTGGTGCTGAGCGTTCCGCCGCCTCTGCGCGTGGTCGTCTATCGCCGGCTCATGGTGCGGATCGCGGAAGCCCTCGCGCGTCGCAGCGGCGCCCCCGCGCTGGTGACGGGGGAGAGTCTGGGCCAGGTCGCCTCACAGACGCTCGACAACATCGCGCGCATCGACGAGGCGGCCACGGTGCCGGTGTTCCGGCCGCTGATCGGCATGGACAAGCTCGAGATCACCGCGGAGGCGCAGCGTCTTGGCACCTTCGACATCTCCATCGAGCCCGATGCGGACTGCTGCACGCTCTTCACGCCGAAGCACCCGTCGACGCGCGCGAGCGCCCTCGAGATCGCCGCCGCCGAGTCGCGCCTCGACCTGGACCGCCTGGTGAGTGCGGGCGCCGACGGGGCCGCGCTGGAGACCTTCGAGTTCCCGCGCGCGAAATAGAGGAGCGCCCCGGCTTCGCCGGGGC
>DATBJF010000116.1:0-26166 GCA_036556545.1 Candidatus Methylomirabilota bacterium
ACCGGCGCGGGGGGGGCGGGGGTCGCCGCCCGCCCGGCGCGGGAAGCGCTAGTAGCTACGAGCGGGGGTTGCCTTGTGGTTGGCCTCGCCCATCGAGCGCGCGCCTTTCGACACGACGTGGAAGCACACGTCGTAGACGAAGATGGCGACCGCCGCGCCGACGAACGGACCGAACCAGTACACCCAGTGGTTGCTCCACACGCCCGCCACGAGGGCCGGGCCGAAGCTGAGAGCGGGGTTCATCGAACCACCCGTGAGCGGGGCTCCGACGAGCTGCCCCAGGACAACGACGAGGCCGACGACGGCGAGCCGCACCGGAGAGCCGCCGCGCGCCGCCGCCATCACCGCCGCCACGAGGACGGATGTCAGCACGATCTCGGTCACCAGGCCGCCACCGATCGTCACACGGGCGGCGAGCATGTCCGAGCCAAGCGTGCCGTGCATCGAGCTGGGGATCATGACCATGAGCAGCAGGGTGCCCATCACCGCGCCGCCGCACTGGGCGACCATGTACAGCATCGCCTTCGCCGCGTGGATCTGCCTGGACATCAGGGCCGCCAGCGTCACGGCGGGGTTCAGATGGCCGCCCGAGATGGGCATGGCCGCGGCCACGAAGACCGCGTAGGCGACGCCGTGGGCGAGCGCCACGGCGAGCAGCCGGGCCGAGGTCATGCGCTCGGCGAGCAGCCCTCCCGTCACGGCCACCGTTCCCGCGCTGAAGACGACGAACAGCAGCGTGCCGAGACACTCGGCCATGAGCGCGCGGCGGCCTTCAGTGGAAGCCAGCTCCGCCTGGAGCTTCTGGACGACCATCGTTCCGCCATGGCCGTTCGACGATTGCCGTTTCATCCCCCCATCCCTCCCTGTTGGTCGCGCTGGACTGAGCGCGTGCCGGTCGCGCAGATGCGCGGTGGAGCGATATCCCGGCGGGATGGAGCAAGGGCGATGCCGCGCCGCCCGCGGCCGAGGTCGACGTATTCAATGGACGAGCGCGAGCAGGGACGGAATCCGGGCCGCCGCCATGGCACCTAGGTGCCAGTCCGGCATGCCCGGAGGTTCACACGGCCAGGTAGCCGCCGTCGACGACGAGCTCCGTGCCGGTGATGTAGGACGCCTCGTCCGAGGCGAGGAACAGGACGGCATGGGCGACTTCCTCCACCCGGCCCTCGCGCTTCATCGGCACCGCGCCGAGCATCTTGGCGCGCCAGGCCGGATCGGCGGACACCTTGGACGTCCGCATCGGCGGCAGGAAGCCCGGGTGCACGGAGTTGACCCGGATCCCATCCTTCGCGTACTGCACGGCCGCCGACTTCGTCATGATCCGGACGGCGCCCTTCGAGGCGTTGTACGCCATGTGAATCATGGACTGGCCGACGAAGCCGGAGATGGACGAGATGTTGACGATCGAGCCGGCGCCGATCTCCCGCATCTTCGGGATCGCGTGCTTCATGCCGAGAAAGACGCCCTTGGCGTTGACGTTCATGAGGGTGTCCCAGGCCGCGGTGCTCATCGTGTCCGGATCGAACGTGCCGCTGATCCCGGCGTTGTTGACGAGGACGTCGAGGCGCTGGAACGCTTCGATCGTCGCGTCGACGGCCTTCTGCCAGTCGGTCTCGCTGGTGACGTCGAGCTTGACGAAGCGGGCCTGACCGCCGCCGGCCGCGATCTTGTCGACCACCTGCCGGCCCTCGACCTCGAGCAGATCGGCGACGACGACCTGGGCCCCCTCGCGGGCGAAGATCATCGCCTCGCTCTGCCCCATACCGCTGGCGCCACCGGTGATGAGCGCGACCTTCCCCGCCAGTCTCATCGGCGTCTCCTTCACGTGCGCGGTCGGGGGAACGATGGTGGCGGTGGGAGGAATTGAACCTCCGACACGGGGCTTATGAGACCCCTGCTCTGCCGCTGAGCTACACCGCCGGACCTCAGTGCGACGCAGAGTTGCAAGGTCGGATTCTACACCGGTTGCGACGCGACGGCGTCGACGGGGTCTGGGCGCGTGGCGCGGTTGACAATGCCGGCGGCGCGCCGTACGGTGCCGATCCGAGACGATGACACACCGCCGCTTCGTCGGGACCGCCCTGCTCCTGCTCTGCGCCGTGAGCCTGGCCACGGATGCCGCCGCGGACATGAGGGTCTCGTCACGCGCGTTCGCCACCGGACTGGATCGCCTCGGCACGCGCCTCATCGACGCCGCGAGCGATCAAGAGTCGCTGGCCGGGGATCCCGCCGAGGACGTGCGCCGCGCGGCGCTGCCGGCCGACGAGCCAGGATCGCCGCGCATCCTCGAGATCGACCGTGTCGTCTGCGGCACCGACCTCGGCGCCTGCCCTGTCCGCTCGCCGCCCGCCGCCTGACCCAGCCTTCGTTCCGTATCGTCGTCGGGTCGGCGCAAATTCCCGCGCTGAGCGCAACGCTCGGTATTCGTCGACGTCGCCTCACGGCTCTCCGTGGGCGGCGGGCGGAGGAGTCGTCATGCGGACAGTGGGCCTGCTCGCAATCCAGGTCGCGGCGCTGCTCGTCCTGGCCGTGGTGATCTACGTGCTCGCCAGAGGGGCCAGGCGAATCGAGGTCGGACGGAGCCGTCGAGATACCATGGCTGCGGCCGGCGGCCGCGTCACGCTCGCGGCGGCGGGCGTAGAGGCGGTGAGTGACCAGGTCGACACGCTCGCCATGACAGGCGAGATTCGCATCGTGATCGAAGGCCCCGGCCAGGATCCGCTGGTGACGATCGTCGCTCGCGATCCCTCGCAGGTCAGGCGCCTGACCGCGGTCATCGACGATTTCCTGCGCGAAACCGGCGGGCCGACGGCGGTGGCGCCACGCGGCGAGCCCGCGGCGTTCAGGTAATGGGCACGACCGGCCCCTGCTACACTCTGGCCCGATGGCGAAGCGTCGACGGCCCGGCCGCTCGCGATCGCACGCTCGGCCCGTGTCCGCCGAAGAACTCCCCCTGCAGCAGCACGAGGCGGCACTGCGCCTGGCCGCCATCGTCAACTCGTCCGACGACGCGATCATCAGCAAGACCCTGGATGGCATCATCACGTCGTGGAATCCCGCCGCGGAGCGGATGTTCGGCTGGTCGGCGGGGGAAGCGATCGGTCGGCCCATCACGCTCATCGTTCCGGCCGACCGGCTCGACGAGGAAGCCACCGTGCTCGAGCGGCTCCGCCGCGGGCAGAGCATCGAGCACTACGAGACGCTCCGGCTGCGAAAGGACGGCGTGCAGATCCCCATCTCGCTGACCGTGTCGCCGATCCGCGACCTCGGCGGCACCATCATCGGCGCCTCCAAGATCTCGCGCGACATCAGCGACCGCCATCGCGTCGAGCAGGAGCTGGCACGGTCGTTGGCGCAGGAGCAGGCCGCGCGCGCCGACGCCGAACGCGCGAGCCGCGTGAAGGACGAGTTTCTCGCCACCCTGTCGCACGAGCTGCGCACGCCGTTGACGTCGATCATGGGCTGGGTCCGCATGCTGCGGCAGAAGCACCTCGACGGGACGGCGACGGAGCGGGCGCTCGAAATCGTCGACCGCAACACGCAGGCGCTCACCCGCCTGGTCGAGGACATCCTCGACATCTCGAGCATCACCATGGGACGGTTCCGGCTGGAGAGCGTGCCCGTCGATCTTCCGAGCGTCGTCCGCGCCGCCGTCGATTCCATCCGGCATGCGGCGTCGGCGAAGAACATCGCCCTCGACGTGGCGCTCGACGCCGGGACGCGGCCCGTCGCCGGCGACGCCGGACGGCTCCAGCAGGTCGTGTGGAATCTTCTGTCGAATGCCGTGAAGTTCACGCCCGATGGCGGACGGATTCACGTGACCCTGGCCCCGAGCGGCTCCTACGCCGAGTTGCGCGTTCGCGACAACGGTCAAGGCATCACGCCGGAGTTCGCGCCGCACCTGTTCGACCGGTTCTCGCAGCACGACGCCTCGAGCACCCGGCGACACGGCGGTCTCGGAATGGGGCTGGCCATCGTGCGCCACCTCGTGGAGCTTCACGGCGGCACGGTGCGTGCCGAGAGTCCCGGTCCCGGCCAGGGGTCCACCTTCATCGTGCGCCTCCCACAAGTCCTGGGCCAGCCTGTGAGCCAGGACGGCGGGCCGAAGGCCGGCGCGACGGTGCTCGGCGGCGTCTGTGTCCTCGCCGTCGAGGACGAGCAGGACACGCGCGAGCTGATCGCCACCGTCCTGCGCCAGGCGGGGGCGGAGGTGACGGTGGCGAGCTCGGTGGAGGAAGCGCTCGGCGCGCTGGCCACCACGACCCCCGACGTCGTGCTCTGCGACATCGCCATGCCCGGGCGCGACGGGTACGATCTCTTGCGGGAGGCGAAGCGCCGGCCCGGACCGCTTGCCGAGACCCCCTTCGTGGCGCTGACGGCGCACGTCCAGGAGCACGAGCGGCGGCGGACCCTCGCCGAGGGCTTCAGCGTGCATGTGCCGAAGCCGGTCGACCCCGCCGAGCTGGTCGAAATCGTCCGTGCCGTCAGTCGGCCGATAGATCAGAGAGACGAAAAATGATTGTTGGTATAATCCGCACGGGCAACTTCAGAGTAGCGATTCCGGCTACGTAAGCACCGCTCGGAGGACTCTCAATGCAGTTCCGGCAACGCCCCTGGCACGATGCTCCCGCGCCCGCCTCCGCTGCTCTCGACGACGACGATGACGACGACGACCTCGAGGACGACGATGACGTCGACGAGGACGAGGACAACGACCTCGACGAGATGGCCGACGACGAGGACGAAGACGACGAGGACGACTTCGACGAGGACGACGACGGATTCGCCGATCTCGACGAGGACGAGGACGACGACGAGGATGACGAGGAGGGCCTCGACGACGCGGATCTAGATGACGATGACGACGAGGACGAGGACGAAGACGACGACGAGGAATAGTCCATCGAACGACAGGAGGCGGGAAACATGGTGCTAGCCAGTGGAGAGGGTTGGCTGTTCCTGCTGCGGTGGTTACATTTTCTCGCCGGGATCACCTGGATCGGGATGCTGTACTACTTCAATTTCGTACAGACGCCGTTCTTCGCCAAGGCCGAGCCCGCCGTCCGCACCGGCATGATCGCGGGAAGCCTCGTCGGTCGCGCGCTCTGGTGGTTCCGCTGGGGCGCGATGATCACGTTCATCACCGGCTGGCTGTACGTGCTGCACATCATGTTCGCGCAGTACGGCGGCATTGGTCCGTTCTTCGCGACCGCCTATGGCTGGAAGATCTTCTTCGGCGGCATGCTGGGCTCGCTGATGTGGTTCAACGTCTGGTTCGTCATCTGGCCGGCGCAGCAGGTCGTCATGGCCTCCGCCTCCCAGGTGGCCAAGGGCGGCGCCGCCATTCCCGAGGCGGCTGCGCGCGGCGCGCGCGCCGGCGTCGCTTCCCGCACCAACACGCTGCTGTCGATCCCGATGCTGTTCTTCATGGGCGCGGCGTCGCACCTGAGCCTGGGCAGTCCCACCGGCGCCGGTGAAAAGATCGGCGCGCTCATCCTGTTGCTCGTCGTGATGGCGGCGGCCGAGGTCAACGCCATGGTTGGTCCCGCCTCGCCGGACAAGGCGGGCCCGGGCAAGAAGCTGCTGGCCACCGTCAGCGGAACGCTGTGGGCGGGTTTCATCCTGACGCTCGTCCTCTACGCCGGGCTCGAGATCATCTTCCCCTAGTGGCAAGGGGGCCCGAAAGGGCCCCCGTTCTTCACTTCAGGTACGCGGCGAGCGCGGGCACCTCGGGGGCGAGCCCCGGCTGCGGCGGCATCACCTTCGTCGGTCGCTGGGGCGCGTAGCCGGGCGGGTAGTCGCCGCGCACGATCTTGGCCTCGAGCAGTTCCTGCGACGCGCCCTTCACGGGCGGCCCCACCGGGCCCGCCAGCGCGGGACTCGCGTTGTGACACTGGATGCACTGGGCGAGATACACCTGCCGGCCACGCTCGGCGAGCGCGTCCCCTCCGCTGTCGGCGCAGCCGCTCAGGAGGGCCACCGCGAGCAGGCTGGCGCCGGAGAGCGCCGAGGTCCGGCGAATGGGTGGGAGGGTCATCGGAGCGGCGCGACTGTACGCGCCGCTCCGGCGGCTGTCAAACGGCGCTGCGGCTCAGCGGGACGCGGGAAGCGGGCGGAGCCGTGCGCGCGCGGAGCCCAGGTCGATGATGCGCGCGGGCGACAGCCGTGGTCGGCGCTCGATCAGCTCGGCACGCTGCTCGGCCAGCGCGGCCAGCGCGTCCTCCGTGAACAGTGGCGCATGCGAATTGCGCAGCGCCATGCGGAAGCCGGCCACGGCGAAGCGCACACGCCACACCTCGGCACGGCAGCGCGCTCGCAGCCGCGCCCACGGCGACGCCGCCGGCACGGCGGCCGCGGGCGCCGCCGTCGCGGGCAGGAAATAGACGTTGGCGTCGCGCACGACCTGGCTCATACGAGGCCTCGCTCTTCCATCAGCTCGGTGACTTGCCGGTACGTCCCGGCCAGCGTCTGATCGAACGTGGCCTCGAGGCGGTACACCGTCATGGCCGCGATGACGCGCTCGCGGGCCGACTCCGCTTCCGCGGCGCGGGCGCGGGCGTCGGCGGCCCGGGCCAGAGACGCGCGCGCATCGGCGAGCGAGCCGAGCACGCTCTCGGCGGCGCCGAGGCGCGTGGCGGCCGCCGCGGGCGAGGCGAGCGCCTCCAGGGTGACGCGGCGGCGGCGCGTCGTGGCCGCCTCCAGCGTGGGCGCCACGACGATGCGCGGAGCCCACAAGATGACGTCGTTCTTCGGGGCCTTGACCCTGCGGGAATCCGTTGCCGCGCGGCCGGTCGTCGTCTTCCTCATGACGACTTGTTAAGGCAACTTCCCGGCCACGCCGCATGGACCGCAACTACGTGACGCCGTTAGCGCTGTAACCCGTACACGGAGAGAAGGAGGAGCGGAGGCCACCGGCAACTCCCGGGAGAAACTCCCGGTCAGGCGGGCCGGACCAGATTGAAGTCGCGGATCTTCTTGTTGAGCGTCTTCACGTCGACCTCGAGGACCCGCGCCGCCCGTGCCTTGTTCCAGCCGGTAGCGGCGAGGACCCGCTCGACGTGTCGCCGCTCGACCTGGGCCAGCGGGACCAGGGCCGGCTCGCGCGCGCCGGGGGTGTCGGCCGGCTCGGGGGCGCGGCGCAACTCGGCGGGCAAGTCGGAGGCACGCACCTCGGCCCCCTCGTGGAGGATCTGCAGCCGCTCGACGAGGTTGCGAAGCTCGCGGATGTTGCCTGGCCAGTCGTAGGCGATGAGCCGCTCGAGGGCATCGCGGGTGAACGCCAGCGTCTTGCCGCTGCGGGCCGGGGCCAGAAAGTGCTGCACGAGCTGTGGAATGTCCTCGCGGCGCTGACGCAGCGCCGGGACCTCGACCACCACCGTGCTGACGCGGTAGAAGAGATCCCAGCGAAAGCGACCCTCGGTCGCCTCGCGCGTCAGCTCCTTGGCGGTGGCCGCCACGATCCGTACGTCCACGTGGAACGCGCGCTCCTCGCCGACCCGCCGCACCTCGCCCGAATCGAGCGCACGCAGCAGCCGGACCTGCATGGCCGGCGACATCTCGCCGATCTCGTCGAGGAACAGCGTGCCGCCGTTGGCCGCCTCGAAGAGGCCGACCCGCGAGGTCACCGCCCCGCTGAAGGCGCCCTTGCGATGGCCGAAGAGCTCCGTCTCGAGCAGCGTGTCCGGCAGCGCGCCGCAGTTGATCGACACGAACGGGCGCGCCGCGCGCGCCGAGCGAAGGTGAATGGTGCGCGCGATCAGCTCCTTGCCGGTGCCGCTCTCGCCGTGGATCAGAACCGGACTCTCGCTCGCGGCCACGCGCGCGATGACGGCGAGGACGTCCTTGACGGCGCCGCTGGTGCCGACGATCGTCGGCAGCCCGTCGCGTCGCGTGATGACTTCTTTGAGCGCGGAGTTCTCGCGCCGCAACGCCTTCTTCTCGGCGGCCTTGGCCACGACCTCCAGCAGCTCCGCGTTCTTCCACGGCTTGGTGATGAAGTCGTAGGCGCCGAGCCGCATCGCCTCCACCGCCGTCTCCACGTCGGCGTGACCGGTGAGCACGATCGTCTCCACGTCGACGTCGGCGTCGCGCGCCCAGCGGAGGATGTCGAGGCCGGAATGATCCGGCAGGTGCACGTCGACGAGGGCGACGTCGAATGCGGCGCGCGCGAGACGCTCCATCGCCTCGCGTCCGGAGACGGCCTCGCGCACCGTCATCGGCGGACGCGCGAGCACCTTCGTGAGCATCGCGCGTACGTCCGGATCGTCGTCGACGACGAGCACGTGGATGGCGTCCGGCATCTGGAATCATGGTAGCACTTCCAGTACACTACCCACCTCAGGAGGACCGATCGGAATGTCGCAGCCCCCGGCTCTCCGCATCGAGGGAGCCCGGCAGAACAACCTCAAGAACGTCTCGCTCGAGATTCCGCACGATCGGCTCACCGTCGTGACCGGCGTCTCCGGCTCCGGCAAATCGTCGCTCGCATTCGACACGCTGTTCGCCGAGGGGCAGTGGCGCTACATCGAATCGCTGTCGACGTACGCGCGGATGTTCCTCGAGCGGATCGATCGTCCCGATGTCGATCGCGTCGAGCAGATCCGTCCAGCCGTGGCGCTCGAGCAGAAGAATCCCGTGCGGACCGCGCGCTCCACCGTCGGCACCGCCACCGAGATCTACGACTACCTGCGCCTGCTCTACGCCAAGATCGGCCGCGTGCACTGCCCGGCGTGCGGCGCGCCGGCCGCCTCGCACTCGGCGGCGTCGATCGTCGACACGCTGCTCGCCGAGCATCCCGCCGCGCGCGCGCTGGTGACGTTTCCGCTGCCGGTGGTGGCGGGCACGCCGCCGGCGGAGGTGTGGGCAGGCCTCACGCGGCGCGGCTTCGCGCGCGTGCGCGTCGGCGACCGCGTGCTCGAGCTGGCCGACGCGCCGCCGGCGGCGCTCGACGACGCCGGCGAGCTCGACGTGGTGCTCGATCGCGTCGTGCTGCACGCGCCCGGCCGCGCGCGGCTGGTGGAGTCGGTGGAGACGGCGCTGCGCGAGGGCGGCGGGCGCTGTGCCGTCGAGGTGGTGGAGGGGCCGCGCCGCACGTTCACCGAGGCGTTCCGCTGCGGCGGCTGCGGCGCCGCGCTGGAGCGTCCGCAGCCGATCCTCTTCTCCTTCAACCATCCGCTCGGCGCCTGCGCCGAGTGCAAGGGGTTCGGCAACGTGCTCAAGTACGACGAGGCGCTCGTGGTGCCCGACGCCACGCGCAGTCTCGGCGACGGCTGTGTCGAGCCATGGACCCACCCATCGGGCAAGTGGTACCAGCGCGAGCTGGTGAAGGCGGCGCGGCGCGCGGGCGTCGCGCTGGAGACGCCGTGGGAGAAGCTGACCACGGCCGAGCGCAAGCTCGTCTACGACGGCGACGGCAAGTTCCCCGGCATCACCGGATTCTTCGAGGAGATCGAGTCGTATCGCTACAAGCTCCACGTGCGCGTGTTCCTGTCGCGCTATCGCACGCAGTCGCCGTGTCCGGTGTGCGCGGGCGCGCGGCTCAAGGCCGCAGCACTGGCGGTGCGCGTCGCCGGCATGACCATCGCCGAGTTCACGGGCCTCACCATCGAGCGCGCCGCCGCCGTCCTCGACGGCCTGTCGCTGACGGCGTGGGAAGCGGCCATCGCGCGGGAGCCGCTGCGCCAGCTCGGGGCCAAGCTCGACTTCCTGCTGCGCGTCGGCCTCGGCTACCTGACCCTGGGCCGCCAGACGCGCACGCTCTCCGGCGGCGAGGCGCAGCGCATCAACCTGGCCAACCAGCTCGGCTCGCAGCTCGTCGGCACGCTGTACGTCCTCGACGAGCCCTCGATCGGGCTCCATGCGCGCGACACGGCGCGCCTGGCCGATCTCTGCCGAGAGCTCGCCGCCGCCGGCAACACGGTCGTGGTCGTGGAGCACGACCGCGCGTTCATCGAAGCCGCCGACCACGTGGTCGAGCTCGGCCCGGGGTCCGGCGAGCGCGGCGGCGAGGTCGTGTTCAGCGGCGGCCAGGCCGAGTTCCGCAAGGCGACACGATCGCTGACCGCGCGCTACCTCTCCGGGCGCGAGTCGATCCCCGCGCCGCTCAGCCGGCGCTCGGGCCGGCGCTTCCTGACGCTGACCGGCGCGCGCGCGCACAACCTGAAGGACGTGACCCTGCGGCTGCCGCTGCACACGATGACGGTGGTCACCGGCGTGTCCGGGTCCGGCAAGTCGACGCTGGTGCACGACACGCTCTACCGCGCCGTCGCGCGCGCTTTCAAGACGGAGTTCCAGGCGCCGGGCGCCTACACCGCGCTCACCGGGCTCGAGTATCTGAAGGGCGTGCGCCTGATCGACCAGGAGCCGATCGGCCGGACGCCGCGCTCGAATCCGGTCACCTACGTCAAGGCCTTCGACGAGATCCGGAAGCTCTACGCCGCCCTGCCGCGGGCGCAGACGCTCGGTCTCGGCGCCGGCGCCTTCTCGTTCAACGTCCCCGGCGGCCGCTGCGAGACCTGCCAGGGCGACGGGTTTCAGAAGCTCGAGATGTACTTCTTCGAGGACGTGTACGTGTCCTGCCAGGAGTGCGAGGGCCGCCGCTATCGTCCGGACGTCCTCACGGTGAAATACCGTGGCCGCTCCATCGCCGACGTGCTCCAGCTCACCGTGGACGAGGCGGTGGACTTCTTCGCGAGCACGGCCGCCCTCGCGCGGCGGCTCCGCACGCTGCAGGAGACGGGGCTCGGCTACCTGCGCCTCGGCCAGCCGGCCACGACGCTCTCCGGCGGCGAGGCGCAGCGGCTCAAGATCGCCGCCGAGCTGGCGGCGCGCGCCGGCGGCGAGATGCTCTACGTGCTCGACGAGCCGACGACCGGCCTGCATCTCGACGACGTGAAGAAGCTGCTCGGGGTTCTCAACCGCCTCGTCGACGGCAACAACACGGTCGTGATGGTGGAGCACCATCTCGACGTGATTCGCGCCGCCGACCACGTCGTCGACCTCGGGCCCGAGGGTGGCGAGGAGGGCGGCGAGATCGTCGCGGAGGGACCGCCCGAGGTGATCGCGCAGACGCCCGGATCGTACACGGGGAAATTCCTCGCGGAGATGCTGCCGAAGAACGGCAGGAAGTGATCTTCTACGGCTGGCGGATCGTCGCCGGCGCGTTCCTCGTCCTCTTCACGGCCTACGGCGCGCAGTACTCGTTCGGCGTCTTCTTCGCCGCCCTCATCGACGAGTTCGGGTGGAGCCGCGCGGGCCTGGCCGGCGTCTTCTCCCTCTACGCCGCCGCGTACTCGGTGTTCGCGTTTCCGGCCGGGCGCCTCACCGACCGCTGGGGCCCGCGCGCGGTGATCACGGCCGGCGGACTGTTTCTGGGCGTGGCGCTGGCGGCCATGGCCGCCGTCACCCAGCTCTGGCAGCCTTACGTGCTCTACGGGCTGGTGGCGGCCATCGGCATGGGCACCGCCTACGTGCCGTGCAGCGGGACCGTCGTGAAGTGGTTCGCGCGCCGGCGCGGTCTCGCCGTCGGTCTCGCGGGCAGCGGCGGCTCCGTCGGCACCTTCGCGCTGCCACCGCTCGCCCAGTGGCTGGTGGGCGCGGTGGGCTGGCGCGCCGCCTACGTGGTCTTCGGCGCCGCCGTCCTGGTCACGCTCGCCACCGTGGCACGCGTGATGCGCCGCGATCCCGAGTCGATGGGCCTGCATCCGGACGGCGCGCCGGCGCCGCCGAGCGCCGTGGTGCCCGGCGTCCCGCTCGGCATCGCGCTACGGGCGCCGGCGCTGTGGCTGCTCGGCCTCGCGTTGACGGCGACGTGGATCCCGGTGTTCGTTCCGCTGGTCCATCTCGTCTCGCTGGCCCGCGACCTCGGCCACGGTCCCGCCGCCGGGGCCTGGCTGGTCAGCGCGCTCGGCGCGGGGGCCGTGGCCGGCCGCCTCACCATGGGCCCGATCTCCGATCGCCTCGGCCGCAAGCCGGCGCTCGTCTTCGGCACCGCCGCGCAGGCCGTCGCGTTCATCGCGTACGCATACGTGGCCGGCATCGAGGCGCTCGTGGCCACGACGGTGGCCTTCGGCTACTCCTACGGCGCCGTCTCGACCCTGTTCCCGGCCGCCGTGGCCGACCTGTTCGGTCGCTCGGCGGCCGGGGCGATCGTCGGGTTCCTGTTCATGTCGGCCGGCTCCATGGCGGCGTGGGGTCCGGTGGCGGCAGGCGCCATCTACGACGCCTACGGCTCGTACGCGCCGGCCTTCGAGCTGTCGGCCGCCTGCAACCTGATCGCGGCGGTCGTCGTCGCGATGACGCGCATGCCGGCCCGCTGAGGTGTGGGAAAACTTTTTCACACGTTACAAATTTCACTCGCGCGGTCTATACTTCCGGCTCGCGAGATGGCGCCTCCGATCCGTGTCAACCTTCCCGCGCCCGACGGGCGCGGCAGCGGTCTGGTCGACGTCCTCGATCGAGTCCTCGACAAGGGACTGGTCGTTGCCGGCGACGTGAAAATTTCGCTGGCCGAGGTCGAGCTCCTGACGATCCGGATTCGGCTGATCGTATGCTCGATCGACAAGGCGCAGCAGATCGGCCTGGACTGGTGGAAGCACGACAGCCACCTCGCTCCGGGCCGTAACAGGCTCTCGGCCGAAAACGAGGAACTGCGCAAGCAGGTGCGCGTGCTCGAGCGAAAGATCGCGTCGCTGACGTCCGTGCGCTCCACCGGGGCGCGTCGACAGCGTCGTGACGGAAACGCCCAAGGAGACTGAGCGATGCCAGTCGAAAGGACAACCGGCGGCACCAGCCTGATCGACGTCCTGGATCGCGTACTCGACAAGGGCATCGTCATCGATGCCTGGGTACGCGTCTCCCTCGTCGGTATCGACCTGATCACCGTCGAGGCGCGCGTCGTGGTGGCCTCCATCGAGACGTACCTCAAATACTCGGAGGCGGTGGGCACGATCACGCCCGCCTCGAAGCCCGCCGTCGACGGCCGCACCAGCGACGCCGTGCTGGCCGAGAACGCGGCGCTGCGCGCCCAGATCGCCGCCACCGGCCGTGAACCCGTCACGGCGCGGAGGGTGCGCAAGCCGTGAACCGCCTCGCCGCGGTCAAGACCGCGGCGCGACGGCGGGGCCGGGTGGACGCTGCGCGCCGGCTGGAACTGGCGGAGGCGTTGCTCGGTATCGATGACGTCGCGGCGTGCGCCGAGCGGGGCTTGG
The DNA here is from genome assembly GCA_036556545.1 of Candidatus Methylomirabilota bacterium. GTDB lineage: Bacteria > Methylomirabilota > Methylomirabilia > Rokubacteriales > CSP1-6 > AR12. The sequence goes on from DATBJF010000116.1 coordinate 13,209, forward strand.
ACTGGCTCCAGCGCTCGATCGGCCTCCGCCGTGGACTCTGCCTCTTCGGGCCGGCCGAGAGCGCAACCGTGCTCATGCCGATCGCCACCGTCGGCGTGCGCGACCGCCGGGCCGCCCGCTTCGCGCTCGACCTCGAGGCCCGCGATCATCCGCTGGTGGTCGCCACGCTCGGCGCCGGCCCCGTGAGCTTCGGCAACAACGGACGTCCCGTGCCGCCCACGCCGCTCGACTCCGGGCAGTACACGGCGGTGCCGCTGCACGGCCGCGACTCCATGTACGACCTGCCCGTGGGCCTGCTGCTGCTGAGCCCGGTCGACGACGACGCGCGCGAGGACGTGACCTGGGTGGCGTCGATCCTCGGCCCGCGGCTCAACGCGCTGCGGGCCGCGCACCGCGGCAGCGAGTCCGAGCGTCGCCTGCGCCGCGAGCGTACCCTGCTCTACAGCATCATCAACGCGGTCACGGACCCGATCTTGCTGACCGACACCGAGGGCCGCATCATCGTCGCCAACGCGCGTGCGGAGGCGCTGCTGGCCGCCTCCGAGGACGAGAGCGAGGGCCGCCGACGCGCGGTCGCGCTGAACAACATGCTCTTCTCCTCCGCCCTCAGCCGGCGCGCGTTCGGCGACGCCGAGCCCTGGCGCCACGAGCTGCTGCTCGTCGACCCGACCGACGGCTCCGACCTGCTCTTCGAGCTCCTCAGCACGATCACCGTCGATCCGCGCGAGGGGACGGGCATCGTCTCCGTGCTCCGCAACGTCACCGATCTCAGGAGAGCGACGGAAGAGATCGAGGAGAACTACCGCAAGCTGCGGCTGGCCGAGACCGACGCGCGCGCCGAGCGCGACCGGCTCGACCTCATCATCGACTCCGTGGCCGACCCGATCCTCGTGACCGATCCCAACGGCAACATCGTGATGATGAACACGCCCGCCGAGCGGCTCTTCACCGCCGACTTCGCGGCCAGCGAGGAGACACGTCGGGCCGTCCAGGCCAACGACGCGCACTTCTCGTCGTTCGTCTCGAACCTGTTCTTCGAGGCCGGCGTGATGCGCCGCAGCGGCGCCATCGGGCTCGTCGACCCCCGCACCGGCGCCGCCCTGCCCGTGGAGGCCATCTCCGGCAAGATCGTGTCCGAGCACGGCGAGGTCACGGCCATGGTGACCATCCTCCACGACCGCACGGAGGAGTTCGAGCGCGCGCGGCTGTACGAGCAGCTCAAGCGCGCGTCCGAGGAGCTGGAGCAGCGAGTGCAGGAGGCGACCGCCGAGCTGTCGCGCCAGAACGAGCTGCTGCGGCGCTCGCACATCGAGGTCGAGCAGGCCTCCGCGGCGAAGTCGCAGTTCCTGGCCAACATGTCGCACGAGTTCCGGACACCGCTCAACGCCATCCTCGGCTACACGAGCATGCTGCTCAAGGGCGTGGCCGGCGAGATGTCGCCGCACCAGCGGCGCAACCTCGAGCGCGTGGACTCCAACGCCCACCACCTGCTCGCCATCATCAACGACATCCTGGACATCTCCCGTATCGAGGCCGGCAAGATGCCGCTCACGGTGACCGAGTTCGCGGTGCGCGATCTCATCACCGAGGTGCTGGCGGAGGTGGAGCCGATCATCGCGCGCTCGCGGCTGTCGGTCACGAGCCATCTGCCCGACGAGCTGCCCGCGATGACGACGGACCGGCAGAAGGTCAAGCAGATCGTCATCAATTTCCTGACCAACGCCATCAAGTTCACCGCCCAGGGCGGCGTCGAGATCGGCGTGCGCTATGTCAACGACACCGACTCCATGACCATCGCCGTCGCGGACACCGGCATCGGGATCGCGCCGGCGGATCAGGAGCGGATCTTCGAGGACTTCCGACAGGCGGACAGCTCGCCGACGCGCGAGTACACGGGCGCCGGCCTCGGCCTCGCCATCTGCCGGCGGCTGGCCGGCATGCTCGATGGGGCGATCGAGCTGATCAGCGAGGTCGGGCGCGGATCGACCTTCACGCTGCGCATTCCGCGCGAAGTAAAGCGGGTATGACGGCGCCGAAGAAGACGGCGAGGAATGCGGAGCCCGCCAGGGCCGAGTCGCCCCTGGTGCTGGTCGTGGACGACTTCCCGGACAACCGGGACATGTACATGCAGTACCTCGAATTCTCCGGGCTCCGGGTGGCCGAGGCGCAGAACGGCCACGAAGCGCTGCAGCAGGCGTTCGCGCTGCTCCCCGACCTCATCGTGATGGACCTCTCGCTGCCCGGCCTCGACGGCTGGGAAGCCACGCGCCGGCTCAAGGCCGATCCGCGCACGCAGGCGATCCCGGTGATCGCGCTCACCGGCCACGCGCTGGCCGGTCACTCGAAGGGCGCCATCGAGGCGGGCTGTGACGCCTTCATCACGAAACCGTGTCTCCCCGAGCGGCTGCTCGAGGAGATCCGCAAGATGCTCGACAGCCGGCCCGCTGCCCAGAAAGAGGACTGATCCATGGCTGCCAAGTCGAAGCCTACCTCGCGCACGCGCCGCAGCGCCGCGCCCGCGCGGCCGCCCGCCGACGCCGGCGAGAGCGCCCCCCGCCGCACCGGCTCGCGCGTCATCCGCGAAACACCGCCGCGCGCGCCGATGCCGGCCAGCGCGCCCGCCTCCGGCGGCAAGACCGCCGAGAGCCGCGGCAAGTACGTGTACTGCGTCATTCGCTCGGAGGAGCCGCTGCGCTTCGGCGCCATCGGCCTCGGGACCACGCCGGCCGAGGTGCACACCGTCCACTACAAGGACATCGCCGCCGTCATCTCCGACACGCCGCTCGAGGTCCTCGACGCCACGCGGGAGAACGTGCTGGCGCACGAGCGCGTGAACGAGGCGGTCATGCGGCAGCACACGGTCATCCCCATGTCGTTCGGCACCGTGTTCAAGACCCGTGACGACATCAGCGAGCTGCTCAAGGGCGCCTATGGCGCATTCACGGACGTGCTGCTCAAGATGGAGGACAAGGTCGAGTTCGGCCTCAAGGTCCTCTGGGACCGCGACGAGGTCATCAAGCAGATCGAGCGCGAGGACGACGACGTCCGGCAGCTCAAGGGCGAGATCGCCTCGCAGACGGGTCCCACCTACTTCGCGCGCGTGCAGTACGGCCGCCTGGTGGAGAGCGCGCTGCAGAACCGGTCGGAGCGCTACGTGTCGGAGATCTTCGAGATGTTGCGCGACGTCTCGGTGGCCTCGCGCGCCAACAAGCCGATCGGCGACAAGATGATCATGAACGCCGCCTTCCTGGTCGCGCGCGACCGGGAGAACGCGTTCGACGCGAAGGTGAAGGCCATCGGCGCGAAGTACGACCACCTCACCTTCCGCTATACCGGTCCCTGGCCCCCGTACAACTTCGTGAACATCCGCCTGAAGCTCGAGCGCGCGAAGCCGGGAGAGTGAGAGATCAGCGTGCCGTCCGCCGGCTGGCCGCTGTTGTTCGTCGCGGCAGTGGTGGTGGCCGTCGTCACGACCACGCTGTATGTCCGCGCCCGGCACGCCCGGCGGCGCGCGGAGGCCCTGGCGGCCGCGCGCGAGGACCTTGTGAAGCAAGAGCAGGCGGCCCGGGCCGACGCGGAGACGGCCGGGCGCGCCAAGGACGAGTTCCTGGCCACGCTGTCGCACGAGCTGCGGACGCCGCTCAACGCGCTGGTGGGCTGGCTGTGGTGGCTGCGCAAGGGTGAGCTGGACGAGGCGCGCCAGGCGCGCGCACTGGACACGATCGACCGCAACACGCAGGCGCTGGCGCAGCTGGTCGAAGACCTGCTCGATGTCTCGCGCATCATCACCGGCAAGCTGCGGCTCACGACGCGCGTGGTGCATCCGGCGCCGGTGGCGGACGCCGCCGTCGACGCCATCCGCCCGGCCGCCGTGGCGAAATCCATCGAGCTGCTGACGACGATCGACCCCGGCGCCGGCCCCGTGCTCGCCGATCCCGACCGGCTGCAGCAGATCATGTGGAACCTCCTCTCGAACGCCATCAAGTTCACACCCGAGAAGGGCCGCGTCGGCATCCGCCTGGAGAACGCCGGCGCGGAGGTCCGCCTGGCGGTGAGCGACAGCGGCAAGGGCATCGCGCCCGGGCTGCTGCCCTACATCTTCGACCGGTTCCGGCCGTCCGAAACGATCACGGCCACCACGATGGGTCTCGGGCTCGGGCTGTCGATCGTCCGCCACCTTGTGGAGATTCACGGCGGGCGCATCGAGGCGGCCAGTGCCGGTGAAGGCTACGGCGCGACGTTCACGGTGATCCTCCCGGTCCACAGCGCGGCGGAGCCGGCGGCGACGCCGGCCACGTCCGAGAATGACGGCACGCCGATGGAAGGCCTCGCCATCCTCGTCGTCGAGGACGATGCCGACGCCCGCCGGTGGCTGGTGCAGACGCTGGAGCGCTGGGGGGCTCGCGTGGCGACGGCCGGCTCCGGCCGCGAGGCGCTCGACGCGGTCACGCGGGAGCGGCTCGACGTGCTCGTCTCCGACATCCGCCTGCCCGACACCGACGGGTACGAGCTGATCCGGAAGATCCGCGACATCGAGCGCGCGCTCGGCCGCTACACGCCGGCCGTCGCCCTCACCGCGTACCCGCGCGTGGAGGATCGCGCGCGGGCGCTGCAGGCCGGGTATCAGATGCACGTCTCGAAGCCGGTGGCCCCGCACGACCTGGCCGCCGTCATCGCCACCCTCACCAACCGCCACGTCGACGCGTGATCATCCTCGACACGCTGCTCGTCGGCGGCATCAAGTTCGTGCTCCGCAAGATCGTGGACGCGGTGGAGGCACAGCTCAACGACGACAGCGTCCTGCACGAGGAGCTGCTGGCCGCCCAGATGCGGCTCGAGCTGGGCGAGATCACCCAGGAGGAGTTCGCGGAGGTCGAGGCCGACATCCTGGGCCGGCTGCGCGAGATACGCGAGCGCCAGCGCGGCATCAGCGCCGAGGAGGCGGGCGACATGCGGATCACCGGCATCGAGGCGACCACGTTCGCCGACGAGCCGGCCGACGACGAGGACGGCGCGCCGCGGCGGTGAGCGCGCCGCCGCGGTTCCGCTTCTTCGGCGGCAAGGGCGGCGTCGGCAAGACCACGAGCGCGGCGGCGGCCGCCCTGGCCGCCGCCGACGGCGGTCGCCGCGTCCTGGTCGTCTCCACCGATCCCGCCCACTCGCTCGCCGACGCCGTCCAGACGAAGCTGTCGCCGCGCCCGCGCCGGCTGCCCGCCCGCGCGGGCAGCCTGTTCGCCGTCGAGCTCGATGCCGACCGCGCGCTGGAGCGCTGGCTCGCCGCTCGCCGCCGGGAGCTCCGCACCATCGCGGATCGCGGCACGTACCTGGACGAGGAGGACGTCGATCGCCTGCTCGCGCTGTCGTTGCCCGGCGTCGACGAGCTGATCGGGCTCATCGAGCTCCACCGGCTCGCGCGCGGCCGCGCCTACGACGAGGTCGTCGTCGACACGGCGCCGACCGGCCACACGCTGCGCCTGCTGGCCATGCCGGAGACCCTCGCGCGCATCGCCGGCGTGCTCGGCGACATGCTCGCCAAGCACCGTTTCCTCGGCGAGAGCCTGGCCGGCGCGCATCGCGGCGACGCCGCCGACGCGCTGGTGGCCGAGATCGACGCCGAAGCGCGCGCGCTGCACGCGCTGCTGCGTGACCGCGCCCGCGCCGCCTTCACGTGGGTCCTCCTGCCCGAGCCGGTCGCGCTGGCGGAGACGCTCGACGGCGTCCGCGCGCTCGACGACGCCGGGATCACCGTCGACGAGATCGTCGTGAACCGGCTGACCCGGGCGTCGCCGGGCTGCGCGCTCTGCACCGGTCGCGTCGCCGCCGAGGCCCACGTCGTGCGCCGCCTGTGCCGCGCCTTCGTCGGCCGCCGCGTTCGCCTGGTCGCGGCCGTCGACGACGAGCCGCGCGGCCTGGCCGCGCTCCGCCGCCTCGCCGCGGGCCGTCCACCCGCGCCGGCGCGCGGGAGCCTGCCACGCCGCCGGCGCCGGCGCGGCGGCGGCCTCGAGGCGCCGGCCTGGCTCGACGAGCTCGCGCCCGTCGGAACGCGGGTGCTGGCCTTCCTCGGCAAGGGCGGCGTCGGCAAGACGTCGGCCGCCGCCGCCGTGGCCCTCGGCCTCGCCGCGCGGCGTCCGGACGCGCGGCTCTTGATCCTCTCCACCGACCCCGCCCATTCGCTGGCCGACGTCCTCGAGATCCCGCTCGGCGACGCTGAACGCGCCGTCCCCGGCGTCCCCGGCCTCGTGGCGCGCGAGCTGGACGCCGAGGCCGCCTTCCAGGTCCGCCGCGAGCGGTACGAGAAGGCCGTCGACGAGCTGTTCGACGGCGTGCTGCGCGGCTCGCGATTCGACGTCGCCTACGATCGTCGCGTCGTGCGCGAGCTGATGGATCTGGCGCCGCCCGGGCTCGACGAGCTGTTCGGCGTGCTCACGCTGGTGGACTCGCTACTGCGCACGGACCCGCCGCCGCACGACATGGTCATCGTCGACACGGCGCCCACCGGCCACGCCCTGCGCCTGCTGGCCATGCCGGCCGGCGCTCTCGAATGGGTGCACGCGCTGCTCGCCATCGTGCTCAAGTACCGCGCCGTCATGGGGCTCGGCGAGCTCGCCTCCGACCTGCTCGACGTCGCCCGCGAGCTGCGCGAGCTGGCCGCGCTGCTGCGCGACGCCACGCGCACGCGCGCGGTGGCGGTGACGCGGCCGGCGGCGCTGCCGCGCCTGGAGACGGAGCGGCTGCTGCGCGGACTGCGGCGGCTCGAGATCCCGGTCGGTGCCGTCGTCGTCAATGCCGTCACGCCGCCGGGGTGCCCGCGCTGTCGTCGCGCCGCCGCCCGCGAGCGCCGCGAGATGGCCGCCCTGGAGACGGCCGTCCGCTCCGCGGTCGGCGAACGATGCGCTATCATTTCGGCGCCGGCCGAATCGCCGCCCCCCGGTGGCGTCGAGGGACTCGAGGACTGGCTCCGGAGGTGGCAGTGGCGCGCATGACGCCCGACGAAGGGACGGCGACCTACCTCTACTGCGTCGCTCACGGCAGGCGCGCGCCCTCGCTCGCCCGCGCGCCGCGCGGCCTGCCCGGCACCGGGCGGCCGCGTGCCGTGGACGCCGGCGAGGGTTTCTGGCTCGTGATGACCGACGCCCCCCTCGATCGCTACGGCAGCGCGCCGGTGGAGGCGCGTCTGCGGGACCTCGACTGGGTGGCCGCCTGCGCGACCGCGCACGAGGCGGTGGTCGAGCACGTGGCGAAGTCGGCGACCACGATCCCGTTGAAGCTCTTCACGCTCTTCAACACCGAGGCGCGCGCCCTGGCCCACATCGCCCGGCTCCGTCCCGCCATCGAGCGCGCGGTGCAGCGCGTGGCCGGCCGCGAGGAGTGGGGCGTGCGCGTCCATCTCGACGAGACGCGCGCCCGGCGTCTGCAGCGCGAGCGCGTCGCGCGGGCCACCGCCGGCGTGACCTCGGGCACGCGGTTCCTGCTCGTGAAGAAGCAGACGCAGCAGGCGGTGCGCGAGGCGCTCGCGCGGGGTCGCGAGGACATCGACGCCACGTTCGAATCGCTCGCGCGCGCGGCCGACGACGCGCGCCGGCGCGCGCCGGACGCCGTCGACGGCACCCGCCTCGTCCTCGACGCCGCGTTCCTCGTGCCGCCGCGGCGGCTGGCCGCGTTCAAGCGCACGGCGCGCGCGCGGGCGGCGCAGCTGGCGCGGCGCGGCTACACGCTGACGCTCAGCGGCCCGTGGCCGCCCTACAACTTCGTGGGCGGCACCGCCTGATGGCCGCGCGCGACGAATCCCGTGAGCTCCTGGAATCCGCCGACGCCTCGCTGCTGGACGTCGTCGACAACCTCTTGACGAAGGGCGTGGTGCTCAGCGGCGACGTGGTCATCGGCCTGGCCGGGGTCGATCTGATCTATGCGCGGCTCTCCGTCCTCCTCTGCGCCGCCGATCGCATCGGCGACGTCCGAGCCCCGTGAGCCAGTACGTCTACGCGCTCCTGGGACAGGCGCCGCGTGGCGATGCGGGCGCCGGCCTCGACGCCGAGCCGCTGCGGTTCGTGCCGGTCGGCGGCGTGCTGGCCGCCGTCGGCGACATGGCAGCGCCGCCGCCCGTCAGTCCGACCACGCTCCGCGCCCACGACGCCGTCGTGCGCCGCCTCGCCGGCGCCGTCGACGCCATCCTGCCCGTGCGCTTCGGCACCCTGCTGGAGGGCGAACGCGCGCTCGCCGAGGCCATCGGCGGACGGGCGGTGCGCCTGCGCGAGGCGCTGGCGCTGGTGGCCGGGCGCGAGCAGATGACCTTGCGCGTCTTCGGCGAGCCGGCGCCGGCGCCCGTCGATGACGCGCCGCCGATGGCCGGGGACCTCGGCCCGGGCGCCCGCTACCTGGAGCGCCGCCGCCGCGAGGCGCGCCGCGATGCCGACGTCCCCGAGCTGGCGCCGCTGCGGCGGGCGATGGCCCCGCTCGTCCGGGCCGAGCACGCGCAGCGGCACGGCGCGCCGCCCCTGCTGGCCAGCGTCTACCACCTCATCGACCGCGGACGCGCGGGCGCCTATCTCGAGGTCGTCGCCGCCGGCGCCGCCGCGCTGGCGCCGACGCGGGCGGTGGCCACAGGACCGTGGCCGCCGTACGCGTTCGCGCCGGAGCAGCTCGGTTGAGCCCGCGCGACCCGCGCATCGACGTGCGCGAGATCGAGTCGCTGCGCGCCGAGCTGGAGCGGCGCGTGCACGACCTGGCCCCTCCCCGCTGGAACGCCGATCCCGAGGACGTCCAGCGCTCGGTGGCTCGGCTCGTCCTCACGCTCGTGGAGTTCTTGCGACAGCTCATGGAGCGCCAGGCCATCCGGCGCATGGAAGCGCAGACGCTCACCCCCGACGAGACGGAGCGCATCGGGCTGGCGCTCATGCGTCTGGAGGAGACCATTCGCGACATCGGCGAGCGGTTCGGGCTCGCGCCCGAAGACCTCAACCTCGACCTCGGCCCACTGGGACGACTGATATGAAATCGCTCAAGGACAAGTACTGCATCGTCGGCGTCGGCGAGACGGAGTACTCGCGCAACTCCGGCCGCACCACGCGCGCCATGGCCGTGGACGCGATCCGCAAGGCCATTATCGACGCGGGGCTGACCGCCAGGGACGTCGACGGCATGATGAGCTACCAGGGCGGCGACTCCACGCCCGCCAACTGGGTCGCCTCCGACCTCGGCATCCGCCTGAACTTCTACATGGACGTCTTCGGCGGCGGCTCGTCGACGGAAGCCCTGATCGGCCTCGCCATGGGCGCCATCGAGACCGGCATGTGCAACACGGAGGCGCTGTTCCGCACGATGAACGGCTACACGGAGTTCCGGATCGGCGGCACCGGCGCGCGCGCCGCCCAGCCCGTCCGCTCGCTCGATCTGGCCCAGGTACCGTTCGGCATGCGCAGCGCCGGTCAGAACTTCGCGCCGACGTTCATGCGCCACATGTACGAGTACGGCACGACGTCGGAGCAGGTGGCCCACGTGCGCGTCGCGCACAGCAAGCACGCCTCGCAGAACCCGAAGGCCACGCAGAAGGAGCGTGTCACCGTGCAGGACGTGGTCGGCTCGAGGTGGATCGTGAAGCCGCTTCACCTGCTCGACTGCTGCCTCGAGACGGACAACGCGACCTGCCTGATCGTGACCTCGGCCGAGCGCGCGCGCGACATGAAGGCGCGGCCCGCGTACATCCTCGGGGTGGCGGGCCGAGTCAACAAGCCGCGCACCGACTTCCACTGGGCGCACGGGCCGATCACCCGCGTGGCCGGCTACTACGCCAGGGACATCGTGTTCGGCCAGGCCGGCATCGGCCCCGAGGACGTCGACATCACCGGCTCCTACGACGCGTTCACGTTCACGACCATGCTGCAGCTCGAGGAGTACGGCTTCTGCAAGAAGGGCGAGGGCGGGCAGTACGTCTCGAGCGGCATCATCGAGCTGGGCGGCAAGCGGCCGAACAACACCTCCGGCGGCCACCTCTGCGAGGGCTACACCCACGGCATGTCGATGGTCATCGAGAACGTGCGGCAGCTTCGCGGCACCGTCGACGACTACTGCCCCGGCGCCGCCAAGGGCGAACACACCTACGATTACTCGCCCGGGCGCTGCCGCCAGGTGCGCGACCCCGAGATCACCATGAACCTTGGCTGGGCCATGCCCCCGACGGGCTCAGCCTTGATCATGCGCCGATGACGACCACCATTGTCGCGCGCCGCGTGCTCGCGGAACCCGTGCTCGCGGAACCCGTGCTCGCGGAGCCCGTGCTCGCGGAACCCGTTGTCGCGGAACCCGTTGTCGCGGAGCGCAGCCACCGTCCATCTCGAACAGGCCACCCACGGCTCAAGCCGCACACCCACCCTTCGCTACAAAGGACACAGTGATGCCCGAGCCCGTCCAGTACCGCGGCATGGCGCTGCTGATTCCCGACAACGACTCGGAATGGCGGGAGTACTTCGCGCACGCCCGTCAGCACAAGTTGATGCTGCGCGCGTGCACGGCGTGCGGTCTCATGCGCTATCCACCGACCCACGCCTGCCCGTGGTGCATGGAGCCCGGCTGGACGTGGAAGGAAGTCAGCGGGCGCGGCACGATCTACTCGTACGAGATCGTCGTTCAGGCCATCCAGCCCGGCTTCAAGGACGCGACCCCCTACGGCGTCGTCCTCGTGGAGCTCGACGAGCAGCGCGGCCAGCCGACGCCCGACGAGGCGCTCCGCATCATCGGCAACCTCGTCAAGGCCGACGGCACCACCATGGAAGACGCGAAAGACGTCGCCATCGGCAAGCGCGTCCGCGTCGTCTTCCACGACCTCGCCCCCCACATGGCCCTCCCCCAATTCACGCTGACCGAGGAGCAACCGCAAGAGCGCTTGTGGCAGCTACCGGAGTGAAGCGCGAAAGCGCGTCAGGAAAGTGCCACCGTCGAGCGCCGGCTTCGCCGGCGCGCTCTTGGTGCTGGGGGGAGGGAGGGAGCAGTACGCCCGGCTAGGGCGTACGACGACCGTCGGGCGGGGGGCGAAGCCCCCCTCCGAGGTGGTTCCGGAGCTCATCGGCCTGCCGCTGGCGCGCCCGGGCCATGGCGCCGTCGCTGGTGTCGCGGAGCACGGCGTAGAGCCGCTCGGCGGTGAAGACGGGCGGGATCATCACGTAGTCGGCGCCCTCCGCGTAGAGGCCATTGGCGGCCATCAGCGTGTCCGCGGTCACGATGACCCGTGCGCGCGGCACGAGCGTCCGGACCTGGCGGAGCAGCTTCAGATTGTCGGTGCCCTGCAGGAACCAGTCGGAGATGGGCGACACGATGACGCTGGCGCCCTCGATGCCGTGATGGCGCAGCGTCTCGGTGTTGCTGATGTCGCCGTAGTGGCACGCGACGCCGTCGGCCTCCAGCTGCGAGAGCGTCTCGGGATTGAAGTCGATGGCCATGATCCGCTTCTTCATGGCCGGATGATCCCGCTCGAGCTGCTTGACGAGCGCGAGGCCCTCGCGCGACACACCGAGGAAGAAGACGTCGTGGGCGCCGTGCGCGGCCGGCGCGCTGCCCGTCGGGCGGTGGCGGAGGCGTAGCCAGCGCGGCAGCCCGGTCGCCTCGAGCACGGCCGCCACGCCGGTGGCGAGGGCGTGGTTGTAGCGGATCGCGTAGGTGGAGCCGACCGACGTGAGGACGAGGGTGAAGAGCACCAGGGAGACGAGCGTCTCGCTCACGTGGTCCTCGGCGAACCCGAGCGTCACGATCACCAGCGAGAACTCGCTGATCTGCGCCAGGTTCACGGACACCACGCCGGAGGTCCGCATGTCGAGCCCGAGCGCCGCGAACACCGGATAGATGGAGATGAACCGGCTGGCGACGACGAACAGCGCCAGGCCGCCGGCGACGAGGAGCACGGACGACGACGGGACGGTCACCTGGAGTCCGAGGGCCACGAAGAAGAGCGTCACGAAGAAGTCGCGCACGCCCGACAGCCGTGCGATCACCTCGGTGCCGTACGGAAACGCGGCGATCACCATGCCGGCGATGAGCGCGCCCATCTCCTTGGAGAGGCCGAGATACCCGGCCATCCCCGCCACGAGGAAGCACCAGGCGACGGACGTGAGCAGGAGCAGCTCGTGGGAGCCGGCCACGGCGCGGAAGAGCGCCGGCAGCGCCAGCCGTGACAGCACGCCCGCGCTCGCGACCAGCGCCGTGCCGGCGCCGAGCGAGGCGAGGAGCGGCATCGGCTCCAGCGCGCGGAGGCTCGGCTGCAGCGCCAGGAAGCCGATGGCCCAGAGGTCCTGGAAGACGAGGATGCCGACGGTGATGCGGCCGGCCAGGGTGCCCATCTCCAGCTTGTCGAACAGGATCTTGACGACGATCAACGTCGACGACAGCGCGAGCGCCACCGCGAGGTAGAGCCGGTCGAACTCGCCGCCGGTCGACTCCGTGAGGCGGCCCAGCAGGTGCCAGGCCAGCGCCGCGCAGATCGGAAACTGCAGCAGGCCGCTGACGATGATGGCGCGCCCCACCTGGACCAGGCTCGGGATGTTGATCTCGAGCCCGATGATGAAGAGCAGGAAGATCAGACCGATCTCCGAGATGATCTCGACCTCGGCCCGCTCGGTGATGAGCCCGAGGCCGAGGTGGGGGCCGAGGAGAGCTCCGCCCGCGATGTAACCGAGAATGAGAGGCTGGCGGACGACGCGCGCGAGGAGCGCGAGCGCCGCCGCCGCGACGATGCTGACGCCGATCGCGGTCAGGAGATCGGCATGCACCCTAGCGAGATGCCTCCGTCACCCGGTCACCCGCGCCACCACCTCGTCGAACGCCTTGTCGGCCAGCGCTCGAACCTCGTCGCGCGTCAGCGGCTGGATGGGATGTTGCACCATGACCGTGCGATAGCTGGTGGCGCCGAGCGCCGCCGCCTGCGCGGCGGCCGCCCGGGCGAACTCCGTGGAAATGATGGTGGCCGTCGGAA
>DATBJF010000117.1:0-19848 GCA_036556545.1 Candidatus Methylomirabilota bacterium
CGCGCGGACGCAGGAGGCGCGCATGCGCGGCTACCAGCCCGGGCGGTTCTCGTTCAACGTCAAGGGCGGCCGCTGCGAGGCGTGCCAGGGCGACGGGCTCGTGAAGATCGAGATGCACTTCCTGCCCGACGTCTACGTGACCTGCGACGTGTGCAAGGGCAAGCGGTACAACCGCGAGACGCTGGACGTGCACTATAAAAGTAAAAACATCGCCGACGTCCTCGACATGACGGTGCATCAAGCGCTCGACTTCTTCGACGCGGTGCCGGTGATCAAGACCAAGCTGCAGACGCTGCACGACGTCGGCCTCGACTACATCCGGCTCGGCCAGTCCGCGACGACACTGTCGGGCGGCGAGGCACAGCGGGTGAAGCTGGCGACCGAGCTGTCGCGGCGCGCTACGGGCCGGACGCTTTACATCCTGGACGAGCCGACCACGGGCCTGCACTTCGCCGACATCGAAAAGCTCCTCGAGGTGCTGAACCGACTGGTCGACACCGGCAACACCGTCGTGATCATCGAGCACAACCTCGATGTCATCAAGACGGCGGACTGGGTGATCGACCTCGGCCCCGAGGGTGGCGACGAGGGCGGCCGCGTGGTCGCCACCGGCACGCCGGAGGCGCTCACGCGCCAGGCGGATCGCTCGTACACCGGCCAGTTCCTGGCGGCCGCGCTCGACGAGAGAAAAGGACGGTAATGCGTCGGACGAAGATCGTGTGCACCATCGGGCCTGCGTCGTCGAGCGTCGAGAATCTGGATCGGCTGGCCGCGGCCGGCATGGACGTGGCGCGGCTCAACTTCTCCCACGGCACGCACGCCGAGCACGCGGACGTCCTGCGGCGCATCCGCGAGGGCGAGACGCGCTGGGGCCGTCCGGTCGCGATCCTTCAGGACCTGCAGGGGCCGAAGATCCGGCTGGGGACGTTCGGCGACGGCGGCGGAGGCCGCGTGGACCTCGAGGTCGGGCGTCCCTTCACGCTCTGCCGCAAGCCGTGCGTCGGCAGCCAGGAGCGCGTCTTCGTGGCGCCGCCCGAGTACCTGAGGGAGGTCAAGCGCGGCGACGAGATCTGGATGGACGACGGCATGATCCAGCTCCGCGTGGAGGAGACGACGCCGGATGAGGTGCGCTGCCGGGTGGTGGCCGGCGGCCGCATCAGCGACCACAAGGGCATCTCGCTGCCGCACGTCGATCTGCCCGCGTCCTGCCTCACCGAGAAGGACCGCGAGGATCTGCGGTTCGGCATCGACCACGGCGTCGACTTCGTGGCGGTGTCGTTCGTGCGCTCGGCCGCCGACATCGCCGAGGTCCGCAAGTTCATGCAGGACCAGGGCGCCGACCTGCCCATCGTCGCCAAGCTCGAGCGCCAGGAAGTCATCGAGAACCTTCCCGGCATTCTCACCAGCGTGGAGGCGGTGATGGTGGCCCGCGGCGACCTCGGCGTCGACGTCCCCCTCGAGGACGTGCCGCACATCCAGAAGGAGATCATCCGGCAGGCGCGCGCGGCGAAGGTGCCCGTGATCGTGGCCACCCAGATGCTCGAGTCGATGGTGACGCACATCCGGCCGACGCGCGCCGAGGTGTCCGACGTGAGCACGGCCATCTTCGACGGCGCCGATGCCATCATGCTGTCGGCGGAGACGGCGTCCGGGCGCTACCCCGCGGAGGCGGTGGAGGTGATGGCGCGCGTCGCGGAGCGCGCCGAGCAGGCGACGCTCGCGATGGAGGTGCCGCGCCGCCGCCGTGAGGACCGCGCCATGGCCGCGGGGTTTCCGGAGGCCGTGTCCGACGCGGCCGCCGCGGCCGCCCGCAGCCTGCGGGCGCGCGCGATCGTCGCCTTCACGCAGTCGGGATTCTCCGCGCGCCTCATCTCCCAGGAGCGTCCCGCCACGCCCATCATCGCCTTCACGCCGTTCGTCGGTGTGCAGCGCCGGCTGGCGCTGTCCTGGGGCGTCACCTCGCGGTTGATTCGCAAGGTCGAGACCACCGACGAGATGGTGGAGGAGATCGAGACGACGCTGCTCGGCGACGGCACCGTGCGCGTGGGCGACGTCCTCGTGATCATCTCGGGCTCCCCCATGTGGGTCACCGGCACGACGAACCTCATGAAGGTGCATCGCGTCGGGGAGCATCGCTGAGCCGGCGCAGCATCGCCGGCTTCTGCGCGGTCCTGGCGGCCGTCTGGCTCGGCGGGGCCGCGCTGCTGCTGCACGAGACCTCCTCCCGCCGCCTCGCCCAGCTCGACGTCGAGCTGCAGCGCTTCGAAGCCGAGGTGCAGAGCGCCGAATCCGTGCTGCGCCGCGAGGCCGCGCTGCTCGCGCAGGACCCGGTCGTCGTCGACGGCGCGCGCCTCGGGGATGCGGCCACCGTCGCCCGCAGCGCCCCGCGCCTGCACGCGCTGACGACCGAGCGCGTTGCCGACCTCGTGATGGTGCTCGGGCCCGCCGCCGTCGTGCTGGCCCAGATCCCGCCGGCGCCGCCGGTGACCCTGCCGCTGCTGGCGGGCGTCGCCACGCCGACCGTGCGCCTGGCGCGGCTCGAGCGCGAGCCGTTCCTGCTCGGCGTGGCCCCCATCGCCGGTGACCAGACGGTAGGCCTCGTCGTGCTCGGCCGGCAGGCCGCGCGGCTCGCGCCGGCCGGCGGCGGCGCGTTCGCCGTCTTCGTCGTTGCCGACGATACGCTGCGTCACAGCACGCACGCCGCCGCGCCCGTCACCGGCTGGCGCGAAGCGACGGCGGCGGGCGTACGCACCATCGACGGGGTGCCGTGGCGGCTTCGCCCGGCGGGCCGCCTCGGCTCCGATCTCGCCTGGGTCGGCGCGTCGACGGCCACCGTCCGCGCCCAGGCCCAACGCCTCGCGTGGCTCCTCGTCGGCGGCCTCGTGGTCGTGGTCGGCCTGCTGGCCGGCGCCGCGTCGCTGGCCCGTCCGCGCCGTCGCGCGCCGTCCGCCGACCGCGCGAACTTGCAGCTCGAGACGCTCTACTCCGCGGCCGTCGCCATGGCGAGCGGATCGGAACTGGAGCCGACGGCGACCCGGACGCTCGGGATCGTGTGCTCCGTGGCGCGAATCGACGTCGGCCTCCTCTACAGGGTCGACGCGGGCGCCAGGCGACTCGTCCTCGTGGCCGGCCATGGCGTCCCGGCGGACAAGCGGGGGCTGGTGGAGGCGCCGCCGCTGCACGGGACGCGCGTCGGAGAGGTCGTGCGCACCGGCCGCCACCAGCTCATGGACCTCACCGGCGAGAAGATCAAGGACGCGGCGCTGCGCACGGCGGCCACGCGTGGCGGTTACACGACCCAGCTCGCGCTGCCCGTCGTCGTCGACGGCGTCACGTGGGGCGTGCTGGTCCTCGTGACGAGGGCGCGCCGTCGCTTCGACCGCGACGAGCTCCTCCTGCTGCAGGGCGTCGCGCATCAGGTCGGCCTCGCGGTGGCGCGGGCGGCGCTCTTCACGGAGACGCAGACGAAGACGCGGCGGCTCGAGATGCTCACGCAGGTGGCGCAGCGTCTCACCGCCAGCGTGGCGCCGGACGAGCTGCTGCAGCGCGTGGTCGACGCTGCGCGGCAGATGTTCGAGGCGAAGACGGCGCGGCTGTGGCTGCTGGAGGAGGACGGCGAGACGCTCGCCTTGCGCGCCGCCTCGGGTATCGCCGCCGGCATCGATCGCATCCGGCTCGGCGACGGCCTGGTGGGACGCGCGGCGGCCGAGCGGACGCCGGTCGTGGTCCGCGATCTCCAGACCGAGCCGCGCGCTGTCAACGCCGCGGTCGTCCGCTCGGAGGGACTCCGGGCCTTCGCCGCGGTGCCGCTCGTCGTCGGCGGGCGCCTGCTCGGTACGCTCGCCATTGCCACCGGCCACGAGCGCGACTTCGGCCAGCAGGACCTCGACCTGCTCGGCTCGCTGGCCAACCAGGCCGCCGTTGCCCTCGACAGCGCGCGGCTGCTGACGGCGGAGCAGGCGCGCCGGCAGCACATGGGCGCGCTCCTCGACATCAACACGAAGATCGGCGCGCTCGTCTCCACGGAGACGCTGCTGACGTCGATCGCCGAGGAAGCGGCGCGGCTGCTCGGGCTCGACAACGCCGGGTTCCGGATCCTCGAGGGCGACGACCTCGTGCTGGCCGGCCTCGCCGGCACCGCGCGCGAGACGATGCTGCGGCCGCGGCTCAAGATCGGCGAGAGTCTGAGCGGCAAGGTGGTCGCCGCGGGCCGGACGCTGGTGGTGCCGCTGCCGGAGGCCGATCTCGTTCCGGACCATGCCGCCGCCGATCAGGCGCTCGGCTACACGACGTACCTGGGCGTCCCCCTCCGCCTGGGCGACCGGACGATCGGCGTCCTCACCTTCCGCGGCCGGCGCGCCTTCACCGCGCGCGATCAGGAGCTGGCGGAGGCGTTCGCGGGACAGGCGGCGGTCGCCATCGAGCACGCGCGGCTCTATCGGGAAGCGACGCGGCGTGCCGAGCGCATGGCCGCGCTCGCCGACGTGAGCCGGCTGGTGACGGGAACGCTCGAGCCCGGGCCGCTCGCCGAGCGCATCGTGCAGAGCGTCATCCGACTCCTCGGCGCGCGCTCGGCGAGCCTCTTCCGTCTGGAAGCGGGGAGCGGCGACCTCGTGTCGGTGGCGAGCGCGCGCGACGGCGGCTCGCCGGTGCCGATCGTCTTCCCGTGCGGGGTCGGCGCGGCGGGGCGGGCGGCCCTGACGCGGCAGGCGGTGACGTCGTCCGACGTGCTGGCGGATCCACAGATCACGCTCACGCCGGAGGTGCGCGACTGGGTCCACCGCGAGGGCCGCCGTGCCGCCCTCGGCGTGCCGCTCGTCGTCAACGACCGCGTGGTCGGCGCCCTCAGCGTCGGCGATGCCGTGGGCCGCGTGTTCGACGCCGAAGAGGTGCAGCTCGCGCAGGCCTTCGCGGACCAGGCGAGCCTGGCCCTCGACAACGCCCGGCTCTATCAGGAAGCGCGCGCGTATGCGGAGCGGCTGCGTGCCCTCGAGGAGGTGAACCGGCTCATCTCCTCCTCGCTCAATGCGGGCGAGGTGCTCGCGAATCTGGCGCGCGCCATCGCGCAGTTCTTCGACGCCCCGTACGTCAGCGTGTGGCGGTTCGACGCCGCCGAGGGCCGGCTCCGCCGGGCGCTGGCGCACGGCGACCCGGCGCTGGCGGCCGAGCTCCACGACGACCTGGCCGTCGGGGAGGGAGCCGTCGGCTGGGTGGTGGAGCACCGCGAGCCGATCGTCTGGACGGACACGCGCACCGACCCGCGGTACGTCGACGGCTCGCCGCTCGCCCGGCGCGGGCTCTACTGGCTCACCGCGTACCCGATCACGCTCGGCGAGCGCGTGCTCGGCGCGTTCGCGGTCCACCGCGCCACCGCGTGGACGGCCACGCCGGAGACGGAGCTGCTGATGGGCTCGCTGGCGGCCGAAGCCGCGGTGGCCCTCGAGAACGCGCGGATGTACTCGGAGACGAGCGCGCGGCTCGCCGAGACCCGCGCGCTGCTGGAGGTGGCCGAGATCCTCGGCTCCACGCTGGACTCCACGCAGCTCCTCGAGCGCGTGGCCGTCAAGATCGCCCAGGTGTGCGCGGTCGATCGCTGCTCGATCGAGCTGTGGCAGGGCGAGCGCACGGTGCCGCTGATCTCGCAGTTCGCCGACGGCCGCCCGATGCCCGAGCGACGGACGGACCTCACGACGCTCGGCGACGATCCCCTGCGCGAGATCCCGGTCAACGCCCAGGCCATCGAGACGCGGCGGCCGGTCGTCGTGCAGGATGCCGCCACCACCACGCTGGTGCCGGCGGAGTGGGTGGAGCGATGGCGGCTGAAGGCCTTCATGACGGTGCCGATGGTGTGGCAGGACCAGGTCATGGGCGTGATGACGCTCGACTACTGCGAGCGAGCGCTCGCCTTCGAGCCATGGCAGGCGGACCTGGCCACCGCGATCGCCCACCAGCTCGCCCTCGCGCTCGAGAACAGCCGCCTGTACGCGGAAGCGCAGGAGCGCCTGCGCGAGACGCTGACGCTGCTCGCCGTCGGTCGTGTGCTGTCGCAGCCGGACTCCGGACACGACGTGATGCGCCGCGTGGCGAGCGAGGTGGCGCGCGCCTTCGGCGCCGACATGGCCGGCGCCTACCTGCTCGACGAGCGGCGCGAGCGGCTGTTCCCGGTCGGCGGCTACCACGTGCCGAAGGAGCTCGTGGAGTCGTTCCAGACCCGGCCGATCGTGCTCGCGCAGTTCCCCTGGTTGCTGGACGCGTGGAGCAACGGCCACGCCGCCTGGAGCGCCGACGTCCTGCACGACCCGCGCTTCGACAGCGAGTGGACGCGCGTCCTGCCGCAGCACTCCGTGCTGTTCGTGCCGACGATGGCGCACGGCTCCCCGGTGGGTGGTCTGTTCCTCGTCTGGTGGCAGACGGGTCGCGCCTTCACGACCGCGGAGATCCGCCTCATCGAGGGCGTGGCCGCCCAGGTCGGCCTGGCCATGGAGAACGCGGAGCTGACCCGGCAGACCCGCGTGAAGCTGGCCGAGACGGAAACGCTGCTGTCGGCGAGCCGCGCGGTGTCCTCGACCCTGGATCTACAATCGGTGCTGCGCCATTTCCTCCGCTCCGTCGCGAAGACGATCGGCGCCGACTGCGTCGGCTCGTGGATGGTGCAGGAGGACGGAGAGTGGCTGGAGCCTTTGGCCGGCTATCGCATTCCCCGCGAGGTGCTGCCGGTGTTCCGCGAGCTTCGCATCTCGCTCCTGAAGCACGCGTTCTACACCGAGGCCGCCCGCACGCGCCGTCCCGCGTACACGACCGACGCGCGGCACGACAGCCGGCTCCCGGCCGCGATGCGCGAGCTGACGCCGCACCGCACGCAGCTCTTCGTCCCCGTCGTGGTGAAGGATCGGATGATCGCCGGCTTCGCCGCCGTGTGGTGGGAGCAGGCGCGCGAGTTCAGCGAGGGCGAGCTGGCGCTCATGGAGGCGCTGGCGAACCAGGCCGGCGTCGCCCTCGAGAATGCCCGCCTGTTCGCCGAGAACCGGCGCCGTGTCGAGGAGCTCTCCGTCCTGCACGACCTGTCCCGGGCCGTCACGGGCCAGCTCGACCGCGCCGCGCTCATCGCGGCCCTGCGCAGCCAGCTCGCGCGCGTGCTGGACGCCGAGAACATGGTGATCGTCCTGAAGGACGAGGAGCGCGGCGATCTGGAGGTGGCCCTCCGCGTGGCCGGCGGCGTCGAGGACCTGGAGCCGCCGCGGCGGTTTCCGGCCGACGCCTGCGGGCTCGTCACCGTGGTGCTGCAGCAGAACGCTCCGCTGCGCACCGACGACTACGCCGCGAGCTGCGCGCAGCACGGCATGGAGCCGGTGACCACGTCGGCCGGACTGCGACACTGGCTGGGAGCGCCGATGAACGCGGGCGAGCACGCCCTCGGCGTGATCGTCGTGCGCGGCCGCGACCGCGCCTTCACCGATGCCGACGAGCGCCTGCTGACGAACATCGCGCACCTGGCCGCGCTGGCCATGTCGAGCTCTCGGCTGTACGAGGAGCGCACCCGCGCCCTCGGTGAGCTGAGCGCCGCCCAGAGCCAGCTGGTGCGAACGGAGAAGCTCCGCGCACTCGGCGAGATGGCGTCGGGCGTGGCGCACGACTTCAACAACCTGCTCGCGGCCATCCTGGGCCGCGCGCAGCTGCTGCTGCGCCGCGTGGAGGAGCCCAAGCAGCGTCAGTGGCTGCAGGTCATCGAGCGGTCGGCGCTCGACGGCGCGCAGACGGTCAGGCGGCTGCAAGACTTCACGCGCATCCGCCGCGACGAGCCCATGGTCCCGACCGTGCTGAGCGACGTGGTGCGGGACGCGCTCGAGATCACCCAGTCGCGCTGGGAGGAGGAGCCGGCGAGCCGCGGGCTGACCATCCAGGTGCAGGCGACGCTGCCCGCGGTGCCGCCGATCCTCGGCGACGGCGCCGAGTTGCGCGAAGTCTTCACCAACCTCATCCTGAACGCCGTGGATGCGATGCCGGAGGGGGGGACGCTGGCGGTGGGCACCGCCGTCGCCGACGGCCACGTGGTGGGCACCGTGGCCGACACGGGCATCGGCATCCCGGAGGCCGTCCGCGACAAGGTCTTCGATCCCTTCTTCACCACCAAGGGGCCCCGGGGAACCGGCCTCGGCCTGTCGATGAGCTACGGGATCGTGTCGCGGCACGGCGGGACGATCAGCGTCGACAGCACGGAAGGCCAGGGGACCACGTTCCGTCTGACGTTCCCGCTGGCCGTCGACTCGACGGTGGCGTCGGTACGCACGGTGCGCAGGGATGCCGGGCCGCTGCCGAGCCTCCGCTGTCTCGTCGTCGACGACGAGCCGAGCGTCCGCACCGTCCTCGTCGACGTCCTGACCGCGGCCGGTCACCAGGTGGCCGAGGCCGGCGACGGGGTGGAGGCCATCGACCGCATTCGCGCCGAGCGCTTCGACCTCGTGCTGACCGATCTCGCGATGCCGCGCGTATCGGGCTGGCAGGTGGCGCGCGCGGCCAAGCACGCCACGCCCGGCCTTCCCGTCTTCCTCGTCACCGGCTTCGGCGTCGAGCTGTCGATGGAGGAGCGCCGCGCCAACGGCGTCGACGCCGTGCTCGTCAAGCCGCTGCAGATCCAGGAGATGCTCGATGCGGTGGCCGAGGTGGCGCGCACGCGACCGCCCGCCGGCCCCCCGGAGGAGCGCTGATGGCCTACCAGCACATCACGATCGCGCGCGCCGCGAACGTCGCCACGGTCACCCTGAACCGCCCCGACGCGTTCAACGCCCTGAACCTCGGCCTCGGCCGCGACCTCTTCCAGGCGTCCATCGAGCTGGACGAGGATCCCGAGGTGCGTTGCATCGTCGTCACCGGCAGCGGCAAGTCGTTCTGCGCGGGCGGCGACGTCAAGGACTTCGCCGACAACCTGCCGCGCGTGGGCGTGCTCATCAAGGAGCTGACGACGTACCTGCACGGGGCCATCTCGCGGCTCTGCCGCGCCGACAAGGCGGTCATCATGGCCATCAACGGTGTCGCCGCGGGCGGTGGGCTGAGCCTCGCGCTCTCGGGCGATCTCGTCGTCGCCACCGAATCGGCGAAGCTCACGATGGCCTACTCGAAGATCGCGGCCACGCCGGACGGCTCGTCGTCGTACTTCCTGCCGCGGCTGATCGGCCTGCGGCGCGCCATGGACCTCTACTTCACGAACCGCGTGCTGAGCGCGCGCGAGGCGCTGGAGTGGGGGCTGGTGACGCGGGTCTTTCCGGACGCGGAGTTCAAGCCCGGCGTCGAGGCGCTGGCCCGCGAGCTGGCCCAGGGTCCGTCGAGAGCGTTCGGCGGCGCCAAGCGGCTGTTCCACGAGTCCACCTGGCAGAGCCTCGAGACGCAGATGGAGCTGGAGGCGCAGGCCATCGCCAGCTCCGGGCGGACGGAGGACTTCGCCGCCGGCGTCACCGCCTTCGCCAGCAAGAAGACACCACCGCCGTTCAAGGGACGCTGACCATGAAAGCGCGCTTCTTCTATCGCCCGGGGTGATCGT
Source organism: Candidatus Methylomirabilota bacterium (assembly GCA_036556545.1). GTDB lineage: Bacteria > Methylomirabilota > Methylomirabilia > Rokubacteriales > CSP1-6 > AR12. Next base: position 9,536 of record DATBJF010000117.1, read on the forward strand.
CGTGCGCCAAGACGAGAGAGCTCCTCTCGTCCTGGGGGATCGAGTTCGATCCCGTCGACATCCAGTCCGACCCGGCCGGCCGGCTCGAGCTGGAGCAGCTCGGCGTCCCCCGTCCGCCCGCCGTCGTCGTCGGCGACCGGGTCGTGCACGGCTGGAATCCCGGGGCCTACGCCGCCCTGCTCGGCGTCGACTACCGTGCTCCCGCCCGCTTCACGCCGCAGGTGCTGGCCGCACGGCTCGACCGCGTGCTCGAGAGCGCCCAGCGCCTCATCGACCGCTTCGACCTCGAGCGCATGAACCACGTGCCGCCGGAGCGAAAGCGCACGGTCCGCGATCTGGCCTTTCACGTCTACCGGGTGGGGCTCTCGTTCATCGACGCGGTGGACCGCGGGGAGCTTCCGGAGAGCTGGTTCGAGGAGCGCGCGCCGGCGGATCTGGTCACCGGCGCCGACATGGCCCGCTACGGCGCCCTCGTCCGCGCGCGCATCACCGGCTGGTTCCTGGGCGCCGGCACCGACGAGTTCACGCGCGCCGTCGCGACCTACTACGGCGCGCAGGCCGCCGACGACCTGCTGGAGCGGACCGTGTGGCACGCGGGCCAGCACGTGCGGCAGCTCTACGTGCTCGCCGAGCGGCTGGGCGTGGCGGCGCCGGCGCCGCTGCCGATGGACGCGCTCCAGGGACTCCCGCTGCCCGAAGCGATCTGGTAGGCTCGGCACGATGACGACGGAGGAGTGGTTCGACGGACTGACGGCGGAGCTGCTGGCCCAGAGCCCGTTCCGGCGCTCGGACTACTTCAAGCGCTTCGCGTCGGGCTCGCTGACCCGCGAGCAGGTCTGGGCGCACATCGCCCAGCACTACCTGCTCATCGCGTGGTTCCCGCGCATCTTCAGCGGCATTCACACGCGCTGTGAGGACTTCGAAGTTCGCAAGGACTGCGCCCGTCACCTGCTCGTGGAGGACCTCGGCTACCTCGAAGGCCGCGTGGGCGGCACGCCCGACCACGACGAGCTGTTCCGTCGCATCGGCGATGACCTCGGCTACGGCCGCGACGAGTACGCGCGCATCGTGGCCGTGCCCGAGATGGCGGCCATCATCGAGTTCTTCAAGCGCCTGGCCCACGAGGTGCCGTGGAGCGCGGCCCTGTGCGCGACCGCGTTGCTCGAGGAGGAAGTGGTCGAGATCGCGCAGACGGTCGGCAAGGCTCTCGTCCAGCACTACGGCGTCCGTCCCGACTGGGGCGCCATGAACTACATCGTGCACGAGGCCATCGAGAAGGAAGAGTCGGGCGAGACGAAGAAGACGATCCTGAAGCACCTGCGCACGCCGGACGATCGCCGCGCGGCGGAGGCGGCCATGCGGGAGATGCACCGGCTGCTGGAGGCGTACGCGGAGTCCCTGGCGCGGCGGGAGCTGTGATCGCAGCGCGGCTGCTCCTGCTGGCGGCCGTCCTCGCGGCCGTCGCGTGCTCGAAGGTGGCCCTCACGGGACGCTCGCAGCTCCTGCTCGTCCCGGACTCCCAGGTCGCCGAGCTGTCCCGGCAGAGCCGCACGAAGTTCTTCGAGGAGGCCGAGCGCCAGCACGCCATCGTCAAGCCGCAGGACGCGGACAGCTCCACCGTGCTGCCGATGGTGGAGCGCCTGTCGAGCCGCATCATCCGCGCCGCCGGCCTGGAGAAGCAGGCGCAGTGGCGCGTCGTGGTCGTGCGCTCCAAGGAGGTCAACGCCAACGCCTCGGCCGATGGGACCATCGTCGTCTACACCGGCATCCTTCCCGTGGCCGAGAGCGAGGCCGGCCTCGCCGTCATCGTGGCCCACGAGGTCGCGCACGTGGTGGCGCGCCACTCGGGGGAGCGGTTGAGCCAGATGCTGGTCGCCCAGGGCGTGACCAACATGGCCGCCGCGCTGGCGAGCCCGCAGTACCAGGCGCCGGCCGCCGCCGCGCTCGGTCTCGGCTCGCAGTACGGCGTGCTCCTGCCGTTCAGTCGCCACCACGAGTCGGAGGCCGATCACCTCGGCATCTACTACATGGCGAAGGCCGGCTACGACCCCGCCGAGGCGCCGCGCTTGTGGGAACGCATGAGCGCCAAGGGCAAGTCGAGCACGCCGGAGTTCATGTCGACGCATCCGAGCGACGCCACGCGCATCGCGCAGCTTCGCGCGTGGCTGCCCGACGCCCGCCGGTATTACGAGGACCAGAGCCTGCCGCTGCCCGCCGTGCTCGGCCGCTGAATCAATCCTCGTCGACCCACGCGGCGGTGAGCCGGTGGGCCAGCGTGCGGTGGCGGCGGAAGTAGTAGGCGAGCATGGCCGTGGCGGCCAGGATGTTGCCCACGAAGATCGTCCAGCCGGCCACCTCGTCGAGGATCCACGAGGCCGCGATCAGGATCAGGCCGAAGAAGAAGATCTCGAACGCCGTGAACAGGATCACCAGCGCGAAGATCAGCATCGGCTGTCGCTCGGCGCCGGCGATGAGCAGCGCGCCGACGATGCCGAACAGGATGAAGGCGGCGCCGTGCACGATCGTGTAGACGGCGACGCCCTCGCTCGACGTCGGCTGGCGCAGCAGCGCCTTGCCGAGCAGCTCCGGGGTCCGTAGGGGATCGCCCTGGATCGCGTCGATCGCGAAGAACCACAGCGCGACGACGGCGGCCCCGATAATGCCTGCGACGATCCCCTCGCGCAGCACGGCCCCCCAGGTGCCGACCAGCGAGCGCGGCAGCGCGCGATGCGCGCGAAAGAGGTACCAGAGCATCGCCAGTGACGCGAGGAGGTTTCCGACCAGCACCGCCCACCACACGAGCGCGCCGTGCATGGACTGGCCGAAGGCGCCGAGGACGCCGAAGAAGAAGGCCTCGAAGCACGCGAACAGCACGACGAAGCCGATGAAGAGCGCCGGCTCGCGCTCGCTCATGGCCATGATGGTCGCCGCCACGACGCCGAAGGCGATGAAGGCGAGGCCGTGGAGGAGCGTGTAGCCGAGGATCGGTCCCAGCGCGGGCTCGGCACCGACCGCCGTGTCGCCGCCGTAGAATACGAAGGCGCCGAGCACGCCCGGCGTGAGAAACGGTCGACCGCGCGCGAGGTCGAACACGAAGAACCACACCGCCACCGCGGCGGCGCCGATCAGCCCGGCGACGACCCCTTCCCGGAGGACCGAGCGCTCCCCGCCCGTCATGGCTGTTCGGATGCTACCAGAATGGGGGGCCCCGAGACGGCCCCCCGCACGAGACGGAACCCGTAGTCGGAGTAGCGAAGCCCGGGCGGCAGCGACGAGCGATGGGCGACGCCGCTCCAGGGGTTCGCGTGGCGCCAGGCGCCGCCGCGGCTGACACGACGCGTGCCGCCGCCGGGCCCGCGCGGATTCTCGGCCGGCGAGCGCGCGTAGTACATCTCGTCGTACCAGTCGCTGCACCACTCGTGACACACGCCGGAGAGGTCGTAGAGCCCGAGCGCGTTCGGCGGCGTGCCGCGCACGCGCGGCGGCCGCTCGAAGCGTCCGGCCGGCGGCGCGCCGGGGAACGGCAGCCGCGCACCGCCGGCGCCGCCGCGCGCTGCCTTCTCCCATTCCGCCTCGCTCGGCAGCCGCGCGCCCGCCCACGCGGCATAGGCCGCCGCCTCCTCCCAGCCGACACCCACCACCGGCTGGTCCGGCGCGTCGAATCCCGGCGCCGTCCAGAATGCGGGCGGCGCCGCGCCCGTCGCGCGCATGAACGCGGCGAAGTCCGCGTTCGTCACCGGTGTGGTGGCCATGGCGAAGGCATCGAGCCACACCTCGTGAACGGGCCGCTCGCCGGGCGCGCCGCCAGCATCGCCCATCAGGAAAGGGCCGGCCGGGACCGTGACGAAGTCCACGAGGATATAATGCGCCCCATGAAAACCGCGGATCGGATGGGCCGGCTGGGAACGGAATCCGCCTTCGAGGTCCTCGCCCGCGCCAGGGCGCTCGAGCGCCAGGGCAAGCAGATCGTGCACCTGGAGATCGGCGAGCCCGACTTCGACACGCCGGCCCACATCAAGGAAGCGGCCAAGCTCGCCCTCGACAACGGCGCCACGCACTACGGCCCGTCGGCGGGACTGCCGGAGCTGCGCGAGGCCATCGCCAGGCACGTGAGCGAGACGCGCGGCGTGCCGGTGACGCCGGAGCAGGTGGTGGTCACGCCCGGCGCCAAGCCGATCATGTTCTTCACCATCATGGCGCTGGTGGGGGCGGGCGACGAGGTGATCTATCCCAACCCGGGCTTTCCGATCTACGAGTCCGTGATCAACTTCGTCGGCGGCACGCCGGTGCCGATCCCGCTGCGCGAGTCGAGCGAGTTCGGCTTCGACCTGGACATCTTCGAGAAGTCGGTCTCGTCGCGGACGAAGCTGATCATCATCAACTCGCCCGAGAACCCGACGGGCGGTGTGCTGGACCGCGGCCAGATCGAGCGCATCGCGGCGCTGGCGGCCAGGCACGGCATTCCGGTGCTGGCCGACGAGATCTATCGCCAGTTCCTCTACGAGGGCGAGTTCGTCTCTATCCTTCAGGTGCCGGGGATGCACCGCCAGACCATCCTGCTCGACGGCTTCTCGAAGTCGTACGCGATGACGGGCTGGCGCCTGGGCTACGGCGTCTTTCCGCCGGAGCTGGTGGAGCACATCACCCGCCTCATGGTGAACTCCGCGTCCTGCACGGCCTCGTTCGTGCAGCTCGCGGGCGTGGCGGCGCTGCAGGGGGAGCAGGCGCCGGTCGGACGCATGGTCGCGGAGTTCAAGCGGCGGCGTGACATCCTCGTGGACGGTCTCAACAAGCTGCCCGGCGTGAAGTGCCTGCGGCCGCGCGGCGCCTTCTACGTGTTCCCGAACATCACCGGCACGCGCCGACCGTCGGCGGAAGTCGCCGAGCGGCTGCTGAACGAGGCCGGCGTGGCCGCGCTGTCGGGCGCGGCCTTCGGCGCGCACGGCGAGGGCTATCTGCGCTTCTCCTACGCCAACTCCGAGGCGAATCTGCGGACGGCGCTGGAGCGGATGCGGCCCGTGTTCGAGTCGTTCGCGCGCTGAGCCGGTGCCAACATCGAGGCGCGCCACGGCTCCGCCGGGGCGCGACCGCGTGGCACCCCACGAAGACTGACATGAGCCGCACCACCGTCGCGGCCGTGGTCGCCGACGGTCTTGCCCGCGCCGGCGCCCATCGCGTCTTCGCCGCCCCCGGCCCCACCTCGGCCATCGTCGATGCCGCGCGCGCGCATGGCCTCGCCGTGGTCGACGTCGCCGGCGCCGCCGCCGCGTGCATCATGGCCGCCGTCTGCGGCGAGCTGGACGATGCGCCGGGCGTGGCGGCGGTGTCGCTGGCCGACGGCGTCACCGCCGTCGTCGACGGAGCCGCGCACGCCACGCGCGACCGCGCGCCGGTCGTCGTGCTGTCCGACGGCGCCGCCGACGCGCGGCTGCTGGAGCCGGTGGCGAAGGCGAGCCTGGTGGCCGACGCGGCCTCGGCCGCCCACTGGATCGCGCACGCCGCGCAGCTCTCGATGGCGCCGCCGCGGGGCGCCGTGCATCTGGCCCTCCGCGGCGACGTCGCCGCGGCCCCGACGCTGCCCGTGGCGACGTCGTGCCGCCGCGCGCCGCTGGCGGCCGCGCCACCCGAGACGCTCGACGCGCTCGCCGACGCCATCGCTGCCGCGGTCCGGCCCGTCCTCGTCACGGGCCTCGAGGTCACCGAGAGCGACGCGACGTGGGTGCGTGCGCTCGCCGAGACATTGCCGGCGCCCGTGCTCTCGACGGCGAAGGGCAAGGGCGCCGTGCCGGATCCGCACCCGCTGGCGCTCGGCCTGCTCGCCGCCGGGCACCCGCTGGCGGCGCGCGCCGACCTCGTCGTGGCGCTCGGCGTCGATCCGGTGGAGATCGCTCCGGGCGCCTGGCCGGCCGGGGCCCGGACCGTGCACGTCGGCACGATGCCGGCGACGGAGGCGCTCTATCGACCGGAGGTCGACGTGGTCGCGGAGATCGGGCTCGTGATCGAGGAGCTCGCGCCCCGGCTGCGCGGACGTACGGGCGCCGACTGGGATGTCGCGGAGCTCGATCGCCTGAAGCGCGCGCTGACGGCTCCACGGACGCCCGGCCTCACGCGGCGGCGCGTCGTCGGCATCGTCCGCGAGGCGACGCCGGCGGGCACGATGGCCACGCTCGACGTGCCGCTGGCCGACGCGTGGCAATCCGTGACGCCGCGCGAGCTGCTCATCCCGAACGGCGTGGCCACGGCCGGCTTCGCGCTGCCGGCCGCCGTCGCGGCCGCGCTCGCGCGCGAGGAACGGCGCGTCGTCGCCATCGGCACGGCCTCTGGCATCCTGGCCATGCGCGCCGAGCTGTCGAGCGTTGCCAGGCTCGCGCCGCGAATCGTCGTGGTGGCGCTCGATCAGGATGGAGCGACGGCGGCGCTGATGGAGGCGGCGCGCACCGCCACGCTGACGACGTCGCTGGTGGAAGACGAGCCCGGCTTCGCGGCGTCCTTCGCGCGCGCGTGGGGCTCGGCCCAGCCTGCGCTGCTCGTGGCCCGCGTGCGAAGCTAGCGCCCGGAGCGAGCTACTTCGCGACGATGGCCGGATCGACGCGCATCACCACGTAACCGCCGACGGCGCCGGCGCCGAAGCCGGGGGCGAAGACGCGCTTGGGCCGATCGATCACGCCGTGCTGGACGGCGTCGTAGATGGCGAGCGGGATCGACGCCGACGACGTGTTGCCGACGCGTTCGATGTTGAAGTAGAGCTGCTCGGGCTGGATCCCGGCCGCCTTCGCGTAGTGGACGACCATCGTCTTGTTGGCCTGGTGCGGCACGATGAGATCCACGGCGGACAGCAAATTACCGCCGCCGCCCTCGGGGTTCGGCAGCGCGGTCAGCTCGCGGATCATCTGCGTGAGGTAGCGCTTCACCAGTGCCTTCACCTCGGGGCCGAAGACGGTGATGTTGTTGTCGAACTCCGGGTTCGGCCAGACGATCGAGTCGACCTCGCTCACCGGGCCGCTCGCGTACGTCTGGAAGTACTCGATGTCGGGCGCCGCGCCCGGCGCCGCCGGCCCGACAACGACGGCGGCGGCGCCGTCGCCGAAGATCATGCGCGACGTGCGCACGGTCCCGATCTTGTCCGAGAACTTCTCGCCGCAGACCACCAGCACCGGCCGCTCGACCTCCTGCAGCAGCCGCACCGCCTCCGAGAGGCCGTAGGGGAGCCCCGCGCAGGCGGCCACGATGTCGCAGGAGGTGTGGGTCTGGAACATGCCGAGCCGTGACGAGAGCCACGTGGCCAGCGACGGCATCATCTTGGCGCTCGTGCACGAGCAGAAGAGCACGGCGCCGATCTCCTCGGGCCGCCGGCGGGCCTTCTCCAGCGCCGCCTGCGCGGCCAGCAGCGCGATGTGATCGAGGTCCAGCTCCGTGTAGAGCCGCTGCCGGATGCCGGTCTTCTCCTCGATCTCGGCGGCCGTCATGGGCGACCAGGAGTACGCGGCGTTGCGGATGAGATCGTCGTTGGTGCACGGACGCTCGCCCTCGTAGACGGCGAGCGCCTCGAGCCGCGGCATGACGCCGAACTTGCGGCGCACGTCGACGGGCGGGTACGGCGTCACCGGCGGCCGCGCCGGCAGCGCGGCGGGCTTGGGCGGCCGGCTGCGCTGGCCCTTCTTGACGCGGCGGATGAACTCACGCACCTCGTGGTTGCGCGGGTGGTAGACGACGACGAAGTCGTCGTCGGCCAGCTTGCCGACCTCGATCGTGCGCATCTTGTTCCGGTCCCAGCGGAACTCGTTGTGCAGGATCATCATCTGGCGCAGCAGCGCCTCCAGCTCGGGCACGGCGTGGCTGCACTCGATGATGTCGTCGTGGGAGTAGCCCGGGTAATCGGGATTGTGAACGAGCAGCTGATACGTCAGGCTCTTCGGGCTCGCCAGCATCTCGGGCACGGTGGGCTTGATCGGCGTCAGCTCCGCGCCCGCTCCTTTCTTGTGGCGGAAGACGTCGATCAGCACGCGGAAGATCTTGTCCTCGGTGCCCTCGTCCCACGTCGGCTTGAGCGCGCGGTAGCCGCGCTCGATGGCCGCCGTCAGCTCGCCACCCTCCCACGGCTTGAACACCGGCAGGAAGATGTCGGCGCTCTGCTTCGGAACGTCGCGCCAGCGCGTGGGGCGCTTCTCGTACATCGTCACCGCGTAGCGGTTCACCCAGAAGAGGTCGAGGGCGAGGTCGCGCAGCAGCTCGTAGCGGCCCTTGTAGGCGCCCGACTCGATGCGGGCGACCATGTCCTGCTCGGTCGGCGCCTTTTCTTCGAAGTCCCGATGGATCACCGCCGCGAACTGGTCGAGCGTCTCGAAGACCGAGAAGTCGAGGGCGGGGAAGAAGTTCGAGGGAAGGACCAGGCGACCGTAGCGGTTCACGACGAATGGCTTCATGCTGCGCCCCCCGTTGGAGTATATCCGCATACCGCGCGATGTCGAGGCGCGCCACGGCTGTGCCGGGGCGTGCCGAGCGTTGGGGGGGAGTGGGGGGCCATGTCGAGGCCCCTCGCGTGTTCCCGAGGCGCGCCACAGCTTCGCTGGGGCGTGCCGAGCGTTGGGGGGAGTGGGGGGCCATGTCGAGGCCCCCCACGTGAATAGGCAGTTGTTCAAGACGCTATACTCGATTCATGGCCATTCTCCAGGCGAAGGACCAGGCGGCGGTGCGCAAGGAGTTCGAGCGTCTCACGGGACCGGTCAAGCTCGTGGTCTTCTCGCAGGAGCTGGTGGCGGGCGATCTCTGCCGCCAGAACGAGCAGCTCATGAAGGAAGTGGCCGAGCTGTCGGACAAGATCACGCTCGAGGTCCTCAACCCCCAGATCGACCGCGAGCGCGCCGAGGCTTACGGCGTGAGCGACGTGCCGGTCACCGTGGTGGAGGGGGCGCGCGATTACGGTATCCGCTTCCTCGGCATCCCGGCCGGCTACGAGTTCAGCAACCTGATCGACTCCATCATCGCGACCTCGAGCGGGGAGGCGGGGCTGACCGAGCAGACGAAGGCGACGCTGGCCACGCTGCCGGGCGAGGTCGAGATCAAGGTCTTCTCCACCCCTACCTGACCCTACTGTCCCCGGGCCGTGCGCCTGGCACAGCACATGGCGATCGCGTCGGACAAGGTGCGGGCGGTGGCCATCGAGGCCACCGAGTTTCCCGAGCTGTCACGTCACTACCAGGTGATGGCGGTGCCCAAGATCGTCATGAACGACCGCGTGCAGTTCGAGGGCGCGCTGCCGGAGGCGCAGTTCCTCGACGCCGTCGTGCGCGCCGCTTCCGGCGACGGCCAGAGCACCTGAAGACTCTCGTCGCGGTCTTGCTGGTCGCCGCCACATCCGGCGCGACGGCGGCCGAGCGCACGACGCCGGTGCCCGTGGGCCAGCCGGCGCCGGCGGTGGCGCTCGGCGATCAGCACGGCCAGCCCTTCCGCCTCGCGGACGCGCTCAAGCAGCGCGACTTCATCGTCCTCGCCTTCTACATCAAGGCGTTCACCGGCGGCTGAGACCTCGAGTTCACCCGGTTCCGGGATGACCAGGCGAAGTACGCGGCGCTCGGCGCCGAGATCGTCGGCGTCTCCGCCGACCCGCCCGGCCGGAACCTCACGTGGACGCGCCAGCTCCAGCTGCCGTTCCGGCTGCTGAGCGACGTCGACGGCCGGCTGGCGCGCCAGTACGGGGTGTGGGACGACACGTGGGGCCTGGCCAAGCGCGTGACCTTCGTCATCGACCGCGCCGGGCGCGTCCGCTACGTGGAGCCCGGGCGCCTGGCCATCGACACCTCGCGCACGCTCGATGCCGTCCAGAAACTCGCGCGCTCGAAGTAAGCCGCTCGACCATCTCTTCGCGTACGGTACGTTGCTGCGCGGGTACAGCCGCCATCGGTTCCTCGCGGCCGGCGCCACGCTGGTGGGCGAAGCGACGGCGCCGGGCCGGCTGCTCGACCTGCGCCACTATCCCGGTCTGATCCCGGGCCGCAGCCGGGTGCGCGGCCAGCTCTACCGGCTGCACCGACCCGAAGTTCTCCCCGTGCTCGATCGCGAGGAGGGGTACAATTTCGTCCGCGGTCGCACCACCGTGAGGCTCGTGGGCGGCCGCCGCGTGCGCGCGTGGATCTATCGATATCGAGGACCACGCGCGCGGGCGATCCCGATCCCACACGGCGACTACCGGAGGATCCGATGGCGATGACCGCCGCCGAGCTGATCAAGGTCGACCAGGAGCATCTCATCCATCCGCTGCACCACCCGATCGATCACGCGGAGCCGATGATCTACGTGCGCGGCCGCGGCGCCAC
>DATBJF010000118.1:0-3156 GCA_036556545.1 Candidatus Methylomirabilota bacterium
CACCTTTGGTCGGTGCTCGCCGGATGCCAGCGCCGAAACCGGAATCGGGCGAAGAGGAGGAGTAGTGAGACGAAGGACCATTTTGGCGTTTCTCGTGCTGGTGATCGGTGCGTTCGCCTTCGCGGCCGCCGGCTGCGGCGGGGACGACGACGACGGTGAGGCCGGCGGGACCGGCGCGGGCGACACGGGCGGCGAGGTCAGCCTGCCGCCGGTGACGGCGCTTCCGTCCGCCTCGTGCACCGACATCGAGTACGAGGGCGACGGAGATCCGCAGGCGCTGATCGCCACCGACCTGCCGCTGCAGGGGTCGTCGCGGACGCAGACGCTCCAGATCACGGCAGCCGTCCGCCAGGCGTTGCAGGACGCGAACTGGAAGGCCGGGAACATCAACATCGGCTACCAGTCCTGTGACGACTCCACCGCCCAGGCGGGCAAGTGGGATCCGGGCAAGTGCAGCCAGAACGCGAACTCGTACGCCGAGAACCAGAGCGTCCTGGCGGTGATCGGGACGTTCAACTCCGGCTGCGCCGCCATCATCATCCCGGTGCTCAACCAGGCGCCCGGCGGCGGCATGGCGATGATCTCGCCGGCGAACACGTACGTGTGCCTGACGGAAGGCGGACCGGGTTGCGCGGACGACGAGCCGGACAAGTACTACCCGTCCGGCAGCCGCAACTACACCCGCGTCGTCGCGAACGACGCCTACCAGGGCGCGGTCGTCGCCGAGTTCGCCCAGGCGCAGGGCACGACGAAGCTGTACATCCTCAACGACAAGGAGGCCTACGGCCTCGGCGTCGCCACCAACGTGCGCGGCGCGGCCGAGCACCTCGGCATCGAGGTCGTCGGCTTCGAGGCGTGGGATCCGAAGGCGTCGAACTACGAGGCCCTGATGAACAAGGTGAAGCAGTCCGGAGCGGACGGCCTGTTCCTCGGCGGCCTCATCGACGAGAACGGCGCCCAGGTGATCAAGGACAAGGTCAAGGTCCTCGGTCCCAACGACGGAGCCGTGAAGCTGTACATGCCCGACGGCTTCACCACGCAGCAGACGATCGACGAGGCGGGCGTCGAGAACACGCGCAACGCGTTCTTCTCGGTCGCCGGCGTCCCGACGGACGAGTTCCAGTCGCAGGCGGCCGACGACTTCATCACCTCGTTCCAGCAGACGATCGGGGACGAGCCCGTCGACCCGTACGCCATCTACGGCGGCCAGGCTGCCCAGGTGATCCTCCCTGCGATCGCCGCATCGGACGGGAGCCGGCAGAGCGTCATCGAGCAGATGTTCGCCGCGAAGGTGACGGACGGCCTGCTCGGGAGCTTCGAGTTCAACGAAAACGGCGACCCGGTTGCCACCGGCGACACCGACGTCGTTGCGTTCACCATCTACAACGGGCAGGAAGAGCTCGAGGTCGAGACCACGCTCTCGCCCGCCCAGGAGAACGTCGACGCGGCCAGAGGCCTGTAACGAGTCGTTCAATCATCCGGGGGAGGGCGGGAGTCCTCCCCCGGAGCTCTTAGCGAGGCTGGGGATGCGATGACGGTTCAGGCGGGCAGCGAGAAGCCGTCGCCCCTCGAGGGGCTCCGGAAGCGGCCGCGCCCGAGCACGCTCTCGATCATCGGCCTCTGCCTCGTCGGGCTCGCCGTCGCGGCCCTGCTCTACAACTTCGTCCTCGACCCGGCCGAGTTCATCAACATCACGCTGATCGGCGTGAGCACGGGGGCGGTCTATGCCATCATCGCCCTCGGCTACACGCTGGTCTACGGCATCCTCCAGCTGATCAACTTCGCCCACGGCGACCTCTTCGCTCTCTCGGGGCTCGTGGCGAGCACGATCATGACGCGCATCCTCGGCCTGTCCGGCGACGAGGCCGGGATCGTCGCCGCAGGGGCCATCATCCTCACCATCGTCATGGCCGGCACGTTCGCCGGCACCGTGAACTTCTTCATCGAGCTCCTCGCCTACCGGCGGGTGCGGAGCCAGTCGCGCCTGACCATGCTCATCAGCGCGGTCGGCATGTCCTTCATCATCTCGAACATCTCGCTCTACTTCTACGGCGTCGGGTTCTACAGCGCCCCGGCCGGCCTGCTCCCCCAGGGTGACGCCTTCACGATCGGGGGCGTCTCGCTCGCGTGGAACAAGCTGATCGTGCTCATCATCATGATCCCCGTCCTGCTGATCCTCACGTGGCTCGTCCGCTCGACCAAGCAGGGGAAGGGGATGCGGGCGACGGCCCAGGACCCGGACGCGGCGTCGATGATGGGCATCAACGTCAACCGCACCATCTCGTTCACGTTCATCCTGGCCGGCGCGCTCGCGGGGGCGGCCGGCGTCATGTTCCTGCTCCTGTTCTCGTTGCGCTACGACACCGGCTTCGAGCTCGGCCTCATCGCCTTCACGGCGGCTGTGCTCGGCGGCATCGGCAACCTCGCCGGGGCGACGCTGGGCGGCGTCCTCATCGGCTGCATCCAGGCCTGGAACGAGGGGCTCACGCACTTTGTGCCGGGGAGCGACTGGACCCGCGCGCTCGTGTTCGGGATCCTCATCGCGATCCTCGTCTTCCGGCCCGAGGGCCTCCTCGGCGAGCGGACGCCGGAGGGCGCCTGATGGCCACCGAGGGCGCCGCGACGCCGGGAGTCCGCGACCGCGTCAAAGGCGTCACCGACCCGGTCCGGAAAGCATGGCGGCGCCTCCCGAGCCGAGCGCAGAGCTGGATCCCGGGGCTCGTCCTGCTCGCGTTCGCTGCCCTCTACCCGGTGCTCTACGAGGACTGGCTCTCGAGCATGAGCCTCCCGGTGGTGCAAGCATGGCCGAGCGTCTCGACGGCGGTGATCATGATCGTCTTCATCATGATGGCCGTCGGCCTGAACATCGTCGTCGGCTACTCGGGGCTGCTCGACCTCGGCTACGTCGCCTTCTACGCCGTGGGCGCGTACACGGCCGGCTGGCTCGCGTCGGGCCAGTTCCAGCAGGTGCGGTTCCACCTCGGCTCGGTCGGCCTCTCGACCGACCAGCAGGGGATCCACATCAACATGTGGCTCGTCCTCGTGTTCGCGGGTTCGTTGACCGCGCTCGCCGGCATCCTCATCGGCCTGCCGACCCTCCGCCTGCGGGGCGACTACCTGGCGATCGTCACGCTCGGCTTCGGGGAGATCATCCCG
>DATBJF010000119.1:0-23285 GCA_036556545.1 Candidatus Methylomirabilota bacterium
CCCCCCCCCCCCCCCCCCCCCCCCCCCCCCCCCCACGTCATATGCGCTGAGCATGCTCGGCTACGTCGGGCGGCGCCTCGTGCAGAGCCTCGGCGTCCTGCTCGGCGTTTCCGTGATCGTCTTCGGCCTGCTCCATCTGACCGGGGACCCGACGCGGCTGCTGCTGCCGCTGGAGGCGCGCGAGGAAGACGTCCGCCAGCTGCGCGCGCTGCTCGGGCTCGACGATCCGCTCTACGTGCAGTACGTGCGCTTCCTCGGCAACGCCGTCCGGGGCGATTTCGGGCTGTCGTTCAAGCACCAGGTGCCGGCGCTCACGCTGATCTTCCAGACGCTTCCCGCCACGCTCGAGCTCACGGCCGCGGGCCTCGCCCTCGCCCTGCTGGTCGCCGTGCCGGCCGGGGTGCTGGCCGCACTCAAGCGTAACTCGCTGCTCGACGCGATCTGCTCGGTGGGCGTGCTGGTGGGTCAGGCGATGCCCGTGTACTGGCTCGGGCTTCTGCTGATCATGGTGTTCGCGGTTGGCCTCGGCTGGTTTCCGGCCGCGGGGCGGGACGGGCTCGCCTCGCTCGTGCTGCCGGCGACGGCGCTGGGGGCCTTCTCGATGGCGCGGATCGCCCGCATGGCGCGGTCGGGGATGCTGGAGGTGCTCGCCCAGGACTACGTGCGCACAGCGCGCGCGGCCGGCATCCGCGCCTTTCTGGTGACCTACAAGTACGCGCTCAAGAACGCGGCCATCCCGCTGGTGACGATCATCGGCCTGGAGTTCGGCATCCTCCTCGGCGGCGCCGTGATCACGGAGACGATCTTTGCGTGGCCCGGCGTCGGCCGCCTGGCTGTCGACGCGATCTTCAGTCGCGACTACCCGCTGGTGCAGGCCATCGTGGCCGTCCTGGCCACCACGTTCGTCGTGATCAACCTGGCCGTCGACCTCGTCTACACGTACCTCGATCCCCGCATCGTGTACGTGCGGAGCGCTCGGTGAGCATCGTCGCCTCCGAGGTGGCGGCGCCCCTGGCGGAGCGGCCGCGCCGGCGCGTGAGCTTTCGTGCAATCTTCGGCCTCACCGTGCTGTTGCTGATGGGGAGCACCGCCGTGTTCGCGCCGCAGCTCGCGCCCTGGGACCCGGGCCGTCAGATGCTGCTCAAGCGGCTGAAGCCGCCCATGTGGCAGGAGCGCGGCCTCCACGAGCACCCGCTCGGCACCGACCACCTCGGCCGCGACATCCTGAGCCGCATCCTGTACGGCGGCCGCATCTCCCTCGGCGTCGGGCTCACGGCGGTGACACTGTCGGCGCTCATCGGCGTCACCCTCGGGCTCGTGGCCGGCTTCTTCGGCGGACGGGCCGACGCGTTGATCATGCGGGTCGTCGACGTGTTCCTCGCGATTCCCTACATCCTGCTCGCCATGGGCGTCGTCTTCGCGCTGGGCCCCAGCCTGCTCAACGTCGTCCTCGTGATGGCGGTGACACGGTGGGTGCAGTTCGCGCGCATCGTGCGGGCGGATGTGCTGTCGATCCGGGAGCGCGAATTCGTCGCCGGCGCCCGGGCGCGCGGCAACCGGCCGCTGCGGCTGCTTCTCCACCACGTGCTGCCCAACGCGCTCACGCCGATCATCGTGGTCGCCACCCTGGAGCTGGCGTTCATGATCATCTACGAGTCGGCGCTGTCGTTCCTCGGCCTCGGCGTGCAGCCGCCCACGCCGACGTGGGGCTGGATGCTCGCCGACGGGCGCAACTACATCGCCACCGCGTGGTGGCTGGCCACCTTCCCCGGTCTTGCCATCATGCTCACCGTGCTCGCCGTCAACCTGCTCGGCGACTGGCTGCGCGACACGCTCGACCCCCGGCTCAAGGTCTAGTGGCACTGCTCTCGGTCCACGGCCTGCGCACGCACTTCCATACCGGCGCCGGCGTGGTCCGCGCGGTCGACGGCGTCAGCTTCGACATCGAGCGGGGCGAGGTCCTCGGTCTCGTCGGCGAGTCCGGCTGCGGCAAGAGCGTGACGTCGCTGTCGATCATGCGCCTGGTGCCGCCGCCGGGGCGCGTGGTGGCCGGCCGCATCCGTCTCGACGGCGAGGAGCTGCTCGACAAGGACTCGGAGGCGATGCGCCGCGTGCGCGGCGCGCGGATCGCCATGGTGTTCCAGGAGCCGATGACGTCGCTCAATCCCGTCTTCAACATCGGCGACCAGATCGCCGCCGCCGTGCGTGCCCACGCGGGTGGAAGCCGGCGCGCCGCCTGGGACCGCGCCGTCGAGATGCTCGATCGCGTGCAGGTGCCTTCCCCCCGCGAGCGCGCACGTGACTACCCGCATCAGCTGTCGGGCGGACTGCGGCAGCGCGCGATGATCGCGCTGGCGCTCGCGCCGGGCCCGCAGCTCCTGATCGCCGACGAGCCCACGACGGCGCTCGACGTCACCATCCAGGCGCAGATCCTCGATCTCCTGCGCCGCCTCCAGGCCGAGCGCGGGATGGGCGTGCTGCTGATCACGCACGATCTCGGTGTGGTCGCCGAGCTGTGCCACCGCGTGGCGATCATCTACGCGGGCCGCATCGTGGAGATGGCGGCCGTGGAAACGATCTTCCGCGAGCCGCTCCATCCTTACACGCGCGGGCTGCTGCGCTGCCTGCCGCACCCGAGTCGCTTCGGCCAGCCGCTGTCGTCGATCGACGGCGCGCCGCCCGACCCGCATCGGGCCGATCGCGGCTGCCGGTTCGCGCCGCGCTGTCCCTTCGCGGGGGCGAGCTGCCACGCCGACGAACCGCCACTGGTCGAGCGGAAGCCCGGGCACCTGGTCGCGTGCCCGGTCGTCGGCGTGTGATGGCGGCCCTCGTCGACGTCCGCGGGCTCGAGAAGCGTTTCACCGTGGGCGGCGCCTGGCTCGGCGGCCGGCGCCGCGTCATCCACGCCGTCGACGACGTGAGCTTCACCATCGAGCGCGGCGAGGTGCTCGGCCTCGTCGGCGAGTCGGGCTGCGGCAAGTCGACCACCGGCCGCCTGCTCCTCCGCCTGATCGAGCCGTCCGCCGGCACCATCCGCTTCGAGGGGCATGACCTGACGGCCCTGGATGCCGCGCGGCTCTGGGCCACGCGCCAGCGGATGCAGATCGTCTTCCAGGATCCGTTCGCGTCGCTGAATCCCCGCATGCGCGTGGGCAGCATCATCGCCGAGCCGCTGGCGATCTACGGCCGCGCCGACGCGGCCGGGCGGCGCCGGCAGGTGGCGGAGCTGCTCGAAGTCGTCGGGTTGCCGTCGAGGTTCGCGGAGCGCTACCCGCATGAGCTGTCCGGCGGCCAGCGGCAGCGCATCGGCATCGCGGCCGCGCTGGCGGTCCAGCCGTCGCTCATCGTCGCCGACGAGCCGGTGTCGGCCCTCGACGTCTCCGTGCAAGCGCAGGTGCTCAATCTCCTGATGGACCTACGCCGGCGATTCGCGCTCACGTATCTCTTCATCTCGCACGATCTGCACGTAGTCCTGCACATGGCCGATCGGGTGGCCGTGATGTACCTCGGCGAGATCGTCGAGATCGGTCCGCGCGACGCGCTGCACCGGGCGCCGAAGCATCCGTACACGCAGGTGCTGCTGTCCGCCGTCCCGGTGGCCGATCCGACACTGCGGCGCGAGCGGATTGTGCCGAAGGGCGAGGTGGCGAGCCCGCTCGCGGTGCCGCCCGGCTGCCGGTTTCATCCGCGCTGCCCGGTCGCCTTCGACCGGTGCCGGGTGGAGCGGCCGCGGCTGCGGACGGTGGCCGGCGGCCACCAGGCCGCGTGCCACCTGCACGATGGGCGGTGAGCCTACTCGATGAGCTGGTCGACGCGTGCCAGCAGCGCCGGCGACAGCGTGAGACCGAGCGCCTTCGCCGAGCGCGCGTTGACGATGAGCTCGAAGCGGTCCGGCTGCTCGATCGGCAAGTCGGCCGCTTTCACCCCACGGAGCAGCCTGTCCGTGTAGCGCGCGGCGGCTCGGACGATCGACGGCCAGTGCGCCGAGTACGTCATCAGCGCGCCAGAGTGCGCGAAGCTCGGCGTTCCGCCGACCGCGGGAAGCCGGTGCGCACGGGCGAAGTCCAGAATCCTCTGGCGGTTGGCGATGATGAATGCCTCCGGACCAAGGCAGAGCGCGTCCACGCCTTCCCTGGCGAGAGCGGCCAACACCTCCTCCAGGGTACCGACGCTGCTGACTTCTGCCGGTCGAATGACGAGGCCGAGATGAGGCGCGGCGGCGCGTGCGGCCTCGATCAGCGGTGCCGCCCCGGCGTTCTCCGGGTTCACGAAGAATCCGACGCGACGCACCTGAGGCGCTGCCTCCTTCAGCAGGTCGAGGAGTTTGACGCCGACCTCGTTGACGTTGAACGATATGCCGGTGAGGTTGTTGTCCGGCCGGGCGAGGCTCGTCACCAGACCGTAGCGCACCGGGTCGCCATGGCCGACCATGACGATCGGAATCGTGCTGGTGACTTTGCGGATGGCGTGCGTCGTCGGCGTCTGGTTGCTGAGGATCACGTGCGGCTTGAACCGAAGCATCTCGTCGACCAGACCGGGTAACCGGTCGTAATGACCCTCTGCCGAGCGGTACTCGATGACGAGATTCTTGTCCGCTCGCCAGCCCGCCTCGGCGAGCGCGGCCTCGAGCGTCTTCAGCAGCCCCGGGGCGAACGGACCGCCGGAGAGGAACGCCACGCGCGCGGGCTGCTCCGCCTGTTGCGCACTCACCGAAGCGGCGAACGACACGAGAACCGCGAGAGCGAGGGTCGCCACGCCGCCCGCCCCGATCGCCATCCCGAGAACGTGTCGTCGTGGAACCATCGGTCGCTCCTGTCCGCTAGAAGACTCCGCGCTCGACGCGACACCCGGCCTGATAGACGTCGAGCACGTCCCACAGTGCGGTGATCTCCCTGGTGGGATCGCCACGAACGACCAACGCGTCGGCGCTCCGTCCCGGCGCCAGTCGGCCCGCGATCGGCCCCACACCGATGGACTCCGCCGCACCCGCCGTCCCCGCCACGATGGCGTCAGCGTACGAGAGTCCGGCCTGGGCCAGCATGTGGATCTCGTGGACGAACTCTCCCGGCGCGTACCAGCCCCACGGCGAGTCCGATCCGGCCGTCATGCGGACGCCGGCCTCGGTCATGCGGCGCACGGCGTCCACCTTGACGTCGAGCGCGCGGCGAGCCGCGTCGAGCTCCGTGATCAACTCGGGTGTCAGTCGCCCCTGCCGCTCGAAGGCCTCGCGCCGACGCTCGATCCCGGCCTTCTGAACGTAGAGCGTCGGGTTCACCCAGGCCCTCGCCTTGGCCAGCCGCTCGACGAGATCCGGCCGAAACCGGTACGTTCCGTCGGGCTCGGTGAAGATGCAGTGGATGATCATGTCGACGTCCGCGTCGAGGCAGTTCTGGACCGACTGCGCGGACGTGCAGTGTGCCGCCGTCAGCTTGCCGTGGCGGTGCGCCTCGTCCGTCATCGCGGCCAGCTCGGCCACCGTGTAGGACGCGCGATTCGGATCCGAGGTCCGTGTGGAGCCGCCGCTCGCCACGATCTTGATGTAGTCAGCGCCTTCCTTGAGGAGCTTGCGCACCTCGGCGCGCACGGCCGCCTCGCCGTCCGCTTCGGAGCCGAAATAGCCCATGTGCCCGCCGGTGATCGTGATGGGCCGCCCGCAGATGACCATGCGGGGCCCCGGCGCGAGCTTTCGACGGATTCCCTCTCGCAGCGAGAAGGCGACCTTGCCCTTGGCGCCATTCTCGCGCAGCGTGGTCACGCCGGAGTGCAGCAGCGTCCGCGCGTTCTTGGCCGCCTGGAGCAGCAGGATGTCGTCGCCTTCCCTGGCGACGTCGTCACCGAGCGTGCCGTCACCCGGCGCCACCAGGTGCGTGTGCGCGTCGACGAGGCCCGGCAGGATCGTCGCCGCGCCGTAGTCGCGCCGGTCCACCGATCGGTCGGGCACACGGACGTCGGCGGCGCGTCCCAGCGCCGCCACGCGATCGCCATCGATGAGGACGGCCGCCTGCTCGATGGCCGCGGCCCCACTGCCATCGAGGAGCCTGGCCGCCGTCAGCAGCGTGTAGCGTGGCGCGGGCTGGTCCATTGAGGTCGCGGGGAGCGTAGCCTCACGCGGGAGCCCGGTCAATCCGGGGCCGCCCGTTCGGGCGTTGCGCCCGAGTCTCGGCTCGCGATTCGCGATTTATCGCTGAATCTCGCATGGCACGTGCTTTGCGATGCGCTGGCGCAAATTCACAGGTCCTGTCCGACGCACGAGGAGGACGAGGCCATGAAGGAGGATATCGTGGTGGTTTCCGGAATCCTGGTCGCCGCTGCTATGTGCGCCTGGTACGTGGCCCAAGCCGTCGCCGGCATCGTGCATCCGATCCCGACCGAGGACGCGTGCTCGACCGCGGCGCAGTGCCTCGCCGTGGTGCTGTCGCAGTAAGGCCCTCGATCGGCTGGTCGACGAGCACGGTGCCGGGTGTACCATCGGCGCGAGGAGGGCCGGATGCCGTTCGCCGCCGATCACGACGTCCCGATCCCCTACATCCAGCGCACGCGCCGGTACTACGAGCGGCTCGGCTTTCCGCCGTACCGCTGGGCGCATTTCGCCGACGTCCCGTTCGCGCCCCTCGCGAAGCCGCTGGCGGAGATACGTCTGGGGCTGATCACGACCGCCGCCCCGTTCCAGCCGGGTGTCGGGGACCAGGGGCCCGGGGCGCCATACAACGCGGCGGCCAAGTTCTACCAGGTCTACTCCGACTCGACGGACACGGTGCCGGACCTCCGCATCTCCCACGTGGGCTACGACCGCATCCACACGACGGCCGAAGACCCGCGGACATGGTTTCCGCTGGCCGCCCTGCAGACGCTGGTGAACCGCGGACGGCTCGGCGCGCTGACCCCGCGCTTCCACGGCGCCCCGACGAACCGCAGCCAGCGCGTGACGATGGAGACCGATGCGCCCGAGGTGCTGCGCCGCTGCCGCGAGGACGGCGCCGAGGCCGCGCTGCTCGTTCCCAACTGACCCGTGTGTCACCAGACCGTGAGTCTGGTCGCGCGGCATCTGGAGGCGAACGGTGTGCCGACGGTGATCATGGGGTGCGCGAAGGACGTCGTCGAGCATTGCGGCGTGCCGCGCTTCCTGTTCAGCGACTTTCCACTCGGCAACGCCGCCGGCCGCCCGTTCGACGCGGACTCGCAGGCGCTCACGCTGGAGCTGGCGCTGCGCGTGCTGGAGACGGCGCCCGCTGCCCGCACCACGGTGCAGTCGCCGCTACGCTGGCGCGACGACGCCGCGTGGAAGCTCGACTTCTCGAATCTCGACCGAATGACGCCCGAGCAGATCGCGGAGCGGCGCCGGGAGTTCGACGAGATCAAGGCCGTCGCCCGGGCCAAGCGCGAGTCGGGTGCCGGAGAGGCACGCTCCTCTCGGTAGAGTTTTTCACAGCGCCGTCCAAACCCGCGACGGAGCGCATGTGCGCGATTGGCACGGCGGCCGCGCGTCGCACAACCATCGACGGGCGCTCCGGGCGCTACGAAATACACCGTGAATCGCGCGTCGCACCCGTAATCTGCTACACCAGATGGAGGTGCCACGCATGCAGAGTGAACAGCTGACGCCGTCGCTCCTGGTGATCGTTCCTCACGCCGAATCGGAGGCGTGCCGCCGTCTACGGCAGACGCTCGACGGCTCCGGCGTACGGATCGTCGTCGATCGCCGGTCGCGCGAGCGCAGCAGTGAGCGCGAGGCGCACCGCCACGAGCGTCGCGCGCGTCCCGAGCGCGACGCCGCCCTGGCCGCCGGCAAGTGGTTCGTCGTCCACGCCGACGCCGGACAGGTGGACGTCCTCGACGCCGATGCCCGGGCCATTCTCTTTCTCTACTGCAGTCAGCACGCCGTTCCCTGCGAAGGCTGCCAGGAGACGTACCGGCTCGGGTGGCTCACCCGCACCGAGACGTCGTTGGCGTGCCCCCGCTGCGCAAGCGACCTCACGGCCGTCGTGGTCGCCCACGCGCTGTGCTGCGAGAACTGGACGCACCGCCGCCGGCACGGCAAGCCCGCCGTCCGCGTCGGCGGCGACACGCCGCCGGCCCAAGCGGCGTCCGCGTAGCCCGCCAGCATCTCCGCCGCGGGTGGTATAACATCCGCGGCGGAGATGACGAAACCGTTCGCCGGCGTTCGCATCCTCGACTTCACCCGCTATCTGGCGGGACCGTACGGCACCTATCAGCTCGCGCTGCTCGGCGCCGACGTCGTCAAGATCGAGGCGCACGAGGGAGACGAGTCGCGCCATCTGCTCATCAGCAAGGAGTGGGCGGATCGCAAGATGGCCTCGTCGTTCCTCGCCGTCAACGCCAACAAGCGCAGCGTCACGCTCGATCTGCGCAAGCCGGCGGCCGTGGACGTGGTCAAGCGGCTGGCCGCCGGCGCCGACGTGGTGTGGGAAAACTTCCGGCCGGGCGTCATGGACCGCCTGGGCCTCGGGTACGACGTCCTCGCGGCCATCAACCCGCGGCTCATCTACTGCGCCGTCTCCGGCTTCGGCCACACCGGCCCCGAACGGACCACGGCCGCGTTCGACGGCAAGCTCCAGGCGATGTCCGGCATCATGTCGATCACCGGTGATCCCGCGGGCGGGCCCATGCGGGCGGGCTTCGCCCTCTGCGACACCATCGGCGGCATGACGGCCGCCCTCGCCGTCTCGAGCGCGCTCTACCAGCGCACGCACACGGGCCGCGGCCAGTTCGTGGACGTGGCGATGCTCGACGCCGCGCTGGCGTTCATTCCCGGGCCCGTGTCCGAGTACACGGTGGCCGGCATCGAGCAGACGCAGATCGGCAACGGCTCGGTGAGCCGCAAGCCGACGGCCCATCGCTTCCGCGCCGGCAGCGGCTACCTCGTCCTGGCCGTGCTGACGGACAAGCAGTTCGCGAGCCTCATGCGCACCATCGGGCGGGCCGATGCGCTGGAGGATCCGCGCTTCCGGGACTGGCGGGCGCGCACCGACAACGCGAACGCGCTGCGCGAGGTGATCGAGACGGCGCTGGCCGCCGATGAGCCGAAGAGCTGGGAAGCGCGACTCACCGCCGCCGACGTCCCGTGCTCGGTCGTGTGGAAGATCGACGAGATCGTGCGGCACCCGCAGCTCGAGTCGCGCGACGTGCTGCAGACCGTTGCCACACGGTACGGCCCCATGCGGCTCGTCGGCTCCGGGTTCCGCCTGGCGCACGGCAGCCCCGGGATCGACCGCGAGCCGGCGACGCTCGGGGAGCACACGGACGAGGTGTTGCGGGAGGCCGGCTACACGCCGGCCGAGATCGACCGCCTCCGGCGCGACGCCGTCATCTGAGCCGCGGCCTCGCCGCCCGGTCCCCTGGAGCGCTCGTCAGCAGGCCTCAGACTTGCACCGACGGCCCGCAATGGGCTGGGGCACCGTCGTCGTACACGCTGCGCGACCGCCGCAATTCTGGCGGTGCCACGAGGGAATCACGCTCTGCGGCGTCGCCGAATCGATCGCGCGCTTCAAGGGGTTCGAGTACGGCGGCCACTGGGATGGCCGGCGCGCGGGCTCCCTCTACTTCGTCCCGGATGAAACGCTCCTGTGCGCCGAGGCCGACGCGCTCGGCGTGCGCGGCGCCCAGGACCTCTTCGGCGGGATCGTGCCGCACGCCTTCGCCCGGACGAAGGTCATCACGCACGACCTGGTCAGCTCCGCCGCCGAGCGCCCCGACGGCTGGTCGGAAGCCTTCGGCCGGAGCCGTGGCTCTGCCGTCCTGCCCGGCTACAGCGCGTTCGGCCGGCGCGACGCCGCCGAGGCCGTCGCGCGCCTGCTCGCGATCGGACCCGTGCGGGCCAAGCTGCCTCGAGCCGCCGGCGCGCGCGACCAATCGCAGCTGGTCTCGCTCGCCGATCTGCAGTCGCTGGTCTCGCGCGTGACGGACGATGATCTCGCGCGCTACGGCGTCGTCTTCGAGACGAACCTCGAGCCCGTGACCACGTTCAGCATCGGTCACGTGACGCTGAACGACCTGACCATCGCGTATCACGGGCAGCAGTGGCTCGGTCGCGACAATGCGGGCCGCACGGTCTATGGCGGCTCGGCGCTGACCTGCATTCGCGGCGGCTGGGACGCCCTCGAGCGCCTCGACGTGGAGCCCGTCGTGCGGCTGGCCATCCGTCAGGCGCGCATCTACGACGAGGCCACTGCGGCATACGGGATCGTCGCTTCGCGACGCAACTACGACGTCGGTCAGGGACGCGACGCGCGCGGTCACTGGTGGTCGGGCGTGTTCGAGGCCTCCTGGCGCCTCGGCGGCGCCAGCCCGGCCGAGCTGGCGGCGATGCACCTGTTCGCCGAGTCCCCCTCGGTCGAGGTCGTGCACGCCTCCACCGTCGAGGCGTACGGCCCGGACGCCGTGCCGCCGCCGGGCGCCATCGTGCATTTCCACGGCGAGGACGAGCGCGACGGTCCGCTGGCACGCTACACGGTGGCGACGGCCGCTCTCGAGCGCGTGGCATGAGCACGATCTCCATCGCCGTCGACGATCAGCACATCAACGGCAAGCTACTCCAGCCGAAGGACGACAAGGGCCGGCGGCCCGCCCTGCTGTTCGTGCACGGCTGGGGGAGCAGCCAGCGCCGGAGCATCGGCAAGGCGAAGCAGCTCGTCCAGCTCGGCTTCGTCTGCCTCACCTTCAACCTCCGGGGACACGCGCGGACGGTCGAGCAGCGCGAGACCGTCACCCGTGCGCAGAATCTCCGGGACGTGATCGCCGCCTACGATCTGCTCGTCGCACAGCCGGACGTCGATGCCGAGCAGATCGCCGTCGTCGGCGGCAGCTACGGAGGCTACCTGGCCACCCTGCTGACGGCAGAGCGCGACGTTCGCGCCCTCGCGCTGCGCGCGCCGGCCCTCTACAAGGACGCAGACTTCGACCGTCCCAAGCGTCAGCTGAATCTCGATCCCGACCTCCCCGCCTACCGCCGGCGCCACCTCGAGCCGTCCGATAACCTCGTGCTCGCCGCCGCGGCTCGCTTCGAGGGCGACGTGCTCATCGTGGAGTCCGAGCACGACACCGTGATTCCCCATCCCGTCATCGCCAACTACCTGCGCGCGTTCGGTGCCGCCGGCTCGGTGGAGCACGAGGTGATGAAGGATGCCGATCACGGCCTGTCGCAGAAGGGCTGGCGGCGGGCCTGGGGAGACGTCCTCGTGCGCTGGGCGGCAACACGGCTGCCGGCGGCGCTCGGCGAGGCCCGCCCCGCGCGCACCGCCTGACCTTCGCGGTCTGGCTATAATCGGCGCGTCGGCGCGACGACCGTTCGGATTTGCCGGCATGACGGGAGCTCGGCCATGATCCAGGCGCGCAAGCTCGGCCACGTCGTCCTGAAGGTCCGTGACGTGCGAGAGTCCAGGGAGTTCTACACGCGGGCGCTCGGCCTCAAGGTCGCCCACGAGGACTACACGCGCGGCGCGGTGTTCCTGAGCTTCGGCACTCAGCACCACGACCTCGCCCTCTTCCAGGTCGCCAGCGGCGAGGCGGCCGACGCCACCGCCCCGGGGCTGCACCACACCGCGTGGCAGCTCGGGAGCTTCGAGGAGCTCCAGGCCGCGTATCGCGAGCTGCAGGCGATGGGCATCGCGGTCGATTCGGCGATCGCGCACAACGTCACCCGCAGCATCTACTTCCACGACCCCGACGGCAACCGCGTCGAGCTCTACTGCGACATGTTCGACGGCGGCTTCCGCGAGATGCAGACGCTCGGCCCGCGCCGTGACCGGATGGACATCACCACCGGCGAGGTGCTTGGTCGTTGAGCAACGGCGCGATGGTTAGACCAGGCGATGGGAAATTCGTTTCCAGGATTGTGACGCGCTCCGACGTTCGGTACGGTGACGCCGTCGTACTCACCCCAAGGAGGCAGACATGGTGAAGGCGTTCGTCGGGGCAGTCGCGCTCAGTGTCGCGTTGTCGGGTGCCGCGTTCGCGGCCGACGTCGAGGGCAAGATCAAGAGCGTCGACACGACCGAGAAGAGCTTCGTGCTCGAGGACGGCACGAAGGTCTGGGTCGGCGAGAGCGTGTCGATCGACCAGCTCAAGGAAGGCTCGGACGTCAAGGCGTCCTACGAGGAGAAGGACGGCAAGAACATGGCGACCAGCATCGAGGTGAAGGAGTAACACGGCCCTGCTCGCACCGGGCACGTCCGGAGGGGGTCCGGACGTGCCCGGCTCACCGCTCGAGGAAGCGCTCGAGCCCCGCGTCCGAGATCAGTCCCCGGATCGCCGCCGCCGAGATCAGCGTCGTCTCGCCCGGCACCGGCACCTCGATCACGCGCTCCGGAGGGCCCTGCATGCTGACGCGCGCGGTGCGATAGCTCTCGATGAGACCGACCAGCGCGCCCGTCTGCGCGTCGAACACGCCACCGCCGCTGGCGCCGTAGCTCACCGAGACGTCCACCATCCGGGCCGAACCTTCGTACTCGGCGCCGGTGTCGCCGACGACCTGGCTCACGACACCGCTCGACAGGGTCATGCGCCGGCCGAACGGGAAGGCCACCACCCAGACCTCGTCGCCGAGCTGCACGCTGTCCTTCAGCCGCACCGGCGTCGAGCCGAGGTCGGCGACCTCCAGCAGGGCCAGATCGACGCGCTCGCTGACCTTCACCACCGTGGCGGCGACGCGCGCCTTCCGCCCAGCGGACACCGAGATCTTCTGCGGCGCCATCGGCTCCAGGAAATGTCGAGTGGTGACGATCCACGCGCGCCTGGTCGCGGCGTCACGCGCCAGCAGCACGCCCGACGCGGCCCGGCGGCCGCCGCCGTCGCGCTCACAGCGGAGCTGCACCGTCGCGGGCAGGATCTGACGGATGACGTCGCCGCGGCTCGTCGAACGGCCGCCCGTCGTGGCACAGCCGCCGGCCAGCGAGAGCGCGACGAGGGCGAGCAGGCTCCCGCGCAGCATCATTGCCGGGACAGTAGCTGTTCGGTCGCGTCCGGTCAAATTCCGGGGCCGCGAAAGACCCGGGCGGTTCTCCTCCACCGGGGCGTTTCTCCGTCCTGCTCTACCGCGAGTGATTCTTTCAACACGTCACCCATCGGGGCGTTGATGCGTGCCAGGCGTGGCACCGTCGTTGCCGTAGCATCCATCATTCCGCTGGTACAGGAGGAATGGAGCGATGCTGCTGCCCGGAATCGTTGCGGCGACGCTGATGGCGGCCGCGTGTGCCGTCATGTCGATCGACTCGCCTCTCGGGAAGATGGCGCTCTACCGGTTCTATCGCTGGCAGCGCCGCCGCCGGTCACAGCCGGCTACGCTCCGGGCCGGCCTTCCGTCCATCCGTCAGGGCGCACTCCAAACGCCTCGATGAAGCGCTGCCAGCCCGACGCCACCGAGAGGGCGGCGCCGAGCGCGAGGATCTGCCCCTCGTCGAAGTGGCGGCAGAGCTCGCCGTAGAACGCCGCATCGATCTTCGGGGTCGGCTCCGTCAGCCGATCGGCCAGACGGAGCGCGGCGCGCGTCGCCGATGGCAGCGCCGCCGCGTCGAGGTCACCGAGCGCGGCCTGCACGTCAGCCTCCGTGAGCCCGTTGCGCATCAACGATGCGCTGCGCGCGACGCTTCAGTGCACGCACGCGTTGCGCGCAGCGAGCCGGATGCGACACAGCTCGACGAGCTTCGGGTCGAGTCGCGAGCGGTCCGTGTAGATCAGGGACACCCACGCCAGGAACAGCTCCAGCACGGCCGGCTCCCGGGCCAGGGTCAGGAACAGGTTGTCGTCGCGATAGGCCTTCTCGAACCAGACGTCCAGCCGTCGCCGCAGCTCCGGCGGGAGCGTCGCGGGATCGGCCTTCGGAAGATGGCCGTGCGCGTTCGCCATCAACCGCCCTGCACGACGTGATTGACCAGCGTGCCGATGCGCGGCACCGTGATCGTCACGCGATCTTCCGGCGCGAGCGAGAAGCCCGCCTCGGGCACGAGCCCGGTGCCGGTGAGCAGATACGCGCCCGCCGGAAAGACGTTGTCGCGGAAGAGCCACTCGGCGAGGTCGGCGAACGAGCGGCGCATGGCCGCCGTCGAGATCTTTCCCTCGTAGACCACGGCGCCGCGGCGGTGGATGACGATGGCGATGTCGAACACGGGGGCGGGCTCGTCGGTCAGCCATACCACCGGCCCGAGCGCGCACGACTCGCGGTAGATCTTGGCCTGCGGCAGGTAGAGCGGGTTCTCACCCTCGATGTCGCGGGAGCTGACGTCGTTACCGACCGTGTAGCCGGCGATGCCGCCGTGGGCGCCGACGAGGACCGCGATCTCCGGCTCGGGGACGTTCCAGGACGCATCGCGCCGGATGCGGATGGGGCCGTTGTGGCCGCTCACGCGCGAGGCCGCGCCCTTGAAGAACACCTCGGGGCGCTCGGCCGTGTAGACCTTGTCATAGAAGGTCTCGGCGCCGGCCGTCTCTTCCATGCGCGCGACGCGGCTGCGTTCGTACGTCACGCCCGCCGCCCACACCTCCTGCAGATCGAGCGGAGCCAGTAGATGCGGCGCCGCCCCGCCGGCGGGCGCGGCCATCACCGCCGAGGCCTTCAGTGTCGGGGCGTTGGCGCGTCGCTCGACCAGCGCGCGCGCCGGATGCGGGAGCTGCAGCAGCGAGGCCAGGAAGCCGCCGTTGGTCCCGGCGTCACTGGCCACGATCTCGATGCGGTCGTCGACGAGCACACCCCACGCCGGTCCCGTGGGAAGCGCACAGCGGGTGAGCAGCACGTTCGCCATCGTCACCTCCGGACGTGGGAAGCGATCACTGGCGGTGAGTATAATCCCGCGCATGACAACCGGCGTGCGGCGGCGGATCGGCGTGATGGTGCCCTCGACGAACACCACGTGCGAGGCGGACTTCAACCTGGTCGTCCCACGGGGGGTGACGGTGCACGGACAGCGATTGTGGATGACCAACGACGCCAACGGCGATGACGCCTACAGGCGTATGAACGGCGAGATCGAGACCGGCGCCCGGTACCTCGCCACCGCGAAGGTCGACGTGATCGCCTATGGCTGCACGACGGGCTCGTTCTACCGCGGGCCCGGCTGGGACCGGGAGATGCTGGCGCTGATCTCGCGAGAGGCCGGCGTACCGGCGGTCGCCACCACCCCGTCGGTGGTGGAGGCGCTCCGTGCCTTCGGCGCCCGGCGCCTCTCGGTGGCCACGCCTTACCCGGAGTGGAACAACCAGCGTCTGCGCGCCTATCTCGAGGCGCAGGGCTTCGAAGTCCTCAACGTCGATGGCGAGCCGCGCGCGGCGGCCGCGGGCAACCAGGGGATCAACGACCAGCCGCCGGAGTCCGTCGTCGAGTTCGCCGGGCAGGCGTGTCGGCCCGAGGCCGACGCACTGCTGTGTTCCTGCACGGCCTGGCGGTCGGTGGAGGCCGTCGACGCTCTCGAGCAGCGCACCGGCAAGCCGGTCGTCACGTCCAATCAGGCGACGATCTGGTCGGCGCTCGGCGCACTGGGACTGAAGGAGCCCGTGCGCGGCTTCGGCCGCCTGTTCGAGCTCACGCGGGTCGGCTAGGGCTGGGAGCCGACCGGCTCGCCGCGCAGCCAGGCGGCGTAGCGGGCGATGCCGCGCTCGATCGAGAACTGGGGACGAAAGCCCACGTCCTCGGCGAGGCGGGTCATCTCGAGCGGCGGTCGCACGCGGTCGGCGGCGAGGTTGGGATTGGGCCGCCAGTTCGGCATGACGCTCACCTCGATGCGCGGCCACGCCAGTCGGATGTTGTCCATGACCTCACGCACGGTCACGCCGTGGCCGAGGCCCAGGTTGTACATCGTGTGCCGCAGCGCGGGCGCTTCCACCAGCCGCGCGAAGGCCTCGGCCACGTCGTCGACGTAGATCCAGTCCTTGGTGATCTCGACGCTCGGCGTGGTGAGGAACCGTCCCTCCTGTGCCGCCGCCATCCACTCCGCGATGGGCGACAGCGCGGCGCGATCGGGACTCGACCGCTCCATCGGGCCATAGGGCTGCGACAGCCGCACGACCACGACCGGCAGCGAGTGCAGCGTGGCCAGCCGCTCGGCCACCATCTCCAGCGTCCGCTTCGAGATGCCGTAGAGATCGCGCGGCGCCGCCGCCGCACCTTCCGGGATCACCGTCTCGCCGGGATCCCGCGGGCCGACGGCGCTTGCGGAGCTGACGACGACGACACGGCGGACGCCGGCCGTGTGGGCGCACGTCAGCGCATTGATCGTTCCCAGCACGTTGACGCCGAGCACGTCCGTCGCGCGATCGCGCTCCCACTCCGGCGTGGTGGCGGTGACGGCGGCGCCGTGGACGACGACTTCGGCCGCGCTCGTTTTGAAGACACGGCCGAGCAGATCGGCCTCGCGCACGTCGCCGACCGACCAGCGAACGGCCGCGCCCGCGTACGCGCGTGCCGCGTCGTCCGGTGGCCGACGGTCGAAGGCCACCACCTCGTGACCCCGCGCGGACAGGGCGCGAATCACGTTGAGCGTCACGAAGCCGGCGGCGCCGGTCACGAGCACGCGGGCCATGCGGCGCGTACTATACCATCGCCGCACATGGCCGACGCGACGCCGGGCCCGACCTCGCATACGTTCTTCTCCCAGCGACTGCGGCTGCACTACGTCGACTGGGGCAACGCCACACGACCGCCGCTGCTGCTGCTTCACGGAGGGCGCGATCACTGCCGCAACTGGGACTGGGTGGCCGAGGCGCTCCGTGACGACTGGCACGTGGTGGCGCCCGACCTGCGCGGTCACGGCGACAGCCAGTGGTCGACGGACGGCCATTACGAGATGGCCGGCTACATCTACGACCTCGCCCAGCTCGTCCACCAGCAGCGGCTGGCGCCGGTGACGATCATCGCGCACTCGCTCGGCGGCAACATCGCCCTCCGCTATGCCGGCATCTATCCGGACACCGTGGCGCGCCTGGTTGCGATCGAAGGGCTCGGTCCCTCGCCGGCGCGGCTGGCCGAGCGCGCCGCCAGGCCGATCGACGTGCGCATGGACGAGTGGATCCGGGACAAGCGCGGACTGGCCGGCCGCCTGCCGCGACGCTATCCGAGCATCGACGACGCCATCCGGCGGATGCAGGAGGAGAATCCGCACCTCACCGCGGAGCAGGCGCGCCACCTCACCGTGCACGGCGCCAATCAGAACGAGGACGGCACCTATTCGTGGAAATTCGACAACTACGTCCGCACGTTTCCGCCGTACGACATGTCGCGCCGGGACATCGAGGCGCTGTGGGCGCGGATCGCGTGCCCGACGCTCCTGCTCTACGGCAAGGAGAGCTGGGCCGGCGATCCCGCGGCCGACGGCCGCGCCGCGCACTTTCGCCGTGCCGAGGTCATCGGCATCGACCGCGCCGGCCACTGGCTACATCACGACCGGCTCGAGGAATTCTTGTCGGTCGTGCGCGATTTCATCACCGACCGCGCGCGGCGCTGAAACGACGACGGCGCCGGCCAAGGCCGGCGCCGTCCACCGTTGCTCGACGCGAGTCGCGCGTCAGGGCTTGCGGGGCTGCAGATGCAGTCCCGTGAGAATCGTGCGGGTCTCGGGGATCTCCTCCAGATGCTTGAACGGCAGCTGGAACACCGGGCGCGAGGCGATCAGCACCGTGCCGAAGTTCACCGCCGCCGCCACCACGTGCAGCACGGGAAGCGCGAGATACTCCAGCAGCCGGTCGCTCTTGGCGTACAGCCACTCGATCTCGTTCTTGAAGTCGCGTAGCGGCGCCTCCCACCACGGCGGCACCGACACCGACGTCGACGGCATGGCGTGGGCTTCGGGCGACACGAGCGGGCGGCGCGAGATGAACGCGAGCAGCGTCGCCGTGCCATACCGGCCGAAGAGGAACCACGTCAGCGCGCGCACGCCGATCCAGCCGCCGGCGGCCGTCGCGATGATCATGGCCGGCTGCTCGGCGAACCAGGGCGTGAAGGTGATCACCATCTCGCGGTAGAGGAACATGACCTCGAAGAACGCCACGAAGACCTCGATGCCGAGCATCTGTCCCACGAATCGAAGCTGCCGCGTCCGGAAAGCGTCGGCCAGCGCCTGCACGCAGGCGAAGCTACCAAGGATCAGCATGAAGACGAAGAGGAAGAGCATCGGTCCCACGAGGTGCGCGGCCGCCTGCGTCTCTGCGAGGTCTGTCAGGATCTCGGTGATGGGCGGAAAGAGCACGTGGGCGAACACCGCCGCTTCGAGGAACGACCACAGCAGCAGGGCGATGAACGCCATCCACGGCACGCCGGGCTGGAAATACCGCGGCGCCATGCCCCCGCTCATCAGAAACGGCATCGAGATCAGATGGCGCACGGCGTGGATCGTCGTGCGCACCACGAAGCCGCCCAGGACCAGCAGCCAGCCGGCGACCACCGCCACCAGCCGCACGAGCCCCATCCAGTAGAGCCACACCGCGCGCGCGGCGTCCCACCAGGTCAGGAGCAGGGCCGACACGAACTGCAGCCGGCCGCTGCGGAAGGGGACCGTGTAGATCGACAGCTGCGTGCACCAGATGGCGGCCAGGCCGAGCGCCGCCGGGAACAGCAGCAGCAGGTACTTCGCGGCGGCCACCCACACCGACGGCGAGTTGAGGAAGAAGTCGATCAGCACGTCGTGCGTCCGCGGGATCCAGGCGATCGGCGCCAACAGCACTCCGATCACGTGGCGCCACTGCTCGGGAAACGCCGTGATGAATTCCTGCATCGCTCGAACCCCCTTGCCGACTACGCCGCCCGCTGACCGGGCGTGCCGCGTGCTACGGCGCGTCTCCGGGCGTCTTGAGCCCGACCGGTGCCGGGGTCACCAGCTCCACCAGCTCGGCGGGCATCACGGGTGGGGTGGACGCCGCCGCCGGGGCGGGGGCCGCCGCGCGCGTCGCCAGCACGTCGGGCATGACGTACATCACGCGCGCCATGCGCGGCGGTGCCGGCGGTGCCGGCGGCGCCGGCTTCTTCTTCGGCGCGGCCAGCTGCTTGGCGACCGCCCGCGCGGCATCGCGGTCGTAGCGCCGCAGCACACGGACGACGTACTGGCGCGTCTCGCGATACGGCGGGATGCCGCGATGATTGATGACCGCCTGCTCCCCGGCGTTGTAGGCGGCCAGCACGAGCGGCAGATCGTTGTGGAAGCGCTTCATCAGACGCTTGAGATGGCGAACGCCGCCATCGATGTTGTCGCGGGGATCGAACGGGTCGTCCACGTCGAGGTACGCCGCGGTGGCGGGCATCAGCTGCATCAGCCCTTCGGCGCCGCGCCGCGACACCGCGCGCGGGTTGAACTGCGACTCGACGGCCACGATGGCCGCCACGAGCTTCGGCGCAACCCCGTGCTGGCTCGCGACCTCTTCGATGTGGTTGTCGATCTCGATACGCTTGGGAGCCGGTTCCTCGGCGACGCGCTCGACCGTCTCCTCCGCCGATTCGAGAAGATTGACCGACGCCATGAGCTCTTCGACGCTCATGCGCGAGCCGGCGTACGCCGCGCTCACGGCGAGCACCAGGACGCCGAGTCCGAGCGCCTGCCGCTTCAGCGACTCGCGTCCAACCACCCGTCCGACCGGTGTCTTTTGTCGCATAGGCGTCGGTCTGAGACGCGTTGCCGACGGGGGGCTCTCTTGAGCAACATGGATGCCAGACCGGGGCCAAACTCGACAAATCGGTAGATGTGCCGGGACCTTACGAGACGGAGATGGTCAGGACTAGACCGCTATCAAGTGGTCCGGATGGTGACGCCCTGACCGAACAGGCGTGCCACCCTGCCGCCGGGGCCGAAAGCCGGCGGGCCGGCCCTACTGCAGTGGACCGCCGACCAGGATCGTGGTCGGCTCCACGCCGGACAGCTTGATGTGCACGCGCCACGGCGGCGGGCCGACCTGGTCGAGCGGGAACGACGCGAAGGTGGGGCCTTCGATGCGTGGCGTGCCGCCGCCGACGGGGAAGCCGACACCGACGCCGGTCCCGAAGGCGCCGCCACCGCCCCAGGAGCCACCACCGACGCCGACGCTGACGCTCGGCGGCGGCCCGACCACCGTCGGCGCGTTGTCGATCGTCTGTGCGCGAACCGCCGTCCCATCGGGCTTGGCGATCCAGATGTCCTCGAGCCGGCGGTGGTCGGTGTCGATCTCGACGCGGAGGCGATCCGCCAGGATCTGATAGCCGGCGGAAATCTTCGCGCCCTTCGGCTGCACGTCGGGCTTGTAGGGCAGCGCGGCGCTGGCACAGCCCAGCAGGGACAGCGCGACGGCGGCGAGCGCGAGCGACCTCATCTACCGGCCATCTTCCTGGCCAGCTTCACGCGAACCTCCGAGGTGTGGCCAGCGACGACCTGGACCATCCGCATTTCCGTCACGTACTTCGGGTGGCTCACGCGCAGGCGGTACGTGCCTTCCTTCAGCACCCGCAGGCCGCCGGCCGCCGCCGCCGCGCGAAAGCTCGCCACCGGCGCGTCGGTCAGCGTCAGCACGGCGATCCGCGCATCGCTCAGCGGCGCGCCATTCACGTCGCGCACCACGGTCAAGAGCTCACCCTCGGTGGGCGCCGTGGCGAACTGGAGGTAGCGGTACGCATATCCGCTGATCGACAGCACCGCGGCCACGAGGAGCACGATCGTGCGGACGCCCGCGAACGAGATGGACCCACGAAGACGTGCGAGCCGATCCGTACCGCTCACGTTTCTAGCCTACCATCGGCCCCCGATTATCGACGCGTGCCGCGCGTGCTGGAGGAGCGGCCCGGCTCCGCCGGACCGCGACGAACGCCGGGGGTATGGGCGCCATCCCGGGGCCCGTCTACAGTCCAAGATAGGCCTGCTTGATGTGCGGGCTTTGCTGGAGCGCCTCGCGTGAGCCTTCCAGCACGATGCGGCCATTCTCGATCACGTAGCCGCGGTGCGAGAGGGCCAAAGCGCGCGGCACGTTCTGCTCGACCAGCAGGATCGTGGTGCCGCGGGCGTTGATCTCGCGAAGCGTCTCGAAGATCAGCCGCACCATCACCGGGGCGAGGCCGAGGCTCGGTTCGTCCAGCAGCAGCAGCCGCGGCCGCGCCATCAGCCCGCGGCCGATCGCGCACATCTGCTGCTCGCCACCCGACAGCGTGCCGGCGAGCTGCCGCTCGCGCTCGCGCAGCCGCGGGAACAGCGCGAAGACGTCGCCGAGCGCCGCCGCGCGAGCCCGCCGGTCGCGCGCGCCGAGCTCGAGGTTCTCGCGCACGGTGAGCGTGGGAAAGAGCTGGCGGCCCTCGGGCACGTGCGCGATCCCCCGCCCCACGATGACCGACGACGGCCGCCCGTCGACGCGGTCGCCCTCGAATTCGACGCGGCCACGCCGGACGGGCAAGAGCCCGCTGATCGCCCGCAGCGTGGTGGTCTTGCCGGCGCCGTTGCTGCCGATCAGGGCCACCACTTCGCCGGTGCGGACCTCCAGTGAGACATCGCGCACCGCCACGAGATCCCGGTAGCCGGCCTCGACGCTAGCCAGCCGGAGCAGCGTCG
Source organism: Candidatus Methylomirabilota bacterium (assembly GCA_036556545.1). Taxonomy (GTDB): domain Bacteria; phylum Methylomirabilota; class Methylomirabilia; order Rokubacteriales; family CSP1-6; genus AR12. The sequence goes on from DATBJF010000119.1 coordinate 21,498, forward strand.
ACATATTCCTCGCCCAGGTACGCCTCGATCACCCGCGGGTGCCGTGCGATGGCCGCCGGCGGCCCCTCGGCCACCCGCTCGCCGAAGCTCAGGACCACAATGCGGTGGGACAGCGCCATGACCGCGCGCATGTTGTGCTCGATCAGCAGGATGGCGATGCCGCTCGCGTGGATTTCCCGGATGAGCGCCACCAGGGTGGCGATCTCCGTCGGATTGAGGCCGGCCATGACCTCGTCGAGGAGCAGCAGGGCCGGCTCGGTGGCGAGCGCGCGCGCCAGCTCCACGCGCTTGCGCTCGGCCAGCGTGAGCGCGGCGGCCGGGACGGCGGCCTTGGCGCCGAGCCCGAGCCGCTCCACGACCTCGCGGGCACGCGCACGCGCGACGGGCGCGCGGGCGTGGCGCGCCAGCGCGCCGACGAGCACGTTGTCGAGCACGCTCAGGCGCGGAAACGGCCGCACGATCTGGAACGTCCGGGCCAGGCCGAGCGCGCAGATCGCGTGCGGCTTCCAGCCGATCACCGAACGGCCGCGGAACCGGATCTCGCCGGTGTCCGGCGGCAGGAAGCCCGAGAGCAGGTTGAAGGCGGTCGTCTTGCCGGCACCGTTGGGGCCGATGACGCCGACCACCTCGCGGTCCGCCACGTCGAGGTCCAGCGCGGAGACGGCCTGCACGCCGCCGAAGCGCTTCGAGAGGCCACGCGCCTGCAGCAGGCTCACGTGACGTCCGCTCGCCGTCGCAGCGCGCGCGCGAGCCGCGGATAGGCGCCCTCGGGCAAGAAGAGGACGACCGCGATGAGCAGCGCGCCATAGGCGATCAGGTGAGCGCCGTGCCAGCCGCCCTGGGCGAAGTAGTGGCGCGAGACCTCGGCCAGCGGGCTCAGGATGAACGAGCCGACCACGGGCCCGAGGACGGTGCCGGCGCCGCCCACGATCGGACGGATGATGATCTCGACCGAGAGCGGCACGCCGAACACGGTGTTCGGCTGCAGCGAGAAGAGATAGAAGGCGTAAAAGGTGCCGCCGATGCCGGTGAGGAACGACGAGAGCAGCATCGCCAGCATCTTGTACTTGAACGTGTTCACGCCGGCCGCCTCGCAGGCGGTCTCGTCCTCGCGGATGGCGGCCAGGTAGACGCCGAACCTCCTCCGCGCGAGCCAGGCCACCAGCCCCGTCGCCCCCAGCATCAGCGTCAGCGCGATGTAGTAGTAGGCGCGCGTGTCCTGGAACTGGAACTGGCGCGGATTGCCGGTGAAGCCGATGTAGTAGCCGAGGGCGCCGCCGACCGCCTCGGTGTTGCCGGCCACCACCCGGCAGATCTCCGAGAACGCCACCGTCAGCAGGACGAAGTAGAAGCCGCGCAGGCCGAACCGGAAGCCGAGGAATCCGATGACGGCGCCGAGGGCCGCGGCCAGCGCGCCACCCGCGAACATCCCGATCCACGGCGTGATACCGCGCTCGACGGACAAGAGCGCGGCCGTGTACGCGCCGATCCCCAGGAACGCCGCGTGTCCGGCCGAGAGCTGCCCCGCGTAGCCGCCCACCACGTTCCACGCCTGGCCGAGGAACCCGTAGAAGAAGATCAGCGTGAAGAGCGTCACCGCATAGGACCCGAAGACGGCGGGAAAGGCCGGCAGGGCGACGAGCACGACCAGCGCCAGCGCCGCCAGCGCCTTCATGCCGCGCGCTTGCCGAAGATCCCGGCGGGACGGAACAGGAGGATCAGCACCAGCAGCGAGAAGCTGACGAGCTCCTTCAGCGAGGGCTTGAGGAAGACGGCGCCGAGCGACTC
>DATBJF010000120.1:0-3721 GCA_036556545.1 Candidatus Methylomirabilota bacterium
ACGTAGCCGAGTTCGTGCAAACCCTGCTTGAACGCCAGGAGGCGGTCGGCCCCGGCAGAAGAGGAAGCCGAGGATAGAAAGCCGATACGCCAGACCGCCTGCTGTGCCGGAGCGGCAGGTGGCGAGGCGAGGAGGCCGAGAATGAGCATGACCGCGAGCCCGATCAGCCGCATGGGCACCTGGTATGACATTACGAGTGAAAGGCGCCCGCAAGCGTCGTGACTATTCGCCTCGTCCGAAGGAGGAGGGTACGGTTACAGTCTGTCCGGAGGCAGGACGGGAACGACGACTGATGTACAGGCACCTCGGCGCTCCGGCGGGAGCAGCCGTCCACCGAGAAGGTCGCGCCCCGGCCGCCGGGTCGAGAGCATTCATCCAGGATGCTGGGAGACGGTTCGCCGTCATCCCTCACAGTCGACCAGGCCATGCTGACCTCGCGGCCCGTGGCCCCTGTCCGGCTGATCCGCGCCGTGCCCCGACGTCTCGCGAAGGGAGTGCCATGGCGGAGCGGTTTGTCGGCATCGATGTGGCATTGCGGGAGCACCGGATTGCTGTCCTCGACCGTGACGGGGAAGCGGTCGGCTCGAGCTTCACCATCGCCGCGAGCAAAGACGGCGTGGCCACGCTGCTGCGGACGCTGGCCGCGCGCGACGCGACGGCCGCGCAGACCGTGATCGGGCTCGAGGCCTCGGGCCACCTCTGGGAAAATCTGGAAGCGGCGCTCGTCGGCGCGGGCTACCGCGTCTTGGTGCTGAATCCGCTGCAGACCCGGCGCTACCGCGACGTCCTCCGCCGCAAGGCCAAGACCGATGACATCGACGCCCATGTCATTGCCGGGCTCATCCGCTCCGGGGCCGCCCAGGCCAGCTACGTGCCCGACGAGCCGATCCAAAGCCTGCGCGAGCTCGCACGCCTCCGAGCGCGGCTCATGGACGACTGGCAGGATTATCTGCGCCAACTCATCGCGCAGCTTGACGTCGTGCTGCCGGAGCACCGGACGGCCCTCGGCGATCTGCGCAGCGCCCGAGCCCGCGGCATCCTCGCGCAGTTCCCCACCGCCCAGCACTTGGCCCAGGCCAGCCCCCGGGCCATCCGCCGCGCCGCCCACGACGCCGGCACACGCGGCTTCTCGCTCGACGATGCCATCGCCGTGCGTGACGCCGCCCGCCACTCGATCTACAGTGGCAAGGCGGCCACCGCCCGGGCCCAGGTCGTGCGCACGCTGGTGAGTCAACTCGACCGGCTCACCACTGCGCTCGACGAGGTGGATCGCGCGGCCACCGCCCTGCTGCCCCCGAGTGAGCCCGGCACGGGACCGTCCGATGCCGACCTGCTGCAGACGATCCCCGGCATCGGTCCGCACACCGCCGCCACGCTGCTCGGGGAGCTCGGCGTGCCGATGCGCTTTACCGACGCGCCGGCACTCGTCGCCTATGTCGGCTTCTACCCCGTGATCACCGAGAGCGGCCAGCGCGTCGGGACGCCCCGCTTGTCGCCAGTGGGCTCGCGCATCGCCCGCCGGGCCCTCTATCTCGCCGCCGTCAATGCCGTCCGCCGCAGTGCCGAGTGGCGCACGATCTACCTGCGCAAGCGGGCCCAGGGCAAACCGGCCAAGCAGGCGCTGATCGTGGTCGCCGTGAAGCTCCTGCACACCCTCTACGCCATGCTCAAGCATCGTCGACCCTACAATCCCTCACGCCTCCTCGTCGCTGCGGCGACGAGTGGGACTTGATATCTCATGGGATGTCTCGTGGAATGGCTGGGGGGAGTCTAGCTGAGCGTCACGAGACGCACCGGCGCCCCGGCCAACGGCACCGGCGCCGCTAGGCGGGGAATGAACACGCAGGCATGTGAGGCTGGCCCCGAACCGCAGAGTCAGAATCGTCCTAGGGGTTTTGTTGACTCATAGCCATGAGTCGCCTAGACTCCCGTCATGACAAAGCGACTGCAAGTGCTCCTGGACGACGGCGAACTGCGGGAGATCCAGCGGCTGGCACGGGCACAGCGGCTCACCGTCGCCGAGTGGGTGCGGCAAGCTCTCCGAGCGGCGCGGCGGCGGCAGCCATCCGGTGATGTCCAAAAGAAGCTCGGCGCGATCCGAGCGGCGGCGCGACACGACTTTCCCACCGCTGACATCGAGCAGATGCTTGCCGAGATCGCCCGCGGCTACGAAGACTGCGACCGGGCGTGATCTTCGTCGATTCCAACATCCCGATGTACCTCGTCGGCGGCGCGCACGCTCGGAAAGTCGATGCCGAGCGAGTCCTCCAGCACGCCGTCTCCGATCGCGAGCGATTGGTGACAGACACGGAAGTGCTCCAAGAAATTCTGCATCGGTACGTGGCGATCGACCGCCGCGATGCCATCCAGCCGGCGTTCGATGCCGTCCTCGGCGTCGTCGACGAGGTGTTCTCGATCGATCTCGGCGCTGTCGACCGCGCCAAGGCGATCGTCCTCGGGAATCGCCGCCTGTCGGCCCGCGATGCCCTTCATGTCGCAGTCATGGAACGCGAGGGCGTGCATCGCATCATGAGCTTCGATCGGGGGTTCGACGACGTGCCCGGGATCGAACGGCTCAGCTGAGTCATCCGGTCACCGTCGCATGTGGAATAGATACAGAGAAGGACGTCGGCCCTCGGCCGACAGCCGGCTCATGCCACTCGTTCACCGAGCGGGGCGGGTCTTCGGTAACCAGTCGATCCGGTCAGACGTCGGCGACACCCAGTCCTATGAGGTAGTGGTACGTGTCGTCGTAGAACGACGGCGCGCGTGTCGGATCCGACGGGTCGCCAGGCGGGACAAAGACGATCATTCCCTGTCGAGCGCGGGTCAGCAGGACACGATACGCGTTCAGCGGGTAGCGCTTCCTGTCCTCCTTGCGGATGGTCGTCCACGCATCTCCCCGGAACGACTGGTAACGCCACGAATCCGCGTGACGCCGGAGGTCTGCATCCCATCGGTCGTGTGTCGGACGACATCGACGCCACCGGTGTCCGGGTCCACTTCGACTTCGCACACCGCGCAGCCGTACGGATACGACGGCACCTCGGTGCACGCGCCGGTGAGCGGCTCGCCGGCACGAACGGCGGCGGCGACCTCAAACAGATCGACGGAGCGGTCGGTGCTTTTCACGGTGAACGTGCGGCGCGCGACCGATGTCCGCTTCCGCGGCCTCGAGGAGCGACGCAGCGATGCGCCGGGCCCTTCTCGACGATTTGATCCGAGGCCTTTGCCATGACGACGGCGCCAAGCCGCATGGACCGGCCGGACGCCGTGCCGCCGCCGACCGGCATCAGATCCGTGTCGCCGGTGATGAGCTTCACGTTGCCGTGCTCCACGCCGAACCACTCCGCGATGAGCTGGGGGAAGCTCGTTTCGTGTCCCTGGCCGGTGGAGAGGGTGCCGAGGACGACGCTGATGCGGCTTTCCGGCCGCACGGTGATCTCGGCGCGCTCACGCGGATCACCCGTGTTCAGCTCGATGTAGTGCGCGAAGCCGATGCCGCGGCACCGTCTGGCGGCGAACGCGTGCGCGAAGCGAGAGACGACACGTCCGCTACTCCAGCTCAACTGATGGAATATATGGTCGCCGGCCAATTCCGAACCTGGGAGAAACACAATGGCGAACTTCGATCTGATCGTCCGCGGCGGCCGGGTCATCGACCCCGGTCAGGGCCTCGACGGTGTCCACGACGTTGCCGTGAAGGCCGGCACGATTGCGC
>DATBJF010000121.1:0-77118 GCA_036556545.1 Candidatus Methylomirabilota bacterium
GCCCCCCCCCCCCCCCCCCCCCCAAGCTAATAGCCCTTCACGCGGTCGACGAGGTTCAGGAGTGGCGCGCCGGAGAGGTAGCGTCGCAGGTTCTCGGCGAAGAGATCGGCGCAGCGATCGTCGTAGCTCGGCAGGAAGCCGGAGACGTGCGGCGACACGATGGCGTTGTCGAGCGCGTAGAAGGGATGGCGCGCGGGAGGCGGCTCCTGCGCGAACACGTCGATCGCCGCTCCCGCCAGCCGGCGGTCGCGCAGCGCCGCCGCCAGCGCCGGCTCGTCCACCGTCGCCCCGCGCCCGACGTTGATGAAGTAGGCAGACGGCTTCATGGCGGCGAGCTCGGCGCCGCCGAGCATGCGGTCCGTTTCCTGCGTGAGCGGCGCGGCCATGACCACCACGTCGGATCGGGCGAGCAGGTCACGCAGCTTCTCGGGCGGAAACCACGCATCGGGCAGGCGGCCCTCCGGATCGCCCGTGCCCGGCGCGCAGTAGCCCGTGTCCTCGCGGCGGGAGGGATCGCGCTTGCAGGCGAGCACCCGCATGGCGAAGGCAGTCCTGGCGATGCGCGCCAGCTCGCGGCCGATGCTGCCGTAGCCGATGATGCCGAGGGTCGCCCCGCGAATCTCGGTGGGCACGAACAGCGGCCACCGCTGCTCGTCGGGCGGCCACCCGCCGCGGCGCTGCCACTCCACCATGGCCGGCACGCGATGGGCCAGCGCCAGCAGCATGGTGATGGCGTACTCGGCGATGGTGGCCGCGTGGACACCGCTCGTGGTCGTGAGGGTGGCCGTGCTCCGCGTGTAGAGCGGGTGATCGTACAGCGCGTTCACGCCGGCCATGTGGAGCTGGACCCACCGGAGGTTGGGGGCCTGCGCGAGATCGCGCGGCGGCACGCCGGCGTAGAGCACCTCGGTCTTCGAGTACTCCGCCGTGCCCGGATCGGCGCACGTCACCCGGAGATCCGGCGAGACGGCGCGCAGGCGCCCGAGCTGCGCCTCGTCGAAGCGCATCGTGACCAGGACCTCGCGCACCGGCGGGCTTACGCGCTCTCTCGCGGGTAGTTCTTCTGGTGGAAGTAGTTCGCGCTGTAGAAGGCGCGGACGAGGTCGCCGTACACCGCCGGCGGATAGCGCGGCGGATCGTCGGGACCGGTGCAGCTGGGGAGGCACTCGATGACGGCGTCGATGTTCGGGCTGTAGAAGAAGGCGATGGAGTAGCGGTCGCGCCCCGAGTCGTTGATCACGCCATGCGGCGTCGACAGGAAGCGATCGTTCGACCAGCGCTTCATCACGTTGCCGAGGTTCACCAGGAGGGTGCCGTCGATGACGGGCGGGGCCAGCCACTCGCCGCTCGGCAGCCGCACGGCCAGGCCGGGGACCTCCTCGCGGGCCAGGAAGGTCATGAACGAGTTGTCGGTATGCGGCCCCTGACCGAACTGCTCGTCGTCGTCGGTCTGCTGCGGCGGATAGTGCAGGAAGCGCAGGTTGATGTGCGCCTCGTTGGCGAAGAACGGCGCGAAGTGCTGCTCAGGCATGTCGAGGGCGCGCGCCAGCACGGGCAGGATCTGCTCCCCCACGCGCTCCAGCGCCTTGAAGTAGGCGAGCATCGCCCGGCGCATCCCGGCATGGCCGACCGGCCACTGGTTCTGACCGCGCAGCGACGTGCCGGCCACGACGTCGGGATGGTCGGATCCCCGGTCGTGGCTGATGAAGAAGCTCTCGTTGAAGTTCGGGCGCGTCGCCTTGTGGACCGTCGACGCGCGCTGCATGCTTTCGTTGACGGGCAGATAGCCGATGTTGTTCTCATTCAGCTTGAGGGCGAGCTTCTCGGCGAGCGGCAGCGCGTGAAACTCGCGCGAGGCGGCGAAGGCGGCATCGACGACGGCCGGATCGACGCCGTGGCCCGCCACGTAGAAGAAGCCGACCCGCTCGCTCGCCTGCCGCACCTGCGCGGCGACCGTCTCGAGCCCGCCGGGCTCGCGCCGGAACGCGGGGCCGACGTCGATCACGGGGATCGCGCGCGCGACCTCCTCCGGGTCCTTCACCGCCTGCGCCTTGAAGATGTTCATCGAGCGCCTCCCCGCCACCAGACCTCGCCGGCGCGCAGCGTGAGGGCCGGCACGAAGCGCTGCCGCCCGGTGATGTGCTGGCCGTGCGCGTCCTCGTAGTCGAACGCGCCTTCTTCGAGCGCATAGACGGCGACGTCGGCCACCGTCCCCGGCTCGAGCGTGCCGAGCTTGCCGGCGCGACCGATGACGCGGGCCGGCGCCGAGGTGACGGCGCGGATCACGTCGGGCAGAGGCATGCCGAGGCTCAGGAACTTGCCCATCGTCGTCGGCAGGTCTTTCACGCAGCCGGCCGCGCCCCCGGTCGTGAGGTCCGACGAGATCGTGTCGGGATAGAAGCCCTCGGCGAAGGCTGCCCGGACCACCGGGAAGTTCACGTGCATGCGCCCGTGGGCGACGTCGAAGACGACGCCGCGCTCGCGCGCCGCGCGCACCTCGCGGCTGACCTTGCCCTTCTCGTCCAGGATGCCGTGGCCGCGCCCGTGGAGGAAATGGCTGACCACGTCCCCGGGCCGCAGGAGCGCGAGCAGCTCCGCCAGCGGCACCGGCGGGTTCGTGCAGTGCAGCATGACGCGCCCGCCGATGGCGTCGGCCGCCCGGACGGCGCGGCGGAGCGGCTCGAGCCCGGCGTCACCGACGACCTCGAGCTGGTTGCGCACCTTGATGCCGAGGATCAGGTCGGCGTGGTCACGGGCGGCGCCGACCGCCGCGTCGACGTCGGCGTAGGCGAGATGGTTGAGCTCGCCGATCTTGAGGTAGGCGAGGCCGATCGCCGAGATGTTGAGGAAGGCCAGCATCCGGACGCGTGAGCGGGAGAGCACCCACTCCCGCATGCCCTCGAACGTCCCCGCTCCCGCGCTGCCACCATCGATCCACGTCGTCACGCCGGTCGAGCGCGCGATGTCGTCGGTGCGCGGGCCGAAGTCCGAGGCGCCGGCGAAGCAGTGGGCGTGGAGATCGATGAGTCCCGGCAGCACCAGCCGGCCGGAGACGTCGTGAACGGTGTCGCCGTCGGGCGCCAGCCCGGCCGCGACCTCGGTGATCAGCCCGTCTCGCACGCGCACGTCGAGGGCGCCCGTGAGCCCGGCGCCTGGATCCATGACCGTTCCGCCGCGCAGCAGCAGTCCCATCGTCAGCCTCCTCGCCGGCGCGGGACATTCTACTGCGCCGCCGGGGACCGCGCCCGTTTACGCCGCTTCGCGGGCCGAGCGGCGCGACACCTCCTGGGCCGCCTCCAGCGCGACGTCCTTCTCGCGCGACCGGAACGCCATCGAGCTGAGCGTCACCACGCCGACGAGCCGGTCGTCGTCGTCGAGCACCGGCAGCCGACCGACCTGGGCCTGCGCCATCGTCACGATCGCCTGCTCCGTCGACCAGTCGGGGTGGGCCGGGATGACGCCGTCGGACAGGCATTGCCCGACACGCGTCGTCGCCGGGTCGGCGCCGCCGGCCACGGCGCGGACGACGATGTCGCGGTCCGTGATGATGCCCACGACGCGGTCACGGTCCACGACGGGAAGCATGCCGACGTTCGCCTCGCGCATCGCGCGGGCAGCCGCGACCAGCGACGAGGATGGGTCGATCGTCACCACGTCAGCCACCATCACGTCGCGGACACGACGCTTCCCGGACCGGGCCGTCCCTGCCATCGCTGACCTCCTCGAAGGCCGTTCCCTTGCAAGCCGAAGTCCCGTGAGGAGGGCTCAGCCATGACGCGCGGTCCCGTTCGAACAATTGCAATGCTCACGGCGCTCACCCTCGGTACCGTCGCGCCGGCGCTGGCGCAGAAGGAGCCGACGCTCAGCGACATCGCGGCCTGCAACGAGCAGGCGGCCGCCCGCACGGGCAGCAGCGCCCTTCCGCATCCTGGGTCACGCTCGACCGAGGCGGCGCGGCGCGCTCCCGGCGCTCCACCGCGCGGCGATGCCGCGTCCCCGGGCGTCGTCCCTGGCCCCACCGATCCCGGCGTGGGCAGGGCGCCTCTGCCAGGGACCAGCGTACCGACGCCCGGCACCGGCGGTCCCGGCGAGAAGACCGACCCATCGGGGTCGGTCATCACGCAGACACCCGATCCGCTGGTGCGCGGAATGGACGCCGGCAAGGCCGACGACCCGCAGTATCGCGCCGCGTACCGCGACTGCATGCGCGCGAAGCTGACGCGCTGAGTGTGATGACACGGGGGCGGGCCGGCACAGGCCCGCCCATGGCCCGTTCGGCCTGACCCTCCCAGCCTGTCACTAACAGGTGAGGCTTCTTGACAGGTTGAGCCCCTCCTGACTAAACTCGCGCCACTTTTATCCCAGAGCGCTGCGCGACAGGAGGTTTTTCCCCATGCAATCACGTCTGGTCAAAGTCGCCATGGTGGCGGGTATCGCGCTGGTGGCCGCGTACGTGGGCTCGGTTCTCACGACGCCGGCCGAGGCCCAGCGCAAGGTGCACTGGAAGATGGCCAGTGCCTTCGGCAGCAAGCTGCCGCACCTCGGAACGTCGGCCACCCGGTTCTCCGACAACATCAAGGTCATGTCCGGTGGCTCGCTCGAATTGAAGTTCTTCGAGCCCGGCGCGCTGGTGCCGGCGCTCGAGTGCTTCGACGCCGTCTCCAAGGGCTCCGTGGAATCGTGCTGGACGACGCCCGGCTACCACACCGGCAAGTACCCGGCGCTCGCCTTCTTCACGACAGTGCCGTTCGGGCCGCAGCTCGGCGAGTTCCTGGCGTGGAAGTGGTTCGGCGGCGGCAACGAGCTGCGGAACGAGATCTACGCCAAGCACAATCTCTTCGCGCTCGACTGCTTCGCCATCGGCCCCGAGACGTCCGGGTGGTTCCGCAAGGAAGTCAAGAACGTGAACGAGCTGAAGGGCATCAAGATGCGCTTCTTCGGCCTCGGGGCGCAGGTCATGCAAAAGCTCGGCGTGAATACGCAGCTGATGGCGGCGGCCGACATCTATCCCGCCCTCGAGCGCGGCGTCATCGACGCCACCGAGTTCTCCATGCCGACGATGGACCTCGCTCTCGGCTTCCACCAGATCGCCAAGAACAACTACTACCCCGGCTGGCACCAGCAGGTCTCCGTGAGCGAGCTGCTGATGAACAAGGCCGAGTGGGACAAGCTTTCCGATCAGCACAAGCGCATCATCCAGGTGGCGCTGAACGACGCGGTGATCCACACCTACGTCGAGACCGAGGCCAAGAACCCGCCCGTGATGCAGGAGATGAAGGACAAGCACAAGGTGACGAACCGTCGCTGGTCCGACGAGGACCTCAAGACCTTCGAGAAGGGCTGGCTCGAGGTGCTGGAGAGCGAGAGCGCCAAGGATCCGCTCTTCAAGAAGGTCGCCGACCACTACCTCGCCTGGCGCAAGACCTACAAGATCTGGGGCGACGCCCAGGAGCTCAAGAACACGTACCAGAAGTAACTCGGAGGGGGGCTTCGCCCCCCTTCCGACGGGCGGGGCCAGCCTCGCGGCTGGCCCTCGCCCTGAAGCGGCAATCACTTCAGGTAGCCGTGGTCTTTCCAGATGGCGTATTGCTTGCGGAAGGCCGCGTAGCTTTCGTGGGCGCGCTTGAAGTCGGGATCCTTCGCCGACTCCTCCGCGATCACCTCTTCCCACGCCGAGCGCATCCGCGCCAGGACCGCATCCGACCAGTAGTGGATCTTCACGCCGTGCTTCTCCACGAGATCCTTCATGGCCCCGAACTGGCGGGCCTCGCTGGTGACGAAGCTCCACGTGAGGTTCGCGTCACAGGCGACCTCGATCATCCGGCGATGCGCCTCGGAGAGCTCGTTCCACTTCTTGAGGTTGACCAGGAACTCGCCGACCGATGACTGCTGATGCCAGCCGGGGAAGTAGTAGTGCTTGGCGACCTGGTGGAATCCCTGCTTGATGTCGATCGACGGGAACGCCAGCTCGGTGGCGTCGATGATCCCGCGCTCGAGGGCGGGATAGATTTCTCCGGGCGGTATGAGCTGCGTCTGGACGCCGAGCTTCTGCATGACCCGGGCGCCCAGGCCGAAGAAGCGCATCTTCAGGCCCTTGAGATCCTCGACGGTCTTGATCTCCTTGCGGAACCAGCCGGAGGCCTCGGGCGTGATCATGATGCAGCTGAGGCCCTTGACGCCGTGCCGGCCGTAGATCTCGTCCTTCAGCGTGTGGCCACCACCGTACTTGAGCCACGCGAGGTACTCGCCGGCCTGGGGTCCGAACGGCACGGTCGTGAACCAGGGGGCGGCCGGGATCTGCCCCACGTGGAAGCCGGGCGTGGTCCAGCCGGCCTCGAGCGAGCCCTTGGAGACGGCGTTGAAAACCTCGAAGGCGGGGACGAGCGCGCCGGGCTCGAAGAACTTGACGTCGAGCGTCCCGCCCGACATCTTCCGGAGATTCTCGGCGAAGATCGGACCGCTCTCCCCGACGACGTCGAGTCCGCTCGTGAAGGCGCTTGCCATCTTCCAGCGGACGTTCTTCTGGGCGGTGGCCTGGGCGGCCACCTGATCGGGCAGGACGAGGGCGAGGACGAGCGAGCTGGCCAGAGCGAGAAGTGACAGCCGTTCAACCGATGATCGCATGTCTCACCTCCGCGTGTAGGGTCTAGGCCTCGATGAACGAGCGGACCCGACGAAGGCGATCGATCGGCGCGACGGGGGGACCGCGAGGCGGAACGACGGCCACCCGCGTGATGAAGCGTCCTAATCCAGGAAGCCGGCGATCCTCGGCAGCCACAGCACGATCTCGGGAAACCAGATGCAGAGCAGCAGCCCGACGATCTGCAGCGCCACGAACGGATACATCCCGCGATAGACGTCGGTCATGGTGACGCCGGGCGGCGCCGTGCCCTTCATGTAGAAGAGCGTCGCGCCGAACGGGGGCGTCATGAACGCCGTCTGGAGGTTGACGGCCACCAGCGCCCCGAACCACGGCATCAGATAGGCCTGGTTGCCGAGATGCGCCGAGAAGTCGAACTTGCTCAGGATCGGGCCGAAGACGGGCAGCACGATCAAGCAGATCTCGATCCACTCGAACGGAAAACCGAGCAGGAAGATCAGGACCATCACGAAGGTCAGCATCTCCCACGCGGTGTCGACACCGAGGTACTGAAGCATGCTGATCATCAAGTCGTCGCCGCCCAGCACCCGGAACACGTACGAGAAGCCGGTGGCGCCGAGAATGATCAGGAAGACGAGGCCGTTGGCGCGGCACGCCGACCACATGGCTTCGTTCAGCATCGGCATCTTGAACTTGCCGTTCAGGGCGGCGATCAGCAGCGAGCCGAAGACGCCGACGGCGCCGCTCTCCGTCGGCGTGGCCCAGCCGGCAAAGATCGACCCGATGACGATGAACATCAGGGCCGTCATGGGGAACAGCCCGCGCCACAGCGCGTACCAGAACTCGCCCCGGCTCTGCGGCCAGTACTCGGGCGCCAGCCGCGGCGCCTTCGTGGGCCGCACGATGGCCACGATGATGATGTAGATCAGGAACAGTCCCGAGAGCACGAAGCCTGGCATGGTGGCCGCGAGAAACAGCGTGCCGGCGGACGTGACGAGCATCTCGGCCATCACCACCAGCATGATGGCCGGCGGGATCAGGATGCCGAGGGTCCCGGCGGAGGCGATGGTACCGATGGCCAGGCGCTTGTCGTAGCCGGAGGCCAGCATCTGCGGCAGGGCGATGACCGAGAGCGTGACCACGGCCGCCCCCACGGTGCCGATCGGCGCCGCCAGGATGGTGCCCATCACCATGACGGCGACGGCGAGGGCGCCGGGCACCCGCTTCAGCAGTACCTCGGTCGCCTTGAGCATGTCCGCCGCCGACCCCGAGCGTTCGAGGATGGAGCCCATGAAGATGAACATGGGGATCGACGCGAGCACAGGATCCGCGGCGACGCCGCCCCACATGCGCAGCACGACGTCGTAGAGGCCGATCAGGTTGAAGACGCCGAGCATCCAGCCGATGAGCGCGAAGGCCAGCGCCATCCCGCCCATGATGAAGGCGACCGGGTAGCCCATGAAGATCACGAAGAACATCGCGACGAACATGATCAGCGCCAGGTAGTCGGCCAGCCAGTTCAGCACGGAGTCCATTCTCGCTAGACCTCCAGCTCCGTGTGCCCGACCGGCAGCTCCACCCGGGCGTACTGCTGGCCACCGAACAGGAAGACGATCACACGCAGCATCACGCTGACGATTCCGAGGACGACCAGCCAGAGGCCGGCGGCATAGATACCCTTGATGAACCAGCGGTACCTGAGGCCGACCGTGCTGTCGGACTGCTCGGCCAGCGCATAGGAGGACGCGACGAAATCCAGGCTGTAGTACGCGACCAGCAGCACGTAGGGCAGCGCGAACAGGGCGCAGCCGATCAACTCGATCCATGCTTTGCGACGGAGCGGCAGGTGCTCGGTGAAGGAATCGACGCGCGGGTGCGCGTTGGCCGTGTACCCGTAGCCCATCCACAGCGAGAACAGCGCGGCGTGGAAGTGCCACTCCAGCTCCTGGAGCTTCGTCAGCGGGGCCGGGATGCCCGTCTTCCGCGCCAGCACGTCGAAGCACGTGACGGCCGTCATGATGATGAGAAGCCAGGCGGACCACCGCGCGACGCTCTCCAAAAGTCGCCGCAGGCCTTCGGATGTCTTCAGGAGCGCGTCCATCAGCTCAACGACCTCTCATCGCCCGCAGGCTCGGCATTCCGCGCGCCAGTCGTTCCTCACGGAGGCGGGATCTCCCTCATCGAGGCGGGTCCCGAACCGGCGGGGCGCGAGCACGCTAGGCGGGGCGGCGACGCCTGTCAAGGAGAATCTGGACGCTGGAGCGGCAACCTGACAGGAAGGTCGTCTTGACAGGTCAAAGGCACGTGACTAGACTCGCGCCACTCTTTTTCCGGAGTCGCGAACCTTCGACAGACGTCGCAGGAGGATGCCATGCGTCGACTCGTCTCCCTGAGGTCCGCTCTCGGCTCCGTAGTCGTGGTGGCCGTCCTCGCCTTCCTCGCGGGCTCCTACAGCGCGCCGGGCCAGGCCACCGCCCAGGCGCCCATCCGATGGAAGGTGCAGACCGCCTGGCCGCTCGGCGTCTTCCCCGACGACGCCGCGAAGCTCCTCATCAGCACCATCGACAAGGCCTCGGGCGGCCGCCTCAAGATGGACGTCTCGCCGGCCGGCGCCGTCGTGCCGCCGTTCGAGATCCAGGACGCCGTGAACCGCGGCGTGCTCGACGCCGGGCACACCACGCCCGGCTACATCATCGGCAAGCTCGCCGCCTTCATCCCGCTCACGCACGGGCCGCTCTTCGGCATGGACTTCATCGACTATTACGGCTGGTACTGGGAGGGCGGCGGCCACGAGCTGCTCCAGGAGGCCTACCAGCAGCGGCTGAAGATGAACGTGGTGAGCTTCCAGGTCCACCCCGAGGGCCCGCAGGCGATGGGGTGGTTCAAGAAGGAGATCCGCAGCTTCAACGACATCAAGGGCCAGCGCTATCGCATCTTCGGCATCGGCGCCGAGACCTACAGCAAGCTCGGCATCGCCACGGTGACGCTGCCCGGCGGCGAGATCGTGCCCGCGCTCGAGCGCGGCGCCATCGACGGCGCCGAGTGGGTGAACTGCTCGGACGACAAGATCCTCGGCATCGACAAGATCGCGAAGTTCCACTACGCGCCGGGGATGCACGAGCCGGTGACCGTCGGCGAGTTCATCATCAATAAGGGCAAGTGGGACGCCCTGCCCGCGGACCTCAAGGAGATCGTCAAGGTGTCGGTACAGGCGTCGTACTGGAACCACTTCGTCCGGTTCCAGGAGAAGACGGCGAAGGCGTGCCAGGACATGCTCGCCTCCGGCGTCAAGATCATCAAGACCAGCGACGAGCTGAACCGCCGCTTCCTGCAGGTCTACGACGAGATCCAGAACGGCAACGCGGCCAAGGACGACTTCTACCGCAAGGTCGTCGAGTCGCAGAAGAAGTACTCGGGCGTGGTGGTGCCGTACCGGCTGTCGTACTGGCCGAAGTACGAGTTCATCGCCGAGCACTACTACAAGGACAAGATCTGGCTGAAGTAGGGCCTCGGTAGTCGCCTGCGTTAACGAGGCGCGCCACGGCTTTGGGCCGGGGCGTGCCGAGCGTCTGGGGGTGTGGGGGGCCATTTCGGGCCCCCTACGTTCCAGGGGAGAGATCGATTGGCGACGGCTGCGCCGCCACGACCGCGCAACCACGCGGACCTGGGTGCCGGATTCCGGCGGACCATCGACGTGATCGACACGATCGCCGACTGGTGCGGCCGCAGCGTCGCGTGGCTGATCATCCCCATGACCATCGCGGTCACCTGGGAAGTGGTGGCCCGCCACTTCTTCCGCGCTCCGACGATCTGGGCGTTCGACGTGACGTACATGCTCTATGGCACGCACTTCATGATCGGCACCGCGTACACGCTGAAGCGCGCCGGCCACGTGCGCACCGACATGCTCTACGCGAACTGGTCGGTCCGGCGGCAGAACTGGATCGACGCCATCGGCTATCTCTTCTTCTTCTTTCCGGCGATGATCCTGCTCTTCTACTTCGGATGGCAGGAGTTCTCGCACGCGTGGTCGATCGGCGAGACCTCGGACGCCAGCCCGTGGCGTCCGATCGTGTATCCGTTCAAGGGGGTCATTCCGCTCACCGCGGCGTTGCTGCTCATCCAGGGCGTCGGAGAGCTCCTCAAGAGCGTCTACGCGATCCGGACCGGACGCGAGTGGGCCAAGCGGGAGGTCATAGAGATCGGATGAGCCCCGAACTGCTCGGCGGCATCATGCTCGTGGTCATGCTGGGAGCGATCTTCATCGGATTTCCCATCTCGTTCACGCTGATGCTCCTGGCCTTCATCTTCGGCTGGATCGGGCTGGGCGAGCGCGCCTTCTACATCATGGTCTTCCAGACGATCGGGCTGATGAAAGAAGAGGTGCTGGCCGCCGTGCCGCTCTTCATCTTCATGGGCTACCTGATGGAGCAGGGCGGGCTCATGGAGCGCCTGTTCAAGGGGTTCCAGCTCATGATGGGCCCCGTGCCCGGGTCGCTCTACGTCGGCGTGCTGATCACGGCGACGATCTTCGGCATCGCGGCCGGCACCGTCGGCGCCACCGTCGTGCTCATGGGCATCATGGCCGTGCCCATCATGACGCGCGCCGGATACAACGTCCCGATGTCGGCCGGCGCCATCACCGCCGGCGGCACGCTCGGGATCCTCGTCCCGCCCAGCGTCATGCTCGTCGTGATGGGTCCGGTGATGGGCGTGTCGGTCGCCGAGCTCTATGCCTCCTGCTTCGGTCCTGGCTTCCTGCTGGCGGGGATCTTCATCGCCTACGCGCTGATCCGCTCATTCATCAACCCAAAGCTGGGGCCGCCGCTCCCGAAGGAGGAGCGGACCGGAAGCCTGTGGGAGATCGTCCGGGAGCTCACGCTCGGCATGGTCCCGCACGCCATCCTCATCCTGGCGACGCTGGGGACGATCGTCTGGGGCTGGGCCACGCCCACCGAGGCGGCGGCGATGGGGGTCGTCGGCGCCGCCTTCCTGGCCATCCTCTACCGCCAGTTCACGTGGCAGCGGCTGAAGGACGCCGTCTACAACACGCTGTTGCAGTCGAGCACCGTCCTGTTCCTTGCCGTCGCCGGCAACGTCTTCGGCGCCGTCTTTTCACGGCTCGGCACCGCCTCCGTGGCCACCAACGCGCTCCTGAGCTGGCAGATCGCGCCCGTGGCGATGCTGGCCCTGATCATGGTCGTCATCTTCCTGCTCGGCTGGCCCTTCGAGTGGCCGGCCATCGTGCTCGTGTTCGTGCCGCTGATGCAGCCGATCATCGCGGCCCTGAAGATCGACATGCTCTGGTTCGCCACCCTCATCGCCATCAACCTCCAGACGGCGTTCCTGTCGCCGCCGGTGGCGATGTCGGCGTACTACCTCAAGGGCGTGGCGCCGAGCTGGTCGCTCGGCGACATCTACCGCGGGATGGGACAGTTCATGGTCCTGCAGCTGATCGGGCTGGCCCTGTGCATCATCTTCCCGGAGATCTCGCTCTGGCTCCCGCGGGTGCTGTTCGGCAAATGACCGTACGCAACCTCACACGGACCTGGTGAAAGGACGGAGCCTATGAAGCCCCGAAGAGTCCTCATCGCCTGGATCGCCTTCGCCCTTCCCGTGCTGATCCTCGCCGCCGCCATCTGGCGCGGCCCCGGCGACGCCGCCGCCCAGCCGCGGTTCGTCTGGAAGGTGCAGAGCGCGTGGCCCGCCACCAACCTGCTGCACATCTCCGCCGTCGAGCTGGCGAAGATGGTGGACGAGATGTCGGCCGGGCGCCTGAAGTGGGAGATGTCGGCCGCCGGCACCATCGTGCCCGCCTTCGAGGTGCTCGACGCCGTCAACCGCGGCCTCATCGACGCCTCGCACGCATGGCCGGGCTACTGGGCCGGCAAGAACTCGGCGGCCGGCCTCTTCGCGCCGGGGCCGGGCGGGCCGTTCGGCATGGACCGCGAGGAGTATCTCGGCTGGCTCTTCGCCGGCGGCGGCCTCGAGCTCTACAACGAGCTGCTGCAAAAAGAGCTGAAGATGAACGTGATCGTTCCCGTCTTCACCACGAGCCTGCCCTACTGGGAGCCGCTCGGCTGGTTCAAGAAGTCGTTCAACAGCCTGGACGACCTGCGCAAGCTGCGCTTCCGCACGTCGGGCCTCGGCATGGAGATGATGAAGGGCATGGGGATCTCGGTGGTGACGCTGGCCGGCGGCGAGGTCATCCCCGCGCTGGAGCGCGGTGCCATCGAGGGCGCGGAGTGGGCCATCCCGAGCCACGACATCATGATGGGCTTCCACAACGTCACCAAGAACTACTACATGCCGGACCTGCGGCAGCCCGCCTCCTATCAGGAGGTGCTCATCAACCGCAAGAAGTGGGACGAGCTGCCCGCCGACCTGAAGGCGATCGTGAAGTGGGCCGGCATGGCCGAGATCATCCGCATGACCGCGTACAGCGTGGATCTCGACAGCAAGGCCATCGAGGAGCTCGAGAAGAAGCACGGCGTGAAGATCATGAAGACGCCGGACGACGTGCTGAAGGCGCAGGTGGCGGCCATCGACAAAGTGTACGAGACGGAGGCGCAGAAGAACCCGTTCTTCGCCAAAGTCCTCAAGTCGCAGAAGGACTTCGCCTCGCGCGCCGTGCCCCATGCGCAGAAGATTCGCCCGCCGATCGACGTGATCGTCGCCCACTACTGGAAGAAGTGAGGCTGACGTGAGGGAGGACGCGATGCACGCTAGAGTTCTCGCCCTGGCCGCAGTGTTCGCGATCGTTCTGGGGCTCGGCACCGGGCCCGCGTGGGCCGACCATCGCCCCGGCAACGAGGTGCTGGTCGGCGGCGCCATCTCACAGACCGGACGCTATGCCGAGCCCGCCGGGCGGCAGGTCAACGCGATCAAGATGTGGGTCGACGAGGTCAACGCCCGCGGCGGCCTGCTCGGTCACAAGATCACGCTGCAGCTGCTCGACGACAAGTCCGACACCCAGACGAGCATCAAGCTCTACGAGAAGCTGATCACCGAGGACAAGGTCGATCTCGTCCTCGGCCCGTATTCGAGCGGCATCACGGAGGCCGTCGCCAACGTCACCGAGCGCTACAAGAAGCCGTTCGTCGCCTACGGCGCGTCGTCCACGCCGATCTGGGAGAAGGGCCGCAAGTACATCTTCAACATCGTGGCCCCGGCCGAGGACTACCAGAAGGGCGCCGTTCACCTGGCCAAGCAGATCGGCGTCAAGCGCGCCGCCATCATCGGCGAGGACAGCCTGTTCCCGCGCCAGGCCGCCAAGGGCACGCGCGACTGGGCCAAGAAGCTCGGCATCGACATCGTCGTCGACGAGAACTATCCGCTCAAGCAGACGGACTTCACGGCGCTGCTGCAGAAGGTGGCGGCGTCCGGCGCGGAGGCCGTGTTCTCGAACAGCTACTTCGCCGACGCCGCCGCGCAGCTCCGCCAGATGCGCGAGCAGAACGTCAACTTCAAGCTCTACTCGAGCACGATCGGCCCCGCGCTGCCCGGCTTCCCGGAGCAGCTCGGCGCCACCGCCGAGTACGTGCTCGGCTTCAGCCAGTGGGAGCCGCTGCCCCAGGTGCTGAAGCTGCCCGGCATGAAGGAGTTCATCGAGGTCTACGAGAAGCGCTTCGGCGAGAAGCCGAACTACCATGCGGGCGGCGCCTATGGCGCGCTCCAGGCCACCGAGGCCGCGGTCAAGAAGGCCGGGAGCTTCGACGGCGACAAGATCCGTGACGCTCTGGCCACGATGGAGGTGCAGACGGCGTTCGGCCGCTACAAGGTCGACGCGCGCGGGATGAACAGCCACGAGGGGCTCACGTTCCAGGTTTTGAAAGGGCAGCGCCTGGTCGTCTACCCCGAGAAGTGGGCGCAGACCAAGCCCGAGCTGCCGATGCCGGAGTGGAGCAAGCGGTAGCCGCGCCTTGACCCCGGCGGCCCGCGGATGGAAGGAGCGGAGCGAGGTCCGTAGCCTCTATCTGCTGGCCGCCTTTCTCGTGGCCGCCTACGCCCTGCCGTTCGTCGTCGGCGTGTCGGCAGGCACGGTGCGCTTCGACCAGCGGTGGCTGGCGAACCTGGCCAGCGTCGTCCTGGGCGGCTTCATGCAGGGCGGCGTGTACGCCATGTTCGCGGTCGGGCTCACGATGATCTTCGGCGTCATGCGGATCATCAACGCCGCCCACGGTGAGATGGTCATGATGGGGGCCTATCTCACCTGGGTCGCGTTCTTCTTCGTCGGGCTCGATCCCCTGCTCTCGCTCGCGCTCACGCTGCCGATCGCGTTCCTCTTCGGCATGGCCCTGCAGCGCGTGCTGCTCGACAGCGTCGTCGGCCAGCCGGAGCTGACGGCGCTGCTGATCACCTTCGGGCTGGGGCTGGTGATGATCTATACCGCCGAGCTGATCTTCACCACGGACTTCCGCACGATCCCCTACGCCCCCGGAACCGTACGGCTCACCTCCACCATCGCGGTGGGCCAGAACCGCGTGATCAGCTTCGCCATGGCCGTGGCGATCACGACCGCCGTGTTCCTGTTTCTCAAGCTCCACCGCCTGGGCAAGGCCGTGCGGGCCACCGCGCTGAACGCCGAGGTGGCCATGGTGTGCGGGATCAACGTCCGGCGGATCTATCTCATCACCACCGGCCTCGCGGTGGCCCTCGCCGTGGCGGGCGGCGCGCTGGTGTCGATCCAGTTCGGCTTCAATCCGGAGACGGGCGTGGTGTACACGCTGCAGGCCTTCGCCATCATCATCCTCGGCGGCCGCGGCCATTATGTGGGTGCGCTCATCGGCGCCGTGATGCTCGCGGTGCTCGAAAGTCTCGTTTCCCTCATGATCCCCAACGGCACCGCGATGGTGGAGCTGGCCGCCTACGGCCTCATGATCTTCGTGCTGCTCATCCGACCGGGCGGGCTGATGGGCGTCAAGGAGGCCTGAGTGGCGCGACGCGAGCACCTCCGGAACCTCCTGCTGCTCGTGGCGGCCCTGGCCATCCTGACCGTGCTGCCCGGGGCGCTCACCGTCTATCTGCGGTCGTTCGTGATGTTCACCATGATGTACGTCGTCCTCGCCCTGAGCTGGAACATCATCAGCGGGTTCACGGGCTACACGTCCTTCGGCCACGTGGCGTTCTACGGGATCGGCGCCTACGCGTGCGCCATCCTGGTCGCCGACTACGCCTGGCCGTGGCTGCCCACGCTCGGCGTGGCGGCCCTGGCCGGCGCGGTGGTCGCCATCGCCGTCGGCTATCCCGTGCTGCGCCTCAAGGGTCCGTACTTCGCCATCGCCATGCTCGGCACGGCCGAGGGCACGCGCGTCATCGCCACCGTGTGGGACGGTCTCACCCACGGCGGGCTCGGCATCAGCCTGCCGAGCGCGGAGACGTCGTGGGCAACCTACTACGCCATGCTCGGCCTGATGGCCGTCACCATCGTGGTCGCCTACGTCGTCGGGCACTCGCGGTTCGGCATCCGCCTCAACGCGATCCGCGAGGACGAGGTGGCCGCCGAGGCGCTCGGCATCGACGCCACCCGCTACAAGCTGGCGGCGTTCACGCTGTCGGCCGTGTTCCCCGCAATGGCCGGCGGCATCCAGGCCTACAAGGTCCTGTACATCGATCCGCCGTCGGTCTTCTTCGTGCAGATCACCATCGCCATGGCGCTGATGTCCATGCTCGGCGGCAAGGGCACGGTGATCGGGCCGATCGTCGGCGCCGTCCTCCTCTATACCGTGCAGGAGCTGACCTGGGTCAATTTCCCCAGCGCGCACCTCATCGCGTACGGGCTCTTCATCGTGATCGTCGCGCGATTCGTCCCGCGCGGCCTCATGGGATTCGCCATCGACCGCGGCTGGGCGCGCAAGGGCATGGTCCACTGATGAGCGCCGAAGGCATCGCCCTCGAAGTGCGCCGTCTCCGCAAGGCGTTCGGCGGCGTGCGCGCGGTGGACGACTGCAGCTTCTCCGTGCCGCGCGGTCAGATCTCGGGGCTCATCGGCCCCAACGGCTCCGGCAAGACCACGACCTTCAACCTGCTCACCGGCATCATCCGGCCGGACGGCGGCGAGGTCGTCTTCGAGGGCGAGAACGTCGCCGGCCTCAAGCCCTTCCAGGTGTTCCGGCGCGGCATCACGCGCACGTTCCAGATCACGCGGGTGTTCCGCGAGATGACCGTCTTCGAGAACATGCTGTCCGTCACCGGCCTCGGCCTGCCCGATCGCGTGGCGCGCGAGCGCGCGGAGGCGCTCATCGCCTTCGTCAACCTGACCCACCTCCGGCGGGAGTACGCGGGACGCCTGTCGTACGGACAGCAGAAGCTGCTCGAGTTCGCGCGCGCGCTCATGACCGATCCGGCGCTGATCCTGCTCGACGAGCCGGCGGCCGGGGTCAACCGGACGCTGCTCCAGCAGCTGCTGGAGCACATCCATCGCCTCCAGGCCCAGGGCAAGACCATCGTCATCGTCGAGCACGACATGAACGTCATCATGAACCACTGCGCGCGGATCTTCGTCATGGACGCGGGGGCGGTGATCGCCGAGGGCCCGGCCGCGGCCATCCAGCGCGACGAGCGGGTCATCGACGCCTACTTCGGGCGCGGGCGCGCGGCGGCGGCGGCGCGCGGCTGATGCCCCTGCTGGACCTGCGCGACGTCGACGCCGGCTACGGCTCGATCCAGATCCTGCACGGTGTCAGCCTGCACGTGAATGCCGGCGAGGTCGTCTCCGTCATCGGGCCCAACGGGGCGGGCAAGTCGACGACGTTCAAGGTCGTCATGGGCTTCATCAACCATCTCGGCGGCGACATCGTCTTCGACGGGCGCAGTCTGGCCGGCCAGCGCGCGGATGGGGTGCTCGCGCGCGGGCTGGGCTACGTGCCCCAGGGCCGTGTCGTGTTCGCCACCATGACCGTGCGCGAGAACCTCGAGATGGGCGGCTACCTCGAACGCGATGCGACGCGCCTGCACCAGGCGATGGAGTTCGTTTACGGGCTGTTTCCCCGGCTCTACGAGCGCCGCCGCCAGATGGCCGGCACGATGAGCGGCGGCGAGCAGCAGATGCTCGCCATGGGCCGGGCCCTGATGATGCGGCCCAAGATGATGATGCTGGACGAGCCGTCGCTCGGGCTCTCCCCCCGCTTCGTCGACGAGGTCTTCGACAAGATCGTCGACCTGGCACGAGGGGGCCTCACCGTCATGCTGGTGGAGCAGAACGCCGCCCGCGCCCTCGAGATCTCCGACCGGGGGTACGTCCTCGAGCTGGGGCGGAACCGTTTCGAGGGCACCGGCCGGGCGCTGCTGGAGAACCCCGAGGTACGGGCCATGTACCTGGGAGGAGTAGCCCTTAAGTAGTTGCTGACAGCTGTTTCCTCCTGTAACGTACGCCAACTCGACGCGCTGGTCACCAGTCGGATCCGTCCCAAGTGTCCTGGGTGAGGGAAGGAGAGACGCTCATGCGCTCACGAGGCCTGCTTTCGGGATTCTTCCTCCTGCTCGTCTGGACCATGGTCCTGCCGCCGAGCGCCGATGCCCAGACACCCAAGCGCGGCGGCACCCTGCGAGTCTCGTACGGCAACGAGATCGCCCACCTCGATTTCCACACCGCGCCCGGCTACGAAATGATGTGGGTGGCCATGAACGTGGGGTGCGGGCTGGTCAACATCACCCCCGACGGCAAGTTCGTGGGCGACGCTGCCGAGTCGTGGCAGATGTCTCCGGACGGCCTCACCTACACGTTCAAGCTGAAGAAGAACGTGCTGTTCCACGACGGCACCCCGGTCGACGCGACCGCCGTGAAGTTCAGCATCGACCGCCTGATGGACCCTGCCACCAAGTCCGGCATGCGGAGCTTCTACGACTCGGTGCACAGCGTCGAGGTGCTCGACCCGTCGAGCGTCCAGATCAGGCTCAAGCAGCCATATGCCTTCATGCTCCACATGCTGGCCGCCTATCGCACGGGGCTCGTGCTCTACTCGCCGACGGCCACGCAGAAGTTCTCGCTCGAGGATCGCAAGCAGGGCAAGCCCGGCGCCGTCGTGGGCTGCGGCCCCTTCCGGCTCGTGGAATGGGTCAAGGGCGGCCACCTGGTGATGGAGCGCTTCGACAAGTACTTCGTGCCCGGCCTGCCGTACCTCGATCGCGTCGTGATTCGAACGATCAAGGATCCGGTGACCGAGATGGCCGCCTTCAAGGCGGGTGAGATCGACTTCATCGCGTCCTTCTCCCCCGAGCACGTGGACACCCTGAAGGGCCAGGTGCCGAACGCGCAGATCATGACCGGCAAGGAAACGACGCCGATGCTGGCGGCCATGAAGGTCACCGTCCCCAAGGACGGCAAGCCGATGTCGAAGGAGCGGATCCCCCATCCGATCTTCGGCGACCTTCGCGTGCGCAAGGCCGTCGGCTGCTACGGCATCGACCGCAAGGAGATCGTGAAGATCGCGTTCAAGGGGCAGGCCACGCCGTGGGTGGGCATGAATCCGCCCGGCACCCTCGACAGCGTCGACGTCAATCACATGTGTCCCTACGATCCCGAGAAGGCCAGGAAGATGCTGGCCGAGGTCGGGTACGGGCCGTCGAAGCCGCTGACGTTCGACATCATCGCCGACACCGAGAAGTCCGTCTTCAACGTCATCGCCACCGTGATCAAGGAGCAGATGGGGCGGCTGGGCGCCACCGCCAACGTCCGCGTCGTGGACAAGGTCTCGTGGATGAACACCACGCTCCAGGACGGGCCGTGGGACATGTACGTCGAAGATCTGTTATCGCTCATCACCCTCGACAGCAACGGCTACCTGTCCAACAGCACGTCGACGTGGAGCCACCCGCGCCACAACGACAAGCGGGTGGATGAGCTGTACGCGCGCTACGCGCGGGAGATGGACGCCGGCAAGCGCAAGGTGATCGCGAAGGAGATCCAGGAGTTCTTCGTCGAGAACATGTACTGGAACAACATCTCGGGCTCACCCTTCTATATGGTCGCGCAGCCGTGGATGAAGGGCTACACGTACAACGCGGAGTTCGAGGTCCACTACCACAAGGTCTGGCTCGACAAGTAGGCGGGGAACGCGGCGTGCGCGTTTACATTCTCCGCCGGCTGCTGCAGATCGTGCCGACCGTCCTCATGATCACCTTCGTGGTGTTCGTGATGATGCAGTCGATCCCGGGGGACCCGGTGGTGGCCCTCCTCGGTGATGCCTATACCGAGGAGGACGCCATCAAGGTCCGGGAGGCGTACGGGCTCGACAAGCCCGTGCTCGTCCAGTATTTCATCTGGCTCGGCAAGCTCGTGCGCGGCGACTGGGGCGCCTCGATCATGACGGGGCGCCCCGTCCTCCTGGACGTGCTCGTCCGGCTTCCGGTCACGCTCGAGCTCGTCGCCCTGTCGATGGGGGTCGCCCTCGCCATCGCCATCCCGGCCGCCATCATCGGGGCTCTTCGCCAGAACACCTGGGCGGACTACACGGCGACGTCGGTGGCGATGATCGGCGTGTCGATTCCGGAGTTCTTCATCGGCGTGCTGCTGCTGCTCATCTTCTCCTTCGGCTTCAGCGGGCTTCTGCCCAGCTCCGGGTGGGTCTACCTCCCGGGGACGTGTCCGACCATGGTCTGCGGCGTGAGCCTGTGGGGCAACCTGCAGCACGTCCTGATGCCGGCGCTCGCGCTCGGCGTCGGACGCGCCGCGCTCCTGACCCGGCTGCTCCGGGCGAGCATGCTCGAAGTCATCCGCACCGAGTACGTCACCACCGCCCGCGCCAAGGGACTCAGCGAGCGTCCGGTGGTGCTGAAGCACGCGTTCAAGAACGCGCTCATCCCCACCGTCACCGTGATGGGCCTGCAGGTGGGCTTCCTGATCGGCGGCGCCATCGTGGTGGAGACGCTCTTCGCCATGCCCGGGCTCGGCACCTTCGGGATCGACGCCATCATCGCGCGCGACTACCAGCAGGTGCAGGGCTTCGCGCTGATCACCGCCCTGGCCTTCGTGGTCATCAATCTCCTCGTGGACCTGACCTATACGTTCCTGGATCCCCGGATCCGGTACGCCTGAGGGACTCATGGCGACGCCTATCAGCGGCGGAAGCGGAAGTGTTCGAGAGGTGGAGCTCCCGCGGGTCGCCGGTGTGGCGTGGCCGGCGCCGGCCGCGCGCTCGGAGACGCCGTTCGCGCAGGGCCTGCGGCGGCTTCGCCGAAGCGCGACGGCGCTGGTCGGCGTCGGCATCGTCGGCGTCCTGCTGCTGGTGGCCATCTTCGCCGACGTGCTGGCGCCCGGCAGCCCGACGGCGAGCGACCAGACCCGGACGTTCGCGGCGCCGAGCTGGGACCACCCGCTGGGGACGGACCAGCTCGGACGCGACATGCTGAGCCGCATCATCCACGGCACGCGCATCTCGCTTCTCGTCGGAGTCTCGTCGGTCCTGCTCGCCCTCTTCGTGGGCGTGCCGCTCGGCATGATCGCCGGCTACTACGGCGGCCGTGTGGACACCGGGGTGATGCGGGTCATGGACCTGATCCTCGCGTTTCCGATCTATCTCCTGGCCATCATCCTGATGGTGATGTTCACGCCGACGGCGGGGCTGATCGGCACCATGAAGGTGACCGGGGCCATCGCCATCGTGCGCATTCCCATCTATGCGCGCCTGGTCCGGGGCAGCGTGCTCTCGATCAAGGAGAAGGAGTACGTCGAGGCGTGCCGCGCCCTCGGCGTGCGCGACCCGTGGATCCTGTTTCGTCACGTGCTGCCCAACTGTCTGGCTCCGATCATCGTGACCACGACCCTCGGCATCGCCACGTCGATCATCGTCGAGGCCACGCTGTCGTTCCTCGGCCTCGGCACGCAGCCCCCCACGCCGAGCTGGGGCTGGGACCTGAAGGCCAACGTCGCCTTCATCCAGGCCAACCCGTGGCTGTCCCTCTTCCCGGGCCTGGCCATCTTCATCACGGTGCTCGGCTTCAATCTCTTCGGCGACGGCCTGCGCGACGCGCTCGACCCGCGGCTGAAGTAGAGGAGCGCCGGACGGCGCCCTAGTCTCTGGACGGGCCCGGCTGGGCCGTGTCGTCGCCGTGTCGGATCGGGTCGCCGAAGTACGAAATGAAGCAATCGATCCGCCGTGGCCGATCGGCTGGGAGGCCCACCGACGTTTCTGTATCGGAGCGCTGGTCCCCGTTCGCCCGTGAGTGGCCTGAGAGAGGCGGGGGCGGGTCTATGGTATCGGAGCGCTGTCTCCCGCTCGCCCGTGGGTGGCCTGAGAGGGACGGTGGCGGCTCCGTGCTGGCCTCGAAAACGAAGTAATCGTGTGCGTCGAACCATGCCATTCATTGCCTCGCATTCCGATGTGCGTCCGGGCGGGCGGCGCTCTCACGCCGCTCGCCCGGCGCGGGGTTCACTGACGCGGCGCCTGGATCTCCTCGCCGCGTGGCGCCTGGATCTCCTGGCCGCGCGGCGCCTGGATGTCCTCGGCTCGCTCGGCGTACGCGCCACTCGCGAGCAAGAGACCGACCGCGGTGAGTGCGAGCATCATGGGGCGTTTCATCGAGTGCTCCTTTCTCGTCGTCGACGTGATCGAGTCAGTTCTGGATTCTGCACGCGTCGTCGCCAGAGCAGCGACCGTGCCAGACGTCAAACACGCCGAAATCGTTGACGGACCGTGCGAGGTCGCCGCAGCTGCGCGTTCCATGGCGGAACCGCTGATTCAGGCTGAAACGGCCCGAGCGGGGCGGCCGCGGCCGCGCAGCTCGTTCCGTATTGAAACGACGTCCTGAAATGAAACGCGCCGCGCGCGACAAGAGGCCGCTTCTGCGCTGACGCGGGCGTGGCACCGGATTTGCCCACGAGCGTAGACTCGTGTGATTGGAGGCTTTGATGCCGGTGCCGCTGACGCTGACGTTCGTGTCGACGGTCGCGTTCGCGATCCAGCTCCTGCTGTTCGCGTATCTCTACTCGTCGCACCGCGTGCGCTTCTTCCAGTACCTGCTGTTCGCCTGGGGCGCCTACACGCTGGCGAAGGGCCTCAAGTGCGTCGACGTGCTCCTCTTCCAGGTGGACGAGCCGACGCTCGGCACCGCTTTCGCCTCGGTCGCCGCCGTCGCCTTCATGCTGGCGGCGGCCTTCGCGCACCGCTGGGACTATCGGCTCCGCGCACGGGATGTCGTGGTCGGCGGCGCGCTGGCGGTGGCCCTCGCCCTGGCCGGCACCGCTACGCCGGGAGTCGCTGGCGAGCGCGTGATGGGCGTGCTCCTGGGCGGCGCGCAGATGGCGGCGGGCGTGCTGTTCTGGCCGCCGCGCGGACGCGTCACCGGATTCCGCGGCGAGCGGCTGCTGGCGGGCCTGCTCACGGTCTGGGGCGCCCACCGGATCGGCGCGCAGTTCGTGAGCGCCCAGCCGGGCTCGACCACCTACATGACGGTCCACGCCGTCTTCATCACGCTCTACTTCCTGTCCACGTTCGCGGTGATCATCATGGTGCTCGAGCGGGCGCGCAGCGAGAGCGAGCGGCTGCACGCGCGCCTGCGCGAGGTGGAGCGCCTGGCCACCGCCGGCGAGCTGGCCGCCGGCATGGCGCACGAGATCCGCAATCCGCTGGCGGCCATCATCAACGCCACCGCGCTGCTGACCGACGACGATCTCACTCCGGACGAGCGCGCGACGACGCTGGCGGCCGTCCGCACGGAGGCGCGACGGCTGAACCGGATCCTGTCCGACTTCCTGCACTTCGCGCGGCCGCAGGAAGCGCGCCGGACGTCCGGTGACATCGCCGACGTCGTCCAGCACGTCGGCGCGCTGATCCGCAACGACTATTCACGGGCCTCGCGCGTGGACGTGAAGGTCGCCGTCGATCCCGGCGTGCCGCGCTTCGCCTTCGATCGCGACCAGGTGACGCAGGTGCTCTGGAACGTCGCCCTCAACGGCGTCGAGGCGATGAACGGTCGCGGCCGCCTCTCGCTCGAGGTGGCGCGGCAGAACGGCGACGTGGCGCTCGCCGTCTCGGACACCGGTCCGGGCATCCCGCACGAGCGTCTCGCCCACGTGTTCGAGCCCTTCTACTCCAGCAAGCCCAACGGCAGTGGCCTGGGCCTCACGATCGCCGAACGAATCGTGGCCGCGCACGGCGGCCGCATCGAGATCGACGCCGCGCCCGGCGGCGGCACGCGGGTGACACTGCTCTTTCCCGCCGAGGTGGCCTGACGATGGCCCATCTGCTCGTCGTCGACGACGAGCGGTCCGCGCGCAGCACGCTCGCCTTGCTGCTGCGCAAGCGTGGCCACCGCGTGGCGGAGGCCGACGGGGTCATGACCGCGAGCAAGGCGCTCTCCGAGGACGTCTTCGACCTCGTCGTCACGGACCTTCGCATGCCGGACGGCGACGGCCTCGACGTGTTGCGGGCGGCCAAGGCGCACGCGCCGGCCACGGAGGTGATCCTCCTGACCGCGTATGCCGAGTGGAAGTCGGCCAAGGAGGCGATCCGGCTCGGCGCCCTCGACTACTTCGAGAAGGGCCAGGAGCCGGACGACCTGAACCACCGCATCGACATGGCGCTCGCCGGGCGCGCCCTCCGCCGCGAGAACGAGAACCTGCGCGCGCAGCTTCGCGAACGCTACGCCCTGTCCGGACTGATCGCGCAGTCGCCGGCCATGCACGGGGTCCTGGAGCTCGTGGAGCGCGTGGCGCCGACCGACGCCACCCTGCTCATCCAGGGCGAATCGGGCACGGGCAAGGAGGTCATCGCCAAGGCCGTGCACCACGCGAGCGCGCGCGCCGCGCGGCCGTTCGTCGCCGTGAACTGCGGCGCCGTGCCCGAGCCGCTGCTGGAGTCCGAGCTGTTCGGCTACATGCGCGGCGCCTTCACGGGCGCCGCCGTCAACAAGCTCGGCCTCTTCGAGGAAGCCGACGGCGGCACGTTGTTCCTCGACGAGGTTGCCGAGATGCCGGCCGCGCTCCAGGTGAAGCTGCTGCGCGCGCTGCAGAGTGGCGAGGTGCGGCGGCTCGGCGCCACCCAGGCGTCGACCATCGACGTCCGCGTCGTCTCCGCGACGAACGGCGACCTCGCCGCGCGGATCAGCCAGGGCACGTTCCGCGAGGACCTCTTCTACCGCCTCAACGTGATCCAGATCGTGCTGCCGCCGCTGCGCGACCGTCGCGAGGACATCCCGGCGCTGGCGGAGCACTTCCTCGCGCGCTCGGCGACGAAGCTCGGCCGCGGGCTCCGCCTGGCGCCGGCGACGCTCGAGCGGTTGCTCCGCTATCCCTGGCCCGGCAACGTCCGTGAGCTCGAGAACGCCATCGAGCGCGCCACCATCCTGGCGCGGGGCGACGTCGTCGAGCCCGACGACTTGCCGCCTCACGTGTCGGCGGGGCTCCAGCTCGGCCCCTCGCCGGCCCTGCCCAGTCCCATGACGCTGGCCGACGCCGAGCGCGTCCACATCCTCCAGACGCTCGAGCGCTTCGGCCGCAATCACTCCGGCGCCGCCGAGGCCCTCGGCATCGGCCGCACCACGCTCTGGCGCAAGCTCAAGGAATATGGGATCGATCGCTAGCATCCTCCTGGCCGCGCTCGTCGCGCTGCTGGTCCTGCCCGGCACCGCCCTCGCCAAGGACGAGGTCTGGGCACTGCTCAAAGCGGGCGGCCATGTCGTCCTCGTGCGGCACGCGATCACGACGCCGGGTGTCGGCGATCCGGCCGGCATGCGGCTGGACGACTGCAGCACGCAACGCAATCTCACCGACGAAGGCCGGCGGCACGCCCGCGAGGTCGGCGAGGCGTTCCGGACGCGGGAGATCCCGGTCGAGCGCGTGCTGTCCAGCCCGTGGTGCCGGTGCGTCGAGACGGCCCGCCTCGCGTTCGGCGCCGCCGAGGTGTGGCCACCGCTCGCCAACCTCTACGGCCGGCCGGAGAACCGCGCCCAGCAGGTGAGCGAGATGCAGCGGCTGGTGGGAGAGCCGCGCCGCGAGGGCAACCTGGTGCTCGTCTCCCACGGCTCGACGATCTCGGCGCTCACCGGCGTGTCGCCGGGCACGGCCGAGATGGTCGTGGTCACGCCCGACGGCAACGGGCGCTTCACCGTGCGAGGGCGGCTGACGGCGCACCGACCGGCCATACAAGGAGCGAGGTGATGGCGACCGTGAAGCTCGTGGACTACGCCGGCGCCACGCCGGAGGTGCGCGCCGTCTTCGACGACATCAAGAAGACGCGCAAGGTCGACGACGTCAACAACTTCTGGAAGGCGCTGGCCAGCCACCCGCCCACGCTGCGGCGGACCTGGGAGACGCTCAAGTCCGTGATGGCGCCGGGCGCGCTCGA
Source organism: Candidatus Methylomirabilota bacterium (assembly GCA_036556545.1). Taxonomy (GTDB): domain Bacteria; phylum Methylomirabilota; class Methylomirabilia; order Rokubacteriales; family CSP1-6; genus AR12. The sequence goes on from DATBJF010000121.1 coordinate 25,885, forward strand.
CGCGCTCACCAAGGAGATGATCTATCTCGCGGTGAGCACGACGAACGGCTGCGAGTACTGCATCGCCTCCCACACGGCGTCGGCGCGCCGGCACGGCATGACGGACGAGATGCTCGGCGAGGTGATGGCCGTCGTCGGCATGGCCAACGAGACGAACCGGCTCGCCGACGGCTACCAGGTCGAGGTAGACGCGATCTACCGCGACCCGGGCACCGGTCTCTAGCAGCAGCCGCCCGACGGCGCCTTACGCTCGACCAGCTCCAGGCGCGTGTCGTCCGGGCCCTGCATGAAGGCGATGCGCGAGCCACCGGGAATCTGGATCGGTCCCTCGAGAAGCGCGGCGCCGAGGCCCTTCAGCCGCTCGATGTCACGCTCGATGTCCTGCGAGTCGAAGCCGAAGTGCTCGAGGCCGAAATGCGGGCGCGCGTCGCCCGGGCCGAGGCGCTCGCCCGTCCGCGCACCGGAGATGTTGACGGCCAGGCCACCGTCCTCGCTGAGACAGCGCACGAACCGGTCGCCGAACACCCGCGTCTCGTCGTTGACGATCTTGAAGCCGAACGCCGTCGTGTACCACTCCGCCGTCTTCCGCGGATCCGGCGCCTTGAGGTGAATGTGATTGATGCGGTAGGCCATCGCGGCGATCCTCCTGTCCGACGTGTGGGCGCGATGATAGCGCAGACGCGGCTGCCGGGAGGCGCGCCTCCGGGGTAGAATCCCGCATCCTCATCCGCTCGCTCGCTCACCGGATGCCGCACCGCCGCGGAGTCGCCGTCTGAAGCCCGCGCCGTTCGAGTACGTGCGCCCGCGCACGCTGGACGACGCGCTCGCGGCCCTCGACGCGGACAGCAAGATCCTCGCGGGCGGGCAGAGCCTCGTGCCGATGCTGAACATGCGCCTGGTCCGGCCCGCGCGCCTCGTGGACATCAACGCGCTGCCCGGGCTCGCCGGAGTGCGCGGGCGTTCCGGCGGCGGCCTCGCGATCGGCGCGCTCACCCGCCACACCGATCTGCTGGAAGCCCCTCTCGTACGCGAGCAAGCGCCGCTACTGGCCGCGGCCACGGCGCACGTCGGTCACCGCGCGATCAGGAATCGTGGCACCGTGGGCGGCAGCCTCGCCCACGCCGACCCCGCCGCCGAGCTGCCGGCGGCGCTGCTGGCCCTCGACGCCAGCATCCTCATCGCGGGACGCAGCGGACAGCGGCGCCTCGCTCTCGACGACTTCGTCGTCGGCGCGCTGACGACGGCGCTCGGGCCCGACGAGATCCTGATCGGGATCGAGCTGCCGGATGCGCGACGCGCCGGTTGGGGCTTCGCGGAGGTCGCGCGACGTCCCGGCGACTTCGCCCTGGCCGGCGTGGCGGCCGTGCTGCACGGCGGGCGCGATCGCTGCGAGGCGGCCCGGCTCGTCGCCTTCGGCGCTCACGAGCGGCCGGTGCGTCTGCGGTCGGCGGAGGCGGCCGTCACGGGCGGGCGGCTCTCGACCGACCTCGCGGCGCGCGCGGCGGTACAGGCGCCCGCCGACTGCCGGCCGCCCGACGACGTCCACGCCTCCGCGGAATACCGCGCGCACCTCGTGCGCGTGCTCACCGAACGGGTCGTGCACGACGCGGTCGCGCGTCTGGCCGGATGAGCGAGGCGGCGGTGCGGCTCTGCGTGAACGGGCGGCCCGTCGAGCGGACCGTCGCCGTCCGGCGCTCGCTCGCCGATCTGCTGCGTGAAGACCTGGGGCTCACGGGGACGCACGTCGGCTGCGAGCACGGCGTCTGCGGTGCCTGCACGGTCCTGGTGGACGGCCGCACCGCGCGCAGCTGCCTGCTGCTCGCCGTCCAGCTCGACGGCGCCGAGGTCACCACCGTCGAGGGCCTCACCCCGGCCGACGGCCTGAGCGTGCTGCAGCAAGCGTTCCGCGAGTGCCACGCGCTCCAGTGCGGCTTCTGCACGCCGGGCATGCTGGCGGCCGCGCACGAGCTGCTCGCCGACAACGTCGCGCCCACGCGGGACGAGATCCGCGCGGCCATCGCGGGCAACCTCTGCATGTGCACGGGCTACGTCAACATCGTGCGCGCCATCGAGCTCGCGTCCCGGCGGCTCCGCGCATGAGCCGCTGGGTCGGCCGGCCGCTGCCGCGCAAGGAAGACGCGCGCCTCCTGTCGGGTCGCGGCCACTATCTCGATGACGTCACGCGCCCCGGCCAGCTCCACGTCGCCATGCTGCGAAGCCCCCACCCGCACGCCCGCATCGTGGAGCTCGACGCGCGCGCGGCGATGGCCGTGCCCGGCGTGCATGCGGTGCTGACCGGCGGCGAGGCGGCCGCCGCCTCGCGTCCGATCCGGCCGCTGATCCCGACCGCCGTGCCGCTCGACGACTGGTGCCTGGCCGTCGATCGCGTGCGCTACGCCGGCGAGCCGGTGGCCGCCGTGGCCGCCGTGGACCGCGCCACCGCGGAGGACGCCCTGGAGCGCATCCGCGTGGCCTACGAGCCGCTGCCGGCCGTGGTCGATCCGGAGGCGGCGCTCCGGCCCGACAGTCCCCTGCTCTATCCGCAGCTCGGGACCAACGTGCTGTGGCACGACGTGCTCGCGTACGGCGACGTGGCCGGCGCCTTCGCGCGCGCGGACGGCGTGCTGCGCGAGCGCTTCGAGATCCAGCGCTACGCCTCCACGCCGCTCGAGACCTTCGGCGCCATCGCGGAGTACGACGCGGGGCTCGAGGCCTACACCCTCTGGACGAACGACCAGCGGCCGGGGCTGACGCTGGCGATCCTGGCGGAGTCGCTCGGGGTGCCGCAGTCGCAGCTCCGCCTGATCACGCCGGACATCGGCGGCGCCTTCGGCAACAAGCGCCGGCCCGCCTACTTGCTCGTCTGCGCGCTGCTCGCCCGGCGGACCGGGCGCCCGGTCAAGTACGTGGAGGATCGTCTGGAGAACCTGGCCGCGCTGATGCACGCCTGCAACGGCGTGATGGACGTGGAGCTGGCCTACCGCGCCGACGGCACCGTCCTCGCGCTCCGCGTGCGCGACGTCGCCGACGAGGGCAAGAACCTCGTGTCGCCGGCGCAGCACAATCTGATCAAGCTCGGCAACATCGTCAACGGCTATCGCATCGGCGCCGTCTCCTACGAGGCGTATTCCGTCCTCACCACGAAATGCCCGAGCGGCGCCAACCGCGGCATCGGCAAGCCATTCATGTGCTTCGCCGTCGAGCGCGCGATGGCGCTGCTGGCCCGCCGCCTCCGCCTCGATCCGGCCGAGCTACGGCTGCGCAACTACGTCGGCCGCGACGAGATGCCGTACACGACGCCGCCCGGCGCCCAGTACGACAGCGGCGACTACGCGGCGACCCTCCGGCGCGCGCTCGAGCGCTTCGACTACGCCGGCTGGCGGAAGCGGCAGGCCGAGGCGCGCGCCGCCGGCCGGCTGCTCGGCATCGGCCTCGCGACGTCCGTGGAGCCGGCCGGCACCAACCTCGCCTCCTACGAGCTGATCACCGGCCGCCGCGCCGCGTCGGGATCCGCGGAGGCGGCCATGGTGCGCGTGGAGCCCGATGGCCGCGTGCGCGCCGCGCTCGGCGATCCGGCGTGCGGACAGGGCTACGAGACGGTCGTGGCCCAGATCGTGGCCGACGAGCTGGGCGTGACGCCGGCCGACGTCCACGTGGCCCGCGGCTTCGATTCCGCCACGACCCCGTGGCTCTATCTCTCCGGGAACTACTCCAACAAGTTCTCGGTCACGGATGTGGGCGCCGTCGTCGGAGCGGCGCGTACCGTGGCCGACAAGCTTCGCCGCATCGCCGCCCATCGCCTGGAGAGCGCCGCCGACGACGTCGAGCTGGTGGACGGCCGCGCGCGCGTGCGCGGCGTGCCGGACCGCGCGCTGCCGCTGCGCGAGCTGGCCCGCACGGCCTACGCCGACGTGCTCGGTCTGCCTCCGGGCGAGCCGCCCGGGCTCGAGGCGCGTCACGCGCATCAGAATCCGCTCGCCCAGCCCGTCGGCGCCGACCGTACGGTGCGCTCGCAGCTCGTCTTCTCCAACGCCGCGCACTGCTGCCTGGTCGAGATCGATCGCCGCACGGGCGTCGTCCAGGTCCTCGAGCACGTCGTCGTGCACGACTGCGGCCGCGAGCTGAACCCGCTGATCGTCGAGGGCATGGTGCACGGCTCCACCGTCCATGGCCTCGGCGCCGCCCTGCTGGAGGAGTTCCGCTACGACGCCAACGGGCAGCTCTTGACGGCGACGCTCATGGACTATCTGAAACCGACGGCGCTCGACGTGCCGCACATCGAGGTCGATCGGCTCGAGCATCCGTCGCCGTTCACGCCGCTTGGCGCCAAGGGCGTCGGCGAGGGGGGCGCCATCCCGGCCCCCGCCGCCGTCGCCAGCGCCGTCGAGGACGCCCTCGCCGAGTTCGACGTCACCGTGCGGTCGTTGCCGATCACGCCCGAGCGCGTGTGGCGCTGGCTCCGCAGGCCACCATCGCCGAGGGAGGCGAGATGAAGCTCTCCGTCGAATTTCCCAGTGTCGCGTACCGTGAAGGACCGGAGGGGGTGCGGCGCTTCGCGCAGGCGCTCGAGCGCATCGGCTACGATCACATCGACGTGTTCGACCACGTGGTCATGGGCTTCCCGGTCGACGGGCGGCCGGCCGGTCCGTACAACGCCGCCATGCCGATCCTCGAGGCGCTGGTGACGCTCGGGTACCTGGCGGCGGCCACCTCACGACTGACGCTCGGCACCGAGGTGCTCGTCCTGCCTCAGCGCGAGCCGACGCTCGTCGCCAAGCAGGTCAGCACGCTCGACACGCTGTCGGGCGGCCGCATCCGCCTCGGGGTCGGCGTCGGCTGGCAGGAGTCGGAGTACGAAGCCCTCGGTGAGGACTTCCACACCCGGGGGGCGCGCATGGACGAGGCGATCGCGCTGCTGAGAGCGTACTGGAGCGAGCCGCAGATCACTCTCGAGGGAGCGCACTATCGCGCGCGGTCGATGGGGATGGAGCCGAAGCCGCCGCAGGGGCGTCGCCTGCCGATCTGGATCGGCGGCGCGTCCGAGGCGGCGCTCCGACGCGTGGGGCGGCTCGGCGACGGCTGGCTCGCGAGCCGCGTGACCGACGCCGAGGACGGGCGGCGGTCGATTGCGGCCATCCGTCGGTACGCGGAGGCGGCCGGGCGCGACCCGGCCGCGCTCGGGCTCCAGAGCATGGTGGCGCCGCCGCCGCGTGACGCGGAGGGCAAGCGCTTCTACGCCGAGCACGCGCGCGTGGTGGCGCGCGTGGCCGAGCTGCAGGCGATGGGCTTCCACGGCGTCGCGCTCAATGCGACCGCGGTGTTCCAGGCCGGGGCGCGATCGGTCGACGCGATGATCGACGCGCTCGCCGGCCTGCACGACCGGCTGCGCGCCGAGGTCGGCTGATCAGTCGGGCAGCGGGTCGGCGATCACCCTGAATCGCGCTCGGGTGCGCTGAGGGTGACGCCGCCGTCGACGACGAGCACCTGGCCGGTGATGTACTTTGCGTGGTCGGAGAGTAGAAAGCGCACGGCGTGGCCGATGTCCCAGCCGGTGCCCTCGCGCTGGAGGGCCGATGCGGTACGTCGGCGCTCGCGCGCCGACTCCGACATCCCGCCCGCGTATACCATCGGCGTGTACACGGGCCCGGGCGCCACGCAGTTGACGCGGATGCCCTCGCGCCCGTGATCGACGGCCATCGCGCGCGTGAGCGCGATGACGGCCCCCTTCGACGCGGTGTAGGCGGTGAGGCCGCGCGGCCTGAGCGCGGAGATGGAGGAGACATTGACGATGGCGCCGCCGCCGGCGCGGCGCATGGCCGGGATGGCGTGCTTGGCGGCCAGGAACATCGTCTCGACGTTCACCTGCATGACCCGGCGCCACTCCTCCTCGCCGAGGTCGACGACCGAGCCCCGGCTGCCGATGCCCACGTTGTTGTCGAGGAAGTCGAGCCGCCCGAAGCGATCGACGGCGGCGGCGACCATGGCCGCGCAGTCGGCGGCGCGGGTGACGTCCGCCTCGAGCGCGACGGCCTGGCCGCCGGCCTCGGCGATCATCTCGACCGTCCGCTTGGCAAGGCCGCCGTCGCGATCGACGACGACCACGCGGACGCCCGCCGTGCCGAGAAGAATGGCCGCGGCGCGCCCGTTGCCGATGCCGCCGCCGGCGGCGCCGCCGCCGGTGACGATGGCGACCTTGCCCGCGAGGCCCGAGTCGTCCGGAACGTGCAGGGCCACGGACGGTCTACCGCGAGGCCGGCGCCTCGCGCGCGAGCGCGGCGCCTTCGGGCACGAACGTCAGCGAGGCGGAGTTGAGGCAGTAGCGCTGGCGCGTGGGAGGCGGGCCATCGGGAAAGACGTGACCGAGGTGGCCGTCGCAGCGGCGGCAGCGGATCTCCACGCGCTCCATGCCGTAGCTCCGATCACGGAGCGCGGTCAGATGCTCGGGATCGTAGGGCTCGAAGAAGCTCGGCCATCCGGTGCCGGACTCGAACTTCGTCGCCGAGCGGAACAGCGGCAGCTCGCACAGCCGGCACACGTAGGTCCCCGCGCTCTTGTTCTGCAGCAGGCCGCCGCAGAACGGCGCCTCGGTGCCGTGGTGCAGCAGGACCCGTCGCTCCTCGGCGGACAGGTCCTTGGCCAGCCGGTCTCGCTGGTCGCGCGGAAGCGGCCCGAGGTCGAAGCCGGCGGCGGACCGGTTGCCCACGAAGAGGAGTGTACGCGATCGCCCTCACTCTGTCGCGCGGCCCGGCTCGCCCTCGCCCCTGTCCCGGATCGACACGGTCTTCACGTTGACGAACGCGCGCAGACCGTACACCGACAGCTCGCGCCCGTAGCCGGACTTCTTGATGCCGCCGAAGGGCAGCCGCGGATCCGAGGCCACGAGGGCGTTCACGAAGACCATGCCGCTTTCGATCTCGTCGACGAAGCGGTCGCGCTCGGCGGCGTCGTTGGTCCACACGCTCGCACCGAGTCCGAAGCGCGTGTCGTTCGCGAGACGGATGGCGGCGTCAGCGTCCGGGGCTCGGAACAACAAGGCGACGGGCCCGAACAGCTCCTCGCGCGCCGCCGGACTGTCGCGCGGAATGTCGACCAGCACCGTCGGCGCGTAGTAGGCGCCCGCCCCGTCGAGCGCGTGGCCGCCCGTGAGGAGGCGCGCGCCGGCTCGGACGGACTTCCGCACCTGCGCGTCCAGGATGTCGCGCTGCTCGAATGTCGCCAGCGGCCCGAGCTGTGTCTCGGGATTCAGCGGATCGCCCACGCGGAGACTCCGCATGCCCTCCACGAAGCGGCCCGTGAAGTCGTCGTAGACGTCGGCGTGGACGATGAATCGCTTGGCGGCGATGCACGACTGCCCGTTGTTGATGATCCGCGCGGTGACCGCGGTGCGCGCCGCCTCCGCCACGTCGGCGCTCGGCATGACGATGAATGGATCGCTGCCGCCGAGCTCCAGTACCGTCGGCTTGATCCGGCTGCCCGCGCGCCCCGCGACGGCGCTCCCCGCGGCCTCGCTGCCGGTGACGCTGGCGGCGACCACGCGATCGTCGTCGAGCAGCTCGTTCACCCGTGCCGACGGAATGAGCAATGTCTGGAATACGCCCGGCGCGAAGCCGGCGGCGGCGAAGACGTCCTCGATGGCGACGGCGCACTGGGGGACGTTCGACGCGTGCTTGAGGAGCACGACGTTGCCCGCCATGAGCGCCGGCGTCGCGAAGCGAAACACTTGCCAGAAGGGAAAGTTCCACGGCATGACGCCGAGCACCGCCCCGAGCGGCTGAAAGCGCACGACGCTGCGCGTCGGCGGCGTGGCGACCGCCTCGTCCGCCAGCATGGCCGCCGCGTGCTCGGCATAGTAGCGACATCCGCGCGCGCACTTGAGGACCTCCTCGAGGGCGGCGCCGATCGGCTTGCCCATCTCGACCGTCATCAACCGCGCATACTGGTCGCGCTTCGTCTCGAGAATGTCGGCCGCCCGCTGCATCGACCGCGCCCGGTCCGCAGAGGACGTCCGCCGGTAGGCGCGGAAGGCCGTCACCGCGCGTTCGAGGCGCTGGCCGACCTGATGCGCGGTCAGCGTGTCGAACATCCGCAGCGTCTCGCCGGTGGCCGGGTTCACGCTGGCCATCGCTGGCGGCGCGGCGCGGCGCATGGCGGCCACCCCACGCTCGCGGCCGAAGGCCCCGGCAACCTTCCGGGTGGCCGGCGCCGACGCCGCCTCGTGACGGGCACCGGCGCGCTTGCGTGCCGTCGATTGCAGTCCAGCCTTCCGCGACGTCTGCCGTGCCATGCGACACCTCCTCGGTCGAGCCGACGCTCAGTGCAAACGCGAGGCCTACGCGGGGGCGAACATCGGGACGGGCGGGCCGCCATCGCTGGGCACGAACCGCACGCGCACGCGCTGGCCGATGCGGATGGCGTCGAGGTCGGCCTCGACGATGTTCGTCAGCATGGTCGGGCCTTCCTCGAGGGTCACGTAGGCGATGGCATACGGAACCGGCGCGCGGCGGAACACGCTGTAGGAGTAAATCGTTCCACGCCCGGACGCCTCCTGCCACGCTGTCCGGTCGCTGCCGCAGAACGGGCAGACGGCCCGAGGATAGTAGTGGCGCTCGCCGCACGCCTCGCAGCGCTTGAGCAGCAGCGTGCCGGCGGCGGCGGCGTCCCAGAACGGCTTCGTCTCCGTGCTCACGGGCGGCGCCGGGATGGTGCGCGCGGGAGCGCTCACGACTCGCGCTCCATGATCAGCGTGGCGCTGCCGTGGCGCGTCGCCAGCGAGCCGCCCGTCCCATGGGCGAGGGCGACGTCGCAATTCTTCACCTGCACCTTCGGGTGCGCCTCACCCCGCAGCTGGCGGACCGCCTCCACCACCTTCGTGAGCCCGCCCCGGTTGGCGGGATGGTTGTTGCAGAGGCCGCCGCCGTCGGTATTGAACGGCAGCCGGCCGACGCCGGAGATCAAGTTGCCGTCGGCCACGAACTTGCCGCCCTGCCCTTTGTCGCAGAAGCCGAGGTCCTCGAGCGTGATCAGCACGGTGATGGTGAAGCTGTCGTAGATCGACACGTACTTCACGTCGGCCGGTCGCACACCCGCTTCCCCGAACGCGGCCGGCCCCGACCAGGCCGCCCCCGTATAGGTGAGATCGATCCTGCCGCCCGCCTGGTGCTTCACGGCCTCCCCGGCGCCGAGCACCCGCACCCGGGGCCGCCCCAGGCCTCTGGCCACCTCGGGCCGCGCCACCACGATGGCGCCGCCGCCGTCCGTGATGACGCAGCAGTCGAGCCGGTGCAGCGGATCGGCCACCATCGGCGAGCCGACCACGTCGTCAACCGTCACCACGTCGCGCAGCAGCGCATGCGGGTTGTGCTGCGCGTGCTCCGACGCCGCCACCTTGATCCACGCCAGCTGCGCGCTCGTCGTCCCGTACTGATGCATGTGCCGCATGGCCGCCATCGCGTACTGATTCACCACGGTCGGCCCGAACGGAAACTCGAACGCCACATCCGGCGCCGCCCCGTAATTCCGCGGTGCGGTGCCGGTGGCCATCCCTTCGGCGCGTGGCCGCCCGGCGAGCGTGATGAGCGCCACATTGCAGCGCCCGGCCGCAATGGCTTCCGCGGCGTGGCCGACGTGCACGACGTAGGACGACCCGCCGGTCTCGGTGGTATCGATGTGCCGCAGCTTGAGTCCCATGTAGTCCGCCATCGACAGCCCGCCGAGGCCGGGTGCGTCACCGGCGCAAAAATAGCCGTCGACATCCGCGAACGCCAGCCCCGCATCCGCCAGCGCTCCCCGCGCACTCTCCGCATGCAGCTGCGCCACGGATTTGTCGTCCGCCTTCCTCGTCGGATGCTCGAACACGCCCGCGATGTACGCCTTGCCCTTGATCGACATGTCCGTCCTCCGGGCGGTATCGTACACCGCGAGCGTTACCTGGCCGCGACAGCGCCCGAGCGCGGGGGTGGCGCCGGCGACAGGACCCGCGCGCTCGGGCGCTGTCGCCGGCCGGCCGGAACGCGGACGGTCTACGCTACAGAAGGACGGTGGACGTACCCGTAGCGCGTGTTCGAACGAAGGCCGCCCTCCGCGACGTACTCGGATTTGATGGCCGCGATCTTGTCATTGGTGATCGTGCCGAGCGCCGCGCGCTGGTGGATGTTGTAGAGACGCGCCGCGTTGCCGCCGAAGACGGCCGACTTCACCACGCCGTCGGCGGCGCCGAGCGGCGCGAACCCGTGCTTCTTCTGCATCTCCACCGGGATCTCGAGCCGGCGCAGCGCCTCGATCTGCCACTGCGGCGAGCCGTACCACACGGAGTCGGAGCCCCACAGCACGTGATCGGCCCCGAGCCCGCGAACGAGGGTGCCGATGAACGCGGCCGCGAAACGCGGGTTGGCCACGGCCGAGTTGGCGAAGGCGGTGCCGATCTCGCCGTAGACGTTGCTCACGCCGAACTTGGACGGGATCTCGGCGAGGTCGGTCGCCCACTTGATGCGCCCGGTCTGATCGAACTCCGCCAGCGCGACATCCGGCGGCTCGAGGAAGGCGCGGAGGGCGCCGTGATAGATCACGAAGTTGACGTTCGGATGGTCCTTGGCCGCCTTGCCCAGGTCGTCGACGGTGGCGTACTGCCACACGCTGGGCCACGACTTCTCGTAATCTTGAGGGAGCAGGCCCTTGTGGATGCAGACCGTCGGCGTCCCCGCCTTGACGATCTTCTCGTAGAACGGGCCCATCAGCTTCTCGTCGTCGAGCCGCCAGAACGAGCCGAGCTTCGAGGGAAACAGCGGGTCGCCGATCGTGTAACCCTTCCAGCTGTCCGGCTTCAGCACGGCGATGGCGCGATCGACCTCGTCCATCCAGCCGGCCTTCTTCGGCGTGAAGACCGCGTGGCCGAGGAGTCGGCGCGAGGCGGCGATGCGGTTGATGGAGGCGCGCGCGGCCGCGATCTGGTCGTTGCTCAGCAGATCCCACGTGGGATCGTCGAACGGCGCGCCGGACAGGAGCGCCACCTTCGTGTCGCTGTCGACGAACACTTCCTTCACGTAGTTCTCGAACTTGAAGCGCGCGAGGTCGTTCTCGCCGGTGATGGCGGGGTTCCAGTTCTTCTTCGCGTACTTGGCGAGGTCCAGGAGGCCCGCCTGGTTGAAGTCGTCGCGCACGAAGTGCGTCTGGACGTCGACGATGAACTGCCCGGCCAGCGCGCCGGAGCGGGCGGTGGCCACGCCCGGCTGCTGCGCTTCGGCCAGGCTCACGTCGAAGACGCGCCCGAACACCTCGTTCATGGCGAGGAACGCGGTGGCCATGCCGGCGCTGCTGGCCAGGAACTGGCGCCGGTTCATGCCGTGCTTCGGGCTCAGCTCGTCGGAGAGCTGCTTGATGCGCGCCTCGACGCGCTGCTGCTCGGGGGTCTGCGGGAGCGGATTGAATTCGCCGTTCGACACGATCTGGGTGGGCACCGGTGACTGGAAGGACGCCAGCTCTGCGGGCGCCGTCCGTCGCAATTCCTCGTCGCTCAGATAATGGGGCATCGTCGCCTCCATGCTGCGGGTCGGGTGAGCTCCGCGGTGTTCGGACCGGGCAGGATCGAGCGGACCACCTCCTCGCGATGCGATGTGGCGACGATGATGCGCGGGCCGGCGACCGAACGCAAGCGGCGGCCGGCGGCGCCGGCGCGCCGTTCAGCGCGCCGGGAGGCGGACCGGCGGGCGCACGATGGCGGCGAGACGCGCGGCGACGAGCACGCGGATCACCGGCCACGACGGATCGAACTCCCAGCGCCGCATGCTGAACTTGGGTGAGCGCGCATGGGCGTGGTGGTTGTTGTGCAGGCTCTCGCCACCGGTCACCCAGGCCATGAGCCGCGAGTTGTAGGCGGTGTTGTCGAAGTTCTGCGAGCCGCGCCAGTGGCCGAGCCCGTTGATGAGCGGCGCGAGGACGAAGACGTACAGCACGGCGTGCACGGCCGCCGCCAGCAGGCCGGCGGCGGGACCGAGCACGACGCACAAGGCGGCGATGCCCGCGCCGAGGCCGATCGTCCCGCGCGAGAACAGCAGGCGGTCGAGCACATCGGGCTCGAGATCGGGCGCAAACCGGCGCAGCGTCTCGGGGTTCCGCGCCTCGCGCGCGTAGTAATACACGTTCAGCAGCTGGACGCGCCAGAATCCCAGCAGCCGCGGGCTGTGCGGATCACCGTCACAGTCGGTGAACGCGTGGTGCTTGCGGTGCACGGCCACCCATTGCCGTCGATCCTGGCCGGTGGTCACCCACAGCACGGCGCGGAACACGGCATCGACCACCGGATGGACGGACAGCGCGCGATGCGCGAGCGTACGGTGCAAGTAGACGGAGGTGGCCAGCACGGCGATCTGCGTCAACGCAAGGGCCACGAGCGGGGCGGCCCACAAGGGCATCAACCACCTCCTCGCGTCGACGAGAGATCCGAGCGGTGCGCCCGGGCGAGAAAGAACGAACGGGGAACGAACTCATCTAAGCACACGAAAGCACGAAACCTGGCGAACTTTGACGCGAGAGAGAAGCCGCTTAGAAACCGCTCTTTCGCATGCAGGTGCGATACGCGGCCTGGTAGGCCGGATTCTTGGCGCCCTCGGCATCGATACCGGTGAGCTGCGGATCGTCGGAGCGATCGGACTCGCCGCGCCGCGCCGCGCCGGCGCGCTGCTCATCCTTCATGATCGGCGACGCCGCGGGCGAGTCGACGGTCGGTCGCTTGACGGCGTCGCGCGCCTCGGCGTTGCACGCCGCGAAGTTCTCCGCGGTCGGCACGGACGTCTGCCCGGTCGAGGCGGCCAGCAGCAGGGCGATGAGGATCGGTGTCATGGCTCCCCCCTTGCGCTCTCCGACGTAGCAACCGACATGCCCGCGGCTTGACGGGACGGCGGGCGCCCGGCAGGATGCGGGGACTCATGCGACTCGGCGTGAATCTTCCCATGACGGCGCCCGACGGCAGTCCGCTGACCGGCGACGCGCTCGTGGCCGGCGCTCGCCTGATCGAGCGCGCCGGCTTCGACGGCCTGTGGTGCTTCGACGCCATCGGCCGCGGCTTCATCCTGCCCGACCCGTTGATCGCCGTGTCGGTGGCCGCGACGGCCACCGAGCGCCTCACCGTCGGGACGTGCATCCTGCAAGTGCCGCTCCGCCGCCCGGTGGAGCTGGCGCACCGGATCCTGGCCGCGCACCTCGTGTGTCGCGGCCGGCTGCTCCTCGGCGTCGGCGCCGGCTCGACGCGCGCCGACTTCGAGGCGGTCGGCGTCGATTTCGACGCGCGGATGCGCGAGCTGCACGAGGGACTGGCGGTGATGCGACGCCTCTGGTGCGGCGAGCAGGTCGGCGCGGCACGCCTCACGCCGTGGCCGGCCGCGCTCGGCGGCCCACCGGTGCTGATCGGCTCGTGGCGCGGCAAGCAATGGATCACGCGCGCGGCCACGGAGTTCGACGGCTGGATCGCGTCCGCGGCGAAGACGAGCTACGCGACGCTGGCCGAGGGCATCCGGCGCTACCGCGAGGCCGGCGGTCGCCGCGCGATCGTCACCAACATCGAGATCGATCTCGCCGCCGCCACGACGTCACTCGGCGACGGGGAGCCGTTCCATCTGCGCTGCGCCCCCGACGTCGCCGCCGAGCGGCTGCAGCGCCTGGCCGCGCTCGGCTTCGACGACGCCGTGCTGATGCGGCGCACGCAGACCGAGCGCGACCTGGCCGCGATACGAACGTTGGTGGGCTAGCGAACGTCCCCGGCCACGACGCGGCGGCCGGTGGCACGAAGCAGCGCGCGATCCTCTTCCGGCGTGCCTGGCGCGGGAATCTTCAAGACCGTGTCCTGGCAGTGCGTGCCGATCGTCGGCGCCGGTCCGAGGCTGACACCGCGCGGCGTCTCGCCCGCCTCCACCGCCCGGATGCCATCGCGGATGATCTTGCGCAGCATGATGACGCCGCGATCGGTCGACGCCAGATGCTCGAGCTCGTGGACCGCGATCGTGCGCTGGCTCGATTGCGCGTCGTAATCACCCGGGTGGCGCTGGCGCTCCTCGTAGGGCCGGTCGGCCGACTGCCCGAAGCCGGGCCGGGCGATCTGGGCCGGCGTCAGTCCCCACGCCGGATCCACCTGCGCCAGCTCGAAGTTCATCGTGGCCGTATCGTCGAGCGGCACCGCCCAGCGGATGACGACCGGCCGGTAGCCGACGCGCTCGCCCACCGCTTCCTCCAGCTCGCGCGTGAACTGGTGGACGTTCGGCGCCATGAAGTCGCAGATCCGCACCCACACGAAGTCGCCGACGCGGCGGGTGGCGATGTAGATCATCCCGTACGGCGTCTCCTGCCACTCGAGCTCGGCGAGCGCGCCGAACGCCGGCGTGAAGTGATAGCCGCTGCTGAGGGCGTGCAGGAACGACGTGTGCACCGGATCCATCGAGTTGTCCTTCACCTGGAGCCAGTTGCACGGGAGCACGAACCCCGCCGCGGGATGGAGCGCGAAGCCGGGGAGATCGAACGTGTCGTACGTCGGAAACACCGGCCGCAGCGCGGGCGGCCCCATGTAGGCGAAAACGAGGCCGCCGAGCTCGTGCGTCGGATAGGCGCCCTGGCAGAGCCGGTGGCGCAGCGTGCTATCGGGCGGCTCGCCCGGCGTCTCCACGATGCGGCCGTCGACGTCGAACACCCAGCCGTGATAGCAGCAGCGCAGCCCGCGCTCGGTCGGGATGCCGAACTCGAGCGACGTGCCGCGATGCGTGCAGTGGAGCTGGAGCACGCCCACGCGGCCCGAGCGATCCCGAAAGACCACGAGATCCTCGCCCATGATCCGGATCCGACGCGGCACGTCGACGAGATCGCGCGCGAACGCCACGGGCTGCCAGAACCGGCGCAGGTACTCGCCGCACGGCGTGCCGGGCCCCGTGTGCGTCAGCACGGGATCGGGCCGGGGCACCTCGCGCGCGAGATAGGCGCCGTAGGGGGTGCTGAGAAAGCGCGTGGGCCGTGCCATCACGCGGCCCGCACGCGCTCGAGCGCTTTCCAGTCGAACTCCACGCCGTGGCCGGGCCGGTCGGGGGCCACGGCGGCGCCGCCGTCGATGCGGAGCGGCTTCGCGATGAAGCGGTCGAGGCCAAAGCCGTGCGCCTCCAGATATGAGCGGTTCGGCGCCGCCGCCAGCAGGTGCACGGTGATGTCGTGGGCGCCGTGCGACGTCACCGGCAGGTTGAACGCTTCCGCGAGATGGCAGACCTTCATGAACGTGGTGACACCGCCGCAGCTCGTGACATCGGGCTCGGGGAACGTCACCCCGCCCGCCTCGATGAGCGCGCGGAACTCGTGCAGCGTGTGCAGGTTCTCGCCGGCGGCCACGGGCAGGCCGCCGTCGCGCACGATCCGCGCGTGGCCCGGCACGTCGTCGGGGATGGTCGGCTCCTCCAGCCACACCGGCTCGAGCGGCGCCAGCGCGCGGGCCGCCCGGATCGCCTCGTCGACGCTCCAGCGCATGTTGGCGTCCACCATCAGCGGGAACTCGGCGCCGAGGTGCGACCGCATCGCACGCACGCGCTCCACGTCCTCGCGCAGCGACGGGCGCCCGACCTTCATCTTGATGGCGCGGAAGCCGCGCGCGAGGTTCTCGTCGGTCTGCTTCAGGAGAGCGTCGAGCGAGAAGTCGAGGTCGATGCCGCCCGCGTAGCACGGCACACGCGGATCGAAGCCGCCGAGCAGCTGCCACAGCGGCGCGCGCTGCCGGCGTGCGCGCAGGTCCCACAGCGCGATGTCGACGGCGGAGATGGCGAGCGCCGCGAACCCACCGCGCCCGCCGTAGTGGATCGCCCACCACATCGCCTGCCACAGCTCCTCGATGCGCTCCGCCTCGCGGCCACGCAGGCGCGGCGCGAGGTCGCGCGCGATCAGCGCGTGCACGGCCGCGCCGCCGGCGCCGACCGTGTAGGTGTAGCCCACGCCCTCCGCGCCCTCGGCGTCCTGCACGCGGGCGGTGACGAGCTCGAACCCCTCGATCGTCCCGTGCGTGCTGTCCGAGAGCGCGGTCGGCAGCGGGATGACATAGTGGTCCGCCCGGATCTCGCGGATCAACATACGTGGGGGGCCCCGATATGGCCCCCCACACCCCCCAACGCTCGGCACGCCCCGGCAAAGCCGTGGCGCGCCTCGGGAAAGGTTCTAGAGCGCATCGGCGATCGCCTTGCCGAGATCGGCCGTAGTCGCGCGGCCGCCGAGGTCCGGCGTGCGCGGCGCGCCCGACTTCGGCTCCAGCGCCGTCTCGATCGCCTTCACGATGGCCGCGCCGGCCTCGGCGTGGCCGAGATGCTCGAGCATCATGGCTCCCGCCCAGATGGCGCCGATCGGATTCGCGATGCCCCTGCCGTAGATGTCGGGCGCCGAGCCGTGCACGGGCTCGAACAGCGACGGGAACACACGCTCGGGGTTGATGTTGCCGGAGGGCGCGATGGCGATCGTTCCGGTGCAGGCCGGTCCCAGGTCCGACAGGATGTCGCCGAAGAGATTCGAGGCGACCACCACGTCGAACCAGTCGGGGTGCTGGACGAAGTGAGCGACGAGGATGTCGATGTGGAACTTGTCCCACCGCACGTCGGCGTACTGCCGCCCCATCGACTCCACGCGCTCGTCCCAGTACGGCATCGTGATCGAGATGCCGTTGGACTTGGTGGCCGACGTGAGGTGCTTCTTCGGCCGGCGGCGCGCCAGCTCGAAGGCGTATCTCAAGATGCGATCCACGCCGTTGCGCGAGAAGACCGATTGCTGGAAGACGACCTCGCGCTCGGTGCCCTCGTACATCCGGCCGCCCACGCTCGAGTACTCGCCCTCCGTGTTCTCGCGGATGACGAAGAAGTCGATGTCGCCTGGCTTGCGATCGGCCAGCGGGGTGCGCATGCCCGGCATCAGCCGGCAGGGCCGCAGGTTCACGTACTGGTCGAAGTCGCGCCGGAACTTGATGAGCGAGCCCCACAAGGACACGTGGTCGGGCACCGCGGCCGGCCACCCCACCGCCCCGAAGTAGATCGCGTCGTGCCGGCCGATCTGCTCCTTCCAGTTCTCCGGCATCATCGTGCCGTGCTTCAGGTAGTAATCGCACGACCAGTCGAAGTGATCGAGCTGGAGGGCGAACCCGAACTTGCGGGCCGCCGCGTCGAGGACGCGCAGCCCTTCCGGCACCACTTCCTTGCCGATGCCGTCACCGGGAATGACCGCGATCGTGTGCTTGGCCACCGAAGCCTCCTTGCCTGTCGGACGCGCCCCATCTTAGCGCAGGGGCCAGGCGGCCGGCGGCGCTTGACTTGCTGCGTGCCTCCGGCGCACATTAGCCCACCGCATCGATTCGTCAGAGGAGGCTTTCGGATGCCGCTCTACCTGGACGTGCACAACAAGGTCGAAGGAGCGACGACCGACGCGCTGGCACACGCGCATCGCAAGGATCTGGAGGTCCAGCACAAGTACGGCGTGAACTACCTGCGTTACTGGTTCGACGAGGGGACCGGAAAGGTCTTCTGCCTCGTCGAGGCCCCGAGCAAGGAAGCCGCCGCGGCCGTCCACCGCGAAGCCCACGGTGTCATGGCCGACGACATCATCGAGGTGAAGGAAGGCAGCTAGCCGCGGCCGCCGCGAGCGGCCGCATCCCCAGGCCGTCGGCGAGCGCCAGCGCGGCGCGATGGTGCTCGCCGGCGGCCTCCGTATCGGCGAAGCGTGCCGCGAGCTCACCGAGGAGCTGGCGCGCGTACGCCTCGTGTCCCCGCTCGCCGCTCACCCGTGCCGCCTCCAGCGCCTGCGCGGCCGAGCGGCGTGCGGCGTCGAGCTGTCCCGCCACCCGCTGGGCGTCGCCGTACCACACCAGGCGCTGCGCATGATTGGCGCCGAGCTGCATCACCTCCGCGCGTTCCAGCGCCTCGCGGAGCAGGCCGAGACCGTCGTCGTGGCGTCCGGCAAGCGCGTACACCCAGCCCAGCGGCGAGGCGATGAGCGGGAAGAGCATCGGGATGTCGCCGACGCGGCTGATCACGAGCCCCTGCTCGAGCGCGGCGATGGCCGCCGCGAGCTCTCCGCGGCGGGCGTGGACGATCCCGGCGCCAAAGTGCGCGACCGCGAGGCTGAAGGCATGGTCCTCGGCCGTGCCGATCGCCACCGCCTCGTCGGCGACCGCCCGGCCGGCATCGAAGGCGCCCTGCTCGGCCAGGCACAGGGCGAGCCAGGCGCGCGAGAATACGGACGGCAGCCCGGCGAGCCCGAACATCTGCCGCCGCAGATCTCCCTCGAGGGCGGCGATGTTGTGGTTCAGTGCGGCGGCCGCCTTGTCGTAATCACCGAGCGAGTGATGGATCTGGCCGAGGCGGAAATTCCCGGTGACCGCCTGGGCGAAATGGCCGAAGTCGGAGGCCACCGCGCGGTCACGGGTGGCCAGCATGAGCGCGCGCTGGTGGATGCCGCGCCACCACAGATTGCCCGGGCTCTCCGGTCCGCCGAGGACGGCGTCGATGCTCGGCTGCGTGGCCGCCGTGCCCGTCTGCTCCAGATAGCGCAGCGCGGTCGACCAGAGCTCGCCGCGAAACGCGTGGTGCGCGAGCCGCTCGAAGTGCTCGGCGAGCCGATCGGCGTGCAGGCGCTCGATGGCGGCCACGACCTCGCCGTGCACGACTCGCCGCCGGCCGTGGAGCAGGCTGCCGTAGGCGACCTCGTGGGTGAGCGCGTGCTTGAACGTGTACTCGAGATCCGGAAACAGCTTCGCCTCGTACACCAACTCGGCGGCTTGAAGGCGCGCCAGGCCGCGCCGCAGCTCGTCCTCCGAGAGCTCCGCGACGGCGAGCAGGAGCGTCCACGGAACGTCCTTGCCGATCACGGACGCCGTCTGGAGTAGCCGCTTGTCGTCCGACGGCAGGCGATCGATGCGGGCAGCCAGAATCGCCTGCACCGTGGCCGGCACCTGGATGGCGCCGGGCTCCTTCTCGAGCCGGTAGGCGCCGCGCTCGCCGACGAGCACCTGCGTCTCCACGAGCGACCGCACGCTCTCCTCGAGAAAGAGCGGATTGCCCTCCGTGCGCTCGACGAGGAGCCGGCGCAGCGGCGCCAGGCTCGGGTCGTCGCCGAGCAGTGGCTCGAGCAGCGCCTCCGCCGTCCCCGGCGGCAGGACGTCGATGCGGAGCTGGCGGTAGTAGGTCTTGCCGCCCCAGGCGTGGCGGTACTCGGGGCGGTAGTTGACCGCGAGCAGCGCCCGCGCGCTCGGCAGGCTGTCCACGAACGCGTCGAGGAACGCTTGCGTCTCGGCGTCGATCCAGTGCAGGTCCTCGAACACGACCAGCACCGGCTGGCTCGCGGTCTCCCGCAGGAGCACGCGACGCACGGCCTCCACCGCGGCGGCCTGCCGCGCCTGACGCCCCAGGCGGAGGAACTCGTGATCGTCGGGCAAGACGTCGAGGAGCCAGAGCACCGGCGCGATGCTGTCCTTCAAGCCCTCGTCGAGCGTGAGAAGGATGCCGGTGACCTTGGCGCGGATCGCGCGCGTGTCGTCGCGGTCGGCGATCTTGAAATAATTCTTGAGCAAGTCCGCGAGCGGCAGCCACGGCGCCGCCTTGCCGTACGAGACGGAGCTGGACTCGAGGATCAGCCAGCCCTGCGTGCGGTGTGAGTGGATGAACTCGTAGAACAGCCGTGACTTTCCCACCCCGGCCTCGCCCACGACGGCCACGACCTCACCCCGGCCGCGCGCCGCGTGCTCCTGCGCCTGCCGCAGCTGCTCGAGCTCCGCGTCGCGCCCCACGAAGCGAGTGAGGCCGCGGGCGACGGATGCCTGCAGGCGCGTCCGTACCGTCCCCGCGCCGACGACCTCGTAGACGGGGACGGGCTCCGGCAGGCCCTTGATCGGCATCGGCCCCAGCGACTTCACCTCGACGTAGCCCTCGGCGCCGCGCAGCGTGGCTGCGCTCATGAGCGTCGTTCCCGGTCGGGCGAGCTGCTCCATGCGAGCGGCGAGATGCGTGGTTTGCCCGACGGCCGTGTAGTCCATGTGGAGGTCGTTGCCGATGGAGCGGACGACGACCTCGCCGGAGTTCAGCCCGACGCGGATCTGCACGTCGACCCCGTGCGTCCGGCGGAGCTCCTCGGCGTAGCGGCCGACGACATCGTGCATGCGCAGCGCCGCGTAGCAGGCGCGCGAGGCGTGATCCTCCTGCGCCAGCGGCGCGCCGAACAGCGCCATGATGCCGTCGCCCATCACCTGGTTCACGGTGCCCTCGTAGCGATGGACGGCGTCCATCATCCGCTCGAGGACGGGATCGAGGAGCTTTCGCGCCTCTTCGGGATCGCGATCGGCGAGCAGCTCCATCGAGCCCTTCAGGTCCGCGAACAACACGGTCACCTGCTTGCGCTCGCCTTCGAGCGCGGACTTCGACGTCAGGATTCGCTCCGCGAGGTGCCGGGGCGTATAGGTCTCCGGCGAGCCGAACTGGCGCGGCGGCGGCGCGCCGGCGGGATGCGCGCACTCGGGGCAGAACTTCGCCGTCGCAGACAGGGCCGCCCCGCACGCGCCGCACGCCCGTGGCAGCGGCGTGCCGCACTCCTCGCAGAAGCGTGCGCCGGGGCGGTTAGCGTGCTGGCAGCGCGGGCACGGCATGGCCGATGCTAGCATCCCGCTGGAGAGGCGTCGCCGGCGCCGCCGACGCGTCGACGGCGGTCGAGCCGTCCCCTCGATAGACGTAGCGGAACGTCGGGCAGCCGGGCCGCGCGCCGGGGCAGTAGTAGCCGACCATCTCGAGCTTGGCGTAGCGGCCGTCGGCGGTACGCAGCGCCCACACGTGCGGCTTGGGACTCAGCACGTGGGAGAAGAACCCGTAGCGGTACCAGGACGCGATGGCGGGATTGCGCGGCTCGCCACGGCCCTCGTTCCCGACGTAGCCGGTGGTCGGCACCGTACGCACGTCCTCGAGCCGCGCCTCGCCGAGATCGCGGATGCCGACGCCGTCGCCGGCAATGATCGAGTACCGTCGGAACGCGAGATCCCACCCGCGCGGGCTTGGCGCCTCCACGATCGAGCCCAGACGGAACGAGAAGTACCGCCACGCGTCGGGCGCGGTGGCGTCGACGGTATAGAGGACGGGCCCCACCAGCCCCGGCCCCGCCTCGCGGGTCTCGGGCGGCGTCGGCGCGTATGTCGGCACCGCCGGCGTCTGCAGCGTGAGCGCGACGAGGACGATGGCGAGGCCGAGCACGGCGCCGACCAGCACCGCGCGCACCGGTGTCATCGCGCGTCGTCCTGCCCGGGCCGCATGCTCGAAATGCTAGCATGCGGCGCATGCGTGACGTCCCGAACGGCCAGTACCGCTTCCTTCCCGGCATCGCGCCCTATTCGTCCGGCGTGGTAGCCATGCCGGGGCACCAGGTCGTCCACGCGACGCTGCGCGCGCCGATCCCCTGGCGCGACGGCTTCGCGCTCATCGATCGCCATCTCCGCGACGCGCGCCGACCGCGCGCCGCCCTGTGCGCCATCGCGCTGCGAAGCCCGAAGCCGTTCACCTTCGAGGGCTTCGCCGAGTTCAACGGCGGCTACCGCGCGCAGCTCGAGGCCTGGGGGTTGCTCGTCGACGGCGGCAATCCGATCGCGCGCACCAACGTGGCGCCGATCGTGGCCGCGCCCGCGGAGCCCTCGCTCTACGCGTTCGCCTACACGGTGCCCGAGCCCACGCCGCGGCCGACGTTCGTGGTGGCCGGCTCCGGCGAGGTCGTCGAGCTCGCCGCCGAGCGGATCGTGCGGCGCGGCGAGACCTCGCCCGACGCGATGCGCGAGAAGGCGACGTTCGTCATGGGCGTCATGCAGACGCGCCTGCGCGGGCTCGGCGCCGACTGGCGCGACGTCACGGCCATCGACGTCTACACGCCGCACCCGATCGAGCCCTTCGTCCGCGACGTCCTCCTCGGCGTGGCCGGACCGGCGGCGGTCCACGGCGTGCGCTGGTATCCCAGCCACCCGCCCATCATCGGTCTCGAGTACGAAATGGACCTCCGCGGCGTCGTCCACGACCTGACCCTGTAGCTCGATGCCCCAGCGCTGGACGCTGCTCGCGGTGCTCACCGCCGCCTACGGTCTGGGCGCGTTCGGAATGCTGGGCGCGTCGCCGCTCACGCCCAGTCTCGTCGACGGCTTCGCGCTCACGCGCCTGGAAGTGGCGTTCATCGTGCCGTCCGTGTACGTGGGCGGCCTGCTGTTCTCGCTGCCCGGCGGCCATCTCGCCGATCGCTGGGGCGTGCGGCCCACGCTGCTCGGCGCGCTGGCCGTCGGCGGCCTCGGTCTGCTCGCGGCGGCGGTGGCGCCACGCTTCGCGCTCTTCCTGGGCGGGCTCGTCATCGCCGGCTCCGGCTGGAGCGTGGTCAATCCCGTGCTCGGCAAGGCGATCGTCGACATCTTTCCGCTCACCGAGCGCGGCGTGGCGATGGGGATCAAGCAGATGGGACTGACGCTCGGCGGGCTGCTGTCGGCGCTCTTGCTGCCGGCCATCGCCGCGCGCTGGGGGTGGCGCGCCGCCGTCGCCGCCTGCGCGGTCGCGGTCACCCTGCCGGTGGTCGCCGCATGGCGGCCGCTGGCGCCGATGACGCGCCCCACCGTCGCGCGCGCTCCCACGGCGCTGAGCTGGTCGTGGACGCGGCGCCCGGCGCTGCTCATCGTGTTCGGCGCCGGGGTCGTGCTCGGCATGGTGCAGTCGGCGGTGCTCGCGTACCTGCCGCTGTTCAGCGTGCAGGCGCTCGGCTTCTCGCACGTTGCCACCGGCGTCCTCATCGCCGCCTCGCAGGCGGGTGGCGCCGTGTCGCGCCTCGGCCTCGGCGCCGCCAGCGATCGCTGGTCGTCCGGACGCCGCCCGCCGTGGCTCGTGTTCACCTCGGTCCTGGCCGCGGTGATCTTCCTGGTCTACGCATGGGTCCCGACCACGGCGCCGCTGTGGGCGGGGCTGCTCGCCTTCGCCGCCGGCGTCGGCGCGTACGGCTGGGTCGGAATCTACTTCGTCATCAGCGCGGAGGCCGGCGGCGCCACGGAGTCCGGCCTGCTGAGCGGCGTGTCGTTCGGGGCGATCGTCGTCGGCCTGCTCACCGGCGCGCCGATCTTCGGCCTGATCCTGGAGGCGTTCGACTCGTACGGCGTCGCGTGGATGACCTTCGCACTGCTGGCGGCGCTGGTGGCGGTGGTGGTGGCGGCCTTCTCGCGCGACATCCACCGCGAATGCCAGGCGCGCTGAGCGCGCCTGCGATACACTCCCCGGCCATGAGATTCCAGGGACGCGTCGCGCTCATCACCGCCGCCGGCCGGGGCATCGGCCGGGCCACCGCCGAGATCATCGGCCACGAGGGCGGCATCGTGGTCGCGGTCGACCGCGACAAGGCGGCCGCCGAGGAGGTCGCTGGCGTCATCCGCGCCGGCGGCGGGGCCGCCGACGCCATCGTGGCCGACGGCCTCGAGGCCGCGCAGGTCGAGAACGTCGTGCGACGGACGGTGGACGCGCACCGCCGCATCGACATCCTCGTCAACGCCGTCGGCGGCAGCACGATCATCGGCAAGCCGTCGGCCGCCGTGGAGGAGCTGAGCCTCACCGAGTGGCAGCAGCTGCTCGACTTCAACCTGACCGGGACCTTCCTGTTCCTGCACACGGTGGTGCCGGTCATGAAGCGCCAGCGCGCGGGGAAGATCGTCAACATCTCCTCGATCGCCGGGCGCGGGTTGAGCCCGAGCAGCAGCAGCGCCTATGCGACGGCGAAGGGCGGCATCATCGCGCTGACGCGCAAGCTTTCCCTCGAGCTGGGCCCGCACGGCATCACCGTCAACGCGATCGCGCCCAGCTTGACGCTGAGCCCGCGACTCCGCCCACGCTGGGATGGCATGTCGCCCGAGGAGCAGGCGCGCGAGGTGGAGCGCGTGCCGTTGCGGCGGATCGCGCAGCCCGAGGACCAGGCCCGGGTGATCTGCTTCCTCGCCTCCGCGGACGCCGACTTCGTGACCGGCGTGACCATCGACGTCACCGGCGGTCAGTGAGCGGGGCTCATCCCTCGGGAGGCCGGCGCGCCTGCCACTCCGTCGCCTGCTCGTAGGCCCAGCCGATGCGCAGCGCGGTCGTTTCGTCTCCCGGCGCGCAGAGAATCTGCAGCGACGTCGGCAAGCCGTCCGCGGTGAAGCCGTTCGGGACGGCGAGGCCGCACAGGCCGAGGTAGTTCCCCGCCCGCGTGAAGTACGCGGCCGTCGTCGACTGATCGACGCGATCGATCGGGATGGCCGCCGTCTGCCCGGTCGGCGTCAGCAGCGCGTCGGTGTCGGCGAGCGCCTCCGCGAACTCGCGCTTGTGCTGCTCCCGCTCCGCCAGCGTCCGCTGGTAGTCGAGGGCGGAGATGTCGCGCCCCGGCTGGATGCGCGGGCGGATGTGCGGATCGACGGGCAGGCTCATGTCGTCGACCAGATTTCCGACGAAGCGATAGCCCTCGGCGGCGATGATCCGTCCGGTGGCCGCGCCATAGTCGCGGAAGCCGCGCGGCAACGCCGGCCGCACGATGCGGGCGCCCAGGCGCGCCAGGGTGTCGACGGCGGCGTCGTAGGCGGCCAGCACATCGGCGGCGACGTCCTTGCGCTCGGCGTCGGGCATTATGGCCAGGCGGAGCCCGGCCACGCCCCGCCGCAGCCCCGGCAGCGGATCGCTCGGCGGCCACGCGAGCGTCTGGGGATCGCGGGGGTCGGGCCCGTTCAAGACGCGGAAGAGCAGCGCGGCGTCCTCCACGGAGCGGGTCATCGGTCCCGGCGTGTCGAGGGTCGAGCTGAGCGGCAGCACCCCGTAGGTGCTGATACGTCCGGCGGTCACCTTCAGCCCGACGATGCCGCACCACGCCGCCGGCAGCCGCACGGAGCCGCCCGTGTCGGTGCCGATGGCGGCGGGCGCGAGGCCGGCCGCGACGGCCACGGCGGAGCCGCTGGAGGAGCCGCCGGGCGTGCGATGGACGGCGAGGTCCCAGGGATTGCGCGGCGTTCCGAGATGCGTGTTGGTGCCGAACGAGCCCATCGCGAACTCCACCGTGTGGGTCTTGCCGAGCACGATCATGCCGGCGCCGATCAGCCGCTCGGCCAGCGTGGCCGTCACCGGCGACACCCGCTGCGCCCACACCTTCGAGCCGCCCGTGGTCACGCGGCCTTCGAGGTCCACCAGATCTTTCAATCCGACCGGCACGCCGTGCAGCGGGCCGACGCGGTGGCGCGCGCGGATCGCCTTGTGCGCCGCCTCGGCGGCCAGGCGCGCGTCCGCCTCGTAGACGGCGATGAACGCGTGCAGCGCCGGATCGCGCTTGCGGATCCGCTCGAGCAGGGTGTCGACGACGTCGACGGGTGACAGCGTCCCCTCGCCGTAGGCGCGGGACAGCTCGGCAACGGTGGCCCAGACGGGATCGATACGGCTCATAGTCCCCTCCCCGCCCGGAACGTACCCCGGAAGGTGGCGCGGATCAACGGAGCGGCGTTGACATTTCGCAGCGGCCACCCTCACACTCTGGCACCGATCGACACCTGGATCTGGAGGTCGCGCATGTCCTACGCGCTCGTGTCGCTGCTCAGCGTTGCCCTCGTCCTCGGCGGGGTCGCGCCCGCCGCCGCGCAGTATCCCGAGCGGGCGCTCACCATCGTGGCCGCCTATCCGGCGGGCGGCATGGTCGACATCGTGGCGCGCCCGCTCGCGGAAGGCATGAAGAAGAAGTTTCCGAAGGGCGTGGCGGTGCTGAACCGTCCGGGGGGCGGCGGCTCCGTCGGCATGGCCGAGGTGGCGCAGGCGAAGCCCGACGGCTACACCGTCATCCTGGCGCCGGTCTCCACGCTCGTCATCCATCCGCAGCTCAACGATCTGCCGTACAAGACGCCCGACGACTACCAGCCCATCATCAACACGATCGCCTTCTATCCGCTGCTCGTGGTGCGTGAGGATGCGCCGTGGAAGACGGTCCACGAGTTCGCGAACGCGGCCAAGGCGAACCCCGGGAAGTATCGCGTCGGGACGCCCGGCGAAGGCACGGGAAGCCACCTCAGCCTCGAGCAGCTCGCGAGCGCGGCGGGCTTCAAGTTCACGCACGTTCCCTTCTCCGGCTGGGGTGAGAGCAGCCCCGCGCTCCTCGGCGGCCACGTCGACGCGGTGGTCGCGCAGCCCGGCGAGGTGAAGCCGCTCGTCGAGGGCAAGAAGCTGCGCACGCTCGTCGTCTTCCAGCAGAAGCGGCACGAGGCCTTCCCGAGCACGCCGACCGCCAAGGAGCTCGGCTGGGACGCCGGCCTCGGCACCTGGTTCGTGCTGACGGCGCCGAAAGGAACGCCGCCGGCGGTCGTGCAGTACATTCACGATGCCGCCAAGGTCGCGATGGAGGAGCCGACGTTCGTGAACCTCATGAAGACGCGTGCGGTCGATCTCGACTACAAGAGCGGAGACAGGGCGCGCGCCGACCTCTGGGACGAGTACAAGAAGTACGGCGATATCCTGCGCCGCCTGGGCATGATCAAAAAATAGAATGCTCGAGCGCATCGTCGGGCTCGCCGTCATCGTGGCCGCCGGCATCTACCTGTCGATGGCGCTCGCATTGCCGTACGGCACGACGGCGCGGCCCGGCGCCGGCTTCTTCCCCACCCTGGTCGGCATCTTCGGCGGCATCGTCGGCGTGACGATGACGGCGCGCGCGTTTCGCGTGCCGGCGCGCCAGCCGGCCGCGCGTGAAGGCGTCCGCGATGCGGCGGCGCAACGGCGCGCGGTCAGCACGGTGGGCGTGCTCGTCGCCTTCTGCCTGCTGATGCCGTGGGTCGGCTATCCGCTCGTCGCCTTCGGCTTCGTCACCGTCCTCCTGCAACGGCTCGGCAGCACCTGGCGTGCGGCCGCCGTCACGGGCGCCCTCACCGCCGCCGTGTCGTTCTACGTGTTCGGCGTGCTCCTCGACGTGCCGCTGCCGCGCGGACCGTGGTGAGCTGAGTGGGGCCGCTCGACGGCCTCGCGTACGGCTTCACCGTCGCGCTGACGCCGACCAACCTGTTCGCCTGCTTCCTCGGCGTGCTGGTGGGCACCATCGTCGGCGTGCTGCCCGGCATCGGCCCCGTCGGCGCCATGGCCTTGCTCCTGCCCTCGACGTTCAGCCTCCATCCCGCCACCGCTCTCATCATGCTTGCCGGCATCTACTACGGCGCCATGTACGGCGGCTCCACGACGTCGATCCTCGTCAACGTTCCGGGCGAAGCCGGCTCGATCGTGACGCTGATGGACGGCTACCAGCTCACGCGCAAGGGCCGTGCGGGCGCGGCCCTCTGCGTGGCTGCGGTCGGCTCGTTCATCGCGGGCAGCATCGGCGTCGTCGGCATCATGCTGGCGGCCGCCTGGCTCGCCGATCTCGCCATCCGCTTCGGGCCGCCCGAGTACTTCGCGATCGCCCTCGGCGGCTTGCTGCTGCTGTCGCGGCTGTCGGGCGGCTCGGTCGTGCACTCGTTCGTGATGGTCGCCATCGGGCTGGCGCTCGGCACCGTGGGCATGGACACCGTCACGGCGCTGCGGCGCTTCACCTTCGGCTCCGTCGCGCTCTCCCAGGGCGTCGATCTGGTGCCGGTCATCATGGGCCTCTACGGCGTGGCGGAGGTCCTGCTCCTTGCCGAGCAGGGTCTGAAGAAGGCGCGCGTGGTCAGCGTGCGCCTGTCCGAGCTCTTGCCCACGCGCGAGGAGTGGCGTCGCGCGTGGGCGCCCATCGGCCGCGGCTCCGTGGTCGGCTTCATCACCGGGCTCATTCCCGGACCGGCCGCAGTGCTGTCGACGTTCATCGCCTACAACGTCGAGAAGAAGGTGTCGCGCACGCCGGAAAGGTTCGGCCACGGCGCCATCGAGGGGGTGGCCGCACCGGAGGCCGCGAACAACGCCGCCACCGCCGGCGCCATGGTCCCGCTGCTCTCGCTCGGCATCCCGTTTTCGCCGGCCACGGCTATCCTCCTCGGCGCGCTCGTCATCCACGGTCTTCAGCCCGGCCCGCTGATGATCGTGCAGCGACCGGAGGTCTTCTGGGGCTTCGTGGCGAGCATGTACGTCGGCAACTTCATCCTGCTGGTCCTGAACCTGCCGCTGGTCGGCATGTTCGTCAGCGTGCTGCGCCTGCCCCAGCACGTGCTCGCGACGCTGGTGCTGCTGCTCTGCCTGGTCGGCGCCTTCAGCCTGAGCAACAGCCACCTCGACCTCTGGATCCTCGTCGTCTTCGGCGTCTTCGGCTACGCGCTGCGAAAGCTCGGCGTCGACGCCTCGCCGCTGGTCGTCGCGCTCGTGCTGGGCCCGATGATGGAGAAGACGCTGCGCCAGTCGCTCTTCATCGCCCAGGGCAGCGTGGTCGACCTGCTGACGCGGCCGCTCACGGCGGCGATCCTCTTGATCCCGGTGCTGGCGCTCCTGCTGCCGCCGATACTGCGGCTCCGCCGCCGGCCGCGCGCGGCCGCCGCCCCGGTCTAAGCACAGCTACGCTGGCGTCACTCGATCACCCGATCGGCCCGCTGCAGCAGCGCCGGCGGGATCGTGAGGCTGAACGTCCTGGCCGTCTTCGCATTGATCACCAGCGAGAACTTCGTCGGTTGCTCGACCGGAAGATCGGCCGGCCTGGCGCCCTTGAGGATGCGATCGACGTACGTCGCCGCGCTGCCGATGACCACGTCCAGATCGGGCCCGTAGCTCAGGAGGCCGCCCTCCGCTGCCCATGGGCCCCAGCCCGACGCCAGCAGGAGACGGTTCTGGCCGGCCAAGGTCAGGATCCGTGCGCGGTTCACCGTCATGAGCCTGGACGACACCACGATGACGGCCTGCCTCCGCTCCCGCTGAGCCAGCGAAAACGCGGGGTCGATGTCGTCGGGGCGCCGCACTTCGAGCGACTCGACGTGCACGCCCAGCGACCGACCCGCCGCTTGCGTCGCCAGGAACTCGTCATCCGGGTGGTCCGGGTTCCACAGCACCGCGACGCGCGAAACCGCTGGCGCCGCTTCCTTGAGGAACTGTAGACGCTTGCCCGCCAGCTCCGACGACACGAACGTCACGCCGGTCACGTTGCCGCCAGGGCGCGCGAGACTGGCCACGAGACCACCTTGAACGGGATCCGCGCTGGCGATCATGACGATCGGTATGGTGGTGGTCGCCCGCTTCGCGAACGGCGCGACGTCACCCCCGGCCGCGATGATGATGTCGGGCTTCGCGCGAACGAGATCGATCGCGAGATCGGCGAGCCGCTCCGGCTGACCTTCCGCGTAACGATGCACGAAGACGACGTTCCGTCCCTCGACGTAGCCCAGTCGCGCCAATCCGCGGCGGATGACGGGAAAGGCATCGGTCTCCGGCGTGCCGAAGACGAGCACGCCGAGGCGCGCGACCTTCGCGGGCTGGGTCCCGGCGGCGCGCGGGACGACGGCGCTTGCGATGACGCCCGCGACCAGCGCGCGACGTCTCAGCATGTATGACTCCTCCTGTCGGCGCCGACCTCGGTGATGTTGCCGGGCGCGTCACCATCGGCCAGCACGGCGGCGTCAACATGAACTGGCCGATCGGTAGGACCAGACGTTCCCGCGGGAACGTCGGCGGTGTTGCGGTGGCGCTGATCCAGCGTATCTCGCGCCGCGGCCTCAATGAATCGTGTCAATGCCGAAAGTTTCTGACGACCCTACCCCCGCTCCATCGGCAGTGATGGATCCGCCGCCCACTCCGACAGCGACGCGTCGTACACGGCGACGTTCTCGTGGCCGAGCAGCGCCAGGACGAAGGCGTCGCTGCTGGCCGCGATGCCGCCGCCGCAGTACGTGATCACGCGGCCGGAGGCGAGCGCGCCGGAGTCCGTGAAGAGCTTGCGGAGCTCGTCGAGCGGCAGGTAGGCGTGGGTGGAGTCGACGAGGGCGCGGGCGGCGACGTTGGCGCTGCCGGCGATGCGACCGGGGCGGCCATAGTGCACGCCGCCGGTGCCGCGGTGCTGCTCTTCGGTCAGGGCGTTCACGACACACGTCGCGCGGTCGCCAAGGCCGGCCAGGACGGCCGACTTGTCGGCGAAGAGCTGCGGGCGCGGATGCGGGACGAACGTCGCGGGCGGATAGGGGCACGGGTCCGTCGAGACGGGACGGCCTTCGAGCGTCCACTTCCGCCAGCCGCCGTTGAGGACGGCCGCGTCGTCGAAGCCGCTGGCGCGCAGCATCCACCACACACGCGCGGCCCACATATTGACGGCGCGGTCGTACAGCACCACGCGCGTCCCGTCTCCCACGCCGAGCGCGCCCATGGCGGCGGCGAACTGCTCGGGCGGCGGCATCATGAAGCGCAGCGGCGACGTCCGGTCCGAGAGGTCACCGGTCAGATCGGCGAAGCCGCTGCGCGGGATGTGGCCGCTGGCCCACGTCGCCAGGCCGGACTCCGCGCGATAGCCGCCGTCCGCGAGCGGGTGGAGGATCGCCGTGCACTCGAGCACGCGCAGCGTCGGATCGTCGAGACTGGCGGCGAGCCACTCGGTCTCCACCAGGTATTCCGGATGCTCCCGGTGCATGGCCGGACGATAGCGGTGTATGCTGCCCGACGCAACCGGCAGCCGCGTTCTCACAAAGGAGCCACGATGCTGATCGCCGACTCGCAAGTCCACCTCTGGGGCGCCAACACGCCGGCGCGGCCGTGGCCGGCCGGCCGGGATCACGAGGCGCAGAAGCCCTACCCGGTCACCAAGGACATGCTGCTGTTCGAGATGGAGCTGGCGAGGGTGAATCGCATCGTCATCGTGCCGCCGTCATGGGAAGGCGACCGCAACGATCTCGCGCTCGAAGCCGCCCGCCTGCATCCCGACAAGTTCGCGGTGATGGGACGCCTCGACCTGGCCGACCCGGCGAGCCGGCCGCTGGTGCCGGAGTGGAAGAAGCAGCCGGGCATGCTCGGTATGCGCTTCACGTTTCACAACGAGCACAACCGGCACTTCCTCACCGATGGCAGCGCCGACTGGCTGTGGCCCGCGGCCGAGAAGGCGGGCATCCCGCTGATGGTGCTCGTGCCCGGCTCGCTGGACGTGCTCGATCGCATCGCCGGCAAGCATCCGGGGCTCAAGCTCGTCATCGATCACGTCGGCCTCAACATCCGCCAGAAAGCGCCGAAGGTCTTCGAGGACCTGCCGGCCGTCTGCGCGCTCGCCAGGCACCCGAACATCGCCGTCAAGGCGTCCGGCATGCCCTCGCTCTCGACCCAGGAATATCCGTTCCGCGATCTGCACGACGCCATCAAGCGGCTCGTCGACGCGTATGGCCCGCGGCGGACGTTCTGGGGCACCGACCTGACGCGAATGCCGTGCAGCTATCGCGAGTGCATCGACCTGTTCACCAGGGAGCAGCCGTGGCTGAAGGGCGAGGACCTCGAATGGGTGATGGGCCGCGGCGTCTGCGAGTGGCTGGGCTGGCGCTGACGCGAGCCTAGCGTTTCGGCGCCGGCGTGCGGCCGAGCAGTTGCTCGATGGCGAGGCCGAGCGCCAGCAGCCGCTCGTCGCTGCCACGCGGCCCGTCCAGGGAGAGCCCGACCGGCAGCCCGGTCGAGGGTCCGAGCCCGGCGGGAACGGTCAGGCCGGGAATTCCCGCGTTGCTCCCGGGGTCGGTGTTGCGGATGAAGCGCAGGAACGTCTCGAGACCGCTCGCGTCCGGTCCCTGCACGCCCGCGACCCACGGCGTGGTGGGGCCAACGAGGGCGTCGATGCCGTACGTCCGGAACGTGTCGGCGAAGTGGGCGAGCAGCGCGGGGCGCGCGCGCTGCATCGCTGCCTGGTAGAGCGGCGCCGCGTCCACGACGCCGTTCGGCGCCGGAAGCTTGCGTGGCACGACGAGTCCGTCGTACGTCCCCTTCACGTCCTTGCTCGCGATGGCGGCCGCCACCTGCTCCACGGTCACGCCGGCGCGGTGCCGCTCGAGGTAGGCCTTCAGGTCGTCGTAGGCCTCGTAGAGCGCCACCGGAAAGCTGGCCGCGTCGTTGAGCGTCTTGAGCTGCGGCATGTCGACCTCGACGATCGTCACGCCGGCCTGCCGCAGCCGTTCGAGCGCGGCGTCGGTCACCGCCTTCGTGTCGGCGTCGAGATCGGCGAAGAAATACGCGCGATAGACGCCGAGCTTCACGCCGCGCAGCAAGGCCGGCGTGGCGGAGCCGCCCGCGATCACGGAGTCGAGGAGCGCGACGTCGGCCACCGTCTGCGCCATCGGGCCGGCGGTGTCGCGGGAATGCGAGATCGGCGTGACGCCCTCGCCGCTGTAGCGCCCGATGGTCGGGCGCAGCCCCGCGATGCCGCACAGCGCGGCGGGGATGCGCACCGACCCGCCGGTGTCGCTGCCGAGGCCGCCGGGAGCCAGGCGCGCGCCGACGGCGGCGCCGGTGCCGCTCGAGCTGCCGCCGGCGATGCGCGCGCGGTCGTACGGGTTGCGGGTGCCGAGCGGGTGCGCCGAGTAGAACGCCTCGTTGTAGCCGGAGATGCCGAACGCCAGCTCGTGCATGTTCGTCTTGCCGAGCACCACCGCGCCGGCATCGAGGAGCTTCTGCGCCACGGGCGCGCTCGTGGGCGGCACGAAGCGCCGGAGGGCCGGCGTGCCCGCCGTGTTCGGCAGGCCGGCGACGTGGACGTTGTCCTTGATGACGAGCGGCACGCCATGCAGCGGGCCCCGTGCCCGGCCCGCCGCGAGGTCGGCGTCGGCGCGTCGCGCGGCCGCCAGCGCTCCGTCCCGGTCGAGCGTCACGTACGCGTTGAGATCGGGACGCGCGTCGGTCCGGGCGAGATACGCCTGCGTCAGCTCCACGCTGCTCACCCGGCCCGCGCGAATGAGCCGCGCGGCATCGACCACGCTGAGCTCCGTGAGATCCGCGGGGCGGCGCGCCGTCGAGGCGCAGGCGGTCGCGGCAAGCGCGACGAGCAGCAGCGTGGCGAGCCCGGGCAGGCGCATGGTCGTCTCCTCGGCGCGGGATTATACTCCCGCGTCATGAAGATCAGGCGCGTGACGCCGTACCTCGTCGATCCCGGCCACGGCAAGAACTGGCTCTTCGTGAAGGTCGACACCACCGACGGTTTGCACGGCTGGGGCGAGTGCTACACCCAGGCCGACCGTGATCAGTCGATCACCGCCCACGTGCAGCAGCTCGGCCGCTACCTGCTCGGGCGCGACGCCGCGCAGATTCGCCACTTCACCCACTGGGCGTACCACGACTTCGCGGCCAAGCGAGGCGCCCTCGACTTCTGGAGCGCGGTGAGTGGCCTGGAGCAGGCGCTGTGGGACCTGGCCGGCAAGCGCGTGGGCCTGCCCGTGGTCGATCTCCTCGGAGGTCCTTGCCGCGAGCGCGTGCGCGTCTACGCCAACGGCTGGTACTCCGGCGCCAGGACTCCCCACGACTACGCGGCCAGGGCGAAGGCCACGGTGGCGCGCGGCTTCACGGCGCTGAAGTTCGATCCCTTCCCCGGTCCGTGGCGGACGCACATCTCACGCGAGGCGGAGCGCGCGGTGGTGGCCACCGTGGGCGCCGTGCGCGAGGCGGTCGGCCCCGACGTCGATCTCCTCATCGAGGTCCACCGGCGGCTGGCGCCGATGCACGCCACCCGCGTCGCGCGGCTGCTCGAGCCGTTCGACCCGTTCTGGTACGAAGAGCCCGTCTCTGCCCGCGATTTGGGCGCGCTGGCCGAGTGCCGGCGCGACATCCGCCTGCCGATCGTCACGGGCGAGGAGCTCTACACGCGCTTCGAGTTCCGCGAGGTCTTCGAGCGGCGCGCGGCCGACATCATCAACCCCGACGTCTGCAACGTCGGCGGCATCGACGAGCTGCGGGCCATCGCCGCCATGGCCGAGGCGTATCACGTGGTCGTCTCCCCCCACAACTACAACAGCACCACCGTCGGCCTGGCCGCCACCCTGCACGTGTCGGCGGCCATCCCGAACTTCCTGATCACGGAGTACTTCGTCAACTTCGAGCCGCGCGGGCTCGAGCTCGCCACGCCGGGCTTTCGCGTCGATCGCGGCTACATCGAGGTGCCGCGGACGCCGGGGCTCGGGATCGACCTCCGTGAGGACGTCCTCGCCCGGTACGGCTACCGCGAGTTCCCGCCGCGCAGCGTGCCGACCCCGGGCGACGAAGGCCCCTAGTGCGCTTCGGGACGTTCTTCTTCTTCCAGGCGGTGCCGTGGCTCAGTCACGAGGAGGTCGTGCACCGAGAGCTCGAGCAGATGGAGTGGACGGAGGAGCTCGGCTTCGATCAGGTCTGGCTCACCGAGCACCACTTCATCGACTACGGCCTGGCCGTCGATCCCGCCACCCTGGCCGCCGTGGCCGCTTCGCGGACGCGCCGCGTGCGCATCGGGCTGGCGGCGGCGATCCTGCCGTTCCACCACCCGCTCCGCCTGGCCGAGCAGACGGCGCTGGTCGACGTGGTCTCGCGGGGCCGCCTCGACGTCGGAGTCGGCCGCGGCAACCGGCCGGCGGAGTTCCGCGGCTACAACGTGCCGCAGCACGAGAGCCGCGAGCGCTTCGAGGAGGCGGTCGAGATCCTCAAGCGCGCGTGGACCGAGGAGCGCTTCTCGCACGCGGGGCGGTTCTTCACCGTCGGTGACGCGCGGGTGATGCCGCGGCCATGGCAGAAGCCGCATCCGCCGCTCTACCAGGTCTGCGGCAGCAAGGAGAGCGTGGAGGCGACGGCCGCGCGCGGCTGGCCGATGCTGAACTCGGTGCTGCGCGGCAACGCGGAGCAGCAGCTGGCCACGCATCGCGACGTCTACGTGGCCGCCCTGCGCAAGGCCGGCCGCTCCGACGCCGACGTGGCGGCCTTGCTCGCCCACTGGGGCGTCTCGCGCCAGATCTACGTGGCGCCCACCGACGCGCAGGCGCAGGCGGAGGCCAAGGACGCCGAGCTCTGGTACCAGGAGTCGTTCCGGCGCTTCGTGCTCCCCGAGCGCATCGAGGATGCGCATCCGAGTCTGCAGCCCCACTTCCGCCAGCTCGCCGAGCGCCTGGAGAAGGTCAACTGGGACGACCTCGTGCGGGAGACGGTCGCCTTTGGCTCGCCGGACACGGTGGCGCGGAAGATCGAAGCGATGCGCGCGGCCGGCGTGGGCCACGTGCTCTGCTGGATGAACTTCGGCGGCCTGCCCCAGGACCGCATCCGCCGCTCGATGGAGCTCTTCGGGCGGGAGGTCCTACCGCACTTCCGCGGCTGACGTCGCGAGGCTCGCGACGATGGCGGTGAACTCGCCGGGATCCACCGGCTTCGGCACGTGCATGTTGAAGCCGGCCGTGAGCGATCGCGCCCGGTCTTGCTGGCGACCGTAGGCCGTCAGCGCGACCGCCGGGGTGCGGCCGCCCTCCGTGGCCGGCAGCGCCCGCACCCTGCCGATCAGTGAATAACCGTCCTCGCCCGGCATCTCGATGTCGGAGACGAGCACGTGGGGGCGCCACTCCGGCAGGATCTTGAGCGCGTCGGCGGCCGATCGGCACACGCGCACGTCTGCGGCGGCGGCGACGAGGATCGCCGTCGCGAGCTCGAGCGCCTCGGGGTCGTCGTCGACCACGAGCACCCGCACGCCGGCGAGGTCCGCCGCCACCGATGCACCGGGCGGCGGCAAGGGCAGGCGTCCCCGTGACGGACGCTCGGCGCCAAACCCCGCGGCCGCGGGCAACCGCATCAGGAACGTCGCCCCCTTGTCCTCGCCGTCGCTGTGCGCCGTCAGCGTGCCGCCGTGGAGCTCCACCAGGTTCTTGGCCAGAGCGAGTCCGAGGCCCAGCCCGGCGTGCGCGCGCGTCGTCGAGCTGTCGGCCTGGCGGAAGCGCTCGAAGATGAAGGGGAGCACCGTCCCGCTGATGCCGCGGCCGGTGTCACGCACCGCGACCTCCACGTGGGTATCGTCGCCGCCGAGCTCGACGTCGACGCTGCCGCCTCGTGGCGTGAACTTCACGGCATTCATGACGAGGTTCCAGACCACTTGCTGCAGGCGGCCGGGATCGCCGCTGACCGGTCCCACGCGCGCATCGAGCGCCGAACGGAGCCGGATATCCTTGGCGGCGGCCGCCGGTCGCACGGCGTCGAGCGCGCTCTCGACCACGACCTTCAGGTCGACCGGGCGGACATCGAGGCGCATCTTGCCCGTGATGATGCGCGACACGTCGAGCAGATCGTCGATCAGCTGCACCTGCGCATTGGACTGGCGGACGATGACGTCGAGCGCGCGCGCCGCCGCGGGGGAGTCGAGCTGGCCGCCCTGCAGCATCCTCGCCCACCCGTACACCGCGTTGAGCGGCGTCCGCAGCTCGTGAGAGAGGACAGCCAGGAACTCGTCCTTGGCCCGGTTCGACGCCTCGGCTTCCGCCGCGCGCTGCTCCACGAGCGTCGCCGCTTCCGCGAAGGCGCCCCGGACCTCCTCCACCTCGTCGACGGCGGCCGGCGTTGCCGGCGGCAGGCCACGCCCTTCGCCGAAGGCCCTGGCCGCCGCCGCCAGCTCCCCCATCGGCGTCGTGATCCGCCGGCCGACGAGGATGGCGGCCAGGAGCGCGACGAGCACGAGCGCGACTCCGCCGCCGACCACGGTCGCCAGCGATCCGTAGAGTGGCGCGTCGACCGACGCCACCGGGATGCCGATGCCGATCCCCCATCCCGACGTCGCCGAGCGCGCGTACGCCGTGTAGACGGCGCGTCCCTCGAGGGTGTGGGTGATCTGCCATCCTTCGCGGCCGCCGCCTTCCAGCAACCGGACGAATTCCGGAGACACGAGGTTGCCCACGAACTGCTCGCTGCTCCGCGTGCGGGCGGCGATGCGCTTGCTTCGATCGAAGACGGACGCCACCCAGTCCTCGGGAATGCGCTGGCGCCGCAGGACACTGAGGAGCGACTCCGGCCGTACCGCCGCCGTCAGCACGTAGACGACGGTGCCGCGGCGGATGACCGGCACGCGGACGGGAAACGCGAAGTGCTGGATGATCGGGCCGAACGTGACGTCGCCCACGACCGGCGCGCGCGTCGCCACGACGGCCTCGAGGCTGGCCGCCTCCAGCGTGCGCGGTAGCGGCTCGCCGAACTCGCGCCGTGTGTTCACGAGCTGCTGGCCGTCCGCGGAAAAGAGGATGACGTTGAACCACCCGGACTGCGTGGCGGCGATGCGCCGCGCCTCGACATGAAAGGCGCGGAGATCGCGGCTGTCGAGGTGCCCCGATGTCGCCAGCGCCTCCAGCACCTTCACCGATGACGCAAGGCCCTCGTCCACGGCATTCACGAGCGCGCGCGCCGTCTCCACCGCTCCGTGTTCGACAGCGGCACGCTGCTGCCGTCCGAGGGCGACCAGCACGATGCCCGCGAACACGATCATCGGGACCAGGACGGCGACCACGAGGGTCACCAGATGTGAACGCATCCTCATGACGCCCGTGCATTGTCACACGTTTCGGGCTATCGTCATCCGCCAAGGAGGCTTCGATGACCATCCGTCTCTACGACCCGACCGCCGAGCCCCGGGCCGTCGACGCGAAGCTGGCGCCGCGGCTCGCCGACCTCGCCGGCAAGCGCATCGGCATCCTCGACAACGGCAAGGCCAACGCGGGCGTCCTGCTGCTCGCCGTGGCGAAAGTGCTCCAGGAACGCTACGGCGCGGGCGAGATCGTCAAGCGAAACAAGCCCGTGGCCGGGCCGCCGGCGCCCGAGATCCTCGAAGCGCTGGCGCAGTGCGACCTGGCGCTGGTCGGGAGCGCTGACTGAGGGTCCTGCACGTCGTGGAGTATCCACGGCTCGATCATGCTGGAGCAGCGCGGCGTTCCGACGGCGACCATGGGAACGTTCGAGTTCGAGGCGCTCGCGCGCCTGGAGTCCAAGAACCGCGGCATCGAGACCCTGCCGCTGGCGCTCATTCCGCATCCGCTCGGCGGCATTCATGAAGACGACGTCGTGCGCAAGGCCGACCTCGCGATCGAGGCGGTCTTGAAGGCGGTGACCCGCGGATGACCCAGCGCGGACCGGCCGCCGCCACCTTCGACTTCGCCGGCGCCTACGAGGAGATCGACGCGCACTACCAGGAGCGGGGCTGGACGGACGGCCTGCCGATCGTCCCGCCCACCGAGGCGCGCGTGCACGCCTTCCTCGCCGTCACCGAGCGCGACCCCCGCGAGGTCGTCGGCGTGCTGCCGCCGCGCCAGGGCGAGGCGACGGTGGAGAAGATCGCCGTCAACGCGGTCATGGCCGGCTGCCGCCCCGAGTACTTTGCCGTCGTCCTGGCCGGCATCGAGGCCCTTGCCGATCCGCTTTTCAACCTGGACTCGGTGCAGGCCACCACGCACCCGGTGGCGCCGCTCCTGGTCGTGAACGGGCCCATCGCCCGGGAGATCGGTCTGAACTCCGGCTACAACGCCTTCGGTCAGGGCTTTCGCGCCAACGTCACCATCGGCCGGGCCGTGCGGCTGGTGCTGATGAACGTCGGCGGCGGCCTGCCCGGCTCGGGCGACCGGGCAACCCAGGGCAGCCCGTCCAAGATCGCGTACTGCGTCGCCGAGAACGAGGCCGAGAGCCCGTGGGAGCCGCTGCACGTCGAAGCGGGCCTCGCCCGTGACGCCAGCACGCTGACCGCGTTCGGCTGCGAGGCGCCGCACAACATCCAGGACCACTACAGCAACACGGGACTCGGGATCCTCCGCACGGTCGCCGGCGCCATGGGCCAGGCCGGCAGCAACAACGTGCTCGGCCGCGGCTGGCCGCTCCTGTCGCTCGGTCCCGAGCACGCGGCCACCATCGCGCGCGACGGCTACACGAAGAAGGCCGTCAAGGAGTTCCTCTTCGAGCACGCGCGCTTTCCGCTGGGACGGCTGGGCGCGGAGTACCGCCGCTACCAGGTCGAGCGGCAGCGCGTCGTGGATGCCGACGATTCGATGGTGCCCATCGTGCGCGCGCCGGAAGACATCAGCGTCATCGTCGTCGGCGGCGCGGGCAAGCACTCCGCGTGGCACCCGACCTTCGGCGACGGCACGCGTCCCACGCGCCGGATCATCGCGCGACGGAGCGGGCGGGAATCGGCCCGCTAGCCCGGCGCGAGTTCTGGCTGCACGTGCCGTCCGGCAAGCTCTGGGCCTTCGAGCTGCGCGCCGACGACATCGTCGCCCACGCGGGACCGTTCGCGGCACGCCTGTCGGAGGCGGTCAGCGTCGACGATCTCGCCTTCGATTCCGACCGCGCGACACTCGACTGGGCGACGGAGCACCGGGCGGAGTTCCGTGCCGCCTCGGCCAACGATCCCGTTCCCCGCGCGGAGGCCCCGGCCGCCCCGCTGTCCGACGCGACGCTGGCGGCGCTGCTCGCCGACGCGCGCGAGAAGACGGGCGCCGAGGCCGGCACCGTGTTCATCCGCGACCGCGCGACGCTGCGCTTCGCAGCGTCGTACAACGACGTGCTCGCCGCGCGCCTGGGCGAGGCGGGCGCCCGGGAGCAGCTCACCAGTCACGGGCTGCCGCTCGGCGAGCGCAGCATCGCGAGCTACGTGCTCCTGACCCACACGTCGGTGAACGTCCCCGACGCCTACGACATCCCGCCCGGCGCACCGTACGCGTTCAATCCCCAGTGGGATCGCCGCAACCAATATCGCACACGCTCGATCCTGGCCCTGCCGCTCCGGGACGCCGACGGCCACGTGTTCGGCGTGCTGCAGCTCATCAACCCGCCCGGCGGCTTCGCCTTCGACGAAGCGCTGGTGCGTCACGCGGGCATGCTGCTCGCGGCCTGGGCGCCGCGCCTCGGGCGTCGACGGTGAGACGAGCGGGACGCGCCCGCCTCTCTCGGGCCATCCCCGAGAGAAGCGCACAACGCGCTTCGATACAAGGAGACTGACATGCCCACCACGGCCCGCCTCGAGATCCGGCCCATCGCCGGCGCCCTCGGCGCCGAGCTCCACGATGTCGACCTGGGGAGCGACCTCGACGACGCGACGATCGCGGACATCCGCCAGGCGTTGCTGGACCACTGCGTCATCTTCTTCCGCGACCAGGAGTTCGACGCCGCGCAGCACAAGGCGCTGGCGCGGCGGTTCGGCCAGATCTTCATCCATCCGAATTACTATGGCCTCCAGGTCGATCCCGAGATCCTCGAGATCCGCCGCGAGCCGGGCGACACGAAGGTCGTCGGCGAGGACTGGCACACCGACACCACGATGATGGCCGAGCCGCCGATGGGCGCCATTCTCTACGCGCTCGAGGTGCCGCCCTACGGCGGCGATACGCTCTTCGCGAATCAATACCTCGCGTACGAGACACTCTCCGACGGTATGAAGCGGATGATCGGCGGCCTGCGCGCCGTCCACAGCGACCGGATGGTGGCGGGGCCGAACGTCAACCACGCCGGCCGCACCACCAAGGCGCGCGCCGATGGCGACTGGCGCGAGACCATCAACGTCCACCCGGTCGTGCGCACGCATCCGGAGACCAAGCGCAAGCTCCTCTACGTCAACTACTCGTACACGGTCGGCTTCGAAGGCATGACCGAAGAGGAGAGCCGGCCGCTGCTGGGCTACTTGATGGAACACGGCAACCGGCCGGAGTTCACGTGCCGTTTCCGCTGGACCAAGGGCGCCGTCGCCTTCTGGGACAACCGCTGCGTGAAGCACCTGGCCGTCAACGATGCCCAGCCCTTCCGCCGCCTCATGCGCCGCGTGCAGATCGCCGGCGACAAGCCGTATTAGACCGTAGCGCGATGGAGCGCGAACAGGC
Organism: Candidatus Methylomirabilota bacterium; assembly: GCA_036556545.1. GTDB lineage: Bacteria > Methylomirabilota > Methylomirabilia > Rokubacteriales > CSP1-6 > AR12. The sequence continues at coordinate 66,599 of DATBJF010000121.1, forward strand.
GGTCGGCGACCACTGGGCGAAGGACGACGTCTACGCGCGCGTCGTGGCGGCCCTTGAGCGCGCGGGGAAGTCGCTCGACCGTCTCACCATCGAGGACGTCGCGCCGATCGATCATCTCCACGCCCGCGGCTTCCCGGCCACCATCGAGCTGGGCGACCGCTTGCCGGTGAAGCCGGGACATCGCCTCCTGGACATCGGCTGCGGCCTCGGCGGCCCGGCGCGATACTTCGCACAGCGCTTTCGCTGCACGGTGAGCGGCATCGACATCACGGCGCCCTTCGTGGACGCTGGACGCAAGCTGACGGCGCTGCTCCGGATGGACGACCGCGTGCACATCGAGCATGGGGACGGCACGCGGCTCCCGTTTGCCGATGCGTCGTTCGACGGCGCCTACACCCAGCACGTCACGATGAACGTCGCCGATCGCGCCGGGTTCTTCGCCGAGGCGTTCCGAGTCCTCCGGCCGGGGGCGTTCTTCGCGCTCACCGAGCACGGCCTGGGGCCGACCGGCGATCCGCACTACCCGTTGCCGTGGTCGGACGACGGCAGCGGCTCGCACCTGATCACGCCCGAGGAGACGGAGCGCCTGCTGGCAGCGGCGCGCTTCACCGATATCGTCGTGGAGGAGAAGAGCGACGACTATGTCCAGGGCTACAAGCAGATGATGGAGCGCGTGGCGCGCGAGGGCTTGCCGCCGCTCGGCGTCCACGTTCTGCTCGGCGAATCGGCGGCGCAGAAGCAGCGCAACGCCGCCCGCAACATCGAGGAACGCCGCGCCCGCCCGATCCAGATCGTCTGTCGCCGCCGCTGACCCGGCGTCACCCTGCCGATCCGATCATTCCCTTCTGGCGCAGCATGCCGACATACCAGTCGACCAGCGCGGATGGCGTCAGCTTGCCCTCGACATCCCCGACGCGAGAGAACGCGCCCGGCATGTCCGAGTACGGCTTGGGGCCAGCCTTTATCGGCCCGGCCACACCGAGAATCCAGCCGTCCTTCGCCGCCCAGTGGCCCGTCGCCATCCGGTAGCGATAGACGTGGAAGTCGGTCTCCTGGCCGTCCACCGCTCGCGTGACCGTCTCCACGAGCTGGATCGCCTCGGGGGCATCCTGCAATTCGTGTGGATGCATCACCCAATACGCGAGCGCACTCTCCCCCTGCGCGACGGAGGACGAATACCGAGGAGGGACGAACTCCGGTCGTTTCAGCTCGCGAAGAGTCGCGAACAGCATGAATCGGATCTCCGGTCGTGCCGCCAGAGCTTCGACCTCCTGAGGCGAGATGACCTGGCCTGTCTTCCCCTTCTCGACGATGGGAGCCAGCCGCGCGAGCAGCTTCTCGTCACGCTTGCGCATCCCACGGCGCGCCGATGCCAGCGCCCAGACGATGAAGGCGCCGACGAGAACGACCACGGCACCGGCGACGATTGCGGCGACCTTCAAGACGGTGCTCATCCCAGCGCGAGATGCTCCCATTGCGGCCCTGCGAGCGGCTTCATGAAAGCCACGTCGTGGGCCTGCCTGGCACCGACCCAGCAGGACGTTGCCTCCTCGGAGTTGGGACAGCAGAAAGCGAGCGCCTCGCCTCGGATGAAGAAACGACCCGGGTGAGCTGGCCACCGCCACGGCGGCAGCTCGAGCGGCGTCATCTGTCTCGTGAGGCGGTCAATGTCGAACGGATCGAGCGAGGCCGCCGCCGCGCCATGGGGCGCCGCGAAGATCGCCTCGAGCAGGACGAAGCCGAGCAGGAATTCGGACAGCGCGGATTCCTCCTGTGTCCATGGCTCGCCCTGAAAGCGGCCGAACACCGGCGCGTCTTCCGATGCCAGACGAGTCGCCCAGGTGTACACGCCCTGGTTCTCGACACCGATCACCAGCATCCCAGCCGACTCGCGAAGCTCTCGTGCGGGCAGGAGCCTGTTCTGACGGCACACCGTGCCGAGCGAAGCACCCAGCTTCTCGTGAAAGAGCCGCAGCGCTGGCGGCAGGGCCCGAGACGTGTCGGCGCTCTGGTCTCGCGCCGGCGGCCCGTACCAGGCTTCGACGACGCCCGAGACGAGCTCGATGCGCCCACCGACGTCCCGTTGCCGAAACTGGAACAGCTTCGTCGCCCAGCTCATCGAGCGGTCCTCGTCCACGGCTCAGCCGCCCTCTGGCGCCGGGCCGGGAGGCTGCCAGTCGACGACCGCCCGCTGCGCGCGGGACAAGCGGAAGAGCCAGGTCGCGGCGCGGCTCAGCTTCGCGCCCGTCATGTCGGCATGCGTGAACGTGCAACCTCGAAGGATGGCCTGTCGCAGGTCCGCGCCTCGAAGCACGGCATCTCGAAAACTCACACGCTGGAAGGTGGAGGCCCGCAGGTCGGCACGCGACAGGTCGGCGGACGTGAAATCGACGTCCACGAAGTCGTTCCAGTTGGCCGTCGACTCGGAAAGGTCGGTGCCGCGAAACGAGACACTCCGAATCTCGGAGCGTGCGACAAACGTGCGCGGCAAGGTGAGATTCTCGAGCGCGACATCGCTGACCCGAGTGCGGAAAAAGCTCACACCAGCGCGGTCATCGTCGTGCCGTGGAGCTCGGTCCGGCAATGGCGGCACCTCATTGCGTTCCAGAAGCTCGTGCCGCTGGAGGATTCTGCAGGACTCGGCATACGAGACGCGGTCCGACACCATTTCAGGATTCGGGCACGACGTTCGCCTCCGTTTCCACTTCGGCCACACAGCGATCTTCGCAGCCGGACCGCTCTACCTCGAAATATTCATTTCTCGAGGAGCCGAGCGCCGCCGACGCCCGGGAGCAAGGCGAGTTTTCGGGGAATCTACCTCGCCGGCATGATGTCGCCGCGTACATGGGTGAGGACGAGAACCGCCTCATAGCGGGTGTCGTCGAGGCTGAACGAGAGCTGCCGCTTCGGCGGATGGCTCGTGAGGACGACCGGGATGTACTTCACGTTCCGCGCATCGAAGGTCGTCTGCAGCCAGCGCGGGACTCCGGGGTCGGGCTGCGCGAGAATCTCGTCCAGGATCTGTCGAATCTTGCGGTAGTGACCCGGGTTGGAGCTCTCGAGCGCCTGGAGGATGCCGGGCTCGTTGAGGTCCACGACGCGGCGCGACGGCTGGGCGGCGGCGAGCGAAACCCAGCAGAGCGAAGCGAGGAGCGCGGCCACGATCCTGGGCATCACCGGCCTCGTTTCCATCGAGCGGCCTTCGCCCCCTCCTTGCCGAGCGCCGTTCGGGTCCGCTTGGGGAGTCGCGAGATGGTCTTCCTCTTGCGGGCAGCCGCGCTCGCCTTCTTGATGTTCTTGCGTGCGGCGGCCTTCTGTCTCGCTGTCGCCATGACGCACCTCTGACCAATTATGCTCGCGACCTCAACGGTCCGGACCGATATTCGCGAATCGTGCCCTCGCACGCGGGCACCGCATGGAGCAGTCGTGTGCAGGCGACAGTCCCGCCGACACGGCGCCAGAGGCCACCCTCTTCGACCTCGCACCAGAAGCGCCACAGCACGCGTCCTCGTCGTTGCACGATGCGGCTCGGGTTCAGGACGAGGCGCCGCGCCTCCTGGACGAGCACGCCCAGGGCCTCTCCCGCGTCGTCGGCCCGGTACTCCAGCGGCAGGTGCCAGAAGAACGCCTCCTCCGATTGGCCCTCGAGAAGGGCGCCGATCGTCGCCGCGCCCGCGTCGAAAACGTCGACATAGAACTGGTAATCGGCGCCGGGCGCCTTCGGGAGCCAGAGTCGATCGTGCTCTTGGCGCCGATCAGTGGCGACGTCGCCTTCTCGGAGGCAGTCGGCCAGCTTCGTGATGACGTCCCGGCCGCTCGACGAGTGGGCGTCGCCCACTACGGCTGCGCTCGCGCGGCGGCCTCGAAGGCGACGATGTTGTCTTCGAGCCCGAACACGAGCGCGCGGTCTCCGGAATGCACGATCACATCCGGGGATGGATGGAGGATCAGCGTGCCGTCGACGCGGGTCACGGCGACGACGGTAACACCAAACCGCTCGCGAATGCGCGTCTCTCGCAGCGATCGATCGGCGAGATCGCCGGTCTCCACCGCCACGTCCCTCCATTCCGGCAGCGCGTTCCCGCCGGCCGGACCCGACCGCGTCAGGGCCATGACGTCCCGCAGCCGATCGAGATAGGCGAGCACGCGATCGCGCGGGAGATCGAGACCGCGGAGAGCGTGGCGGATCAAGGTCGACGCCGCCTCGAACTCCGGCTGGATCACCTCGGTGGCGCCGGCGGTCATGAGCCGCTCCGAGCCGGCGGGATGGTGCGCGCGGGCGAGGATGCGCGCGTGCGGATTCAGGGCGCGGGCGTTTCGGACCGCTGCGTGAGCGACCTCGATGTCGGGCACGGCGACGATGACCTGCGCCGCGTCCCGTGTGCCGGCGGCCTCCAGGACGTCGGCATGACCGGCGTCCCCGAAGACGCTGTCCACGCCGCGGGCACGCAGCCCCTTGACGATCTCGAGGTCGCTCTCGATCGCCACGTACGGCACGCGAAACGTGTCGAGCGCGGCGCCCACGGCGCTGCCGACACGGCCAAAGCCGCAGACGACGACGTGGCGCGGATCACGGGCCACGCGCTCGGTGTGCTCGGTCACGCGGGGAACGCCGACGCCGAGCCACGTCAGCACGCGTGGCGCCACCCGCATCAGCGCCGCGTTGGCCAGGATGGTGAGGAGCGAGGCGGCGAGCGTCGCCTGGTAGACGGCATCGGTCACGTGGCCGGCCTGCCGGGCGACCTGGACGAGGATGAAGGAAAACTCGCCGATCTGGGTGAGGCCGACGCCGACGAGCAAGGCCGTCCACAACGGGTGGCCGAACACCCGGACGACCAGCGCCCAGATCGCGAGCTTTCCGACCACGATGAGGGCCACGAAGGCGGCGAGAATCTCCGGGTGCTGGAGCAGCCCGGCGGGGTTCATGAGCGCGCCCATGGTGACGAAGAACAGCGCGACAAAGGCATCCCGGAGCGGAAGCAAGCGCACGAGCACGTCATGCGCGTAGTCCGACTGGCTCGTGAGCAACCCGGCCAGGAACGCGCCGAGGGCCAGCGACAGGCCGACCGCCTGCGTGAGGGCCGCCGTCCCGAGCACGATGGCGAGGGCCACGAGCACCATCAGCTCGGGGCTGCGCATCCGGGCCACCCGCGCCAGCAGGGCCGGCATGACACGCGCCGCCAGATAGAAGAACGGCACGAGGATCGCCCCGGCCAGAGCCAGCCCCCGGCCGATGTCGAGCAGGCGGCCGGGCTCGAGGGCGCCGAGACGCGGAATGAGCACGATGAGCACCACCACCGCCAGGTCCTCGACGAGGGTGATGCCGATCATCACCCGGCCATGGCGCGAGTTCAGCTCGCCGCGGTCCATCAGCATGCGCGCGAGGACCATCGTGCTTGCCACCGACACCACCATGCCGACGGTGACGCTCTGGAGAAGCGGCCACTGAAAGACGCTGCCCACCGCGACGGCCGCGCCGATCGACAACACGATGCCGAGCGGGCCGCCCAGGATGGCCACCCACTTGACGCGCAGGAGATCCCGCAGCGAGAACTCGATGCCGATCGAGAACATCAACAGAATGACGCCGATCTCGGCGAAGAGCTCGAAGATATGCAGATCGCTGACGGCCGGCCCTGGCGTGACCGGGCTGATGAATATCCCGCCCACGACGTATCCGAGGATCAGCGGCTGCCCGGCCAACCGCGCCAGGACGCCGCCGACGACGGCGGCGACGAAGACATAAGCGAACTCGCGGTAGAAGATCGCGTCGGGCAGCATCGTCTTACCGGCCGAACAGCCTCGTGGCCTGGCGCCGCCGGGCCCTGGCGAGCGCGCGCGCCGAGCCGTCGCCGAGAGCTTGCTGGAGGTGCTCGGCCGTCACCACCGGCGTCACCACGACGTAGTCGGCGCCGGCGCCGTACAGTCGCTCCGCGCTCGCGCGGTCGTCGGCGGTCACGATCAAGCGAGCGTTTCCGGCCAGCCCGCGCACCTGATGCACCAGCTGTAAGTTGGTCACTCCGCGCAAGAGGACGTCCGACGTCCCCGACATGATCACCGCCGCCCTCTCGATGCCCGCGTGGCGGAGCGTCTCGGTGCTCGCAATGTCTCCATAGTGTGCCTCGATACTCTCACCGCGCAATCGCTCCAGCGTTTCGATGTCGACGTCGATGACGACCAGCCGCCGCTTCAGCTCCGGCGCGTGTCGGATGACATAGTCGACCAGCGCCAGGCTCTCGCCGGCAACACCGAGCACGAAGATCGCCTGGCCGCCCCGCGGCGTGGCGTGGCCGCCTGCCCCGTCGTCCTCCCCGGCACCGGCGGCGCCAAAGCACCGGCCGATGCCGAGCCGCTCCAGCACGCGCGCGAGCGCCGCGGCCAGCCGGTGATTGTTCTGGATCGTATACGTCGAGACGATTGCCGTCAGGATCATGGTGTACAGCATCACCGACGACGCCGCCCGGCTGACGTGCTCGTACTCGAGGCCGAGCGCGAAGGCGATGAGCGAGAACTCGCTGACCTGTCCCAGGTTCACGCCGACCACGCTGGCCGTCCGCAGATCCAGCCGCAAGGCGGCGAACAGCGGAAAGGTCGCCACGAACTGCACGACGATCACGAAGACCGACACGGCGAGCGCGAGCAGCACGACCTCCGTCGTCGGGCTGGGAATCTTGAGCCCCAGGGCGACGAAGAAGAGCGTGATGAAGAAGTCGCGGATACCGGTGACACGGGGGATGACCTCGGTGCTGTAGGGCGACGACGCGATGAGCACGCCCGCCATGAGCGCTCCCATCTCCTTGGAGAGGCCCGCCCAGTTGGCGGCGCCGGCCATCACGAAGCACCACGCCATCGTCGTGACGAGCATCAGCTCCGACGATTTCGCGATGGCGCGGAACAGCGGCGGCAAGACGAACCGTCCAATCAGGATCGCGATGCCGAAGAGCACCGCTCCCGCTACCAGCGACACCAGCAGCGGGGTGACCTCGAGGCTCGTCAGATTGGGCTGCAGCGCCAGGAAGGCGATGGCATAGAGATCCTCGAAGACGAGGATGCCGAGCGTCACCCGGCCCGTGAAGCTCGTCAGCTCGAGCTTGTCGGAGAGCATCTTGACGAGGATCAGCGTGGACGCGAAGCCGGTGCCGACGGCCAGGTAGAGCCGGTCGAAGGGACCTCCGGTGACGGCCGCCACCGGCGCCAGGACGTACCACGCCACGGCGGCGCAGATCGGCACCTTGAGAAGGCCGCTGACCGTGATGATGCGCCCGGCCTGGAGAAGCCGCGGCAGGCTGAGCTCCAGGCCGATGAGGAACAGCAACAGAATCAGGCCCACTTCGGCAATGCGCTCGATGCTCTCCTCGTCGTGCACGACGTTGATGCCGACGTGCGGGCCGAGCAGCGCGCCGGTGGCGATGTAGGCAATGATCAGCGGCTGGCGCAGCCGCGCGGTGACGACGGCCAGCGCCGCCGCGATGATGACGCAGACGCCGATCGAGGCCATGAGGTCCATGGCTATCGGCCCATCTCGACGGTTCGGTAATTCGACATGATCGTCCCCTCTTCTCCCTGGGCGTGGGAGCACGCACACCGCGGCGCGAGAAGGAGGACGGTCTAGTGGTCGTCGAGCGGGTCGGGCGGGCTATCGACGCGCGCGGGTCGCAGGACCTCGACCACGCGCGGCACGGCGACGTCGGGAGGGCGCGACCGGTCGGCAACCGGGGTGAGCTCGGCGCGCACCGCCGGCACCGGATTGGGGGCCAGGGCGTCGTGCGCCACACTCCCGGCGAGCCGGACACCCGGGCGGCCGCCGGCCTCGATGGACTGGCTCATCTCGAAGCGGAAGGCGCCGGGCAGAAGGGGCGTGCCGAAATCGACGACGATGTAGAGCGCCAGGAGCAGCACGGCCACACGCGCGATCGTGCTGCGTCCGCAGCGCATGCCACATCTTGCCCGATCGGGCCGCTTCCCCGCAAGATTCGTGGAGCCGTACCGGGCTCGACCGACCCTGGCGGAGCGGGACGCTACCGATACACGACCACGCTACGCTTTACCTCGCCGGCCACCATTGCATCGAAGGCGCCGTTCAGCTCGTCCAGCCCGACCCGGCGCGTGATCATCTCGTCGAGCTTGTACTTGCCCTCCATGTAGAGGTCGATCAGCATCGGCACGTCGGTGCGCTGGCGGCCGCCGCCGAACGAGGTGCCGGTCAGCACGCGCTGCTGCAGGAAGAGCAGCGGGTCGATCGAGAGACGCGTGCCGGCCGGGCTCACGCCGACCACCACGCAGGTGCCCCCACGATGCGTGGCCAGCAGCGCCTGCTCGATCGTCTTCTGCGTGCCGACCACCTCGAAGGCGAAGTCCACGCCGCCCATTCCGCTGATCCGCTGCACCTCGGCCACGGGATCCGTCTTCGAGGCGTCGACGACGTGGGTGGCGCCGAACTCTTCGGCCCACTGGAGCTTCTGCTTCATCACGTCGACCGCGATGATCTTGCCCGCGCCGACCATCTTCGACGCCTGGATCGTGTTGAGACCGACGCCGCCGCAGCCCCAGACCGCCACGCTGGCACCCGGGGGCACCCTGGCGCGGTTGAAGACCGGTCCCGCGCCGGCGAGGACACCGCACGAGACCAGGCAGACGACGTCGAGCGGCGCGTCGGCGCGGATCGGGATGACGCTCGGCTCCGGAAGCACGGTGTGCGTCGCGTAGCCGGCGACCTGCAGGAAGACGTGGAGCGGAACGCCGTTGCTGCTGTGGATGCGGCTCGTGCCGTCGAGCATGAACCAGCGCGGCTTGTCGCGAAGCGCGCACATCGTCGGCTGGCCGCCGATGCAGTAGGCGCAGCGCCCGCACGACGGGATGTAGGACGAGCACACGTGGTCGCCGATCTTCACCGTCTCCACGCCGGCGCCGATCTTCTCCACGACGCCGGCGGCCTCGTGGCCGAGGACCACCGGCAGCGGATGCGGATAGTCGCCCGTCATCACGTGCAGGTCGCTGTGGCAGACGCCATTCGCGACCCAGCGGACCAGGACCTCGTGCGGCCCGGGCTCCATGACGTCGACGTCTTCGACGGCCAGCGGCTTCTTCACCTCGTGCAGCACGGCGGCCTTGGCGCGCATTGTCGCCTCCCATTATCGAGGGGCGCTGCGGCTCCGCCGCGGTGCCCCGAGCGTTGGGGGTTTGGTTGGTCCGGTTAGTGTACTCGCTGCGCTGGCTCAGCGGTTGAGGTGCTGCTCGAAGAAGGCACCGACCTGGCGAATACTGTCGGCCCAGGCGGCAGGGTCCCCGCCCGTGGTGGCGCCTCGCCCGCCCGCGGCAGTAGGATTGATGCGCGCCGCGACATAGCGAACGGGATTCGGACTGTCGAACGCGTGGTGCGCGCCCGGGTACACCTTGATCGTGACCGGATGGCCGGCGGCCCGGGCGCCGGCGGCGAGCGCACGGCATGGCTCGGCCGGCGTCCAGTCGTCCTTCTCCCCGATGAGGATCAACAGGGGCGCGACCGGTTTGTACACGCCCGGATGGTTCTCGCACCGTGGATAGAGCGCCACCGCCGCGGCGAAGCCGGGACCCGAGGTGCCGGCCGGCGCCATCATCGTGGCCAGGGTCGTGCTGCCCCCGTGCGAGCCGCCCATGATGCCGACCAGGCGCCCGTCGACATAGGGCAGCGAGCGCGCATAGGCGAGCGCGGCATACGCATCGCCGGCCCGACGCTCCGGGCTCACGTTGGCGCGCCGCTCCCGCAGCGGCACGGTACAGATGCCGCCCCCGAGGCCGCGCGTCGTGAAGCTGTCGGGGATGACGACGACGTAGCCGCGGGCGACGAGCTCTTTCTCCCAGCGGCGAGGCCCGCCGCTCGAGCGCGGGCCGAGGCCGCTGCAGTCGTGCATGATCACCACGGCCGGAAACGGTCCCGGCCCGTCCGGCCTCGATACCGTCACCGGAATCTGCTCGGCCACTCCGGACGCCATCGTCGTCAAGGACGGGCCGCGCGCGGCGCTCGCGCAGCCCGCGACGAGAAGACACATCGCCAAGCCGACGGGCGCTCTCATGTGGTCGAGAGCACCGGGGCCTCGGCGTCGTATGCGAAGAGCCAGCCTCGTTCCGAGTACGGCCCGCGAGCCGCGGAGGCCGCCCAGGCGGCATCGCGCTCGCGCTGGCTCTCCCCATCGGGCAAGTGATACGTCGTGGCGTTGCGCCAGGACGCCCGCTGCACCTCCCAGACGCGTGGCTTGCGGATGGCCTCGTACTGCCCCAGGGCGGCCGGCACCGCTTCCGGGCGCACACCGCCGAGACAGCGCGCGAGCACCGCCGCATCCTCGACGGCCTGGCACGCGCCCTGGGCCATGAACGGCAGCATGGCGTGCGCCGCGTCGCCCAGCAACGTCACGCGACCGACGCTCCACGTCTCGAGCGGCTCGCGGTCGTAGAGGGCCCAGCGGTGCGTGCGGTCGGCGGCGCCGATGATGGTGCGCACGGTCGGATGCCAGCCGTCGAACTCGACGAGGGCGTGGGGCCCC
>DATBJF010000122.1:0-40129 GCA_036556545.1 Candidatus Methylomirabilota bacterium
GCCCTTCAGCGCGTGGGCCGGCGCGCGTAGCATCGTCGCGTCGCCGGACGGCGCTCGCGTGAGCCGTTCCACGTGCGGGTCCATCTCCTCGGGCAGCGCCGCCGCCAGCGCGTCCACGTGCGCCGCGCCGAGGGCGTCGACGAGCGCGTCGATGTACGCCTCGTCGAGCAGCGCGGCGACGGCGGCCGGGGGCGCCGGGGCCGGTGCGCTCCGCGTTCCGAGGCGCGCCAGCACGCCGGTGAGCGCGGCCGGCTCGATCGGCTTCGCCAGGAACTCGTCCATCCCGGCCTGGTAGCAGACGTCGACCTCGTCCTTCAGGACGCTCGCGCTGAGGGCCACGATCGGGACGCGGCCCTCGGCCCCGGGCATGCCGCGGATCAGACGCGCGGCCTCGGTGCCGTCCATGCCGGGCATGTGGACGTCCATGAGGATGACGTCGAAGCGTCCCGCGCGCGCCGCCGTCACCGCCTGCGCGCCGTCGGTGACGACGGTCACCGTGTGGCCGTGACGCTGGAGGAGCCCCAGCGCCACCTCGCGGTTCACCGCGTTGTCCTCGGCGAGCAGGATGCGCAGGGGCACGATCGCGGAGGCGGGCACGCCGGCCTCCGGAGCCAGCGGCGCCCGCGCTCGCTCCAGGGTCACCGCGACCGTGAACGCGGCGCCGCTGCCCGGGCGGCTCTCGACGCCGATGTCGCCGCCCATCGCGAGCAGGATGCGGCGGCAGATGGCGAGGCCGAGTCCGGTGCCACCGTGGCGGCGAGTCGTCGACGCGTCGACCTGGGTGAACTCCTGGAACAGCCGCGCCTGCGCCGCCGGCGGGATGCCGATGCCGGTGTCGCGCACGACGATGCGCAGCGGCACCGCGCCGCCGGCAGGACCGCTGAGCCCAACGTCGACGCAGACCTCGCCGGTCTCGGTGAACTTGATGGCGTTGCCGACGAGGTTCAGCAACACCTGCCGCAGCCGCCCCGCGTCGCCGCGCAGGGCCGTGGGCACGTCGGACGCGATCGAGGCGCGCAGGGCCAGGCGCTTCTCGTCCGCGCGCGCCGTCATCAACGCCGTCACGCTGCTCACGACGCGCTCGAGGTCGAAATCCTCGTCGGCGAGCTCCAGCCGGCCGGCCTCCATCTTCGAGAAGTCCAGGATGTCGTTGAGGATCGTCAGCAGCGCCTGACCCGAGTCGCGCAGCGTCTCCACCTGCCGCCGCTGGCGCGCGCCGAGCGGTGCGTCGAGCAGCAGGTGCGCCATGCCGAGCACGCCGTTCATCGGCGTGCGGATCTCGTGACTCATGACGGCGAGGAACTCGGACTTCGCCCGCGTGGCCGCGTCGGCGCGGCGCCACTCCTCGCGCAGCCGGTGGGCGACGGTGTTGAACGCGTCGACGACCTGCGTGAGCTCGTCGCGGCCCTCGACGCGGACGGGGGCGCCGAAATCGCCGCTCTCCATGCCACGCGCCGAGTCTTCCAGCGCGTGGACCGCTCGACGCAGGCTGACGTAAAACCCCAGCCACAGGTAGATCACCACGGCGACGACGCCGCCGACGAGGGCCAGGAGGAGCGCGCGGTGGGTGACGAGGCCGTCGGCACGATCGCGCAGTTGCCGGGCGAGCGCCGCCGCCGCGCGGTCGTAGTGCGCCCAGACGGCGGTGATGGCCTCGTGGTGACGGCGAATCACCTCGTCCGGCGCCGGCGGCGGCCCGGGGTGGCGCGCCAGCCGCACGAGCTGCTCGGCGGCCGCCCAGGTGGCGGCCAGCGCCGGCTCGACGTCGTGACGGAGGCCGGGCGTGGCGCGGAACGCCACGGCATGTCCCCGGTCGAGCGCCGCCTTCTCCGCGTCGACCAGGTGCAGCGCGACCAGCATCTCGCCGCGATTCCGCGCGACGCCGGGCGCGGCCGCCTCGCGAACCAGGCGCACGCCGAGCGCGTTGACGTGCCGGGCGAGCGCCGGCAGGCGATCCACCACGGCCTCGATCAGGTAGTACGACTCGAGGCGGGGATCGAGCTTCAGTCGAGACGTGTCACCGACGTGGCCGACGAGCGCCGACGTCTCGGTGATGAGCATGCCGGGGCTGACCGCCTCGTGCACCACGCGCGGCCGCAAGGCGGTCCAGAGATCCGTCGTCCCGAGCTCGCGCCCGAGGCGCCGGTCGGCCGCATCGACGGCCGCGGCCGCCGTCTGCAGCCGCTGCGCGAGCGCGCCGCCGTCGTGGCGCGGGCCGGCGATGGCGGCCCGCGCGTCGGCCTCCGCGAGCGGCTCCAGCACCGCGCGCAGCGCGGTCAGATACTCGACGCCGCGGAGCTCCTGCCGGGCGTCGTCGAGCCGCCGGCCCAGCTCGGCCAGCCAGAATGCCGTCAGCAGGCCGAGCGGGATGGCGACGAGCAGGCAGAGCAGCAGGAACTTGTGGGCATAGCGCAGTCGCTGCATCAGCAGGACGGCCGGAGTCAGCAGCCGGCTCATGGGATGGCGGCCGTATTGACAGCCACCCGCGACTCCCCGACCATGGCCCCGCCGGGAGGGCACCGATGGCGGGCAAGCGGACGGTCTACGTGGTCGACGACAGCCGCACGCAGGCGGAGATCACCCGGGCGCTGCTGGAGAAAGCGGGCCACGAGGCGATCATTAGCACGGCCAGCCAGGAAGCGCTCGGCAAGATCCCGTGCGTCAAGCCCGACTGCGTGCTGTTCGACCTCATGATGCCCGGCCTCGACGGCTACGAGCTCTGCCGGCGGCTGCGCGAGATGCCCGAGCTCGCCGGCACGAAGCTGGTGGTCGTCTCGTCGAAGGCGTACCCGTTCGAGCGCCGGCGCGCGTTCGAGATGGGGGCCGACGGCTACTTCGTGAAGCCGCTGTCACCGGCGACGTTCGCCGCGGACGTCGAGCGCCTGATCGCCGGCACGCTGACCGTCTCGTTCTGGGGCGTGCGCGGGACGCTGCCCGTCTCACGCCCCGACGCGCGCCGCTACGGCGGCAACACGCTCTGCGTCAGCGTCGACTTCCCCGACGGACGCCTGTTCGTCTTCGACGCCGGGACGGGGATTCGCGCGCTCTCGGACGCGCTGTGCGGCGCCGGGCGCACGCGGCTGGACGCCCGCATGCTGATCTCGCACCCCCACTGGGACCACATCAACGCGCTGCCGTTCTTCGTGCCGCTCTACATGCAGGGCAACACCTTCGAGCTGTGCGGCCCCACCCACGGCGACATCACCATGCGCGGTCTCATCAACGCCCAGATGGACGGCGTGTACTTTCCGATCACCACGCGCGAGTTCGCCGCCCACGTCGAGTATCGCGACCTCGCCGAGGGCACCTACGACATCGCCGGCGTGGTCGTGCGGACGATGCTGCTCAGCCATCCGGGTAACTGTCTCGGCTATCGCCTCGAGTACGCCGGGCGGAGCGTGTGCTACGTCACCGACAACGAGCTGTACCCCGCCGACTCACCCTACCGCTCCGACGAGTACGCCGAGCGGCTCGTGGCCTTCTGCCGCGGCGCCGACGTCCTGATCACCGACTGCACGTACGCCGACGCCGAGTACGCGCGGCACATCCACTGGGGCCACTCGTCGGTGAGCCAGGTCGCCGAGCTGGCGTGGCGCGCCGAGGCCCGCGCGCTCTACCTGGTCCACCACGATCCGAGCCAGAACGACGACGCCATCGACGCCAAGCTGGCCGCCGCGCAGACCTGGCTCACGAAGGCCGGCGCGGCCACGCGCGTGATCGCGCCCGTCGAGCGGGCGCAAATCGACGTGTGATGGCCGCGTCCGCGGATCTCTTCGCGCCCGGCTTCAAGGACGCGCCGTACTGGTGGGAGGCGGCGCCGCCGTCCACGGCCGCCCTGCCCGCGTTGCCCGATCGCGCCGACGTCGCCGTCGTGGGGGCCGGGTACTGCGGCCTGTCGGCCGCCCTCGAGCTGCGCCGGCACGGCATCGGCGTCGTCGTCGTCGACGCCGCCCGCATCGGGCATGCGGCCAGCTCGCTCAACGGCGGCATGGTGGCCGGCAACCTCAAGCTGGGGCACGCCGAGCTGGCGCGCGCGTTCGGCGCCGAGCGGGCCACCGCGATGCTCGAGGAGAGCGCGCGCTGCCTGCCGTTCCTCGAGCAGCTGCTGGCGCGCGAGGGCATCGACTGCGCCTACCGGCGCAGCGGGCGTTTCGTCGGCGCCCACTGCCCATCCGCGTATGCGAGCCTCGAGAGCCGGGTGGACGTCACGAAGAAGCTCACGGGCGCCGACGCCTGGCTGGTGCCGCGCGAGCGCCAGCGCGAGGAGATCGACACGGCTCACTACCACGGCGGCATGGTGGCGGAGGCCTCCGGCGGCCTGCATCCGGCCCGCTACCACCGCGGCCTCGCCGACGTCGCGCGCACCGCCGGCGCCGTCATCGTCGAGGAGACGCCCGTCGAGGCGATCGCGCGCCGGGCGGGCGGCTTCACGCTGCGCACTTCCCGCGGCGCGCTCGAGGCGCGCGAGGTGCTCGTGGCGACCAACGGCTACACGGGCCCGGCCACGCCCTGGCTGCGTCGCCGGCTGATCCCGCTGAACAGCTACATCATCGCCACCGAGCCCCTGCCGCCCGAGACCACTCGCCGGCTGATCCCGCGGGGCCGGATGATCGTCGACACCAATCGGGTGCTCAGCTACTACCGGCTCTCGCCCGACGGGACGCGGATCCTGTACGGCGGGCGCGCCAGCTTCCGGCGCGCGACGGCGCGGCAAGCGGCGCCGGCGCTGCACGCGATGATGCTGAGCGTGTGGCCCGAGCTGGCGCACACGCGGATCACGCACGCGTGGACGGGGTTCGTCGCATTCACGTTCGACCACGTACCGCACATGGGCGTGCACGAGGGCGTCCACTATGCCGCCGGCTGCCAGGGCAGCGGCGTGGGAATGGCAACCTATCTCGGCTACCAGACCGCGCTCAAGCTCGCCGGCAAGGTCACCACGCCGTGCGCGTTCGACGGCCTGCGCTTCCCGACACGGCCGACGTATACCGGCGATCCGTGGTTCCTGCCCGTCGTCGGCAGCTACTACCGCTTCCGCGACTGGCTCGAACGGCGGATGGCCGCCTGACCGGCAACCGGCGGCGCCAAGCGGTATCCGAAACCGTCGCGCTCGAGTCGGAGCTCATCGCCGAGATCCGTCGACTCGATGCCCGCATGGACGGCATGGATCGCGAGCTACGGACGGCGATCGACATCCGCGAGCGCCTGGCCGCGCTCGAAGCGCACCGCGCCGGCTAGCGCTCGAACAGACGACGCTCGAGGCGCGTCAGGCGCTCGGCGCCGCCGTCGGTGACCAGCACCGTCTCGCTGAACGACATCCCGCCGGCGCCCGTGTACATGTGGAACACCATGCCGGGCTCCAGCACCCAGTCCGCGGTCGGCAGGAATGCGCGGGTGAAATCGCTCGTGCGCGGCGGATGCGTGGCGCCGTAGTAGCCGAGCGTGTAGCCGGTGAAGTTGTCGTAGGCCTCGCGCAGGCCCTCGGCCAGAACGCGCCCGCGACACAGCCGATCGACGTCCCGCGCCACCGCACCGGGCTTCATGGCGGCGATCTGCTCGTCCTGGATCTGGATCAACCGCGCAGCGGTGTGGGCCTGCTCGGGCGAGGGCGTCCCGATCACGGTCGGCCGCATGAGCCGGGCGCTGTAGCCGTGGACCGACGGCACCAGCTCCATGTGGAGGAGATCGCCCGCGCTCAGTCGATGATCTCCGAGCAGACCGTGCAGCGTGCCCGACCGCCGGCCGGCCGTGATCGGCCCCGTACGGCTGGTGTCCGCGCCGAGACGGAGGAAGGCCGTGCTCGCCGCGATGGCAGCCGCGCGCTCGCTCACGCCCTCGCCGACCGCAGCCACCGCCTCGCGCATGGCCCGGTCCGCGATCGCCGCGGCCCGGCGCAGATATTCGATCTCACGCGGCGACTTGCGCAGCCGCAGCTCGCGCAGGACGGCCGGGAACGGCACGAAGGTGGCGCGCGGTAGGGCACGCCGAAGCGCCTCGTAGGTCTCGACAGTCAGATAGTGCGAGTCGGTCTCGACGCCGATGCGGCCCGCGTCCCAGCCGCGCGCGGCGGCTGCGCGCGCCATGGCCTCCACCGGATCCTCGGTATCGGCGAAGCACACCCGCTCCTGCAGCCAGCTGCGCTCGAGGAACGCCGGCTCGTCGAGGCTGCGGAAGACCATGACGGGATCGCCGGTGAGCGGCACCAGGCACCCGTGATAGCGCGATCCGGACGCGTGCCAGCCGGCGAGGTATGCGAGATGCTCCGTCTCGTCCACGATCAGGAGATCGATGCGCCGGACGGCCATCTCCCGACGGACCGCCCGCAGCCGGTCGAGGTACTCCTCGCGAGGAAAGACGGCGCTCACGCCGCCGATCATACGCCAGCCGCCTTGACACCGGGGGAAGCGGCGTGGTACGCCCGACGCACTTTTCGAAGGTCAGGAGGCTGCGATGACCCAGCGGACCGGACACGAACTCACGCGTCGCGCGTGGCTGGGCGGGGCCGCCGCCGCAACCGCCACCGCCCCCTTCGTCTGGACCCGGCGAGCGAACGCGGCCGGGAAGGTCGTCATCCGCACCATCGGCGGCGCCTACGAGGAGGCCAACGTGAAGGCGATCTTCGAGCCCTTCACGAAGGCTACCGGGATCGAGATCGTGAAGGTCCCCGCCAGCCTCGGGAAGCTCCTGGCCATGTTCGAGTCGGGAAACATCGAGCTGGACATCGTCGACGCCGGCGAGCTCGGCCTGCTGTCGCTGAACCAGAAGGGCGCCCTCGAGAAGATCAACTACAAGGGCTGGAAGCTCACCAATCCCGACGACATGGACCACCGCCGCGACACGATGGTGGCCGACATCTATTTCTCGACGGTCCTCGGCTACAACACCCAGGTGTTCCCGGCCGGTAAGCATCCGCGGAGCTGGGCGGAGTTCTGGGACATCAAGAAGTTCCCCGGGCCGCGCACGCTCACGGACCTCGCCGCCGGCGCGATCGACGTGGAGTTCGCGCTGCTCGCCGACGGCGTTCCGAAGGACAAGCTCTACCCGATCGACCTCGATCGCGCGTTCAAGTCGCTCGACCGCGTGCGCCCGGCGATCCGGAAGTTCTGGGACACCGGCGCGCTGTCGGCCCAGATGCTCGCCGACAAGGAGGTCGTGCTCGGCTCCATCTGGAACGGCCGCCTGCAGGCCATCGCCGACAAGGGGGCTCCGGTGGCGATCGAGTGGAACGAGGCGGCGCTGCAGGTGCAATTCTGGGGAATCATGAAGGGCGCGAAGAACATGGAGAACGCTCAGCGCTTCATCGACTTCGCCTGCCAGCCCCAGATCCAGGCCGCGCATGCCGGCTTCATCCCGTACGGGCCGACCAACCGCCAGGCCTTCAAGCACATCAAGGCCGATGTCGCCGCGCGCCTGCCGTCGGCGCCCGAGCAGAAGCAGAAGGCCTTCCTCCACAGCGCCCAGTGGTGGGCCGACAACCGCTCGAAGGTGAGCGAGCGCTGGTCGCAGTGGCTGCTCCAGAAGGGATAGGTCGCGGCGCTGAAGTAAGGCTCCACGAGCTGACGAAGACGTTCGGGTCGGTGGTCGCGGTGCGCGACGTCTCCGCGACCATCGACCCCGGGTCCTTCTTCACCCTCCTCGGCCCCAGCGGCTCGGGCAAGACGACCACACTCATGATGGTGGCCGGCTTCGCCTATCCGACGCACGGCGAGGTCTTCGTCGACGGCAAGGCGGTGGCCGGACTGCCGCCGCAGAAGCGCGACCTCGGCATGGTCTTCCAGAGCTACGCGGTGTTCCCGCATCTGACGGTCTTCGACAACATCGCGTTTCCGCTCCAGATCCGCCGCGCGCGCCGCGCGGACATCCGGCAGCGCGTCGGAGAAATGCTGGAGCTGGTGAGGTTGCAGGGCTACGAAGCGCGGCTGCCGCGCCAGCTCTCCGGCGGCGAGCAGCAGCGGGTGGCGCTGGCCCGGGCGCTCGTATTCCGCCCGCGCGTGCTCCTGATGGACGAGCCGCTCGGCGCGCTCGACAAGAAGCTGCGCGCGCACATGCAGCTCGAGCTCAAGCACATCCAGCGGCAGCTGCACGTGACGGTGATCTACGTCACCCACGACCAGGAGGAGGCCCTCACGATGTCCGACCGCGTGGCGGTGATGCAGCGCGGCCGCATCGAGCAGGTCGGAACGCCGGCGGAGCTGTACGAGGCGCCGGCGAGCCGATTCGTGGCCGACTTCCTCGGCGAATCGAACTTCGTCGACGGCGTCGTCGTGCGGTCGGCGGCGAAGGAGCGCTGGGTGGTCCGCTCCGCCGGCGGACTCGAGCTCCGCGGCGTCGGCGCGGTGCCGCTCGTGCCGGGACAGCTGGTCACGGCGGCCGTGCGGCCCGAGAAGCTCGTCCCCACCGAGGGCGCGGCCGGCGCCGGCGACGCGCTGAACGCCTGCAAGGGCACCGTCGAGGAAGCAATCTACGTCGGCGACACGACCCGCTACCGCGTCGCCCTCGGCGTGGACGGCGTGATGACGGTGAAGGTGCCGAACCGTCTCGGGCTGCGCCAGCACGCCGAAGGCGAGTCGGTCACGCTGGCGTGGTCGCCCGAGGAGACGCGCATCTTCGCGCGCGACGACGCATGAGCGTCGTGCGCGACGCGACGGCGGCGCCGCTCGGCCTGACCGACGCCTCGCTCGCTCCCGAGCGCCGCGAAGCGCGTCGGTACCTGCTGCTGCTGGTGCCCGCCGTGCTGGTGCTGCTCGCGCTGTTCGTCTATCCGCTGCTCGGCATCGCCGACCGCAGCATCTACAAGCCGCGCGTCGGCTACACGCTCGACTACTACGCGCAGATCTGGCGCGTGCCGGTCTACCTGACCGTCATCTGGCGCACGTTCGTCACCTCGGCGCTGGTGACCCTGCTGTGCCTCGCGCTCGGCTATCCGCTCGCCTACGTGCTCGCCACGCTCCGTCCGCGCCTGGCGCAGCTGCTGATGATCGTCGTGATCCTGCCGTTCTTCACGAGCATCATCGTGCGCACGTACGCCTGGATGGTCCTGCTCGGCCGCAACGGCGTCGTGAACCAGTATCTCGCCTGGCTCGGCCTCACCGACGCGCCGCTGCCGCTGCTCTACAACAAGGGCGGCGTCCTGATCGGCATGACGTACGTGCTGCTGCCGTACATGGTCCTCACCGTCTACAGCGTCATGCGCGGCATCGATCCCGCCTACGTCCGCGCCGCGCACGGCCTGGGCGCCTCGCGCTGGCAGGCGTTCCGGCGCGTGTTCCTGCCGCTCTCCCTGCCCGGCATCGCGGGCGGCACGCTGCTCGTGTTCATCCTGAGCCTTGGCTTCTTCATCACCCCGGCGCTCATGGGCGGGCCGTCCGACGTGATGATCGCCATGCTCATCGAGCGCGAGGTCGAGTTCACGCTGAACTGGTCCTTCGCGTCCGCGCTCGCCGTGATCTTGCTCGCGCTGACGCTGATCGGCTTCGTCGGCTACAACCGGGTGGTGCGGCTCGAGCGCATCTTCGAGGCGCGGAGCTGATGCGATATCGCGACGCAACGTCGAGGTGCGCCACGGCTCCGCCGAGGCGCATCCGAGCGATGGGGAATGTGGGGGGCCATGTCGGGGCCCCCTACGATCACTGATGGACGAAGGCCAGAGGACCGGGCCGGGCAGCATCGCGGTCGCCGCCATCGCGGCCACCGTGCTGCTGTTCCTCATCGCGCCGGTGATCATCATCCTGATCGTCTCGTTCAGCGGCGCGGACTACCTGCGTTTTCCCCCGCCTGGTCTCTCGCTCCGCTGGTACGAGCGGTTCTTCGGCACGGCCGCCTGGCGGCACGCCATCTGGATCAGCACGCAGGTCGCGGGGCTGACCATGATCTTCGCCACCGTGCTCGGCTTCCTCGCCTCGCTGGCGCTCGTCCGCGGCCGCTTCCGCGGCAAGGGCATCATCTACGCGTTTCTGCTGTCGCCCATGATCGTGCCCACGATCATCACGGCCATCGGCCTCTACTTCTTCTTCGTCCGGATGAAGGCGACCGGCAGCATCCTGGCCATGGCCCTCGGCCACACCGTGCTCGCCCTGCCGGTCGTGGTCATCATCATCGCGGCGACGCTGCAGGGCTTCGACGTGCGGCTGGAGCAGGCCGCGCTCAGTCTCGGCGCGAGCCGGCTGACCGCGCTGCGGCGCGTGACGCTGCCGCTCGTCATGCCGGGCGTGCTGTCGGCGGCGCTGTTCGCCTTTCTCACCTCGTTCGACGAGCTGCTGATTCCGCTCTTCCTCGCCGGGGCCGAGGTCCAGACCCTCACCGTGCGCGTCTGGAACAGCCTGCTCCTCGAGGTGGACCCCACCATCGCCGCCGTCAGCTCGTTCCTGATCGGCGTCACCGCCGCCGTCCTCGCGGCGAGCGCTTTGCTCCGGCGAAGCGCCGACGTCTCCGGACGCTGATGGCGCTCCACTTCAGCAAGGCGGAGCTGGTCGCCCGACGGCGGCGCGCGTGTCGCGCGATGACCCGGCGCGGCCTCGACGGCCTGCTGCTGTTCCGGCAGGAGAGCATGTACTACCTGACCGGCTACGACACCAGCGGCTACAGCATGTTCCAGGGCATGTACCTGGGCGCCGACGGCACGCTTGCGCTCTGCACCCGCTCGGCCGATCTCCGGCAGGCGCGGATCACGTCGGTCGTCGAGGACATCCGGATCTGGCGCGACCGCGAGGGCGCAACGCCGGGGCACGATCTGCGCGACATGCTGGACAGCCTCGGCTGCCGCGGCAAGCGGCTCGGCGTGGAGTACCACGCCTATGGGCTCACGGCCCAGCGCGGCCAGATGGTCGACGCCGCACTGAACGGATTCTGCCGCACCGAGGACGCGAGCGACCTCGTACGGCTGCTGCGGCTCGTCAAGAGCCCGGCCGAGCTGCGCTACGTGCGCCGGGCCGGCGCGCTCGCCGACGCCGCGCTGGCAGTGGCCAGCCGGCTCACGGTCCCGGGCGCGGCGCCGGGCGCGATCTACGGCGAAATGCTGGAGACGATCCTGTCTGGTGACGGCGATCCGTCGGCCAGCCGGTGGCCGATGGGCAGCGGGCGCGAGGCCCTGCTCGTCCGCTATCACACCGGTCACGGCCCCATCGCCCCCCGCGACCAGGTCACGTTCGAGTTCGCCGCCGCCTACCGGCACTATCACGCCTGTCTCATGAACGTGGTCGTCACCGGCCGCGTCGACCCGCGACACCGCGACATGTTTCGCGCCTGCCGCGAGGCCCTCACCGCGTGCAACGCCACGCTGCGTCCCGGACGCACGGTGGGAGACATCTTCGCCGCTCACGCGCGGGTCCTGACGCGCGCGGGCTACAAGGACCACATGCTCAACGCCTGCGGCTACACGCTCGGGGCGACCTACCCGCCGACCTGGATGGACGAGCCGATGATCTACGCCGATCATCCGCAAGTGCTGGCGCCCGGCATGGTCTTCTTCATCCACATGATCCTCCTCGACAGCCGCAGGGGGCTATCCATGTCGCTCGGCGAGACGTCGATCATCACGGCGCGCGGGTCGGAGCCGGTCACTCACGCGCCGCGCGAGCTGGTGGCCAATTGAGCGACATCAAGAACGGCCTGCGCGCGAGCCTGCGCGAGCTGGTGGCGCTGCACGGCGCTCCGGGATTCGAGCAGTCGGTGGTCGCGTACTTCGGCAAGCGCGTGGCCAACCTCGCCGACCACGTCGAGGTGGATCGCTACGGCAACGTGACCGCGCTCAAGCGCGGCCGTCACGAGCGCCCGCGCCTGATGCTGAGCGCGCACCTGGACGAGATCGGGTTCATCGTCAAGGGCATCGAGCCGAGCGGCTTCCTTCGCTTCGACCGGCTGGGCGGCACGGCCGATGCGCTCTTGCTGAGCCGGCGCGTTCGGGTCAACGGTCACTTTGGCCTCATCGGCTCCAAAGCCGGCCATCTGCAATCGGGCGCCGAGCAGGCGCGCCCGGTCACGGTCAGCGACCTCTATATAGATGTCGGCGCCGGCAGCGCGGCCGCGGTGGCGGAGCTCGGCATTGGGGTCGGCGATCCGGTGACCTTCATTGGCGAGCTCGCGGAGTTCAGCAACAGCGACCGCGTCTGCGGCAAGGCGATGGACGATCGGATCGGCGTGGCGATCCTGCTGCAGGTGCTCGCCGAGCTTGGCGGCGTGACGCCGCACGGCACCGTGCAGGCGGTCGGCACGGTGCTGGAGGAAGTCGGGCTCCGCGGCGCCATCATGGCGGCCTACCGGCTCGAGCCGGACTACGCGATCGCCATCGACGGCCTGTCCGCCGGCGACACGCCGGACTCGAGCCCCACGCAGGACATCGCGGTGGTGATGGGACGCGGCCCGGTGGTGGTGCTGGCCGCCTCCACCGGCACGTTTCGCGGGAGCATCGCGCATCCCGCGATGAAACGACATCTGCTCGCCGCCGCGTCGGCGGCGGGCATCCCGGTGCAGCTCGCGACGCACCTCGGGCGTGGCTCCACCGAAGCCGCGTCGATCCACCTCGTGCGCGAGGGCATCCCGACCATCAGCGTCGGGGTGCCGCGCCGCTACTCCTACTCGCCGAACGAGATGATCGACCTCGACGACGCGGCGGCCGCCGTGCGGCTGCTCGTCCGCTTCGTCGCCGACATGGAGCAGCACGGCGACCTCGGCTTCGGCTGAGACGACGTCGAAACCGCACGACGTTCCCGCGGGAACGTCGCTGACCGACCGAATCGACGACATGCCGACGTGGGGTCGGCAGCATGCCGACGCCCTCGCGCTGCTCGCCGAGACGGCGCTCCACCATGGCATGGATCCCGGCACGGCCGGCGAGCGCTACCAGGTTGTCGCTTCCCCGGTCACTCGCCTCACGCCGAGAGGTAGTCGAACGCCGACAGCACGTGCATCCGAACGATGTGCAGGTACTCCTCGATCTCGACGTGCTCGTCGGCCTGCGCCATGCCGCGCGGGAACGGTCCGTGGACGAGCCCCGGAATGCCGCGCTGGCGCCAGAGCCGTGCGTCGGTGCCGCCGAGGCTGACGATCGGCGCCGGGTCGGGCCGGCCGAGGGCGCGCGCGTTGGCGCGCAGGATGCGCACCATCGGATGGTTCGGGTCGCAGACACTCGGGGCCGAGAAGTTGATCTCCTCGAACGTCGCCTCCGGATAGCGGCCCGCGATCTCCCGCACGCGCGCCATCACGGCGTCCTTTGCGACGCCGGGCGGCAGACGGATGTCGGCCTCGAACCAGCACGTGCCGGGCACCATGTTCACCTTCTGGCCGCCGTGGATCACGCCGATGTTCACCGTCACCCGCTGCAAGATGTCCTTGGCACCCGGCCCCTGCGCCTCGTCGATGGCGGCGGCGGCGCCGGCCAGCGCGTCCGCGACGTCGATCGGCACGGCGGCCGGGAGCGTCGTGAGATCCTCGAGATCGAGGATGATCCGCGCGGCGATCTTCGTCGCGCTGGGCGTCAGGTGCGTGTACGCCCCGTGGGCGCCCCGCGTGCGCACGGTGAATCGCAGCCAGAGCGGCCCCTTCTCGCCGAACCGGATGGTCAACGGGCTGCTCGGCTCGCCGTTCAGCAGGCAGTCGCCGTGAACTTCGGGATGGTGCTCCATCAGATAGCGCGCCCCCCACGGGCCGAACGTCTCCTCGTCCGAGACGGCGGTGAGCGTCAGCCGTCCGGCGAGCCGGTCGCGGACCCGGTGGAGGTAGCGATACGTGAAGATCGAGGCCGACGTCCCCGCTTTCATGTCGGCCACGCCGCGGCCGAAGATCTTGCCGTCGGCGATGGCACCGCTCCACGGGCCATGCGTCCAGCGCTCGTTCGCCTCGTCCGCCGGGAACACGTCGATGTGGCCATTGAGGACCAGATGGTGACCGGGCCGGCCACCGTCGAACGAGCCGACGATGTTCGGCATCGTCGGCTGGGGCGCGATGATGCGGAACGGCAGCTTGTGCTCCTCGAGAAAGCGCGTGATGTGGGCGGCCGCGAGCGTCGTGTCGCCCGGCGGATTCGGGCTCTTGGCGCGGACGAAGTCGCACAGGAACTGGATGATGGTCTCGCGGTCGTCGTCGATCCAGCGGAGCAGCTGACGCTTGATGTCGTCCATCCCGGTCACCTCGATTGGTTGGCGCGGCGCCGTCACTCGGCGCGATCGGCGGTCGCGACGAACACGGCCGCGGTCGTCGCGGCGGCGACCATCACCGCCGCCAGGAACAGCACGAAGTTCCTCTGATGCATCCCGGCGGCGCCGAGCGCCCAGAGCAGCGCGACGTCGGCGACCAGGCTAATCCAGCGAAGCAGCGGGCGCAGGGGCCATCTCCGGAGGGCGACGCAGCGTCTGCAGACCGAGCACGCCGCCCAGCAGCACGAGCGCGATGAGATCGCCGAGAAGCCACGGGTTCACGAACAACAAGCCGGCCGCCAGCAACATCACGCGGTCCACGAGCGTGACGCGCTTGAGCAACCAGCCCTGCAGGGCGGCGGCCAGGCAGACGACGCCGAGCGCGGCAGTGCCGCCGGCAAGCAGGATCTGTGGCCACGAGCCGATCATGAGCAGGGCCGGCTGGTACACGAACATGAACGGCACGATGAAGAGCACGGCGCCGAGCCGCATGGCCTGCCACGCGGTGGCCATCGGCGGCGAGCCGGCGATGGCCGCGGCCGCGAAGGGGGAGAGACACGTGGGCGGCGTCAGGTCCGACGTCACGCCCATGTAGAAGATGAACATGTGGGCGGCCATCTTCGGCACGCCCATCTGCACGAGGCCGGGCGCCACGATGATCGCCAGCGTCAGGTAGACGGCCGTGGTCGGCAGCGACAGCCCGAGGATCAACGCCGCGAACGTCGTGTAGATCAGGGCCAGCCACAGCTGCCCGCCCGAGAGCGTCATCAGCACGTAGGAGAACTTCATGCCGATGCCGGACAGGAACAGCGCGCCGATGATCAGCCCGGCCGCGGCCACCGCCATGGCCACCGTCACGCCGGCGCGCGCCCCGCTCTCGAAGGCCTTGAGCAGGCGCACGGGGCCGAGCGCCGAGCGCTTGCGGACGAACGAGATGAGGAAGGTCGTGCCAACCGCCATCAGCGCCGCCATCTCCTCGCTGAAGCCCTGGTAGAGATACCAGACGAGGGCGACGATCGGCAGCAGCAGATAGCCATCGCCCTTCAGCGTGACACCGAGCCGCGGCATCTCCTCGCGCGGGACTCTGCGCAGTCCGAGTCGCCTGGCCTCGAGGTGCACGGTGACGAAGACGCAGAAGAAGTAGAGCAGCGCGGGGATCGTCGCCGCGAGGGCGACGTGGCGGAACGGGACCCCGACGAAGTCGGCCATGATGAAGGCGGCGGCGGCCATGATCGGTGGCATGATCTGGCCGCCGATGGACGCGACGGCCTCGACGGCCGCCGCGAAGGTGGCGCCGTAGCCGATGCGCTTCATCATCGGGATGGTGAACACGCCGTCCATCATCACGTTCGCCACACCGCTGCCGGAGATGGTGCCGAGCAGCGCGCTGGAGAACACCGAGACCTTGGCCGGCCCGCCCGTCAACCGGCCCGCCAGCGCGGTGGCCAGGCGGACGAAGAAGTCGCCGATCCCGGTCGTCGCGATGAAGGCGGCGAAGATGATGAAGAGGATCAGCACCGAGCTCATGATGCCGATCGGGATGCCGTAGAGTCCTTCCTCCTTGCCGAAGAAGCTCTCCACCATCGCGCTCCACGTCGTGGGCGGGCCGTAGAAGATCCACGGAAACTTGTCGGCCTGCCACGTCTGCAGCAGCACGATGATCGCGGTGAGCGTGAGTCCCCATCCGACCGTGCGCCGCGTCGCCTCGAGCACCGCCACGATCAGCAGCGTGCCCACCACGACGTCGCCGGTGGTCACGCTGTAGCCCGGGTCCACGAAGCGATCGAGGTGCACGAGCGTGTAGATCTGCGCGCCCAGCGCCACGCCGAGGCAGGCGGCATCCACGAGGAACGGCCAGCCGAACGGGTCGGCGAAGTGGCGGCGCCGGAACGGGAAGAAGAGGAACGCGAGGATCAGCATGAAGGCCAGGTGCGTCGAGCGGTGCGTGTGCACCTCGGCCTGGCCGTAGTAGGTCGAATAGAAATGGAACAGGCAGAGCGCCATCGACAGCACGACGATGGCCGCGGCCAGCACGGTCTGCGGGCCGCGGCGGCGGCCGAGGAGCCAGTCCACCGCCGACGGCCCGCCGACGATCTCGGGGTCGGAGACCGTCACCGCCACGGTCTACCTGGCGACGCCGATTTCCTTGTAGTAGCGGATCGCTCCGGGATGGAACGGGATGGTTGCGTGCTCCATGGCCATCTTGACGTTGGCCTGGTCGAGGCCGGGCGCGATCTCGTGAATGTCCTTGATCTTCTCCCACCAGAGCTTGGTGATGCGGTAGACGAGCTCGTCGGAGAGGCCGGCGTCGACGATGAGCTGCTGCAGGAACCCGGGCGAGGACAGATCCTGCTCGACCACGCCGTAGAGTCCCTTCGGGATCTTGCTCTTCACCAGGCCGGGCATCGTCCCCAGGGTCTTGTCGACCAGGTCGTTCGGGAATCCGATCACCCGGATCCCTGCCGCCTGGTGGACCGCCATCAGGTCGGGGTAGTTGACCTGAGCGGGGATGAAGATCGCGTCGACGTTCTTGTCCTGCAGCGCCTTGGAGCGGTCGGTGATCGACGTGTAGCTGATGGTGCCGCCGTCGGCCTTGAACTTGTCCGGCGGCATTCCGACGCCGGCCATCAGCGCCTCGGCGAGCTCGGTAGTGCCCCACCCGCGGTCGCCGGGGACGATGCGCTTGCCCTTGAGGTCGGTGATGCTCTGGATCGGGCTGTCCTTGAGCACGATGATCGCCACCACCACGCTGCGCCCGAGGTTGCTGGCGATGAGTCGCACGTTCTTGAGCGGCGCCGGATAGTTCTTCGTCTCCCCCTTGTAGGCCTGCTCGGGATAGGGCGTGAGCGCGAAGGCCATCTGCACCTCGCCCTTGCCGATCCGCGTGGGGTTGATGACGCCACCACCGATGACGGTACTGGCCGCCACCTCGGGCAGCGCAGTGGGAATGATCGTGGAGAACTTGGCGCCGGCGCGGAACCAGTCACCGCCGGCGCTCGACACGCCGATCTTGACGAACTTGACCTCGGGTTTCCACTGGGAGGCGGCGGGCGCCGCCGAGCCGAACAGGAGCGAGACGATCAGAGCCAGGACGAGGGTCTTTGTCATGATCGATCCTCCGTGGCCCGAGAATCTCGGCGGTTTCGCGGCCGCTGTCAAGCGCCCGAAATTTGGCGTTTGCGCGGTGGCCGCGTCACTATCGAAGGTGCCATGGCCACGCTGACGGTCCACGACGAGACGCCGACGGGACGGCGGATGCGCTCGTTCACGCTCTCGCTGCCCGCCGAGCAGCTCACGGTCCGAGAGCTGATCACCCACCGGATCCGGGACGAGGTCGACGCCTACAATCGCGCGCCGTCCACCGCGGTCTTCCAGGGGCTCGTGCAGCCGACCGACACCGAGTGGGTGCTGAACGGCTACCGCATGAAGACGCGCCGGCGGCTCGATCCGGAGGCGCAGCTCGCCTTCGCGCTGCAGGCGTTTCAGGCCAACGGCATCATCGTCATCGTCGACGACCGACAGGTCGACAGCCTCGACGAGGTCGTGGCCGTGACGCCGAAGACGCACGTCCGCTTCGTGAAGCTGGTGCCACTGGTCGGCGGATAGGCGAGCGGCGGTCGTGTCGCTGCTCTCCGCCCTCCGCGACCGTCTCTTCGGCGAAGAGCCGCCGGTCGATCCGGCCGCGCGCGCCCTCGTCGAGCAGCTCGCGGCGGAGGTCCGGGCCGCCGGCATCCGCGACACGCAGCCACCCGATCAGTTCGCGGCGGGGCGCCTGCTGCTCGACGGTGGCCCCGCCGAGCGGGTCGAGCGCGTGCGCGCTCTGCTCGACGCGCGCAAGCGAACGCGCGACGACGGGCTGTCCGGAAAATACGATGCACAGAAGTGGGCAGTCCATGGCGTCCTCGATACCGCGCTGAAGCGGCTGCTGCGCGTCCGTCAGCCATACACGCAACGCCAGCTCGCGGAGCTGCTGCGGCTGGCCGCCAGGACGTTCACGGCCTGGGGCAGCTGGGAATTCCCGCTCGGATCCGTCCTGAGCCAGGTCCCCGCCGCGCGCGCGGGCGGCGCCATCGACGCCGAGCTCGCGCGCCGACTGAAGGACGTCCGCCGTCTCGCGGCGCGGCGTGATACGGCCGAGCATCGACGGATGCTGGCGCAGATCGACGCCGTCCTGCGTGGCGATGCGGAGAAGCCGCTGGAGGCCGGGGGACCCGCGGGCGCGGCCATCCTCACCGACGTGCGGCATCTGCCGGACGCGCAGCGGGCCGCGTGGACCGAGCTGTTGTCGCACGGACGCGAGATCGACTCGGCCGCCCCCACCGCGGAGTGGCTCGCACGGGGCCGCGCGCTCGTGGAGACGATCTCCGACGGCGAGTTCACGCGGGTCGCCGGCGGCTGGCTCGCCGCCGGACCCGCGCCCGGCGCGCCGCGCGACGCGCAGGCCATCGACGCGGACGCCGAGCTCTTGAAGGGCCTGGTGTGGGCGGCGAGCACGGTCGAATCGCCGCCCCTGGCCGTCATGATCGGCGACCTCGCCGTTGCCTGCTTCCGCAAGATCCCGGGTGTCGGCCCGGTGTCCAAGAAGCTCGGCAACGCCTGCCTCGGCGCCCTCGGGCGGATGCCCGGCCTCGACGGGGTGGCGCAGCTCGGGCGCGTGCGGACCGCCGTGAAATACGCGGAAGCGCATCGACTGATCGACAAGGCGATCGGCGCCGCCGCGACGCGCCGCGGCGTGCCGGCCACCGACCTCGAAGAGCTCGCCGTGCCGACGTTCGGATTCGACGAGCACGGGGTGCGGCGGCAAGCGGTCGGCGCGGCGACGGCCGAGCTCGTCATCACGGGGTCGGTCGACGTGGAGCTGGCCTGGATCGCGGCGAGCGGACGCCGGCAGGCCTCGGTGCCGGCGGACGTGCGCACCGGCCATCGCGAGGCGCTCGCCGAGCTGCGCAAGGCGGCGCAGGATACCGCGCGGATGCTCCAGGCCCAGCGGGATCGGATCGAGGCGATGTTCCTCGCGCCGAGGACGTGGGAAGCCGCGGCCTGGCGCGCGCGGTATCTCGATCACCCGCTCGTCGCCGGGATCAGCCGGCGGCTGATCTGGCGGGTACGGCGCGGCGACCGCACGACCGAGGCGATCTGGCGGGACGGCAAGCTGGTCGACGTCGACGGTGAGCCCGTCGACGTCGACGGCGCCGAGATCCTTCTCTGGCACCCATTGGACGGCGAGATCGGAACGGTGACCGCGTGGCGCCGATGGCTCGAGGCCCACGAGGTGACGCAGCCCTTCAAGCAGGCCCACCGCGAGGTCTATCTGCTGACACACGCCGAGCGCGAGACGCGGATGTACTCCAATCGATTCGCGGCGCACATCGTGCGCCAGCACCAGCTCGCGGCGCTGTGCCGGGAGCGGGGCTGGCGTTACGCGCTGCAGGGCGCCGCGTGGGACGGCCACAACGTGCCGGTCCGCGACCTGCCCGGCGGCACGCTCCGCGCGGAGTTCTGGGTGGACGCGCCGGCCGACGCGGAGACGTCGCCGGCCGGCGTCAGCCTGCAGCTCGTGACCGACCAGGTCCGCTTCGTCGATCGCGCCGGCGAGCCGCACCCGCTCGCCGACATCCCGACCCGCGTTTTCTCCGAGGTGATGCGCGACGTGGACCTCTTCGTCGGCGTCACCAGCATCGCGGCCGATCCGACCTGGCAGGACACCGGTGCCCGCACCGGGCCGGGCGAATACTGGCGCGAGACGGCCTTCGGCGGCCTGTCGGTCTCGGCCCAGGTGCGGCGAGAGGTCCTGGCGTCGCTGCTGCCGAAGCTGCGCATCGCCGAGCGCTGCACCCTGGACGACCGCTTCCTCGTCGTGCGCGGCGATATGCGGACCTATCGGATTCACCTCGGCAGCGCCAACGTCATGATGGAGCCCGGCAGCCAGTACCTCTGCATCGTCCCCGGTCGGCAACGCGCGGGCTTCCCGTCGCCCGGGAAGGTCTACCTCCCCTTCGAGGGCGATCTGACGCTGTCCATCATCCTCAGCAAGGCGTTGCTGCTCGCCGCCGACGCGAGCATTCTCGATCCGACGATCCTCGCCCAGATCAAGCGCCGGCCGTCCTGACCGCGGGCGGTCGCCCGGCATGGGACAATGCGGGCTGATGCGCTTCGTCGGTCTTCGCGTCGGGCTCGCTCTCGCACTGATCGCCGTCGTCGTGTGCCCCGCCCTCGCCGCTTCCGCGCCCACCCGCGTCACCGTGGACCTCGTCGCCGACGTGCAGGCGGTGCCCGCCGGGGGAACCTTCTGGGTGGCGCTCCGCCAGCAGATCGAACCCGGCTGGCACACCTACTGGACGAACCCCGGCGACTCCGGTGAGCCGGTGCAGATCGACTGGCAGCTGCCGGACGGCATCACGGCGGGCGAGGTCACATGGCCGGCGCCGGAGCGCATTCCCGTCGGCCCGGCGATGAGCTACGGCTACACGGGTGAGGTCGCGCTGCCGATTCCGATGACCGCGCCAGGCGACCTCGCGCCAGGCGCCCGGGTCACGCTCCGCGGGCAGGCGCGCTGGCTCGTGTGCGAGAAGATCTGCATCCCCGAGGAGCAGCCGCTCGCGTTGACGCTGCCCGTCGTCGCCGGCCCGGCGCCGGCCGACCCGCGCGGCGCGCCGATGATCGAGGCCGCGCGGCGCGCCGCGCCGGCCGCAAGCCCGTGGCCAGCATCCTTCACGGCCACCGACGAGCTGGTCACGCTTCGGGTGGCGGCGAGGAGCCTCGCGCGCGAGCACATCGCCGAGGTCTGGTTCTATCCGCTCCGCTGGGGCCTGATCGAGCACGCCGCGCCCCAGCGCTCTCGCGTCGACGCAGGCGGGATCACGCTCGAGGTCGCGCGGGGACCACTGCCCGAGGCGGCGGCGGGCCCGATCGACGGCGTGCTCGTCGTGACCGAGCGGCTCGACGGAGGCGTGGCACGCCAGGCGTTCTCCGTTCGCGCCGGCGCCGCCGCACCGGCGAGTGCGGTCACGCTGCTCGGCGCCGCGGCGCTGGCGCTCGCCGGCGGTCTCGTGCTGAACCTGATGCCCTGCGTCCTGCCGGTGCTCGCGGTGAAGACGCTGGGCCTCGTGCAGCACGCCGGCGGGCGAGCGGCGCTGCTGCGGGCACACGGACTGGCGTACACCGCCGGCGTCCTCGCGTCCTTCGCCGTCGTCGCCGGCGCGCTGCTGGCGCTCCGAGCGGGCGGCGAGCAGCTCGGCTGGGGCTTTCAGCTGCAGTCGCCGGTGTTCGTCACGCTGCTCGCGTACCTGTTCTTCACCCTGGCGCTGAGCCTCTCCGGAGCCATCGTGATCGGCGGAAGGCTGCTCGGCGTGGGAGGGGCGCTGGCCGGGCGCTCCGGCTACGCGGGCTCGTTCTTCACCGGCGCGCTGGCCACGGTGGCCGCGACGCCGTGCACCGCCCCCTTCATGGGCGTGGCGGTCGGGTTCGCGGTGACGCAATCCTGGCCGAGGGCGCTGCTGATCTTCGAGGCGCTCGCGCTGGGCCTGGCGCTGCCCTATCTCGCGCTGACCCTCGTGCCGGCCTGGCGTCGATTCCTTCCCCAGCCGGGCGCGTGGATGGAACGGCTGCAGCAGCTCCTGGCCTTTCCGCTCTTCGCCACCGTCGCCTGGCTCGTGTGGGTCGTGAGCCAGCAGGCGGGGCCGCACGGCCTCGCCGCCGCGCTCGCGGGACTGGTCGTGATCGCCTTCGCGGCGTGGCTCCATCGGATCTCCCGCCACGTCGGCGTGCGCCAGGGCCAGGCCGCCCGCATCGCGGTGACGGTGCTCGTCGTCGGCGCCGTGACGCTCGGGGCGCTTGCGGGCGCCGGCCGCACGTCGCCGCGCGCGCCGGAGACCGCGGGCTGGGAGCCGTTCAGCACGCAGCGGCTCGCGGAGGCACGGGCGGCCGGAAAGCCGGTCTTCGTGAACGTCACCGCCGCCTGGTGCATCACGTGCCTGGTGAACGAGCGCGTCGCCCTGCGCTCGACGGCGGTCGCCGATGCGTTCGCGCGCAACGCGGTGGTGAAGCTGAAAGCGGACTGGACCACTCGCGATCCCGCCATCACCACGATGCTCGGCCGGTTCGGCCGCAGCGGCGTGCCGCTCTACCTGTTCTATCCACCGGACGCGACAGCCGCCTCCGGCGAGGCCATCGTCCTGCCGCAGATCCTGAGCGAAGGCCTCATCATCGACGCCATCGAAAGGAAGACTCTATGACCCAGCGTATGCTGACTCGCCGCACGTTCCTCGCCGGCACCGGGCTCGTCATGCTCGGCCGAGGTGGGATCCTGACCCCGGTTCCGGCGTGGGCCGCCGCCAGGGTCGGCACCGCCGCTCCGGCGTTCACGTCCACGTCGACAGCCGGCAGGCCGGTGAGCCTCGCCGACTACCGCGGCCAGATCGTCGTGCTCGAGTGGACGAACCACGACTGTCCGTACGTCCGCAAGCACTACGAGAGCGGTAACATGCAGGGCCTCCAGGCGGAGGCCACCGGGCAGGGCGTCACCTGGCTCACGGTCATCTCCTCGGCGCCGGGCACGCAGGGTCATGTGAGCGCCGGCCAGGCGGACGAGCTGACGGCCACGCGCAAGGCGCGGCCGAGCGTGGTGCTGCTGGATCCCACGGGCACCGTGGGCAAGATGTACGGCGCCACCAACACGCCGCACATGTACGTGGTCGACAAGGCCGGGACGCTGGTCTACGCCGGCGCCATCGACGACAAGCCCACCAGCCGCCGCGCCGACGTGCAGGGCGCGCGGAACTACGTGCGCGAGGCGCTCCAGTCGGTGGCGGCCGGGCAGCCGGTGAAGACGCCGGTCACCCGCGCGTACGGCTGCACGGTCAAGTACGCATAGTGGCGCGCGAGCTGACGCGCCGTCGCTTCGTTCACGGCGTGGCAACGGCCGCGGCGTGGGGGTCGTCGCCGGTGCCGGCGCTCGCCCAGCTCTCCGATCGCGCGAGCGCGGCGATGGCGGCGGCCGCGACGGCGTGGCTGTCCGCCCTTTCCGAGGCAGAGCGTCGGCGGGGCGTCTTTCCGTTCGCCGACAAGGAGCGCTTCAACTGGGGCTATGTCCCGCGCAGCCGCGAGGGACTGCCGTTCCGGGAGATGTCGGCGGCGGCCCGCGCGGCCGCCCACGAGCTGATGAAGACGAGCCTCGGAACCGCCGGCTATGACAAGGCCGTCAACGTCATCCGGCTGGAGGGCGTGCTGCGACAGCTCGAGACGTTCGGCGCCCTCTCGCGCGACCCCGAAAGCTACTTCGTCAGCGTCTTCGGGATGCCGGGCTCGGCCGCGCCCTGGGGCTGGCGGCTCGAGGGTCATCACCTGTCGCTCAACTTCACCATCGTTCCCGGGAAATCGATCGCCGTCACCCCCGCCTTCCTGGGCGCGAACCCGGCCGAGGTCCGGAGCGGCGCCCTGAAGGGGTTGCGCACCCTGGGCCGGGAGCAGGACCTGGGGCGGGCGCTCGCGCAGTCGATGGATGCCGGCCAGCGCCGGCGGATGGTGATCGCGGACCGATCGCTCGGCGATATCGTCTCCGGGCCCGGACGCAGCGAGCGCCTCCGCGAGACGGCCGGGATCCCGGCCGCCGATCTGACGGCGGCCCAGCGCGAGCAGTTGCGGCACCTGGTGGAAGAATACGCGCGCAACGTTCGCGCCGACGTGGCCGACGACGAGCTGCGCCGCGTCCGCGATGCCGGCTTCGAGCGGCTCCACTTCGCGTGGGCCGGTCCCGTCGAGCCCGGTCACGCGCACTACTACCGCATCCACGGCCCGACCGTGCTCATCGAGTTCGACAACACGCAGAACGACGCCAACCATATCCACTCCGTCTGGCGCGATCCGGCCAGAGACTTCGGCGCCGATCTGCTGCGCGCGCACTACGAGCACGGCCACCCCCAGCACCACGCCTGAGCGGAGCCGCGAGCGACCGCGTGCGGCCGCGTCAGCTCGCGCAGGCCCGGGTCGAGGCCTTCAACCGCGCCGATGTCGAACATCTTCGAGGATGACGAGTGGGGGACGAGCTCTCGTTTCTTCGCACGCACAAGCTCCCGTTCCCGGAGCGCTGATCCAAGAGGTCACGCATGCAGCAATCACTCTCGGGCAAGGTCGCCCTCGTCGCCGGGGCCACGCGCGGCGCCGGACGCGGCATCGCCGTTCAGCTCGGCGCCGCCGGCGCCACGGTCTACGTCACCGGGCGCACGACGCGGCAGGAGCGCTCGGAGATGAACCGGCCGGAGACGATCGAGGAGACGGCCGCGCGCGTGGACGCCGCCGGCGGCCGCGGCATCGCTGTCCAGGTCGACCATCTGGTCCCCGACCAGGTCAAGGCGCTGGTGGCGCGGATCGAGAACGAGCAGGGCGCGCTGCACGTGCTCGTGAACGACATCTGGGGCGCCACCAAAATGGAGTGGAACAAGACCGTCTGGGAGTCGGACCTCGACTACGGGCTGCGCACGCTTCGACTGGCGGTGGACACGCACGCCATCACGAGCCACTTCGCCATCCCGCTGCTCCTCAGGACGCGCGGCGGTCTGGTGATCGAGGTGACCGACGGCACCGACGACTACAACGCCACCCACTATCGCGTGTCCTTCTTCTTCGACGTCGCCAAGGCGGCGGTCAATCGGATGGCGTTCGCGCTGGCGCACGAGCTGGCGCCCCACGGCGCCACCGCGGTGTCGCTCACGCCCGGGTGGCTGCGCTCCGAGGCGATGCTCGAGGCCTACGGCGTCCGTGAGGACAACTGGCGCGAGGCCACGACGCGCTCGCCGCACTTCGCGATCTCCGAGACGCCCGCCTTCGTCGGGCGCGCGGTGGTGGCGCTCGCCCAGGATCCGAACGTCGCGCGCTGGAACGGCACGTCGCTGTCCAGCGGGCAGCTCGCGAAGGTCTACGGCTTCACCGACGTCGACGGCAGCCGGCCCGATGCCTGGCGGTACGTCACCGAAGTGCAGGACGCCGGCAAGCCGGCCGACGTCACCGGCTATCGCTGAGACGATGTCGTCATGATCGTGCTGGCCATCCTGGGCGTGGCCACGCTGCTCGCACGGGTGGCCGGCCTGGCCGGCCTGAGCGCGCTCGATTCATGGCGCGCCGCCGTGCGCGTGGGCCTGGCGGTGATGCTGCTCTTCGCGGCCAGCGCGCACTTCACGGGCATGCGGCACGACCTCGCCCGGATGCTGCCCGACGTCGTGCCCTCCCCGATGGCCGTCATCTACTTCACCGGCGTATGCGAGATCCTCGGCGCGATCGGCCTGCTGCTGCCGCGCGCCCGGCGGCTGGCCGGCATGGCGCTCATCGTCTTCTTCATCGCCGTGCTGCCGGCGAACGTCCACGCGGCACGAGCGGGCGTCACCCTCCGCGGTGAGCCGGCGACGCCGCTGGCACTGCGCATACCGATGCAGCTGCTGTTCATCGGTCTCACGTGGTGGTCGGCCGTGTCCCGGCGGCGCCCGACGCCCGTCAGCGACTGACGGCGCGGAGCCACCGAAGCGCCGCCGCGCACATCCCGCGTAGCCCCGGGCGCACGGGGCGGCTGTCCTCGCGATGCCGCGTCCCCGCCGATCGCGACGGCTGCTCGAACCGCGCCGCGATGGCGGTGTCGATCTCGCCGAGCAGCCCGGACAGCTGGCCGGCGAGACGCTCGACGATGTCCCTGGCCATGGCGTCAGTAGCGCCGGGGCGGCGCCGAGAGCGTGAAGTAGCTGGCGATGGCCCGCCGCGCGGGCTCGTAGCTGCCGGCGGGCGCGCGGGCGTCGTACGTGAGCTCGGCCTTGAACGCGCACGGCGGCTGCAGGGCCAGGCCGTGCTGCCGCCACGGCCGGAAGAGCGCGGCGAACTCCGGCACCGTCAGCGGAACGCCGACGGCGTCGACGCTGAGCGGCCGGCTCTGCTGCAGCTCGCCGGCATCCCGGCCGAGCGTCACCGTGATGCGACCGCGCTCGTCGATGGCCGCCGCGGCCACCACCAGCTCGACGCCGGCCTGATTGCGGCACGGAGGGGTGCCTGGCCCGCGGCCCGCTTGCTTGTCGCACGCCGCCGATTTCGCGTCGCACGCCGTCAGGTCGTCCCTCACGCGCCCGAAGTCGTCCTTGACCTGATCGTACCTCTCCTTGATCTGCGTCACCTGGGCTTCCGGGCCGCGGGCGTTGCGCGGATCGACGTCGAAGATGCTGATCAACGTCTTCCACACCTCGGGCGTGACCCACCCGCGCTCCCTGGGATCGCTCTCGATGGCCTCGGCCGAGATCAGGATGAGCGTGAAGACGAAGATCACCTGGACGAGCAGGTCGATCAGGGTCGTGAGCGCGATGTCGCGGTTCCGGCCCAGCCGCGTCCGCTCGATCATCGGCGGTACTCGACCTTGCTCAGGATGAAGCGCGAGGCGTCGATGAGATGGTGGTGGACCTTCCGCACCGCGTCCTCGGACGCGCGCAGATCGTCTTGCAGCCGGCTGGCGAGCGCGCTGGCCGCCTCGCTGTGCTTGCGGAGCTCTTCGCCCAGCGGGCCGGTGATCTGCGCGGACAGCTGCGCTTGCGCGGTCACGGCGTCGTTGGCGAGGCGCACCGCGCGCTCGGCGATCTCCGTCAGCGTCTCGAGCCCCATGGTGGCCTTCGTCAAGCCGCCGTTCCAGTTGAGGACCGACTGCTCCACCGCGCGCGTCCCCTGCTCGAGCGTGGAGAAGGCCGCCCCCGCCTTGGCGATCGACTGCGTGGCGCCGTCGGTCACGCCCGCCGCCGCCGCCCACGCGCGGTTCGCCTCGGTCAGGCTGACCCTCAAATTCCCGAGGGCGGCCACGACGGTCGCCGCTTCCTGAGGGAACCTGTCGAGGCCGGTGGCGACGTCGCCGACCTGGCTCAGCTGGCTGGCGAACTGGCTGACGTTGGTCTTGGCGGAGGTGACGGCGGCGGTGGCCGCGTCCGCGGAGACGGCGAGCGCGCTGAAGGCGCGGCTGCCGTCGCGCGCGCCCTGCACGGCGCCCGCGAGCACGCCCTCCAGCTCGCTGTACGCGGCGCCCACGACCGACGTGGCGCGGCGCAGCAGCTCCGCGCGCTCGGCGAGCTCCGTCACCACGACCGTGAGCTTCTGGCCGACGTCCTCGGGCGGGAGACGGAGGGCCTCGAGCCGCGTCTCGAACTCCGCCAGCGTGCCGCCCACGGTGCTGTTGGCGTGGCGGACGAACGCCGTCAGCTCGGCCGCCGATTCCCGCGCGATGCGCGCGAAGTCCTGCACGAGCTGCTCCGAGACGTTGCGAACGGCGCCGGCCGTCCCCGCCGCCAGGCCCTCGATCTGCTCCTTGACGACCTCGTGCGTCTTCACGACCTGCTTGGAGGCGGTGTCCACCTCCCGGGCGGCGCGCGTGCGGAGGTCGGCGAATGTGGACTCCGTCTCGGCGCTGATGCGATCGATGACCGTCCCGAACCGCTTCAGCACCTCGACGCCCATCGAGTCGAACTGCTCGGTGGCGCGCACGGACAGGCCGCGGATCGCCTCGACGGCGCCCGCGTACGACTCGTTGAGATGGCCTTCGGCGCGCTGCTGAGCGTGGACGATGCGCACCGTGCTGCGCTCGATGGCGCGCGCCGCCTCCGCGTACGCGTCGGCCAGCTTGCGGGCATTGTGCTCGGGACTGTCGCCGGCGCCCGGGCCGGTCTGCGCGAAGACGATGCGCCCGGCGAGGCCGACGAACGTGGTGCTGAGGCCGAGGCCGAAGAGGCCGAGCACCTGCCGTGTGTCCGGGCGCTCGGTGGCGTTCAGCAGCGGGGCGAACGTGGCCACCAGCGTGGCGAGCGTGTAGATGAAGCCGAGATAGTAGAAGGTCTCGCCGTCGCCCTCCGCGGCGTGCTCCGTCCTCGACCTGATCCACAGCACGACGCCGTACAGCAGCATCAGCCCGACCACGAGCGCGATCATCGCCCAGTGGCCGGGGCCGCCCGGCCGTCCGCGGTACAGCCAGCTGAACGTCAGGATCACGCCGACGCCGACGGTGATGAAGCCGATGAAGATGGCCGGGAGGCTGGCCGCGAACCGCGACGACATGCTCAATCCACTCCTGCCCAGCGGGTCACCTTCCCGCCGGCTTCATGGAAGTATCGTTGCCAGAAATCGACGTGGGCACCCTGCTGGAGCGGCCGGTCCCGGTAGCGGCGCAGGTAGATGACGACGACGTCCCAGCCCCGGAAATCGGCCTTCACGTCGCTGGCGAACCCGGATCGCAGGAAGTCCTCGTAGCTGCGCCGCTCCCGGTAGTGGCTGAACCCCGCGGTGTTCTGCAGCATGTCGGACACGAGGATCAGCGTCTTGCGTCCACCGTCGGCGATCTCCTGCGACCGCGAGATGAGCTGCAGCGTCTCGAGGATCGGCGACCGCTCGCCGACCTCCGCCGTCAGGCTCTGCTCGAGCGTGGTGGTGACGGGCACGAGGAAGCGGACGTAGAAGTCCTTCGTGATCTTGCGGTTGTTCTCGTAGAGCTCGTTGCCCTGGGACGGCGGCCGGCAAAGATCCGAGCGGGGGCGGAAGCTCGGGCTGCCGGGCGCCTCGAAGTTCGCCTTGCTGAACGTGAAGAGCGCGATGCGCGAGCGCACCGAGAACCGTGCGTCGTCGGCGACGTAGTCCCTGATGAAGCCGAGGGCGAACCGTCGATGCGTGTCCGTCAGCGCCTCCGACTGATCGACGAGGATCACCGTCTGGTCCGTCGGCGCCCTCCGGATGAAGCGCTTGTCCTGGTAGACGCAGTTGTCCGGACCGATGATCGGCCGGGCCCACATCACCCCGGCCACGCTCGCCAGCAACGCGACGGCCACACCACCGACGCCGCACAGAATCAGGATGCCGCGCCGGTCCAGACGACTCAGCGGCACCGACTCAGCCCTTCGCCTCCCACTCCTCTCGAACGAGCTTTTCGCGAATGTCGCGTTCGAGCTTGCTGAAGGAGTAGTCGCGCCGACGGATCTCGCCCGTCCGGAGGCTCTGGACAGTGGCGTCGTTCTGGCGCGCGATCTCGCTGAACTCCTTCATGGCGTTGTCGTAGGACCGGGCGAGCCACTCCTCGCTCTCGCTGATGCCCGCGGGTGGCTTCATGAGCTGGAAGCCGAACGTCACCGTGTCGTTGAAGTACGCGGGCGCCGGCGACACGCGCACCCTGAGATTCGTCTGCCGGTAGCCCTTCAGCACGATGTTGCACGCGTCCTGGATCTCGGCGGCGTCGCGGATGAACCCGCGCCGCTGGTCTTCCGTCCGACTGGCGAGCTGCTGGTAGTACTCGACGTTCGACTTCACCTCGGCCAGCAGGTGCGCCTGCTCCTTCAGCGTGCGGTCGAAGACCTGATCCATCAGCCGGCAGTACTCCCCCTTGGCCGCCTCGTACGCCGCGCGGCGTCGCTTCAGCTCGCGGTCGAGCTCGCCATAGCCGGGATACGGATCGTCGACGCCGTAGCCCTTGTACGAGGCGAAGATGCCGAAGACGACGGCGAGCACGACCAGCATCCAGGAGAAGACGTCGTCGAATCCGACCGGATTGCTCGCGAAGCGCTGCCAGGCGAGCCGCGCCGCCCGCCATTGATCGAGATCGGAGGCGAGGCCGGGCGGCAGCGAGACGGCGCCGGGGGTGGACACCGCGGGCGCCGCGTGGGCGATGTCGTTGGTGGCCACCCGATAGTGCGCGGCGGCCAGCGTCACCAGCGCGAAGCAGGCATACAGAAACGCGGCCGCCGTCACCGCGAGCCGGCGGCGGCGCGCGCTCTGGTGATTCACGTAGCGAAGGAGGTTGCCGGCCAGGATGGCCACGCTGATGTTCACGACCGAGAGGGCCATGGCGATCAGCACGCCGCCCAAGAGGCCGAAGTCGCTGCCTTCGGCATAGAAGGTGGCGAGCGAGATCCATTCGACGAGGGCCAGCGCGGCCACGATGGCGAAGTGGTAGACCTGCGACTCGGGATAGGTCGCCGCGCGGTAGTGGAGGCCGTGCTTCTGCTGGAACCAGCGCAGATGCTTCAGCGCCCGCCCTTCGCTCTCCTTGGCCTGATAGAGGACGGCGGCGTGGTCGGATTTGAGCTTCTCGAGCCCCGGCTCGATGGCCGTCAGCAGCCGCGCGAACGAGTCCTTCGTCTGCTGGATGTCGATCTTCGCGGCCGTCGCCTTGCGATCGAGCTGCAGCCGCCCGAGGTTGACCTCGCACGTCTCGCGCCGCTGGCGAGCGAGGCCGGTGAAGTACGTGCAGATCTCCGATTCATTGGCGTCGAGCGAGGTGCTCGCCGTCTTCGGATTGTCCTCGAGGCCGGCATCGGCGGCCTTCTGGTCGACACGGAGCTTGCGCCGCGCGGTCTCGATGAGCTGCTGCAACTTGGGAACGCTATCGGCTGCGCGCACCGTCATCGGTGACAAAAGAGTCTTTCCTCGGTCTTCAGGGTTGAGTGCCTGCTCCAGCGGTCGGCGGGCACGTCTGCGTCGGCCCGTGATTCCCCAGATGGTCTGTTTAGGACATCAGTGGCGCTTCGGCAAGTGTTTTCTCGGAATGGACAGTCCGAAGGCGCGCGATTGGTCGAACCGTTCGCATTTCCGCGCTTGACGCGGCTTGCAAAAAAGTGATTGGATGCTGCCCTCCATCGCAGACCGGCAGGTAGCGGAAGGGGACGTATGAGCACCAGCGCAGGACAATCCGTGGCGACGCCGGAACGCGGCCTTGGTCATGCCGGCTCGATCGTGAAGAACCGCTATCGCGTCAACGCCATCGCGTCCGTCGGTCGCGACGTGGTGGTCTACGCGGCCGAGGAGCTTCGCTACGGCCGGCCGGTGACGCTGAAGTTCCTGCGCGAGGAAGCCGCGACCGACCCCGAGTTCGTCGCCGCCGTCCACCAGCAGGCGAGCGCGCTCGCCATCTCCGTTCACGTTCATCGCGGACTGCCGCGGGTGTACGAGTGCGGCACCACCGAGCGCGGCGAGCTGTTCATTGCCCTCGAGCGCACGAAGGGAACCACCCTGCGTGAGGTGCTCGACGCGCGCGGCGCGCTCGATCCGGCGAGCGCGCTCCGCATCGCGAGCCAGGTCGGCGAGGCGCTCGAGACGCTGCACCACGGCCACATCGTGCACGGCCAGCTCGGCCTGGAGTCGGTCGCCCTCGTCAAGGACAGCGACGGCGTCGAGCAGGTCTCCCTCCTCGGCGTCGAGCTGACCGCCGCGTACCGCACACCGCTCGGCCAGCGCCGGCTCGAGGCGTCGACCGGCTGCTATCTGGCGCCGGAGCAGATCGAGCGCGGGGAGACGAGCGACGCGAGCGACCAGTACGCGCTCGGCATGCTCCTGCGCGAGCTGTTGACGGCGGGGGCCCGCGACACGGCGAGCGTGGAGACGGCGCTGGCGTCCCTGCCGCCCGAGATCGGGCGGATCCTCACGACGGCGCTCGATCCGCAGCCCGAGCGGCGCTTCCCGGACCTCAGCGTCATGGTCAACGACATGTGGGCGGCGCAGACCGCGCTGGCCGAGCCGGCGGCGCGCCCGACCGTCGCCGAGCCGCGGGCGCACCGCCGGCGACGACAGCGATCGCAGCCGCCGCAGGCCACGCTTCGCATCGCGGCCGCCCTCTTCACGGCCGGCATCATCGCCGCCGTCGTGTGGTTCGTTCTCTCGGGCACGCTCGTGTCGCTCGTGCGCTCCGTGCTGACGACGCCCGCGGTCACCGCCGTCCCGGTGGCCCCTTCGATCCCGGCCGCTCCGCCCGCGCCGTCGCCCACGGTCAGGGAGGTGCCGTCATCACCGCCCGCGCGGCCGCCGTTCGCCGCCGTGAAAGACGGAGCCACCGCGGCGCGAGAGGGAGCGATACCCGCGCGCAGCGCCGCACCGGTCGTGCGCGACGCGCACACCGTCCGGGACGCCGCCAACGCGCATCCGTCGGCGGCGCCGCGTCCCGCGCCCGGCGACCGGCCGGAGGAAGCGGAGCCGCCGCCCCGGCCACCGGCGGCGCGCGAGCCGTCGAGCCCGGATGGCGGCGATGGCTCCGCCATCATCGACTGGGTGCTCAGCCGGCCGCGCTAGGGCCGCACCGTCTTCCAGTCGCCCGCTTTCTCGAACGCCGACGCCGCGCGATAGATCGCCACCTCGTCGAAGTGCTTGGCCGTCAGCATCATCCCCGCCGGGAGCCCGTCGCTCATCCCGCACGGGACGCTCATCGACGGATGCCCGGTGACGTCGAAGGGCGCGGTGTTCGGGAGCATCTCGAAGGCGCGCTGGATGATCTCCATGCGCGGCGCGTCGGGCTTCGGGATCGGCGTGGCCTTCAGCGGCAGCGTCGGCATCAGCAGCAGGTCGTAGTCCGCGAGCACGGCATCGTAGGACGCGCGCAGGGAGCGGGCGAGGTTCTGGCACTTGGCGTAGTAGTGCCCGCGATACTTGTTCAGCGCGTACTGCCCGAAGAGGATCGTGGTCTTCAGCGTGTCCGAGAACTCGTCGGCGCGCTGCCGCCAGGCCGAGTGGGCGTCGATGAGGCTCGTGACGTAGAGGCCCTTCCAGTTGAAGCCGAAGCCGTTGCCGTTCAGCATCTGCCACGTCGCGCCCTCGACGGCGATCGGCGTCCAGATGGCGGGACCCGCCAGGTGCGGCGGGATCGACACCTCGTCCACCTGGGCGCCGAGCTGCTTGAAGATGGCCGCGCCCTTGCGCACGAGCGCGTCGACGTCGGCCTCGGAGTTGGCGTGGCCGAACCCTTCCTTGACGACGGCGATCTTCAGGCCGCGCGCATCGCCGGTCAGCGCGTTGGTGTAGGCGGCGGTCTTCACGTTGACCTGGCGCGGGTCGAGGCCGTCGGGCCCGGCGATGACCTCCAGCAGCAGCGCGTTGTCGGCCACGGTGGCCGTCATGGGCCCCGTGTGGTCCAGCGTCAGCTCGATCGGGAAGATCCCCGTGTAGGGCACGAGGCCGTGCGTGGGCTTCATCCCGTACACGCCGCAGTACGCCGCGGGAATGCGGATCGAGCCGCCCTGGTCGCCCCCGATGGCCATCTCCACGTCGCCCGCCGCGACCACGGCCGCGCTGCCCGAGGACGAGCCGCCCGCGGAGTAGCCCGGCTTGCGCGGATTCTGCACGGGGCCGGCGGCGCTGGTGTGACTGCCGCCGGAGAAGCAGAAGTACTCGCAGTGGACCTTGCCGGCGATGGTGCCGCCGGCGTCGAGAATGCGCGTCACGATCGTCGCGTCGACGTCGGGGACGTAGCCCTCGAGCGTCGAGGCGCCGTTCATCATCGGCACGCCGGCCAGGCAGACGTTGTCCTTGAGGGCGATGCGCTTGCCGCGCAGCTTGCCCGTCGGCGCGCCCGGCACCTCGCTCTTGTAGTACCAGGCGTTCAGCTTGTTGGCGGCCCCCTCGGGACGGTGGCCGGGCGTGCGCGGATACTTGACCGGTGGCATCGGGTCGGCCATCGCCTCGATGGCGTGATAGGCCGCGACGCTGCCGCCCATCGTCTCCAGGAAGAATGCGACATCCGCGTCGGACAGGCTCATCCCCAGTTGCCGGCCGACCACCTTGAGCTCGTCGGGAGTGGGAAGCTTTGCGCTGGCCATGGAAACCTCCTTGCGCGGCTGACCGCGGGCAGAGCGTCGCGCGACCGTCGAGTGTCGTCAAGCCCGGAGCGCCGAGGGCCACGGCGCCTTCCGCGCTATGCTGCTCGACCGTGAGTCACCGTG
Source organism: Candidatus Methylomirabilota bacterium (assembly GCA_036556545.1). Lineage (GTDB taxonomy): Bacteria > Methylomirabilota > Methylomirabilia > Rokubacteriales > CSP1-6 > AR12. The sequence continues at coordinate 33,824 of DATBJF010000122.1, forward strand.
ACGTCCGGCCGAGTGTCGTGCGTGCCGTGGCCGCCGCCACCGCCCTCAACGCGCCGCTCGGCTCGCTCTACGCGTTCAGCGTCTTCCTGAAGCCGCTCGAAGCGCTCCTCGGCGTGAGCCGCGGCGATCTCGCCACGGTGTTCGCGTTCGCATCGGCCGGCTTCGGCGTCGGGATGAATCTGGCGCCCTACGTCTTCGGCCTCGCGTCGCCGGCGATGCTGGTGCTCGCGTGCGCGGCCGTGAGCGCGGTCGGCGTGGCCATCGCGGCCAGCGCCGGCGGTCTGCTGCAGCTCGCCATCGGCTACGGCGTGCTCTTCGGGATCGGCGGCGGCGCCGCCTACATCCTCGCCCAGCAGGCGGTGAACATGAGCCTCACCAGCCGCCACGGGCTGGTGAACGGCTACATCGTCAGCCTCTATCCGGCGGGCGCGATGATCGCCGCGCCGGTGTTCGGATGGTCGATCGCGGCGTTCGGCGTGCGGGCCACCCTCGGGGGCTTCGCCGTCGTGCTCGCGCTCACCGGCGCGCTGAGTGCGTGGCTGATCTCGCACCCGGGACTGACGCTGCCGGCGGCGAGCAGCGTCGAGCCGGCCGCGACGGAGCGTCGCCGCGCCGTCTTCTGGCGGCTCTGCATCGTCTTCTTTCTCGCCGCCTCCGCCGGGCTGATGGTGCTGAGCCAGGCGGCTGGTATCATCGCGGCCTACGGCGGCACGACGGCGCTCGCCGTGTACGGCACCACCTTCATCGCCGCCAGCATCGCGGTGGCCCGCGTGGGGGGCGGCTGGATGGTCGACTGGCTCACGATCCCCGGCGTGGCCGCCGGCGCCCACGCCGTCGCGCTGGCCGGCAACCTCGCCCTCACCGTGTGGCCCGGCGCCGGCGTCTCCGTCCTCGCGTTGACCCTCGTCGGCATCGGCTACGGGATCATCTCGGGACTGACGGCGGCCGCCGTGGCCGTGTACTGGCGCCGCGCCCTCTACGGCCGGATGGCGAGCCGCATCTATCTCGCATGGTGCGCGGCCGCCATCGTCCTGCCCATCGCGGCCGGCCGTCTGTTCGATCTGACGCAGGGGTACGGCGTGGCCATCCTCATCGCCGCCGGCGGCAACGTGCTCGGCATCGCCGTCGCCCTCGGCCTCCCGTCGCAACGAGCCGAGGAGGCGCGGGGCCACGAACGAGAAGCAGCGAGTGGACGAAGCGCATCACTCAGCGAGGCGTGGGAGCGCGAGGCCGCACAGTGGATCGCGTGGGCGCGCGCGCCCGGGCACGACAGCTACTGGCGATTCCATCGCGACCAGTTCCTCGAGCTGGTGCCCGCGCCCGGGCGCCTGACGCTCGACATCGGCTGCGGCGAGGGCCGGCTGACGCGGGACCTCGGCGCGCGCGGCCACACGGTGGTGGCGCTCGACGCGTCGCCGACGATGATCTCCGCCGCGCGCGAGGCCGACCCGACCGGCGACTATCGCGTCGCCGACGCCGCGAAGCTGCCCGTGCGCGATGCCGTGTGCGACCTGGCCATCGCGTTCATGTCGCTCCAGGACCTCGACGACATGCCGGGCGCGGTGGCCGAGATCGGCCGGGTGCTGATGCCGGGCGCGTGTGTGTGTCTGGCCGTCGTCCACCCGCTGAACTCGGCGGGCAAATTCGCCGACGAGGCGGCCGACAGCCCGTTCATCGTGCGCGGCAGCTACCTCGGGGAATCACCGTACCGCGACGTGGTGTCGCGGGACGGCCACGACATGACGTTCCACAGCCGGCACCGCCCGCTCGAGAGCTACAGCCGCGCCCTCGAAGCGGCCGGACTCTACGTCGACGCCATCCGCGAGCATCCGATGCCGGCGTCCGCGATCCACTCGGCGCGATCGCTCCGGTGGACGCGGGTGCCGCTCTTCCTGCATCTGCGCGCGCGGAAGCCGCCGATCTCCGGCTAGCGGCTCACCAGGGCAGGATCGCCGGCTCGTACGCCTCGGCGCGCTCCTTCACGACCATCAGGGGCTCGATGCCGTAGAGCCGCCGCGCGTTCTCGCCGAGCAGCTTGCGCTGCGCGCCGAGCGGCACGTCGAGCTTCGCCATGTGGTGCAGGCTCTCCCACGCGTCCTCGGCGTCGTGATGAGGGTAGTCCGAGGACCAGATGGCGACGTCCTGAAAGACGTCCCACAGGCGATAGACGAGCGTCTCGTCCGACTCGAAGCCGATGAAGCAGCGCTCGTTGAAGACCTCGACGGGATCGCGGATGAGCCGATTGTCGCGCTGAAAGGCAAAGAGGTTGGAGAAGTTCGAGCTGCGCGAGAGGATCAGCGGCAGCCAGGACGCATTCGACTCGAGCACGGCTGCCTTGAGCGCGGGAAACTTCTCGAGCCAGCCCGTCTGCACGACCACCGTCACCCACGTCATCGCCTCCATCAGGAAGCCGAGCGTCTCGGAGGCGTCGATGGCCGGGTCCATGGCCGCGGTGATGTTGGAGACGAACTGGCCGGGCGAGTAGACCACCGCTTCGTCCGTGAACAGCAGGCCCTGCCCCGACGGACCGCGGGCCTGCGCCATGCGCTGGCCCCACTCCGGCGTGAGCGCCTCGCGCGAGGGGAACGTGTGCATGGCGAGCACCACGCCCGTCGCCTCGAACTCCCGCCACAGCGGATCGAACTCGGGCAGCGTCGGATACCGGCCGTTCCAGAAGCAGGGCCGCACGGCGGCCGCCTTGAAGCCGAGGCCGGCCACGCGCCGGAGCTCCGCGATGGACGCCTCCACGCTCTGCAGCGGCAGCACGGCGCACGGGAAGAGCCGCCGCCGATCGGCGCCGCAGTAGTCCAGCACCCAGTTGTTGTAGGCGTGCGCGAGCACGGCGGCCGCCTCCGCGCTGCGCACCAGGGCCAGGCGCACGAACCACGTCGGGAACAGCATGACCTGGTCGGTGCCGAGGGCGTCCATGTCGGCGAGCCGCGCGTGCGGATCGCGGCAGCCGAGCAGTCGCCCGAACTTCGCCTGCCAGGCCGGCGTGCCGGGCGTCAGCTTGCCGACCTCCCTCTTGTCCCAGCGCGCCCAGCCCACCTCGGCCGCGTTGGAGCGCTCGCGCGCGGCCGGGACCACGCGCCCGTTGATGTGCAGGAGATCGGTGTCGGTGTGGAAGCAGAACTGCGTCTTGATCCAGGCGCGGCTCTTCGCCGGCACGTACTCGTCCCAGATCGCCGGCGGCTCCACGACGTGACTATCGCAATCGAACACCGGAAAGTCCTTGCGGGCGTGAGCTCCCATGTCGACCTCCTCGACCGCGGCTATCGCTCCGGAGAAAAGTGGCCTATTCTCCGGAACCGGGACGACGCCTGTCAACGCCGCGCATGGAAGCCACGCCGGGACTCGCACGCTTCTCGCTGTCCGGCCGCGTCACGCTGGTGACGGGCGCCACGCGCGGTCTCGGCCTCGAGATCGCGCGCGGCATGGCGGCCGCCGGCGCCGTGGTCGGCATCAACGGCCGCGACGCGGGGCGCGCGCAGGACGTCGCGAAGACCATCCCGGATGCCTTCGCGGCGCCCTTCGACATCCTCGACCTCGCGGCGGCGGCGACGGCGATCGACGCGGTCGTGGCGCGTCATGGCCGCCTCGACTGCCTGGTGAACAATGCCGCCGTGCGCGACCGTCGCCCGCTGCAGGACATCACGGCCGCGGACTTCCGACGTCTCATCGAGACCAACCTGGTGGCCCAGTACGAGCTCGCGCGCCTCGCCGCGCGACACATGGCGGCGCGCGGCGAAGGCCGGCTCGTGTTCGTCAGCTCGATGGTGGGGCCGCAGTCATTCCAGGGGGATCCCGCCTACGTCGCCTCCAAGGGTGGGCTCGAGGCGCTCATGCGGGCGCTGGCCGTCGAGCTGGGGCCGAGCGGCATCACCGTGAACGCCATCGCCCCGGGGTTCTTCCGGACCGAGGGCAACGCCAGGTTCTTCGCGCAGCCTCGCGTCGCCGAGCTCGCGCGGCGCATCCCTCTGCAGCGATTCGGCCGCCCCGACGAGGTCGTCGGTGCGGCGATCTTCCTGGCATCCGAGGCGGCGTCCTACATCAGCGGGCAGGTCGTGAAGGTCGACGCCGGCCTCTCGATCGCCCTGTAGCCCAGAAATCCCTTGACACGTCGCTCGTCCGCGCTGTACGTGGGGCGAACGCCATGACCAGCACGTCCGCGCGCCAGCGGAGGCCCCCCCGCGGCTATCTGGCCGTCATCCGCACGATCGACAAGTTCACCGAGGTGACGACCCACGTGTTCGTGATCGTGCTCATCCCTCTGATCCTGGCGAACGTTATCGAGGTCTTCGCCCGCTACGTCCTCAGGGCACCGACCGCCTGGGCGCTCGACGTGACGACCATGTCCTACGCGACCCTCTTCATGATGGGGGCGGCGTTGGCGCTCCTCAGGGGCGCTCACGTCCGGACCGACATGCTGTGGGAGAAGTTCTCGGACAGGACGAAGGGCATGATCGACAGCCTGGCGTTGCTGGTGTTCTTCCTGCCAACCATGGCCGTGCTGTTCTCCATCTCCATCGACGATTTCCTCTACTCGGTCTCGATCGACGAGCGATCGAGCTCCGGCGCCTGGACGCCGATCCTGTGGCCACTGCGCGGCGTCATTCCGCTGACCGCCTTCATGCTCTTCGTGCAGGGCATCTCCGAGCTCATGAAGAGTCTCTGGGCATGGCGTACCGGCCAGTTCCTGACCGTGCACGAGAAGATCGAGGTCTGAGGACATGGGCGTCAACGAGGCCCTCGGATTCTTGATGCTCATCGGCATGATCGGGGTCATCTTCATCGGGTTCCCGATCTCCTTCACGCTGCTGTTTCTCGCCCTCGTGTTCGGCGGAATCGGATTGGGCTGGGAGCAGACGTTCAATCTCGCCTACCTGCAGATCTGGGGCACGATGAAGGACGAGATCTTTCCCGCCGTGCCGCTGTTCATCTTCATGGGCTTCATGACCGAGCAGGCCGGGCTCATGGAGCGGCTGTTCGGAGCGCTCCGGAGCGTGCTCGCCGCGGTGCGCGGCTCACTGTACATCGCGGTCATCCTGACGGCGGCCATCTTCGCCATGGCCACCGGCATCGTCGGCGCGGCCGTGACCGTGCTTGGCATCATGGCCGCCCCGATGATGCTGAAGTCGGGTTACGACGCTCGCCTGTCGGCGGGCGCGATCGCCGCCGGCGGCACGCTCGGCATCCTGGTTCCGCCCAGCATCATGCTGGTCGTGATGGGCCCGGTGATGGGCGTGCCCGTCAATCTCCTGTATTCGGCGGCGTTCGGGCCCGGTTTCTTCCTGGCCGGCTGCTACATCGCCTACACGCTCGTCCGCAGCTTCATCGACCCGAAGCTGGGGCCGCCCATGACCATGCAGGAGCGCAAGGCCGCCTACGATGCGATGACGACGGAGAAGGTGCGCGTTCCCGTGGTGGCGCTGGGTCTCGTCTGCATGATCGCGATCACGTACCTCGTCGCGGACGCGGTCCTGAGCAGGCTGGGCGTTCCGCCGCTGGCCGTCGGCCCCGGCGCGTTCGCCGTGTCGGGCGTCGCGCTCGCGCCGGCGGTGGCCACGGCCTATCCCTATTTTCGCAGCCGCTACTTCCGGGCTCTCGTGCTCGGCATCGCGCCATTGAGCGCGCTCATCGGGTTCACGCTCGGCACGATCGTCGGCGGGTTGGCGACGCCGACGGAGGCCGCGTCGTGCGGCGCCTTCGGCGCCACCCTGCTCGCGCTCGTCTATGGCCGGCTGGACTTCAAGGCGGCGAAGAACGCGGCCATGGGCACGATGGTCACGGTCGCGATGGTCCTGTTCCTGGCCGTGGCCTCCACCGTGTTCGGCGCCGTCTTCACGAAGCTCGGCTCGGCCAACGTGATCACGGAGTCGCTCCTCGCCATCCCGGTGGGGGACTGGTGGAAGCTCGCCATCATCATGGGCGTCTTCTTCGTCCTGGGATGGCCGTTCGAATGGCCCGTGATCATCCTGGTCTTCCTGCCGATCGTGCTGCCGGTGATCGAGAAGCTCCAGCTGGGCCTCAACAGGCTCGACTTGCTGATCTGGGTCGGCACCGTCATCGCCGTCAACATGCAGACGGCCTACTTGAGCCCACCGGTCGCCATGTCAGCCTACTACCTGCGCAACGTGGTGCCGCAATGGACCCTGGGCACCATCTACAAGGGCATGGCCGACTACATGGTGATCCAGGCCTTCGTCCTCATCCTGCTGCTGGTGTGGCCGCAAATCGCGCTGTGGCTGCCGCATGCGGTGAGATAGCTATAGCGTTTTCGAGCGAAGCGGATACCGGTTAGCATAG
>DATBJF010000123.1:0-42315 GCA_036556545.1 Candidatus Methylomirabilota bacterium
CCCCCCCCCCCCCCCCCCCCCAAGTGGCTCCGATCGCGATGCCGCTCAGGATCAAGCCCATCGCACCGAGCACATCGGCCGTCGGCAGCTCCTGGAGCCACACCGCTGCCACCACGATGCTGACGACCGGCGTGGCGAGCAGGCCGAGCGACGTGGTCATCGCCGGCAGGTGGCGGCTCGCCATCGCCACCGCCCAGTACGCGAGCGCGGTGCCCGGCACGCCCGCGTAGAGCAGCATCGCCGCGAGCGGCGCGTCGAGCGTGAACGTCGGCGGTCCGGCAAGCGCGTAGGCGAGGGGGACCAGCACGACGGTGGCCAGCAACGTCTCCCAGGGCAGGAGGTCGAACGGCGTCGACCGCCAGCGATGGGCACGGATGTGGAGGATGCTGGCCGCCCACATCAGTGCGGCGGCGAGGATGGCGAGATTGCCGAGCACCGCGCCCCGCCGCGTCCAGTCGAACGCGAGCGGATTGAAGAGCACGACGAGGCCGGTCACGCCGAGCAGGACGCCGACGATGCGCCGCGGCGTGAGCCGCTCGCCCAGGAACAGGACCGCGCCCGGCACGACCCAGAGCGGTGTCGTGTACGCGAGAACGACCGATCGACCGGTGGGCACGGTCTGCAGGCCGACGCTCGACAGCACGCCGAAGCCGACCATGTGCAGGAGCGCGATGCTGGTGAGCACCGGAAGATCCTGCCGCGGCGGCAGGCGGAGCCGCCGCTGCGCCGCCGCCAGCACGAAGAGGGCGACGCCGCCGATGGCCGTGCGCACCGTCACCGCCCACACCGGCGGCACCGTGGCGAGAATCACCTTGTTGACCGGCCACGTGAGGCCCCAGGCCAGCACGACCGTCGCGAGCAGGATCGCGCCGAGGCGTGACGCGTCGCCACGCCGGTCGCTCAGGGCGCCCAGGGATTGAGTTCCGTGGCCCGCGCCGCCGCGGCGGCGCGCCGCATCGAGCCGGCGACCAGCGGCAGGATCAGCACGACGGCGCCGATCGCGTTCAACATGCCGAAGCCCCAGAGGCCGAGGATCATGCCGCCGAGCGCGCTGCCGACGAAGCCCATCAGCCCCATGCACAGATCGGCGAGCCCCTGGATCGACGTGCGGTCGTCGGCCGAGAGCGCGTCGGTCAGCAGCGCGCTGGCGGAGACGAATGCGAGGTTCCAGCCGATCCCGTTCAGGAACAGCCCGGCGATGACGAGGGCTCCGGCGCTGCCCGGCACGAGTCCGGCGAGCGCGCAGGCCAGCATGAGGATGACGCCGCCCACGCCGATCATCGGCAGGCGCCCGAAACGATCGCTGAGCCAGCCGGAGAGCGGCGACGACACGTACATCCCGGCGAGGTGCAGCGAGGCGGCCACGCCGATCGTCCCGACCGGATGCCCCTGATCGTGCAGATAGAGCGTGGACGTCGACGTGGTGCCGATCATCACCAGCTGGCTCACCATCAGCGTCACGAATGCGAGGGCGACGCGCGGCTCGCGGACGATGTCGCCGACGGCACGGCGACGGCCGGACGTCACGGCGGGCGCGCGCGATTGCTCGTGCAGGCGCGCGAGGGCGAGCGGGTCGGGGCGCAGGAGCACGTGCGTCAGCCCGGCGGCCAGGCCGTACCCGGCGAGGCTGATCAGAAACGGGCTGGCCACGGCCGCCACCCCGACCGTCGCGCCGACGCGCACGGCCGGATCCATCAGATTCGGGCCGATGATCGAGCCGACGGTGGAGCCCCACACGATCAGGCCCATCGCGCGGCCGCGCTGCGGGCCCACGCTGATGTCCGCGGCCGCGTAGCGCGCGAGCAGGTTGGACGCGTTGGCGATGCCGAAGAGCGCCATGCCGACGAGGAACAGCAGAAAGTTGCGCTGCAGCACGGCCAGCAGACCGAGGCCGGCGCCGGCGACGGCGAGCACGTAGCCCAGCGTCAATCCCGGCCGGCGGCCGACGCGGGCCATCAGGCGCGCCAGCGGCCAGCTGGCGAGCGCGCCGCCCAGGGCGCCGAGGGCGACCGGCAGTCCCGACCACGTGTTGGTGCCGGTGATGGCGGCGGCCATGATGCTGCCCACGGCGAGGCTCATCGTGAAGCCGGTGCTCGCGCACACCTGCGCCGCGAACAGCGTCGTCATCAGCGCGCGTCGACGCTCGAACGGTGCGGACATGGGCACCATACTAGCGGACGGCGCGCGTATACTGCTCGGCCATGACCGACGGCGACGCACGGACGGCACGATGACCCGGCGCGAGCGCGTGCGGGCGGCCCTGCGCGGCGACGCCGTGGATCGTGTCCCGCTGAGCTTCTGGCTGCACAACTTCGTCACCGAGAATTCGGCGCAGGGGCTGGCCGACGAGACGCTGCGGCTCGAACGGACGTTCGGCTGGGATTTCCTGAAGCCGCAGTCGCGCGCGCAGGGCTTCGCCGAGATGTGGGGCCTCACGTATCGCCCGTCGACGGACCGCGCGCGCGAGTTCGAGGTGACGCACACGCCGCTCCGCGATGCCCGCGACGTGGCGCGGCTCGGCCCCGTCGACCCGCGACACGGCGCGCTCGGCGAGCAGCTGGAGGCGCTGCGCCTCATCCGTGCCGCCATCGGCGCCGACCCCCCGATCATCTGGACGGTCTTCGCGCCGATGATGGTGATGCCGTACCTCCTGCGCGGCGGTCGCGACCAGGCGATCGCCCTCTGCCGCGCGGAGCCCAAGGCCATGGAGGCCGGCCTGACGGCCATCGCCGAGACCCTCGCCGCCTACGCCGCCGCCTGCCTCGAGGCGGGCGCGGACGGTCTGTTCTACGCCACCAACGTCGCCCGCGCCGATGGCCTCACCGCGGGCGAGTGTCGGCGCTTCCAGCGCCCGTTCGATCTGCGTGTGCTCGCGGCCGTCGCGCCCGCGCCGTTCAACGTGCTGCACGTGTGCGGACCGGCCGTTCACTTCGACGAGTTCGCCGACTATCCGGTCACCGCCTTCAGCTGGGCGCTCGCGCCCGGCAATCCCTCGCTGGCCGAGGGGCACCGCCGCACGGGTCGGGCGGTGGTCGGGGGGCTGCCGGCCAAGCCGGAGATCGCGACGATGAGCGGGCAGGCCCTCGCCGGTCGCGTGCGACGGGCCATCGACGAGATGCACGGCCGCTCGCTGCTGCTCGCGCCGGACTGCTCGATCAATCCCGACACGCCGGAGGCGCTCCTGCACGCCGCGGCGGCGGCGATTCGTAGCTCCTAGCCCCGCTTGCGCGCGTACCCCAGCGCCCGATCGCGGGCGGCGGCGCGCGGGTCGCGACGGCGCGGCGGACCGTAGCCGCCGCCGCCCGGCGTGCTCACCAGCACGCGATCGCCGCGCACCAGGACGTGTTGCCTGCGGTTGTCGATGCGGCGGCCGTTGATGCGGACGTCGCCGAGGCCGCCGGGCGCGCCGCCGGCGAGCCCCGGCGCCGGAAATTTCGTGCGTTCTGCCATGAAGCTCGCCACCACGGGCCGCGCGGACTCACTCTCGATGAGGACGTCCTGGCCGAGCCCGCCGCGGAACCGCCCGGCGCCCCCCGAGCCCGGACGCATGCGCTTGTAGTGGAAGAAGACGGGGCTGTTGCGCTCCGCCACCTCCACCGGCGTCGACGAGATGTTGCTCGGCCACGACAGCACGTGCTCGCCGTCCTTCAGCGGCGTCGCGCCCATGCCGCCGTTGAAGAAGAGGACCGCCGTGTAGGGTCGGCCGTCGTCGCGCGTCCCGGACGTGGTGACCGCCCACAGCGGTGACCCGACGCCCGCCATGACGCGCTCCGGAATGGCGCGGTGTAGCGCGCCGAGTACGAGCAGCGGAACGTAGTGGCCGGTGACCGCGCGACTCACCACCGCCGCCGGAAAGCGCGGGTTGAGCAGGCAGCCCTCCGGCGCCTCGACGCGGACGGGACGGTACATGCCCTCGTTGTTCGGCAGGTCGGGCAGCAGCGCGCAGCGCACGGCGTACGCGGTCATGGCATACGTGTAGGCGAGCACGCAGTTGATCGCGCGCGGCTGCTGCGGCGAGGATCCCGTGTAGTCGGCCACGATCTCGTCGCCGGCCACCCTGAGCGCGATCTTGAAGTCGAACGGCGCCTCGGTGCCGTCGGTCCGGAACGCGTAGCGATAGGTGCCGTCCGGCACGGCGCGGATCGCCTCCCGCATGGCGCGCTCGGAGCGGCCGAAGATCTCGTCGCCCAGCTCCGTGAGCGAGGCGAGCCCGTAATCGTCGAGCAGCGCGGTCACGCGCCGCTCCATCAGCTCGTTGGCGCTCGCCTGGGCCCAGATGTCGCCGAGCGTCTGCTCGGGCGTGCGGACGTTGGCGCGGATGAGGCTCACCAGCGTGGCGTCCACACGGCCGGCGTCCACGAGCTTGGCGAGCGGGATGTGCAGGCCTTCCTCGAAGATCTCGCGGGCCTCGATGGCGCGGATGCGGCCACCGATGTCCGGCATGTGGGAGGTCGTTGCCGAGAAGGCGACCAGGCGGCCGTCGAAGAAAATCGGCTTCACCAGCGACACGTCGCTCATGTGGCCGGTGCCCATCCACGCGTCGTTGGTGACGAGCACGTCGCCCGGGCGCATCGCCTCGGCGCCCATCTCGCGGAGGAAGTGGCGCACGGTGGCGGGCAGGGTGCCGATGAACGACGGAATGCTGCCGGAGTTCTGGCCCAGCGCAAACCCGCGCGCGTCGGTGAGGACGCAGGCGAAGTCGTTCGCCTCGTTCGAGAGCGTGGAGAACGACGTGCGCACGATGGCTTTGGCCGCCTCGTCCACGATCGAGATGATGCGCGTCCACAGGACCTCCAGGGTGACCGCGTCGAGGCGCCTGCTCATGGCAGCGTGACGATGAGGTTGCCGGAGGTCGCGACGCGGGCCGCCGCCCCCGGTGGCATGACCAGCGTCGAGCCTTCCTCCTCGACCACCGCCGGACCGAGGATCTTCACGCCGGGGCCGAGCCGGGCGCGGTCGTACACGGACGTGTCGACGTAGTCCCGCGGCTCGGGGAAGAACACGCGGCGCGTGCCCTTCAGCGCGCTGCCGCGGCCGCCCGCCGCGCGCGCGTGCACCTCGGCGCCGGCCACGGGAGCGCGCACGGCCACGCGGATGTTGATGAACTCGATGGGCACCGGCGGCGGCGTGAGGGCGAACTTCTCGCGGTAGGCCGCCTCGAAGGCCCCCGCGAGCCGCGCGCGGGTGGCCTCGCCATCGGCATATGGTCCCTCGGGAAGGTCGACGACCAGGTCGAAGCCCTGGCCCGCGAAGCGCCCGTCGGCCAGGCGACGCACGGTGGCCGACTCGAGCTTCAGGCCGCTGTCGGCGATGACCCCGCGCGCTTCGTCTTCCAGTCGCCGGAAGGCGGCTTCGAGCGCGGCACCGCTCTTCGCGTCGAGACGGATGCCGACCGTCGCCACCCGGTCGACCCGCGCGGGGGCAACCAGCAGCCCGAGGGCGGAGGCCACGCCGGCCGCCGGCGGACAGACGACCTGGCGGATGCCGAGCTTGCGCGCCACGCCGGCGGCGTGGACGGGCCCGGCGCCGCCGGTGCAGAGCAGCGCATAGCGGCGCGGGTCGCGACCGCGCTCAGCGATGTGCACGCGGGCGGCGCCGGCCATCGTCTCGTTGACGACGTCGTGGATGCCCCACGCCGTCTCCGTCAGCGAAAGCTTCGCCCGCCCGGCCACCGCCTCGAGCGCGCGGCGGGCGGCGGCCATGTCGACGCGCACCTCGCCGCCCGCGAAGTAGTCGGGGTTGAGGTAGCCGAGCACGAAATCGGCGTCGGTCACCGTCGCCTCGGCGCCGCCGAGGCCGTAAGCGGCCGGGCCCGGCTCCGATCCCGCGCTCCGCGGCCCGACCTTCAGCAGGCCCAGCGCGTCCACGTGGGCGATCGAGCCGCCGCCGGCGCCGATCTCGATGAGCTCGATGGTGGAGATCCGGATGGGCAGGCCGCTGCCCTCGAGGAACCGCTTCTGGCGCGCGGCCTCGAACGCGTACGCGGTCAGCGGCTCGCCGTCGTCCACCAGGCTGAGCTTGGCCGTGGTCCCGCCCATGTCGAACGCCAGCAGGTTGCCGTGGCTGTCCTCGCGTCCGAAGAAGGCCGCGGCCAGGGCGCCGGCGGCCGGCCCGGACTCGAGCATCTGCACCGGCGTGCGCGCCGCCTCGGTCAGGTGCGTGAGGCCGCCGCTCGAGAGCATCAGCAGCAGCGGGGCCGGGATGCGAAGCGACTGCAGCCGTTCCGCCATGGCGGCCAGATACTGCTGCGCCAGCGGCTTGATGTAGGCGTTGGCGACCGTGGTCGACGCGCGCTCGAACTCGCGGATCTCCGGCGCCACCTCGTGCGACGTCGTGAGCGCCAGCGTCGGGTGACGGCGCGCGATCAGGGCCGCCGCCTGGGCCTCGTGCCGGGGATTCGCGTAGGCGTGCAGGAACACGATGGCGATCGACGTGACGCCCCTGTCCGCGAGCCGCTGGGCGCCGCGCGCGACCTCGGCCGTCGCCAGTCGCCGGGCCACCGCGCCGTCGGCGCGCGTCCGCTCGGTCACCTCCAGGCGAAGGTCGCGCGGCACGAGCGGCTCGGGCTTGGCGATGTTGAGGTCGTACAGCTCGAACTTCCGCTCACGGCCGATCTCGAGCGTGTCTCCGAAGCCGGCCGTGGTGATGAGCCCCGTGCGCGCGCCCTTGCGCTCGATGAGGGCGTTGGTGAAGAGCGTGGTGGCGTGGACGACGCGCGTGAAAGCGGCCCCGTCGAGCGCCTCGCGCTCGAGCAGGCCGGCCACCCCGGCGGCCACCCCGCGCGCCGGGTCGTCGTGCGTGGTGAGGACCTTCCTGTTGAGCTGCACGCCGCGATCGTGGTCGTACACGACGATGTCGGTGAACGTCCCACCGATATCGATCCCCAGCGAATAGATCATGCGCTGGGCGGGCCCTCGTAGAGATGGCACGCCACGCGCCGATCGGCGTGCCGCCGCAGCCCGGGCTCGTCGGTCGCGCAGTGAGGCATCGCGCTCGGGCACCGCGGGTGGAACCGGCACCCCGACGGGGGCGCCAGCGGGCTGGGGACCTCCCCGGCCAGGACCATGTCGTCACGCGCCTCGTCCGGATGCGAGGGCAGGGCCGCCGCGAAGAGCGCCTGCGTGTAGGGATGCTTCGGCGTGCGGGCGACCGCGGCGGCGGGGCCGATCTCGACGATCTTGCCGAGGTACATCACCGCGATCGTGTGGCTCATGTGGGCGACGGCGGCCAGGTCGTGCGCGATGAACAGGTACGAGACGCCGAGCTGCCGTTGCAGATCGCGCAGCAGGTTCAGGATCTGCGCGCGGATCGACACGTCGAGCGCGGAGACGGGCTCGTCGAGCACGATGAGCCTGGGCGACACCGCCAGCGCGCGCGCGATGGCGATCCGCTGGCGCTGCCCGCCCGAGAACTCGTGCGGAAACAGCGTGGCTGCGCGGGCCGGCAGGCCGACGTAGTCGAGAAGCTCCGTGACGCGGCCATCCACCGTCCCGCGGCCGAGCGCCTCGTGCGTGACGAGCGGCTCGGCCACGATGGCGCCGACGCGCATGCGTGGATTGAGCGACGCGTACGGGTCCTGGAAGACGGCCTGCACGGAGCGGCGATAGCGGCGCACGCCGTCGCCGTCGAGCGCGGCCAGCGGCCGGCCGTCGAACTGCACGGAGCCCTCCGTCGGCACTTCCAGATAAAGGACGAGCTTGGCGGTGGTGGTCTTGCCACAGCCGGATTCGCCCACGACGCCGAGCGTCTGGCCCGGCATGATCTCGAACGAGACGCCGTCGACGGCCCGGACGACCGGGCCACGGCGATGGAACATGCCGCGGCCGACCGTGAAGTGCTTCCGGAGGCCGCGCGCCTCGAGCAGCGCCGCCGTCATGGCCCGTGCAGCCAGCAGCGCGCCGTGTGCGACGCCGACACGGTGACCGACGCCGGCGCCTCCCGATGACAGCGGTCGATCCGCTGGGGACAGCGCGGATGGAACGCGCAGCCGGGCGGCGGCGCCGACGGGTCGGGCGGCTGGCCGTCGATGGCGGGCAGGCGGCCGTGCGTGTCATCGGTCAGGCGCGGGACGGACTCGAGCAGGGCGCGCGTGTACGGATGCGCCGGCTTGTTGAAGATGTCCCGGATGGGCCCCGCCTCGACCACGCGGCCGGCGTACATCACCGCCACCGCGTCGCACATCTTGGCCACGATGCCGAGGTTGTGCGTGATGAAGATCATCGCGAGGTGGTGGTCCTTCTGCAAGTCTCGCAGCAGGCTCAGGTACTGCGCCTGGATGGTGAGATCGAGGCTCGTGGTCGGCTCGTCGGCGATCAGCAGCCGCGGCTCGCACGCGACCGCGATGGCGCCGACGATCCGCTGCCGCATGCCGCCGGACATCTGGTGCGGAAACTCCGTCATCCGCGTCGCCGGCGCCGAGATGCGCACGGCCTCGAGCAGTCCCCTGGCGCGCGTCCACGCCGCCGCCCGCGAGGCGCCCTCGTGCACGCGCAGCGACTCGGCGACCTGGTCGCCGATGGTGAACAGCGGATTCAGCGAGGCCATCGGGTCCTGCAGGATCATGGCGATGCGCTTGCCGCGAATCTGGCGCATCTCGCGCGGCGACTTCCTCAAGAGATCCTCGCCCTGGAAGCGGATCTCGCCGCCGACGATGCGCGCGGCCGCCGGCAGCAGCCGCATGATCGACAGGGCCAGCGTCGACTTGCCGGAGCCCGACTCGCCCACGATGCCGAGCGTCTTGCCCGGCTCGAGAGTGAGCGAGACGTCGTCGACGGCGCGCGTCACCCGCGTGCCACGCGCGCTCTCGTAGTACGTCGACAGCCCGCGCAGCTCCAGGAGGGGTTCGGCCACGTCCGGCTCAGAGCTGCCGGAGCTGCGGATCGAGCTTGACCCGCAGCCAATCGCCGAGCAGGTTGGCGGCCAGCACCAGGAACATGATGCAGAGGCCGGGGAGCACGGTCAGCCACCAGTAGCCGGCCATCAGCCCGCGCTTGCCGTCGGCGAGCATGAGACCCCACGCGGGCTTCGGCGGTGGCACGCCGACCCCGAGGAACGACAGCGCCGCCTCGGTCACCACCACCACCCCGAGCATCAGCGTGGCCAGCACGATGGCGGAGTTCAGCACGTTCGGCAGGATGTGCCGGCGCATGATGGTGAGCCGCGAGCAGCCGGCGATGACGGCCAGCCGCACGAATTCGCGTTCCTTCAGCGACAGCACCTCGCCGCGGATGACGCGGGCGTAGCGCGTCCAGTACACGCAGGCGAGCACGATGATGATGTTCAGCTCGCTCGGACCCATCACGGCCGCCAGGAAGATGGCGAAGGTCAGCGCGGGCAGGGCCAGCCACGTGTCGGTCAGCCGCATGATGACCTCGTCCACCCAGCCGCCGAGATAGCCGGCCGTGATGCCGAGCACGACGCCGAGAAAACCGGCCACGACCACGGCCGTGAACCCCACCACGAGCGAGACGCGCGCGCCGAACAGCAGGCGCGACAGCACGTCGCGGCCGAGATGATCGGTGCCGAGCAGATGGGCGGCGGTGCCGCCCGCCTGCCACACCGGCGGCTTGAAGCGCATCCCGAGTGAGCCGACTTCGGGATTGTGCGGCGCCAGCACATCGGCGCCGACGGCGATGAGCACCATCAGCCCGATGATGGCGATCGGGACCACGGGATAGCTCGAGAGCCGCCGGGTGGCGCGGCGGGGGACGTCGGCGAGGACGACCGCGGTGCTAGCGTTCATACCGGATCCTCGGGTCGATCAGTCCGTAGAGGACGTCGACGAGCAGGTTGACGAACACGATCATGCTGCCACCCAGCAGCACGGTCGCCTGCACGATGGGAAAGTCGCGGAAGGCGATGCCCTCGTAGAGCAGCCGGCCGATGCCGGGCCACGCGAACACCGTCTCCACCACGACCGCCACGTTGATCATGATCACGAGGTTGATGCCGGCCAGCGTCAACACCGGGATGAGCGCGTTCTTCAGCGCGTGCTTGGCGATGACGCGCTTCTCCGGCAGCCCCTTCAGCCGGGCCAGCTTCACGTACTCGGCGCCCAGCACCTCGAGCATCGACGACCGCGTGAGCCGCATGTGGGAGGCCGCGAAGTACCAGCCGAGGGCGAAGGCGGGCATCAGCACGTGGAGCGCGGTGCCCGAGCCGGACGACGGCAGCCAGCCCAGGTAGACGGAGAAGAACAGGATCAGGACGAGGCCGATCCAGAACGACGGCAGCGAGAGGCCGAGGAGGGCGAAGACGCGGCCGGCGCGGTCGAGCCAGCTGTTGACACGCACCGCGGCCAGGATGCCGGTCGGGATGCCGATGAGCAGCGAGAACGACATGGCCACCGCCGCCAGCAGCAGCGAGTTCGGCAGCCGCGAGAGGTAGAGTTCCAGCACCGGCGTGCGGTAGTAGAACGACTGGCCGAAGTCCCCGCGCACGAGACCGTCCACGAAGCGGGCGTACTGCACGACCAGCGGCCGATCGAGGCCGAAGCGCTCCCGCACGGCGTCGACGTCGGCCTTGCTGGCGCCGGGCTCGACGAGCAGCAGCGCGGGATCGCCCGTGAGGCGCACGAAGACGAAGATGGTGACCGACAACAGCGCGAGCGACACCATCGCGTAGCCGAGCCGACGAAGGACGAAGCGCTTCATCATGGGGCTCCGTGTGAGAGTCAGCTGTTCGGCGTCCCCGGTGTAGCTACCGCGGGGTACCGGAGTATAACCCAGCACCAAACGGGACCCGCGAACGGGTGCTGCGTATAAACTACCGCCCATGATCGGCGCCTCGCCCCGGAACAAGGATGCCCGCCGTCTCCTCGAAGGAGGCGGTCGCTACGTCGACGACTTCGTGCGACCCGGGTGCACGCATCTGGGCGTGATCCGCAGCCAGCACGCCCATGCGCGCATCGTCCGTGTGAACGGCGCCACCGCGGCGGCCATGCCCGGGGTGCTGGGGGTCTGGACGGCCCGCGATCTTCCCGAGACGCAGCGGCCGCTGACGCACGCCTCCACCGGCCCGCACGCCGACCGGCCGTTCGTGGCGCCGATCCTCGCCGCGGAGCGCGCGCGATACGTCGGCGAGCCGCTGGCGGTCGTGGTGGCCGAGACGCCGTACGTGCTCGCGGACGCGCTGGCCGCCGTCACCGTCGACTACGAGCCGCTGCCCCCCATCGTGGGTGACACCACGGCGCGCGCGTCGGCGGCCCGCGTGCACGATGCCTGGCCCGACAACGTCGGCGTCCGGGTCGGCGGCACCGTCGGCGACGTGGAGCGCGCGCTCGCCGAGCCCGGGCTCGCGGTGGTGGGCGAGCACTTCCGTCACCAGCGACTGGCGGCGGTCCCGATCGAGACGCGAGGCGTGCTGGCGCAGCACGACCCCGAGACCGGCGTGCTGACGGTGTGGGGCTCGATCCAGAGCCCGTACAGCCAGCGTGACGTGATCGCGCGCGTGCTCGACCTGCCGGTGGAGCAGGTGCGCGTGATCGTGCCGGACGTCGGTGGCGCCTTCGGTCCGAAGGGCCAAGTCTATGCCGACGAGGTGCTGGTGGCGCTGGCGGCGCGCCGGCTCCGGCGCCCGGTGAAATGGGTCGAAGGGCGGCGCGAGGATTTCGAGAGCGTGGGCCACGACCGGGCGCAGTCGCACCAGGCGCGCATCGCCTTCAAGGCCGACGGCACCATCGCCGCGCTCGACAACGCCTTTCTCGCCGACGTCGGCGCCTATCCGATGGCCGGCACCGGCCTCACCGCCAACACGGTGAACCACATGCCCGGGCCCTACCGCGTGCCGCACTATCGGGCGCGCGGCGAGAGCGTCGTCACCACGACCATGTGGAACGCGGCGTACCGCGCGGCGGGCCGGCCCGAAGCTAACTTCGTGATGGAGCGCCTCATGGACCTCGGCGCGCGGCGGCTCGGCCTGGACCCCGCCGACATCCGCCGGCGCAATCTGATCCGCCCCGCCGAGATGCCGTACCGTCCCGGCCTCACCTACAAGGACGGGGTGCCGGTGGCGTACGACCCCGGCGATTTCGTCACGGCCTTCGAGCGGATGCTCGAGCGCTTCGGCTACGGCGACTGGCGCAAGCGACAGAAGGGAACGGCCGGCTCGTCGCGACCGATCGGTGTCGGCATCGCCTGCTACGCCCAGGGCACCGGCCTCGGGCCGTTCGAGGGGGCCACCGTGCGCGTCGATCCGCGCGGCAAGGTGTTCGTCCTGGTCGGCGTGGCCGCGCAAGGGCAGGCGCACTCCACCACGCTCGCCCAGATCGCCGCCGACAGGCTCGGCGCCGATCTCGAGGACGTCACCGTGCTCGGCGGCGACACGACGCTGATGCCGTACGGCATGGGGACGGGCGGCAGCCGCGTGACCGTCAACACCGGTCCCGCCGTCGCGCAAGCGGCGGCGGAGGTGCGCGATCGCGCCGCCATCGTGGCCGCGGAGATCTTCGAGTGCGACCCCAAGGACGTTCGGCTCGAGGGCAGCCGCGCGTTCGTGGCCGGCGTACCCGGTCGCACGCTGCCGCTCGGCCGCCTCGCGCAGGCGGCCGTGAAGTCGAAGGCGCTGATACCTCGCGGCGAGCCGGGACTCAACGCATGCACGTGGTTCTACCCCGACACGGTGACGTGGGCGTTCGGCGGCCAGGTATGCGCGGTGGAGGTGGATGTCGAGACCTGCCAGGTCCGGCTCCTGCGCCACGTCGTGCTCCACGACCCGGGCCGCGCCATCAATCCCGCCGTCGTGGAGGGGCAGTTGCAGGGCGGCGCGGCGCAGGCGATCGGCACGGCGTTGATGGAGGAGGTCGTCTACGACGCCGAAGGTCAGCTGCTGACCGGCAGCCTCATGGACTACGCGATCCCGAAGGCCTCGGATCTCCCGTGGCTGGAGGTGGCCCTCGACGAGCATCCGTCCGTCGTGAACCCGCTCGGGGCCAAGGGTGTGGGCGAGAGCGGCTGCGTGGCGGGAGCCAGCGCCGTCGCGAACGCCGTGGAAGACGCGCTCGCCGATCGCGGCGTGATCGTGCGCGAGCTGCCCATCACGCCGGCGCGGCTCTATTCCTGGCTGACGCGCCGCTGATCAGGGTCGCGCCCCGCAGCAGCTCGAACAGGCGGGCGCTCGTGATCGGCACCCGATCGATCGCGACGCCGTGGTCCGCCAGCGCGTCCTCGACGGCGTTGGCGATGGCCGCCGCCGGCGCGATCACGCCGCTCTCGCCCACGCCCTTGATACCGAGCTCGTTCACGCTGGAGGCGAAGTCGAGATGGGCGACGTCCAGGGCCGGAAGGTCGTCGGCGCGCGGCAGCGGATAATCCATGAGCGTTCCGGTGAGGAGCTGACCGGCGTCGTCGTGGACGAGCACCTCGCCGAGCGCGCTGCCGATGCCCTGCGCGATGCCGCCGTGCACCTGGCCCTCGACGACCATCGGGTTGATGGGACGCCCGCAGTCGTGGACGGCGGCATAGCGCGCGAGGCGGACCTCGCACGTTTCCACGTCCACCTCGACCACGGCGGCGTGGGCCCCGAACGCCCACGTGACGCTCTCCGGGTAAAAGAACCCGCATGCCGAGAGCCCCGGGCTGCCCGACGGCGCCAGCGCCTTGCTGCGAACGGCCGCGCGTGCCACCTCGCCGAGGCGCAGGCTGCGGCCGGGCACGCCGCGGACGGAGACGCGGCCGTCCGAGATCACCACGTCGTCGGCGGCGCACTCGAGCTGCTCGGCCGCCACCAGTCGCGCGCGGCGCGCCACCTCGGTCGCGCTGCGGGCGACGGCGGGGCCGGCCACCGCCGCCACGCGACTGGCGATCGTCCCCATGCCGAAGCCGACCAGGCTCGTGTCACCGCCGACCACCACGACGTCGGCGAGCGGCACGCCGAGATGATCCGCGCAGATCTGGGCCAGCGTGGTCTCGTGCGCCTGGCCCTGCGCCGACACGCCGACGTAGACGTAGACCGTGCCGTTCGGATCCACGCGCACGTCCGCGCCCTCGAACGGACCGAGGCCGGTCCCCTCCACGTACGCGGACAGGCCGACGCCGAGCGGTCGCCGGCTGCCTCGCCGGCTCGTCGCCTCCTTGCGCCAGCGCCCGTACTCCGCGAGCGCCAGGAGGCGATCGAAGCCCGCCACGAAGTCTGCCGGATCGTACACGATGGCGGCGCCGTCACGGTAGGCGAGGCCGGTCGGGTACGGCATCTCGGCCGCCCGTACCAGGTTGATCCGACGCAGATCGGCGGGGTCCATGCCGAGCCGCCGTGCGGCGCGGTCGAGGAGTCGGTCCACGACGAAGGCCGCCTCGGGCCGCCCGGCCCCGCGGTAGGCGGCGATGAACGTCTTGTGCGTGACGACGTTGTGCGCCTCGCCGCGAAAGCTCGGGACGCGGTAGGGGCCGGGCATGTGATTGATGGTGTTCAGCGTGATCGCTTCGCCGAGCGTCGGATAGGCGCCGTGATCGCGCGTGAATCGAGTCTCCAGCGCGACGATCGTGCCGTCGCGGCGCACGCCGAGCCGCGCGCGATGGTCCTGGTCGCGGTCGCCGGCCGCCGTGAGCAGATGCTCGTGACGGGTCTCCACCCACTTCACCGGGCGTCCGAGATGCCGCGCGACGGCCGGAACGAGGACGTCCTCGGGATACACGTGGCCCTTCACGCCGAACCCGCCGCCGACGTCCGGCGTCCGCACCCGGACGCGCTCCTCGGGCAGGCCCAGGATGGTGGCCACGGCCGTGCGCACGGCGAACGGGACCTGCGTGGAGCACCACACTTCCAGCGCGCCGCCGACCGGATCGGGCCAGGCGACCACGCCTCGCGTCTCGATCGGCATCCCGGCCATGCGCGGATAGACGAGGTGGCCTTCGACGACGACGTCGGCCTCGGCGAAGCCGCGGTCGGCGTCGCCGGTGCCACCGGCGCATCGGCCGGCCAGGTTCGCCGGCCATTCCGCGTGCACCCGTGGCGCGTCGGCGCCGAGAGCGGCCGCCGCCGTCGTCGCCGCGCCGAGCGCCTCGTAATCGACGTCGACGCGCGCGGCGGCGTCGGCGGCTCGATAGGGACTGTCGGCGACCACGACCGCCACCGCCTCGCCGACGTGACGCACGACGCCGCCGGCCAGCACCGGATGAACGTACGTGCGAATGCCGGCGGCGGGGACGAGCGGCGGCACCGAGCCCGCGCACTCCGGCAGATCCTCGAGCGTCAGCACGGCCACGACGCCGTCCGCGGAGCGTGCCGTTGCGCGCCTGACGTCGCGCACGCGGGCGTGCGCGTGCGGGCTGCGGACGATGGCGGCGTGCAGCAGACCGGGCACCACCAAGTCGTCGAGATAGCGGGCGCGGCCGGCGACGAACCGCCCATCCTCCCGGCGCTTCACGGAGGCGCCGACGAGCCGGTTCTCCGGCGCCGGCGTCATCGCGGCGCGGACAGATGCGCCGCGCGCTGCGACTGCAGACGCTCGTCGACGTAGGTCATCAGGTCGGGCTGCGCCTTGCCGAGCATCACTTGCAGGTATGCGGGCTCGAGGCCGACGTTCTCGAATCCGTGGATGACGTTGGCGGGCGCGGACACGCAGTCCCACTCGCCGAGAACGGCGTCGACCCGCTCGCCGCGGCCGTCCTCGAAGAAGACCCGCACTTTGCCGCGCAGGATGAAGAAGACTTCCTCGACTTCATGAGTGTGCGGCGCGTTGCCCTGGCCGGGCGGGACGAACATCACGCTGAGCGTGAAGTGCTGGGCGGGAATGACGCTCGCATCCGCCTTTCCGGAGGCGCCGGAGCCGATGAAGCGGTGCTGCGCCCGGCGGTATCCGTCGACGCGTGCATCGGCGAAGGCGTCCCAGTCGCCTTGCCGGTCCACGAAACGCACCACCTGCCGGCTCAGTAGCTCGCGAAGCGGACTGTCAGCCATGTCGGTCGCCCTCCTCCGTTGGCCGCTAGTCTACTTCGTCGGCGAGGGAGGGAGGCCGCGGCGCAGGTCGAGGTCGACGGGAAGTCCCTGGAGCGCTACGTCGGGTGCCTGAACGACAGCCAGGCGTCATAGCACACCTCGTGGAAGCGCCAGTCGAGCGCGCGCTCGACGCTCACGGTGCAGGCGGTCTCGCTCGGCCGGATGGTCTCGCCGCAGCCGTCGCACGGCTGGCCGTCGCCGTCGGCCACGAGCTGCGTGTGAGCCGTGGGCGCCGGCAAGGCGCCGCGGCGGATCCTGTCCACGGTCTTCTCGGCACGTTGCGCGCTCGACATCGGGATATCGTACTGAGCCCGGTAGGCCGTGTCCTTTCGTAGACCTACGGATCCATCGTCCCCCGGCGACCCGTGACTCCTCGCGCTCTGCGGGTTGAACCTTGCCGAAGGCGCCTAATGGTGCTATCCCGCTGCAGCGGAGGTCGCCATCATGTGCGGCAAGTTGACGATGCCCAGCGTCGTCGCCCGGACGCGCTGAGCGCCGGTGCGCGGACGAACGGCGCTCGTCAAGCTCGGGCTGGTGGCGACCGGCCTCGCCGCGGGCCTCGCCCTCGGCGAGCTGGCGCTGAGAGCGGCCGGCGTGTCGTATCCCCCCTTCTACGAATGGGAAGCGATCACCGGTCACCGGCTTCGCCCGCACGCCGCCGGCTGGTACGCCGAGGAGGGCGGGGCGTACGTGACGATCAACAGCGATGGCTGGCGAGACCGCGAGCGCTCGAGGAGCAAGTCGGCAGGCTCCGTGCGCATCGCCGTGCTCGGCGACTCGATGGTCGAGGCCATGCAGGTCCCGCTGGAGCAGACGTTCTGGAGCCGGCTGGAGGGGCATCTCCAGGCCTGCGACGCGTTCGGTGGCCGGCGCCTCGAGGTGCTGAGCTTCGGCGTGTCCGGGTACAGCACCGCCCAGGCGGCGCTGACCTTTACGCATCGCGCGACCGCGTACTCGCCGGACGTCGTCGTGCTGACGTTCTTCACCGAGAACGATGTGCGCGACAACTCGAAGACACTGGCGGGCGAGTATCCGCGGCCGTACTTCACGCTGGCCGACGATGCGCTGATGCTCGATCGATCGTTCACGAGCCATCCGTCCTACCGGTTCAAGACCCACCGCCTCTGGCGGACGCTTCACGATGCCTCGGCGACCGTCAGGACACTGCAGGCCGCCCGGCTGGCTGCCAACCGACTGGTAGAGTTTCGCGCCATGGCGGGGATCCGCGCCCTGCCGGCCGAAGCCTATCCCGACCCGACCGACGACCGCGCCGTCTTCCTGGAGCCGGTGACCGCCGAGTGGCGAGACGCCTGGCGTGTGACCGAGCGGCTGATCGTCGCTCTCCGCGACGACGTGCGCGCGCAGGGAGCGCGCTTCGTGCTCGTGGCGCTCTCGGATCCGATCCAGGTCCATCCGGATGCCGTCGTACGTCGCGAGTACGCGCGGAAGCTGGGCGCGCAGGACCTCTTTTACCCCGAGCGGCGGCTGCAGGCCCTGGCGACGCGCGAGGGGATCGAGTTCGTGGCGCTGGCGCCGGCGCTGCTGGAGCATGCCGAGCGCTACCGCGTCTATCTCCACGGATTTCCGAATCTCCGGCTTGGCATGGGCCACTGGAACGCGGAAGGTCACCGCGTCGCGGCCGTGCGCCTGGCCACGCACTTCTGCGGGAGGGCGAAATTGAGGGAAGGCGCCAGAGAAGGTCTGTAAGCCGGGTCCTGTGCCCCGAGCGTGTGACCCTGGGCGACGGTCATTTCTCTAGGACGCCGGTTGCCCGGCGTCTCAAGCGGCCTGACCCGAGAGCACGGACGGGCCGCCCGATCGCTCTCCTATTCGGCCTTGCTCCGGGTGGGGTTTGCCTAGCCGACGCGGTCACCCGCGCCGCTGGTGAGCTCTTACCTCACCGTTTCACCCTTACCGCCTTGCGGCGGCGGTATGTTTCTGTGGCACTGTCCGTGGGGTCGCCCCCCCTGGCCGTTAGCCAGCACCCTGCCCTGCGGAGCCCGGACTTTCCTCCCGCCGCGTTGCCGCGGCCGGCGACCGTCCGACCTTCTCTGGCGCCACATCAGTATACCCGCAGCCCGGGGCCGATTCCGGTCAGCGCCGGACGAGGCGCTCGCCGTCCCAGCGCCAATCAGGAGCTCGCGGTTGCAGGCGCACGCCGCCCAGCCAGCGATCGAGCGTCCGCGACACGAGACCGTCCCGGCGTCCCTCCAGGACCGCCGTGCCTTCGGACGTGAGCGCGATCCGCCAGCCGGTGAACGCGCCCCTCGGGTCGTCGAGCGCGACCAGCGGCACGAGATCGCGCAATGCGGCCGCGTACTGGACGTCGCCCATCCCGTGGCGTCGCAGCGGCGGTGCACGCATCACGGCGCGAAACAGGTCATCGAAGGGGCGGGGCCCCGCTACCAGCGCGCGCAGCGTGGCCTGCTCGATCTCGTCCACGCCGCCGGCGGTCGACGGGAAGCGACCGAGATGGAGGCGCACGGCTTCGCCGCTGAAGTCGAGCGAGGCGTGTGTCTGCGCGAGCAGGGTGGGGTTGCTGTCGGCGTAGGCGCGCCAGAGCGTCCCGGCCTCGGCGCGCGTCGGGCCGAGGAGGCGCCGGCGGCCCTCGAAGAGCCGCGCGAGCTCCCCCGAGGCCAGCGTGCCGAGCCCTCCGAAGGTCTCGCTGAGGGGCGGGAAGATCAGCGAGACGGACGTGCTCGCGGGCAGCCGGCCCAGGACGAACCAGAGGTTGACGGCGCAAAACAGGTCCTGCTCGAACCAGAGAATCACCTCGTCGTCGGCGGCGGCGCGCGCGAGTGTGGCCTGTCCCTCCCGCCAGCCCTGCTCGTACTGGTCAAGCGTCACACCGAGCCGCGGGGCGAGCCAGGAGCCGCGGACGGTGCCGTCGTCGACCGGCGGGCCTTCGACCATGATGTCGCGCCAGACGGCGCGGCGGCCCGGGAGCGAGGAAGGAAACACCGCGAGGGTGGCGTCGCCATTCAGCAGGTGGAGCACGCCGTCGGTTCTAGCACGACGGCGAAGACGGCGAGACGCTCAGAAGCCGAGGTTCTTGAAGAACGTCCGCACGGCGCCCGGCTGCTCGACCACGCTGACGTTGGCGACCGAGCGAATCGGGCGCGGCGCCGGCCGGGGCACGAGCGCCACGCGCACCTGGGACTGCTGGCCGGCGTGCACCTCGACCTGCCTGGTCTCCGGCAGCAGGTTCGGATGCGTGACGCGAAGCCGGTAACGGCCCTCCTTCAGCTTGCGAGCGATGCGGCCATCCGCTTCGGGTGTGAGTGTGGTGACGATGGCGTCCTGGGCGGTGAGGATCTCCACGGTCGCGCCCGGCAGGGGGCGGTGGTTGGCGGCCAGCTGCACCGTCGCAATGATCTCGCCGTGCACCGGCGCCGGCGGCTTCGTGAGACCGGTGTACGACACCAGCGTGCCGACGATGGTGAGGCACCCGGCGAGCACGCCGACCACGGCCTGCACGCGAGAGAGCGGCGTGCTGAGGACAACGCTCATCCACGACTGCGCGGCGGTGCTGGCGGCGTCGGTAGCGACGCTCTGCAGGCTCTCTGGCACGATCGGCTGGCCGGTGTCTTCGTTCGCCATCGCCTCGCCGGACTTCGCAAGGATCGCGCCACGCCTAAGTCCCCGAATTCGCGCGCGTCCGAACCGGGGGTGGTGTCATGGTGGTCAGCCAGAACGGCAAGCGCTGATCAGCGCGTGACCACGCTCGATATCGCGCTGCGCGCCAGCGCGTCGACGCGATCGTTCAGCGCGTCGCCGCTGTGCCCTTTCACCTTGTGCCAGCGAACGTCGTGGCGCCGCGTCTCGGTGATCAGCCGCTCCCAGAGATCCCGGTTCGCGACGGCCTGACGGCCGGCCCCGAGCCAGCCGTTCGCCTCCCAGCGGCTCCACCAGCGATCACGAAAGCAGTTCATGACGTAGGAGCTATCGGTGTAGAGCGACACGCGGCGACCCGCGTCGATGGCGGCCAGGCCTTCGATGGCAGCCATCAGCTCCATGCGCTGGTTCGTCGTGTGAGGCGCGGCGCCGGTGACGATGCGCTCGGAGCCATGCTCGAGGATCAGCGCGGCCCATCCGCCGGGACCGGGGTTGCCGGAGCAGGCGCCGTCCGTGTAGACGGTGACGTCGCCGCTCAGGCTAGTCGTTCCAGTAGAGATAGCGCCCGCAGCTCTCGCAGACCATGAGGCCGGTGGCGCCGCGCAGCTCCTGCATGGCCTGGGGCCGGATGCCGACGCGACATCCCCCGCAGACGGCCGCCGACGTCACGGCCGCGACCGCCACGCCGCCGCGGGCCTTGCTGATGCGGTCGTAGCTCGCGAGGAGGCCGGCCGGCAGATCCTTGGCGCGTGACCGCCGCTCACCGCGCTGAACGCTCAACTCCTGCTCGACGGCGGCGAGCTTCTTGCGAACGACCGCCTCGTCCTGCCTGGCCTGCTCCTCGCGCGTCTTGAAGCGCTGCTCGGCTTCCTTGATCTCGACCCCGAGCCGCTCCTGCATCTCCATCAGGGTCAGGATGTCCTCTTCCGTCTTCGCCTTCTCCTGCTTCGCTTCCTCGATCTCCAGGAGGACGGCCGAGTATTCCTTGTTCGTCTTCACCTCGTACAGCCTCGCTTCGAGCTTCTGGCGCTTGACGTTGGCGACCTCGAGATCCTTCTCGCGGGTCCGAAGATCCTTCTTGGTGACCTCGAGCCGGCTCTTCACCGTCTCGACGGCCTTGCGTGCCTCGGCCAGCGCCGTCTGGATGGCCTCGATCTGCCGCGGTAACCGCGCCGCCTCCGACTCGAGGCCCGCGATCTTCCCGTCGAACCCCTGCAACTCGATCAGCGTCTGAAGCTGAGAATCCACGATGTCTCCATAGGAAAAGTAGCACCGGGAACGGTCGAGAGCACCGAAACGGTTGACCGCGGAGCGCAGCCACGCCCATCTATCTCAGGCCACCCACGTTTCAAGCCGATCTCACGCTCCGATACAACGGTGGGCCCACCTGGATTCGAACCAAGACCTGACCGGTTATGAGCCGGGCGCTCTGCCGTTGAGCTATGGGCCCGCGGGGTTGTCGCCATCATGACTCGAGAAAGCTCCGCAGCTTCTTGGACCGTGACGGATGGCGCAGCTTGCGCAGCGCCTTCGCCTCGATCTGCCGGATGCGCTCGCGAGTGACGGCGAAGTCCTGGCCGACCTCCTCGAGCGTGTGCTCGCAGCCGTCGGAGAGGCCGAAGCGCAACCGCAAGACTTTTTCCTCGCGTGGCGTCAGCGTGTTCAGCACCTTGTTGGTTTGCTCGCGCAGGCTCAGCCCGATGATCGAATCCACCGGCGAGACGACCTGCTTGTCCTCGATGAAATCGCCCAGGTGGCTGTCTTCCTCTTCGCCGATGGGCGTTTCGAGCGAGATCGGCTCCTGGGCGATCTTCAGGACCTTCCGCACCTTGTCGACGGGCACCTCCATCTTGGTCGCGATCTCCTCGGGGGTTGGCTCGCGGCCCAGCTCCTGGACGAGCTGCCGGGAGGTGCGGATCAGCTTGTTGATCGTCTCGATCATGTGGACGGGAATGCGGATCGTCCGCGCCTGGTCGGCGATGGCGCGGGTGATGGCCTGCCGGATCCACCAGGTGGCGTACGTCGAGAACTTGTAGCCGCGGCGGTACTCGAACTTGTCCACCGCTTTCATCAAGCCGATATTGCCTTCCTGGATCAGGTCCAGGAACTGCAGCCCGCGATTCGTGTATTTCTTGGCGATGGAGATGACCAATCGGAGATTGGCCTCTACCATCTCCTTCTTCGCCACTGCCGCCTTGTGTTGCCCCTGCTTGATGATGGCCATGACCCGCTTGATCTCGTCGGCCTTGGCGTTGGCGCGCGCCTCGGCCACCTTGATCTCCTGCTGGGCCACCCAGATCTGCTGCTGCTTGGGGCTCTGGAACTTCTTGGCGGCCTTGAGGTGCAGGTCCGAGGCGCCGTTGGTGCCGCCGTTGGCGGCGGGGTCGCGGAAGGCGACGTAGATGAGGTTCTGGACCTCCTCGGGCGAGGGGCGGCGGCCATTCGTCCAGAGGTGGATGACGCGCTCGGCGCGCTCGATGTCGTCGAGCAGGTCACGCAGGCGCTGGACCAGGCCGCGGCGGCTCGGGTCGGTATCCTCGCGGTCGATGATCTGGTTGCCGATGCTCAGCGCGCGGAGCTTCTCCAGCACCTTCTTCTGACGGTCCAGCGCCTGGGTCTCGACCTTCTTCCACGCCGGATCCTTGCCCTTCCCCCGGCCGGGACTCTTCCTGGCGCCGCCGCTCTTGGCCTTGAGCTTCTTGACCTTCTCCATGAGCTGGTCGCGCTCGCGGAGCAGCCGATCGACGCCGCCGAAGGCGTTCACGACCGTGCGAATGAGGGCGGTTTCCTTCTCCTCCGTGAACTCCTCCTCGTTGACGTCGACGACCTCCTTGATCGAGATGTCGCCGCCTCGCAGGAGCTCGCGGAGCTCGCGGAAGCGCTCGAGGGCCAGGTTGGTCGACAGGATGGCCACCGCTACCTGGTTCTTGCCTTCCTCGATGCGCTTGGCGAGCGCGATCTCGCCCTCGCGCGTCAGCAGGGCCACGCGTCCCATCTCGCGCAGGTAGAGCCGGACCGGATCTTCCGTGCGCCCGACCGGTCCCGGCGTCAGATCGATCGGCTCCGCTGGACCGTCATCGTCGTCGTCCACGACCGCGGCCGCCTGTTGCCGCTCGCGCCCCACCTCGGAGGGCAGCCGACCCGCCTTGGCCGAGTCGACCACCTCGATGTCCATCTGACCGAACATCATCATGATGTCGTCGAGCTGATCGAGCGACACGATGTCGGACGGAAGAGCGTCGTTCACTTCGTCGTAAGTGAGAAACCCCTTCTGCTTGCCGACGGAGATGAGCCGATCCAGCTCTTCCAGCTTCGGTTCTTCACTCATGCGCTTGAACTCCTTGCGGACCCTCGGGTCCCGTGGGATGCGCGTGGTCGACGACTCGATCCACTGCCTGCGCGCTGCCGCCCGACAGCTCGCGGACACGCGCGCTGTCGCGCTGGACGGCGAGCAGCTCGCCATCCAGTGCGGACGCACCGTCCCGCGCCTGGGCGACCGCGATCGACCGGCTGAGCTCACGGACTCGCCGGCGGCGGTTCACGTATTCCAGCCGCCTCTGGAACTGCTCGATGCTGGACGTCGTGTCCTCGACACCGCTTTCCTCGACGATCAAAGCCGCAATCATATGGCGCGCCGTCTCCGACGCGCCCGTCGACAGCAGGGCCGTGGCCTCCAGGGTGGGGAAGGCCTTCAGCGCCTCCACGATCTCGCGCAGCGCGGGATGCGCGACATCGGCCGCCTCCAGGAGCGGCAGGAGCGTGGTCCGCGCCGGTGCCGACAGCAGCAGCAGCGTGACCAGCTTGCGCTCCTCGGCCGAGGCCGACGGCCCGCTGGTGGTGGCCGTTCCGACGGGCGTCGCCGGCTTGCGCAGCGACATCGCGAGCCGCTGCGCCTCGATCCAGAGCTGGGTCGCGTCGACACCGAGCCTGGCGGCCGCCTCGCGCGACAGGGCCGCCGCCTCCTCGGCGTCCGAGACCTTCGACAGCATGAGGGCCGCACGGGCAAACGCGTTGGTACGGCCGCGTGGGCCGGTCGTGTCGGCCTCGCCGATCGTCCGCGCGAGGGCG
Source organism: Candidatus Methylomirabilota bacterium (assembly GCA_036556545.1). Classification (GTDB taxonomy): domain Bacteria; phylum Methylomirabilota; class Methylomirabilia; order Rokubacteriales; family CSP1-6; genus AR12. Next base: position 23,617 of record DATBJF010000123.1, read on the forward strand.
TAGGACAGCAGGCTTCGCGCCGAGGCGATGCGGTCGGAGAAGGCGTTCGCCCCCTCGGATCGCAGGAACGTGTCGGGATCGTGGCCGGCGGGGAGCAGCGCGACCTTGACGCGCAGGGTCCCTGCGCTCTCGAAAGAGCCCGAGCGGTTGACGGCCCACGCAAACCCGCCCGACGTCGGCTCCAGGAGCTCCTGGGCGCGCTCGGCCGCTTTCTGGCCGGCGGCGTCGGCATCGAAGAAGGTCACCACCTCGTCGCAGTAGCGCCGGAGGACCGCCAGCTGTGCCGGCGTGAACGCCGTCCCGAGGGCGGCCACGGTCTCGGTGAAGCCATGCTGATGGGCCATGAGGCAGTCGACGTAGCCCTCGACGATCAACGCCCGGTTCCGTGTCCGGATCGACTCTCGAGCGACATCGGCCGCATACAGGAGGTTACCCTTCGTGTACAGCGGTGTCTCCGGCGAATTCAAGTATTTCGGCTGCTCGTCGCCGAAGGCGCGGCCACCGAAGGCGACCGCCCGGCCCTGGAGGTCCCGGATGGCGAACAGCAGCCGACCACGGAAGCGGTCGTAGACGCCGGGCCGGTTGTCGCGCGCGACCGCGAGCCCGGCCGTCACCAGGATCTCCTCGGAGACCTTCTCGGACTTCATGAACGCCAGGAGCGTGTCCCAGCCCTCGGGCGCGTAGCCGAGGCCGAAGCGCCTGGCCAGCTCCGGATCGATCCCGCGCTCGGCCAGATACTTCTGCGCCCGGGCGCCGGTCGGCTTCCACAGCGCCTCGGCGTAGAACCGCGCGGCAAGGTCCATCGCGTGCACCAGTTCTTCCCGGCCGGACTCGCCGCCGCCGCTACGCTCCTCCGGCAACGTCACGCTGGCGGTCTTGGCGAGGGCGCGGACAGCCTCGGGGAAGGAGAGCCGGTCCTGACGCATCAGGAAGCCGAACACGTCGCCGCCGACGCCGCAGCCGAAGCAATGGAAGATGCCCTTCTTCGGATTCACCATGAACGACGGCGTCTTTTCACCGTGGAACGGGCAGAGCCCCTTCCAGTTGGCGCCCGCCTTGCGAAGGTTGACGAACCGGCCCACCAGCTCGACGATGTCGACCCCGGCGCGGATGTCGTCGAGGACGGCCGTGGAGTAGCTCGGCACTAGCCCACCTTCAACACGGCCACCGTGGCGCCGGCGCCGCCCTCGGACGGCTCGCCGTCCCGGAACGATTCGACCAGCGGGTGGCCGGTGAGCAGGCTGCGCACGGTCTTGCGCAACGCGCCGGTGCCCTTGCCGTGAACCAGCCGCACGTCGGCGAGCCCCGCCATGAATGCGTCGTCCAGGTACTGCTCCACGAGGTCCCGCGCCTCGTCGGACGTCTTGCCGAGGAGCAACAGCTCGCGGGCGATCGGGCGCACGCCCGGACCGTCGGGCTCCGGCGCCACCGGCCGCCGGCCGTTCCCGCCCGCCGCCGGCGCGGCGTCGATGCGGCGAAGCGCGCTGAGCGGCACGCGAACGGAGACCGTCCCCGCCTGCACGGTCGCGTAATCGCCGGTGACGGCGACGAGCTCGCCCCGGAGGCCCAGGTGCTCGGCGGCCACTGCCATCCCGGCCGTGAGCGGGACATCGCTCGGACGCGTCGGCGCCGGCGCGGGCGCCACCCGTGCGCCGGCCTCCTGAAGCCGGCGCCGTGCGTCTTGCAGCGTCGGCCGCGAGCGTTCGGTGCGCTTCAGCCGCTCCCACTCCGACGCCACGGCGCGACGAATGTCCGTGAGCAGTGCCGCCGCCTCGGCCTTCGCGCGCTCGATCGTCGAGCGGGCGCGTGTCTCGGCCTCGTGCTCCGCGCGCTGTGCGGCGGCCAGGCGCGCTGCCGTCTCCGCCTCGCGGCGATCCAGCTCGCGTGCCCGCTCGGCTTCGGTGCGATTCCGGGCATCGAGCTGGGCGAGCAGCTCGGAAACGCGACGCGCCTGCTCGGACCGGTGACCTTCGGCGCGCGCGATCAGGCCAGGCGCCAACCCGAGCCGGGCGGCGATGGCCAGGGCCCAGCTCTGCCCGGGACGGTCGTACACGAGACGGAAGGTCGGGGCCAGCGTGGCGGCGTCGAACTCGACCGAGGCATTGCGGGCTCGCGGATAGGTGGAGGCGAATCCCCGCAGCGGTTCCAGATGCGTGGTGGCGACGACGAGCGCGCCGCGCTCGGCCAGCGCCTCCAGGATGGCCTGCGCCAGCGCCGCGCCCTCGTCGGGGTCCGTCCCGGCGCCCAGCTCGTCGAGGAGCACGAGCGAGCGCGCATCGGCCTCGGCGAGCACCTGCCGGATCTGCTTCACGAACGCCGAGAACGTGGAGAGGTTCTCGGCGACCGACTGGTCGTCGCCGATGATCGCGTAGAGCCCCTCGACGATGGGGAGCCGCGAGTCGTCGGCGGCGGGGACGTGGCAGCCGGCCTGCGTCATCAGCGAGAGCAGGGCGAGCGTCTTCAGCGCGATGGTCTTTCCGCCCGCGTTGGGGCCCGTGATCACGAGCAGTGGCTGCTCGGGCGAGAGCTTCAGATCGACGGGCACGACCTCGCGGGCGGGGTCCCGCCACTGCTGGGCGAGCAGCAGCGGATGGCGAGCGGCCTTGAGATCGACGCGACCATCCGGATCGAGCGTCGGCGCCGTGGCCGTCATGCGCTCGGCCAGGTGAGCGCGCGCGAAGTTCCAGTCGATGGCGCCGACGGTGTCGACGAGGTCGGCGATCTCGCGCGCGTGCGTCCGGACGGCGTCGGTGAGCGCGGTGAGGACGGCGGCGATCTCGTGCTCCTCGTCCCGCAGCAGGCCGACCAGGTCGTTGTTGGCTTCGACGGCGCTCTCCGGCTCGACGAACAGCGTCTGGCCGCTCTGCGAGCGGTCGTGCACGATGCCGCGCAGGCGCCCGCGCGCCTCGGCCCGCAACGGCACCACGTAGCGACCGTGACGGACGGTGACGAAGCGGTCCGCGAAGAGGCGGTCCCCCTCGGCGTGCAGCAGGCGCTCGAGCTCGCCGACGAGCCGCCGTCGCCGCTCGCGGATCTCGCGACGCACCTGCGCGAGGCGCGGGCTCGCCTTGTCGGTCACGGCGCCGTCGTCGTCGAGCGACTGGCGCAGGCGGTCGCGCAGCGCGGTCAGCCGCGGCAGCGCAGCGGTGCGCACGGCGATGGCGGGCGCGACGGCACTGACGGCGCGGCCATAAGCGGCCAGCCGCGGCGCGCAGTCGAGCACGGACACGAACGGCAAGAGCTCGGCGCCGTCGAGAGCGGTCCCTTCGGCGCCGGCGCGCTGGAGCGCGGGCCGCACGTCGGCCACGCCGTCGAGCGGAGGCGCGCCTTCCTGGACGATCGCGCGACGGGCTTCCGCCGTCAGATCGAGCGCCGCTTGGACTTCGGTCGTGTCGGTGAGGGGACTGGCCGTCAGAGCCCGGTCACGTCCCATCTCGGTGCGGGTCTCAGAAGCGAGGAGGGTACGAATAGCGTCCCACTCGATCCCGCGTCCCCAGATTCGGCCTACCTCCACCCTTCGCCTCACTCGCTCCCACCCGAGCCGATGGGAGTGTTGGCGGTACCGTCCGGAGTGTTGCCGCGGCTAATCGGCCATCCGCTCCCGCCGCTTCGCCTTCTTGCGTGCGGCCAATGCCTTGCGCTTGCGCCGAACGCTGGGCTTTTCGTAATGCTGACGCTTCTTGAATTCCGAGAGGAGCCCGGCCTTCTCGCACTGCTTCTTGAAGCGCTTCAGCGCGCTTTCGAAGGACTCATCGGGCTCGACGATTACCTTGGTCACTCGGCTCCCCCCTCCGGCGAATCACAGGGCTGGTGGGTAAATGTTGACTATATACCACGCACCCCCACCCTCGGCAATCGAAGGTGCGGAGCCCAGAGTACAATACCGGTCCAATGCCCAGCTCCCGCGCGTCGCGACCCCTCCTTGTCTTCACGGGCTGCCTCGCGTTCTGGTTCCTGCTCTCGGGACACCTCGGCCCCCTGGACGTCGTGCTCGGCGTTGTGGCGTCGGCGGCGGTCGCCTGGGTCAATCGGCACGACGAAGCGCTCAGTGAGCTGCTCGCCTGGAGCCCCCGACTGCTCGCGTACCTCCCCTGGCTGCTCCGCGAGATCTGGACGGCCAACCTTCAGGTGGTCAGGCTCGTGCTCGACCCGCGTCTTCCGATCGATCCCGTCGTGGTGCGGCTGCCGACGCGCTACACCACGGATCTCGCACGGACCGCGCTGGCGAACTCGATCACGCTGACGCCGGGCACGATCACCGTCGACGTCGACGGGGAGACGCTCGTCGTGCACGCGATCACGCGCGCCGGCGGCGAGGACGTGGCCGCCGGCGGCATGGCGCGCCGCGTGGGGCGCGTGTTCGGGGATCCCGGCGCATGAGCGCGGCGCCGTACGCGACCGCCGCCGCGGCGCTGCTGATCGTCGTCGGCGTCTACGTCTACCGCCTGGCCAGCGGACCGTCGGTGTTCGACCGCCTCCTCGGCCTGAGCGGGTTCGGCACGACGACGACACTGGTGTTGCTGCTCATCGGCGTCGCCTACGAGCGGCTCGACATGTTCGTCGACCTCAGCCTCGCGTACGCGCTGCTGAGCTTCGTCGGCGCCGTGGCGAGCGCGCGCTACTTCGAGCGCGGCGGACCGCAGCGGTGATCTTCGACGCGCTCGCCCTGCTGCTGCTCGCCGGTGGCCTCTTCTTTCACGTCGTCGCCGCGCTCGGCGTGCTGCGCATGCCGGACTTCTACACGCGCCTGCACGCGCTCAGCAAGGCCGAGACGCTCGGCATGCTGCTGACCTTGGCGGCGGTGGCGGTGTGGGCCGGACCGAGCCTGACCACGGTGAAGGTGAGCTTCGTCGCCATCTTCTTGTTCCTCGCCAATCCCACGTCGACGCACGCGATCGCGCGCGCGGCCTTTCGCACCGGCCTCGAGCCGTGGCGTCGGGAGCCCGACCGTGAGTGAGACGGTCGTCGCGGTGCTGCTCGCGATGTTGCTCGTGCTGGCCGTCATCGCCGTGCGGGCAGCCGACCTGCTGCTCGCCGTCATCGTGCTCGGCGCCTACGGCTTCACGATGTCGCTCCTGTGGGCGGCCATCGGCGCCGTCGACGTGGCGTACACGGAGGCGGTGGTGGGTGCGGGCGCCGGCACCGTGCTGTTCCTGGCCGCCCTCCTGCGCACCTCGCGCCGCCGGTCGCCGCTGCCGAGCCCGCTGCGCTGGCTGGCGCTCGCCGTCGTGCTGCCGGTGGGCGCGGTGCTGCTGATGGTGATCGATCCCTTGCCGCCGTGGGGCGATCCCGCCTCGCGGCCCTCGCTGCACGTCTCGCCGCGGTACCTCACGCAGACGATGGCGGAAACCGCCACGCCCAACGCGGTGACCTCGGTACTCGCGGACTACCGGAGCTACGACACGCTGATCGAGACCGTGGTGATCTTCGCGGCCGGCGTCGGCGGCTGGCTGCTGTTGCGGCGGCACGCGCCGTGATCGAGCGGCACAACAGCCTCGTGGTCGTGACGTTCGTGCGGGCGCTGCTGCCGGTCGTGCAGCTGTTCGCGCTCTACGTGCTGGTCTACGGACACTACGGGCCGGGAGGAGGCTTCCAGGCGGGCGTGATGCTCGCCGCCGCCTACATCCTGCTGGCGCTGGCCCTCGGACCCGAGGCGTTCGAGCGGCGCGTCAACGAGCGGGTCTGCCTGGGCCTCGCGGCGGCCGGCGTCCTGCTCTACGTTCTGACCGGCGTGGCTGGCGTGACCGGCGGGGCGACCTTCCTCGACTACTCCGTGCTTCCGCTGCCGGTGTCGCCGGTCCGCGCGCGGTACTTCGGCATTCTCCTCATCGAGACGGGAGTGGCCATCGCCGTCTCCGCCACTGTCGTCGTGCTCTTCTACCGGCTGGCCGACGCCGACGCGAGATCGTGAACTACCCGTACTGGGTCGCCCTCGCCCTGCTGCTGCTCGGGCTCTACACGATGATCGGCCATCGCAACCTGATGAAGAAGGTCATCGGCATGTCGATCTTCCAGACAGCCATCATCCTGTTCTTTCTGCTGCTCAGCACCAAGCGCGACGCGTCCGTTCCGATCGTGCCGCCCGGCGCCGTGGATCCGCGCGCGTTCATGAACCCCTTGCCCCACGCCCTCATGCTGACGGCCATCGTGGTGATGGTGGCGACGTCCGGGCTTGCGCTCGCGATCCTGATCCGGTTGCACCGTCTGTACGGCACTCTGGAGGAGGACCTCCTGGCCGAGCGCGTCGCCGAGCCGGACGCGGGTGACGTGCGGCCGCGCTGATGCGCGCCCATCTGCCGATTCTGCCCTTGCTCCTGACGTTGACCGGCGCCCTCGTCATTCCCATCGTCGGCTTCGCGTGGCGGCGTCTGTGCTGGCCGCTTGCCGTCGTCGCCGGCGCGGCCGCCGCTGTCGCGGCCATCGCAGGCGTCGGTGAGGTGGCGGCGCGGGGCGCCCAGCGCTACGCCGTGGGCGGCTGGCCCCCGCCATGGGGCATCGAGGTGGTCCTCGATCCACTGAGCGCGTTCAGCGCGGCAACGGTGGCCGTCGTCGCCACCTGCGCGCTGCTGGCTGCCGGCCCGGCCGCCGCGCGGGCGTACGGCGGCGGCGTGGCCGCCTTCTACTCGCTCGCGCTCGTGGCGCTGACCGGCTTCCTCGGGATCATCGCCAGCGGGGACATGTTCAACGTCTTCGTGTTCCTCGAGATCGCCGCCATCGCGAGCTACGCGCTCATCGCCTCGGGCGGCGGGCCGTCGCTGGCGGCGGCCTTCCGCTACATCGTGCTCGGCACCGTGGGGGCCTCCTTCTATCTGCTCGGCGTCGGCTGCTTGTACGCCCTGACCGGAACGCTGAACATGGCCGACCTCGCCGATCAGCTGCCGCCGATGTCGGCCTCGCCGTTGTTCGTCGGAGGCATGGCCTTCGTCGCCATCGGGCTCGGGATCAAGATGGGATTGTTTCCGCTTCATGGCTGGTTGCCCGATGCCTATACGCATGCACCGGCGCCGATCGCCGCCTTCATCGCCGGCGTCGGGACGAAGGCGGCCGCTTATGCCATGGCACGCACGCTGCTCTACGTCATTCGCCCGTTCGAGCTGCCCGTGACGACGGCGCTGGCCTGGGTCGGCGGTGTCGCAATCATTGCCGGCGGCGTGATGGCGGCACGCCAGTCCGATGCCCGCCGCCTGCTGGCGTACTCGAGCGTCAGCCAGCTCGGCTACATTGCCGTCGGCCTGGGGCTGGCCAACGAGTCGGGGCTGATCGGCGCGTACCTCCATCTGCTCAACCACGCCGTCATGAAAGGGCTGCTCTTCGTCGCCGTGGGTGCCGCCTTGCTGCGTGGCGGTCGCCCGGAGGTGGGTTCGCTGGGGCTCGATCGACGGATGCCGGTCACGGCGACCTGCGCCGTCATCGCCGCCCTGTCGCTCATCGGTGTGCCGCCTGCGGGCGGTTTCTTTTCGAAATGGTATCTCGTCCGCGGCGCCCTCGACGCGGGCGAGCCGCTGCTCGTGATCGCGCTGCTCGCAGGCGGTCTCCTGGCCGTCGTGTACACGTATCGCCTGACCGAGCGGGTCTGGATCGGTGCGGACGCGGCGTCGCCGCGGCCCCGCGAGGCGCCGGCCAGCGTGCTCGCGAGCCTGCTCGTGCTCGCGGTGCTGACCATTGCCGCCGGGCTGGCGAGCCCGGCACTCGTCGCTCTCGTCCTGCTGCCGGCGGCGCGGGGCGCGCTGTGACGGACGTGCTCTCGATGCTGCCGCAGCTCGCGCTGCTCCCGAGCGCGCTGGCGGTGCCGCTGATCGTTTTCGCGCGGCGGCGGCCGGTCCTCCGCGAGACGTGGAGCGTCGTGGCCGCGGTGATGCAGACCGCGATCGTGGCGGCCATGGTGCCCGTCGTGCTCTCGGGGGTCGCGCCGGTGTCACGTCCATTCGCGCTCGCACCGGGCATCCCGCTCGAGCTCCGCGCGGATGCCGCGGGCATCTTCTTCGCGCTCGTCGCCTCGGGCCTGTGGATCCTCACGACGGTCTACTCCATCGGGTACACGCGCGCCGAGGGCGAGCGGCGGCAGACGCGCTACTTCGCCGCCTTCGCCCTCTGCCTGTTCGCCACCGTTGGCATCGCGCTCGCGGGCAACCTGCTGACCTTCTACCTGTTCTACGAGGTCCTCACGGTGGCCGGCTACCCGCTGGTGATCCATCGCGAGACGCCTGAGGCCGTGCGGGCCGGCCGCATTTATCTCGCGTACACGCTGGGGGCCGGAGTGGCCCTTCTCGGGGCCGTGGCATGGACGGTGACGCTCGCCGGCCACGGCAACTTCGTGGCCGGCGGCTTCCTGCGGACAACCGCGGCCTCCCCCGCGACGCTGTGGACGCTGTGCGCGCTGTTCGTCGTGGGCTGCGGCGTCAAGGCCGCCATCGTGCCGCTGCATACCTGGCTGCCGCTGGCGATGGTCGCGCCGACGCCGGTGAGCGCGCTGCTGCACGCCGTGGCGGTCGTGAAGGCCGGGGTGTTCGGGCTCGTGCGGGTGGCCGGCTTCGTCTTCGGCCCCGATCTCCTCGGTGACCTGGGCGCGGGCCAGGCGCTGGCCTGGCTGGCCGCGGCGACCATCGTCCTGGCCTCCCTGGCCGCGCTCGCGCAGGACAATCTCAAGCGCCTGCTCGCCTTCTCGACCATCGGCCAGCTCTCCTACGTCGTGCTCGGCGTGGCGCTGGGTCCCCGCGACGCCTTCACCGGCGGCGTCATGCACATGGCCAGCCACGCCCTCATGAAGATCACCCTCTTCTTCTGCGCGGGCGCCATCATGGTGACGACGCATCTCGACCGCGTGAGCCAGCTCACGGGAATCGGCCGGCGCATGCCGATCACGATGGGGGCCTTCGCGCTGGCCGCCTTCATGCTGGCCGGGCTGCCGCCCGGCGCCGGGTTCGTCAGCAAGTGGCTGCTCTTGCTCGGCGGGCTGGAAGCCGCGGCGTGGAGCGGTGTCGCGGCGCTGCTGGCGAGCACGCTGCTGAACATCGCCTACTTCGCGCCGATCGTCGTGCGGGCCTGGATGAGTCCGGCGTCGCCGACCGCGATCACCGAGGCGCCGGCCACGATGCTCGTACCACTGGTGCTGACGGCGGTCGCGGCGCTGGCGATCGGGCTGGCGCCCGATGCGCTCGTGCCGCTGCTGTCGCTGGCCCGTGCAGCCGGGGCGGGCCCGTGAGAGGGCTGCTGCCGGCGCTCGTCGGCGTCGTCGCCGCGCTCGTCGCCGCTGCGGTCGTGCTTGGGGTCGAAACGCATCTCTTCCCGGGTGCCGACGCCCTCTTCGGCGTGCTCGGTGCGCTGGCCCTCGGCTACGTCGCCAAGGCGCTCGCCGCCCTGGGCCTCACTCGGCCGGCGCCACCGGCGGAGAACGACCGTGACTGACGGGCTCCATCCGGCGCTGCCGTTGCTGCTCGGCGCCGGCCTCGCCGCCGTCGCGCCGCGGTCGGTCCGACGCTTGCTGCTGCCGGCCGCCGGCTTCGCTGCACTGACGCTCGCGTGGTGGGTGCCGGAGGGCGGCGGCGTGCTCGTCATCCTGATGGGGCAGCCGCTGTCCCCGCTGCGCGTGGACGCGCTCGGGCGCGCGTTTGCCCTCGTTTTCGCCCTCGTGACCGCGCTCGCCGGCGTCTACGCCCTGCATGTGGAGCGACGTCGCTTCCACGTGGCGGCGGCGACGGCGGCCGCGGCGGGGCAGGGGATCGTCCTCGCCGGCGACTGGATGACCTTCTACCTGGCGTGGGAGACGCTGGCCGTGGCGTCCTTCGTGCTCGTCGTCGACGGCGGGACTCCGCGCGCCCGCGCGGCCGGCGTGCGGTACCTGCTCGTGCACGCCGCCGGAGGCGCGTGCCTTCTCGCCGGCGTCGTCTGGCATCGCGTGCTCGATGGTGGCGCCGCGCCGGGCCTGGTGGAGGCCACCGGCCCGGGGCTGCTGATCCTGCTCGGCGTCGTCGTGAACGCCGCCGTGCCGCCGCTCCACGCCTGGCTCACGGACGCCTATCCCGAGAGCGCGCCCGCCGGCGGCGTGCTGCTGTCGGCCTTCGCGACGAAGGCGGCGGTGTACGCGCTCGCGCGCGTCTTCGCCGGCGCCGACCTTCTCGTGTGGGCGGGGGTGACGATGGCGCTGTGGGGCGTCGTCTTTGCGTTCCTGGAGGACGATCTCCGCCGTCTCCTCGGCTACCACATCGTCAGCCAGGTGGGCTACATGGTGGCCGCCATCGGCCTCGGCACCCCGCTGGCGCTCAACGGCGCCGTCGCGCATGCCTTCTGCCACATCCTCTACAAGGGCCTGCTCTTCATGGCCACCGGCGCGGTGATCCACGCCACCGGAAGGCGGCGGCTGTCCGAGCTCGGCGGGCTGGCGGCCGCGCTGCCTGCCACGTTCGTCTTTTACATGGTCGGAGCGCTGTCGATCTCGGGCGCGCCGCTGCTGAACGGCTTCGTCAGCAAGTCGCTGGTGCTCGCGGCGGCGCACGACACGCCGGCGGTCCAGGGGCTGCTGACCCTTGCCTCCGTCGGCACCTTCCTGAGCATCGGTCTGAAGCTGCCTGTCCTCGCGTTCGGCTCGGGCGCGAGGACCGTCCCACTCGTGCGGCGCGTCCCTGCCGGCATGCTGGCGGCGATGGGCGGAGCCTCGTTGCTCTGCCTGATGCTCGGGGTCGCACCATCGCTTCTGTACATCTTGATGCCGACGCCGGTCGATTACGCGCCGTACACGGCGGGCCACGTGCGCGAGACGCTCGAGCTGCTGCTCGGCACCGCCATTGGATTCGTGCTCCTGCGACCCTCGATCGCTGGTGCCGCCACCATCACCCTCGATTTCGACCGGGTGTACGCCACCGTCGGTCGCTGGGTGCGTCAGCGAGTCGCCGCGACCACGGCGGCGACGGCGCGGGGCATCGAGGCGCTTGCGGAGCGGGCGGTGGGGGGCCAACCGCTGGCTCCGGCACGCGCGTCCGCCCCCGTGGGCTACGCCATTCTGCTCACGCTGGCGGCCCTCGCGTTGCTGATCGCCGCCGGCGCGCGCTGAAGCGCATGACGGGTGCCGCCGCGTCGCCGCCGTCGGTGCTCGTTCTGCCGGGCTACGGCGACTCTGGCCCGCTGCACTGGCAGAGTCTCTGGGAAGCGGCCGATCCGCGATTGCGGCGCGTGCAGCAGCGCGACTGGCTCGAGCCGCGGCTCGACGACTGGCTGGCGGCGCTCGACCGCGAAATCGCCGCCTGCACCGCCGCGCCGGTGCTCGTCGCGCACAGCCTCGGCTGCGCGCTCGTCGCCCACTGGGTGAAGCGCAATGGCGGCCTGGCGGCGCGGGGAGCGCTGCTGGTGGCGCCTCCCGACGTCGCGGCGCTCGCGGCCGTGCTCGACGCCGTGCAGAGCTTCGTGCCGGTCCCGCTGGTGCGGCTGCCGTTCCCCAGCATCGTGGTAGCGAGCGACGACGACGTCTACGTCAGCGCGGAGCGAGCGCAGGCGTTCGCGCGCGCATGGGGCAGCCGGTTCGTCGCAATGACCGGCGCTGGTCACATCAATGCCGACTCGGGCTTCGGCGAGTGGCCGGACGGCCTCGCCCTGCTCGCGGAGCTGATGCAAGGCGGCTGATCGCGGCGACCAGCGCTCCGCGCGGCGCGGCCGGTCGCTAGCTCTTCGCCACCAGCTCGAGCACGCGCGCGGCTGCCGTGGCGACGGCGGCGGCGACGGTCTCCTCCTCGTCCGGCTCGAATCCGGTGAGGACGTGGTCGGGCACGTGGGCCCTGTGCGCGGGCCGGCCGATGCCGATCTTCACGCGCCGGACGCCTTCGGTGCCGAGCGCGTCGAGCACCGACTGCACGCCGTTGTGTCCGCCGGCGCTGCCCTTGAGCCGGGTACGTACCTTGCCGAGCTCCATGTCGATGTCGTCGTAGACGAGCACGAGGTCTTCGGGGCCGGCGCCGAGGCTCTGCAACAAGCGACGGACGGCGCGGCCGCTGAGGTTCATGAACGTCTGTGGCTTCGCGAGATAGAGGCTCTCGCCGCGCCAGCTCGCGCGGGCGACGTGGGCGCCCGCCTCGAGATGAAACGCCTTCTTCAGCTGCGCGGCCAGCGCGTCGACGACGCGGTGGCCGATGTTGTGGCGGGTATCCCGGTACTCCGGGCCCGGATTCCCGAGTCCCACCACGACATGGGCCACCCCGGTCGGTTACTTCTCGGGCTTCTTGGCCGGCGCCTTCTTGGCGCCCTCGGCTTCCGCGGGCGCCGCCTCTTCCTTCGGCTTGCGCTCCGTGAGCACCTCCGGCTCGGCCGGGGTGACGGCCGCCGTCGCGACCGGTGCTGCGACTTCCTCGGCCATCGGCGGCGATACCGTCGCCACTGCCTGCCCGGGATCGTTGGTGATGCGCACGCCCTCGGGGGGCCGCAGGTCGGCCACCGTGAGCACGTCGCCGATGGCGAGGCTGGTCACATCGGCGTCGATCCGCTCGGGGATGTTGGTGGGCAGGCAGGAGACCTCGACCTCGTGCATGACGAGGTTCAGGATCCCCTTCGTGTCCTTGACGCCGATCGCCTCGCCCACGGGGTGCACGGCCACGCGCACGGTGATGGCGCGATCGGCCGAGACCTCCTGGAGGTCGACGTGCAGCAACGCATCCGAGACGGGATCGAACTGCATGTCGCGGATGATCGCCATCAGGCTGGTGCTGTCGCCGTCGAACTTCAGCGTCAGCAGCTGCGTCGACCCCTCGTGCCCGTGGATGATCTTCATGACCGCCCGCGGGTCGACGCTGATGGTGTGCGGCCTGGCGCCGCCGTAGAGAACGGCCGGCACCGCGCCGGCGCGGCGCAGCTTGCGGACAACGGACTTGCCGGTGCCCTCGCGGCGCTGGATGATCAGCTCTTGCATCTTCATCGCTCTCGCTCCTTCACACGAACAGCGTCGAAACGGATTCCTCGTCGTGGATGCGTCGGATCGCCTCCCCCAGCAGCGGCGCGACCGTCAGCACCGTCACCCGGGCCGCCCGCTTGCCGTCCGACACGGGGATCGAGTTCGTCACCACGACCTCCTCCAGCGGTGAGGCCTTGATGCGGTCCACCGCAGGCCCGGACAGCACGGGATGAACCCCGCAGGCGAGGATCCGGCGGGCGCCCTCGCGCTCCAGCGCGGAGACGGCCTGCACGAGGGTGCCGGCGGTGTCGATCATGTCGTCGATGACGACGGCGTCCTTGTCGGCGACGTCGCCGATCAGGTGCATGGCCACCGCCGCGCCCGGCTTGTCGCGCCGCTTGTCGATGATGGCGAGGCTCGCGTTGAGCCGCTTGGCGATGGCGCGCGCGCGCTCCACGCCGCCGGCGTCGGGCGACACGATGACCGGCTGCTGCAAATCCTTCTTGCCGAGGTAGTCGATGATGACCGGGGCGGCGAACAGGTGGTCCACCGGGATGTTGAAGAACCCCTGGATCTGGCCGGCGTGCAGGTCGAGCGCGAGCACGCGGTCGACTCCGGCCGCCTCCAGGAGATCGGCCACCAGCTTGGCGGAGATCGGCACGCGCGGCTGAACCTTGCGGTCCTGGCGCGCGTAGCCGTAGTAGGGCAGGACGGCCGTGATCCGATGGGCCGACGCCCGCTTGAGGGCGTCGATCATGATCAGGAGCTCCATGAGCGTGTCGTTGACCGGTGGACACGTGGGCTGGATCACGAACACGTCCGCCCCCCGGACGTTCTCGTTGACCTGCACGTAGACCTCGCCGTCCGAGAACCGCGTGACCTCGGCGTCCGACAGCGGCACCCGGAGGTACTGCGCGATCTCCTCGGCCAGAGCCCGGTTGGCGTTGCCGGTGAAGAGTTTCAGCTCGTAGGACATCGGCGCCTCGCCCTCGTCGGTGTGGCAGGGGCGGGAGGATTCGAACCTCCGAATACGGGATCCAAAGTCCCGCGCCTTACCGCTTGGCCACGCCCCTTCATCCCCGTCTCGCTCCGTTCGCCACCAGCCGCACGGCCGGACCGGTCAGCGTCCGCACCGCCCAGCACTCCCACGATCCTCGCGCCACCCGCGCGCGAATCTGGCGCGCCTGCTCGTACGAGCGGGCGACGCCGAACACCGTCGGGCCGCTGCCCGACATCAGCGCGCCGAGCGCGCCCGCCGCCAGCAGGGCGGCCCGCATCTGGACGATCTGCGGAAAGACGGCCGCGGCCGCCGCCTCCATCCCATTGTAGAGGCTCGTGGCGATCCGCGCGGGACTCCGCCCGACGGCCCCCGCAAGCGCCCGGGTGGCCGCGCCGTCGGAGTACATCGCCGGCGTGAGCCGGCCGTACATCTCGGCCGTGCTCGACGGGAATTTCGGGTTCACGAGCACCAGCGCCATCGACCGTCCCTTCAGCGGCTCGATCTTCTCGCCCCGCCCGCTCGCCAGCGCCGCGCCTCCCCGCAGGAAGAACGGGACGTCGGAGCCGAGCGTGGCCGCCACCTCGTCCAGCCGCCCGAGCGGCCACTGGAGCCGCCAGAGCCGGTTCAGTCCGAGCAGCACGCCGGCGGCGTCGCTGGAGCCCCCGCCCAGGCCCGCCGCCACGGGGATGCGCTTGTCGAGCGCGATGTGGACACCGCGCTCGATCCCGGCCGCCGCCTTCAGGGCAGTCGCCGCGCGCCACGCAAGGTTGCTCGGATCGGTCGGGACATTCGCTGAGTCGCTCCGGAGCTCGAGGTCATCGGCGTCATCGAGAGAGATCCGGTCGGACAGATCGACCGCTTGCATCACGGTCGCGATCTCGTGATACCCGTCAGCCCGCTTGCCGAGGACCTCCAGAGTCAGGTTCACCTTGGCAGCGGCCCTGAGCACGAGGCGACGGGCGCTTCCCGACCCCTTCGACAAGGCACGACAGGCTAACACGCGCCCCCGCAAGGGTCAACGGATGCTGTGTGTTTTCGCGTCCTTGGGCGGCGTCAGGACGAAGCGGTCGGGATCGACGCCATCGTTGAGTGCCAGCGAGCGGTAGCGGATCTTCGCCGTCACGTAGCCCTGGCCGGCGGACACGTCGAGCCCGGTCAGCGCGCCGTCTTCGGCGCGAAGGAAGCGGATCTCCGCGGCCGTCCGGCCGCCGACGATGTCGACGCGGTTCACCACGCCGGTGGAGAAGTCCATCCAGACGCGCTGCTCGTGGTACCGGCCGATCAGGTTGATCGACGGCCCGTCGGCGTCGGGCGCGAAGATCTCCGCGATTCTCAGATCTTTGGGCGGCACCACGCGGCCGGAGAGCACCGCCACCAGGTCATCCGGCTCGAACGGCAGGCTGAGCATCGACGCCGCCGTCTCCACCGTGGCCGGTCCCGTGGTGACCTCGTTGGTGGCGGCGTTGTAGGCGACGAGCTGCGCGTCCTTCACGGTGACGAGCAGCAGCGGCTGGCCGAAGGGCGAGATCGCCTCGAATCGGATCGAGGCCGGGGTCTTGGAGAGGAGGACGCCGGTGAAGCGCTGCTCCTCGCTGCCCTTCTTGAGCGTGATGTCGGCGAGGGCGCGCAGGTCGGACAGCGCATGCCAGTGCTTGACCAGGAGATCGATGGCGCGCCGTGCGTCCTCGGAGATCGGTGTGCGCGGCGGTGGCGGCGCGATGGTACAGCCGGTCAGCACCCAGACGACGAGCGCGCTACTGAGCAGCCTTCGAGCGTTCACCCTGCACACGGCGGAGCCGCGACCTGGCATCCTGAACCTTCTTGGCCACGCCCTCCGCATTCGGGTCGAGCGCCAGTGCCTTCTCCCATGCCACCAGCGCGTCCTCGTCGAAGCCGTTCTTGGCGTATGCGTCGCCGAGGTGATCGAAGATCACCGGGTCTTCCTTCGCCTTCTCCACGGCCCGCTTGAGCTCGCGGAGCGCGTCCGGGTAGCGGCCCTGCTGGAAGTACGCCCAGCCGAGACTGTCGATGAAGTATCCGTTTTCGGGATCGAGGTCCAGCGCCTTCTTGATCAGCGTGACCGCTTCGTCGAGGTTCTGACCTCGCTCGGCGTACATGTACCCGACGTAGTTGTAGGCCTCGGCGTGCTTCGGGTCGAGGCTGATCACGCGACGGAAGGCGCGCACGGCGTCGTCGAACTTCGACTGCTTCTCCAGCACGACGCCGACCTGAAACTGTAAATCGCGGTGCTTCTCGTCGAGCGTCAGTCCCTCTTGCAGGATCTCCAGCGCGCGATCGTACTCCTTGGCGCGGAAATAGGCGGTGCCCAGATAGAGGAAGAGCTCGGGCCGCCGCGGCTCCAGGTTCACGGCCTCGCGCAGGACACTGATCGACTCGTCGTAGCGCTTGGCGCGGCTGTGCAGGAACCCGAGCTGGACGCGTGCGTCGATCGACCGCGGGTCCGTTCGGAGGATCCGCTCCAGCTCCACGCGGGCCTCGGCGTCCTTGCCGGCGTCCATATATGCCGTGGCGAGGAAGTACCGCGCGCGGAGATTGGTGGGCTCCAGCATGACCACGCGCCGGAAGGCTTCGATGGCGCGGTCCCACAGCTTCTGCTCGTAGAACACGGCGCCCAGCTTCATCCAGACGCGCGCGTCGCGCGGGGCCAGCTCGGCCAGCTGCTCGATCTCCGTCTGCGCCTCCTGGTAACGACCGAGGCGGATGAGCAGATCGCCCAGCCGCTCGACGAAGGCGGGATTGTCCGGGTTGGATTTCACGGCGCGCCGATACGTCTCCACCGCCTCGTCGGCGCGCTGCCGTGACTCGTACACGTAGCCGAGCGCCGTCCAGGCGCCGTCGTGGTCGCTGTCGATGTCCACGGCGAGCTTCAACCGCGTGATGGCCTCGTCCCAGTTCTCGGTCTCGATGGCGAGGCGCCCGAGGAGGAAATGCGCCTGCGCGAGCCGCGGCTGCCGATCGACGAGCCGCAGCAGGACCGCCCGGGCCCGGTCATACGCCTTCTGCTCGACCTGATAGCGCGCCAGCGTGAGGTAGGCCTCTTCGTTGGCGGGGTTGAGCGTGATCACGCGCTCCAGCTCCGCCTCGGCCTCCGCGTACTTCTTCTGCGCCCGCAGCAGCTCGGCCAGGGTCAGATGGGGCTGGGTCTCGTTGGGGGCGAGCTGCACCGCCTTGCGGGCCGCCGCCAGCGCCTCCGCCGGCTGATCGGTCCGCACGAGCCACTGCGCGAGCTGCGTCCACAGGAAGGCGGAGTTCGGGTCGCGCTTGAGCGCCTCCTGCAGGAGCGGCACCGCCTCGCGGAAGCGTCCGGCGTGGACGAGCATCTGGGCGGCCGCGAAGTCGTAGTAGGCGTCGGCTTGCGGGTCGCGCGCCATCACGGTGAGACGGCGCGGCGCTTTCTCGTCGTCGACGGCCGTCGCCGTGCGTGACGCGGACGCGCACGCCGTGGTGGCGAGGCCAAGGAAGAGAATCGCGGACCCCCACAGGCGGTTCATCGTGCTCCACCTCGTGCGCCCATCGGGAAGCGCCGTGCTGTGGTGAGCAGGCGGCGCGCGACATCCGCGAGCGCGGGATCGGAAATCGCCGAGGCCGCCTCGTTGATGTCGCGACGGTCGTCGTCGGTGAGCGCCGCGACGCGGCGCTCGCGACGCTCGGGTCGCAACCGAGGTTCGGTCTCGAGCGCGCCAAGCGTGAATCGGAGCGAGCGCACGGCGGGGCTCTCGGCGCTGAGACGCGCGGTGAGCTCGGCGGCGCGCAGCGTGAGCTCGTGCAGCCACGGAGAGTTGTCGACGACGACGTGCAGGCAGCCGTTGGCGAGTGACTGCGGACGCGTGCGGCGCGCCATGTCGGGGCCGACCAGTGCCGCCCATGCGCGCCGGATGTGATACTCGGGGAGCCGTTCGGAGAGCTGTGGAACCGCGCTCAGCAGCACGTCGGCAACGGCGCGAGGCGTTCCTTGCTTCATCTCCTCGGGTATTCTACACCCCGAACTGCCTGCCAAATTGACTGGTTTCTGACCGACCTTTATAGTGGCCGTACTCATGGCAAAACCGCGTCGTGGCGAGACGTTCGAGCTGACGATCGACGACCTCGCCTTCGGCGGCGAGGGTGTCGGACGCGCGGACGGCTACGTCGTCTTCGTGCGCGGTGGCCTGCCGGGCGACCGTCTGCGCGTGCGACTCACCGAAGCGCGCGGCCGTTTCGGGCGCGCGGTGATCGAAGAAGTCCTGGTGGCGGCGCCCGATCGGGTGGACGCGCCGTGCCCGTACTTCGGACAGTGCGGAGGCTGCCGCCTGCAGCACCTGGCCTATCCTGCGCAGCTCGCCTTCAAGGAGAAGCAGGTCCGCGACTGCCTCGAGCGTCTGGGGCGCATCGGCGACTTCGAGCTGCGCCCGATTCTCCCGGCGCCCGAGCCCTACGGCTACCGCAACAAGATGGAGTTCACGGTGGCCGGGAGCAGCCAGGCCCCGATCGTCGGGCTGCACGAGGCCGACCGCTACGACGTGGTCCTCGACATCGACAGCTGCCTGCTGCAGTCGCCGACGATGAACGCGCTGCTCGACGAGGTGCGCCGCCAGGTCGCCGGCCGCCGGCTGGGCGTCTACGACCAGGCGTCCGAGCAGGGGCTGCTGCGCTTCGTCACCCTGCGCGAGGGCCGGGGCACCGGCGACGCCATGGTCAACATCGTGGCGGCCGCCCCGGACGTCGAGGCCCTGGGCCCGGTCGCCGAGGGACTGCGGGCGCGCGTGCCGTCGACGGCCAGCGTGGTGCTGACGGTCAACGCCAAGAAGGCGGCGGTGGCGGTGGGGAC
>DATBJF010000124.1:0-61967 GCA_036556545.1 Candidatus Methylomirabilota bacterium
AGGCCGAGGAGGGCGCCCACGTCGGCGCCACCGAGACGAGCATCGACAGCCTGCAGGCGGCGACGCTGCTGTTCTGGGCCGCCGGCGCCGCCGGCGACGTCGGGCTGCGAGAGATCGCCGAGAACCACGCCGGGACCATCATCGATCTGCACCTGCGCCCGGACGGATCGTTCATCCAGTCGAGCTCGCTCGACTCACGCACCGGCACGCTCGTTCGCCACTACACGCACAAGGGCTGGAGCGACACCAGCACGTGGGGCCGCGCGCAGGCGTGGGGCATGATCTTCTCGACGCTCTGCTTCAACGCCGATCGCACGCGCGAGCCGTGGCGCGCGGCGGCGATGCGCGGCGCCGACTGGTGGCTCTCCCACGCCCCCGCCGACGGTGTCGCGTACTGGGATTTCGACGATCCCGCCATCCCGCACACCGAGCGTGATACCGCGGCCACCGCCATCGCCACCGCCGCGCTCCTCAAGCTGAGCCGGATCGCGCCGACGGAGGCCGCCCGGGCGCGCTACCGCGACGGCGCGGAAGCGACGGCGCGGGCGCTCGTCGCGCGCTATCTGACGCCGACGCGGGCGGGCGATCCGCGCGTGCCCGGCATCCTGACCGAGGCCTGCTTCAACAAGCGCGCGGACGCGCGGCCCCAGGACGCCGCCAACCGGTGCGAATTCATCGTCGGCAGCTACTACCTCTTCGAGAGTCTGCTGGGATTCGCGGGACGGCTCGATCCTCTGTCCGTGTGAGCGCGTATCGACGAGCGGCGTGCGTATCCAGCCGCGCCCGGCCTTGCCGGCGCGCGACGAGCGCTGGGGCGTGATCTCGGGAGCCCCCACGTTCAGTGAGCGGGAGCGGTGCGCCTCCAGAAGAACACGCGCGAGACCGGGTGCCGGGCGAGCGCACGCTGCGCTGATTCCATCGCCACGTACAGCACCGGCGTGATGTAGAGCGTCAGCAGCTGCGACACGAGCAGGCCGCCGACGACGGCCACGCCGAGCGGGCGGCGGGCATCGGCGCCGGCGCCGATGCCGAGCGCGATGGGCAGCGTGCCGAGCAGTGCCGCCATCGTGGTCATCATGATCGGCCGGAACCGCAGCAGGCATCCCTGATAGATGGCGTCCTCGGGCCTGGCGCCCGCGCGCTCGGCATCGAGCGCGAAGTCGATCATCATGATGGCGTTCTTCTTCACGATGCCGACCAGCATGATCATGCCGACGAAGCCGTAGATGTTGAGCTCCATGCGGAAGAGCATCAGCGCGAGCAGCGCGCCCACGCCGGCCGACGGCAGTCCCGACAGGATCGTCAGCGGGTGGATGAAGCTCTCGTAGAGGATGCCGAGGATCAGGTAGATCACCACGATGGTGGCCAGCAGCAGCATGCCCTGGCCACGCAGCGAGTCCTGGAAGGCCTGCGCGGCGCCCTGGAACGACGTGGCCAGCGTGGCCGGCGGCCGCAGCTCCCGCATGATGCCCTGGACCTGGCCCACCGCGTCGCTCAGCGACACGCCGGGACGCGTGTTGAAGGAGACCGTCACCGACGGCAGCTGCCCGAGATGGTTGACGGTCAGCGGGCCGAGCGCCTCCCGGAGGGTGGCCACCGAGTGCAGCGGGACCAGCTTGCCGCTGGAGGAGCGCACGTAGAGGAGGGCGAGGGCGGCGGGATCACGCTGGTGCTTCGGATCGACCTCGAGAATGACCCAGTACTGGTTGGACGGCGTGTAGATGGTCGAGACCTGACGCGAGCCATACGCGTTGCCGAGCGCGGCCTCGATCTGCTCGGCGGTCACGCCGAGCGACGCCGCCTTGGCGCGATCGATGTCGACGATCACCTGGGGGCTGGCGATCTGCAGATCGGTGTTGACGTCCTGCAGGCCGGGCAGCTGACGGATCCGATCGAAGATGATCGGCGCCCAGTGATAGAGGGACTTGAGATCGGTGTCCTGGAGCGTGAACTGGTAGACGGCCTTGGTGAGGTTGCCGCCGATGCGGATGGTGGGCAGGTTCTGCGGATACACGCGCAGCCCCGGCACCGCCGCCAGCTTCGGCCGCAGGTCCTCGATCACCTTGTCCACGTGCGGCCGCTCGGCGTGCGGCTTCAGGCGGATGAAGAGCCGGCCGGTGTTGGGCACCACGCCGGAGCCGCCGGCGCCCACCGCCGACATGAACTGCTGGACGTAGGGCTGCTGGCTGACGATCTCGGCCGCCGCGCGCTGGCGCGCGACCATCGCCTCGAACGAGACGTCCTGGGCGGCCTCGGTGAAGGCGAAGATCTGGCCGGTGTCCTCGGTCGGGATGAACCCCTTGGGAATGATGACGAAGAGCCAGGCGGTGATGACGAAGGTCAGGACGAGCACGCCGAGCGTGAACGCGCGATGCGCGAGCGTCCACCTGAGCGTGCGGTCGTAGAGCCGCAGCATGCCGTCGAAGACGCGCTCGAAGCTCCGATAGAGGGCGCCGTGATCGCGTGAGGGCTCCTTGAGGAAGCGGCTGCAGAGCATCGGCGTCAGGGTCAGCGACACGATGCCGGAGATGATGACGGCCGCCCCGATGACCACCGCGAACTCGTGGAGCAGCCGACCCACCACGCCGCCCATGAAGAGCACGGGGATGAAGACGGCGGCCAGCGACAGCGTCATCGACAGGATCGTGAAGCCGATCTCGCGTGAGCCGACGAGCGCGGCCTCCAGCCGGCCCTTGCCCGCCTCCATGTGCCGGACGATGTTCTCCAGCATGACGACGGCGTCGTCGACGACGAAGCCGACGCAGAGCGTGAGGGCCATGAGCGAGATGATGTCGATCGTGTAGTTCAGCATGTACATCAGACCGAACGTCCCGATGATCGACAGCGGCACGGCCAGGCTCGGAATGATGGTGGCCGACAGATTGCGCAGGAAGATGAAGATCACCATCACCACCAGCGCGATGGTGAGGCCGAGCGTGAACTGGACGTCGTGCACGGACTCGCGAATGGCCGCCGAGCGGTCGTAGAGCACGTTGATGCTGACCGAGGCGGGGATCTGCAGGCGAAAGGTCGGCAGCAGCGCGCGGATGCGGTCGACCACCTCGACGCTGTTCGTGCCGGGCTGCTTCTGGATGGCCAGCACGACCGCGCGCTCCTTGTTGTACCAGCTGGCGACCTTGTCGGTCTGGACGCCGTCGATGACCCGGCCGATCTCCTCGAGGCGCACGGGCGAGCCGTTGCGGTACGTCACCACCATCGAGCGGTAGGCGGCGGCGTCGAGCAGCTGCCCGGTGGCCTGCACGTTGAACGCCTGATGCGGCCCGTACAGCGTGCCGGTGGGCTTGTTCACGTTGGCGCGGGCGATCGCCTGCTCCACCTCGTCGATGCCGATGCCGCGCGAGGCGAGCGCGCGGGGATCGACCTGCACGCGCACGGCATACTTCTGGGAGCCGAAGACCTGGACCTGGGCGACGCCGCTGATGGTCGAGATGCGCTGGGCGATGTTCGTCTGCGCGTACTCGTCGACGGTGTAGAGCGGCAGCGTCGGCGAGCTCACGGACAGATAGATGACGGGCTGATCGGCCGGGTTCACCTTCTGATAGGTCGGCGGGCTCGGCATGCCGGGCGGCAGCAGGGGCATGGCCTTGGTGATGGCCGCCTGCACGTCCTGGGCGGCGCCATCGATGGACCGGCTCAGCGTGAACTGGATCGTGATGTTGCTGAGGCCGAGCGCGCTCGTCGACGTCATCGAGTCGATGCCGGCGATGGTGGTGAACTGCTTCTCGAGCGGCGTGGCCACCGCGGAGGCCATCGTCTCCGGGCTGGCGCCGGGCAGCATGGCCTGCACCTGGATGGTCGGGAAGTCGACGTTCGGGAGGTCGCTCACCGGCAGGAGCTGGTAGGCCATGATGCCGAAGATGACGATGGCCGCCATCAGCAGCGTCGTCAGCACCGGCCGCCGGATGAAGAGCTCGGGGTTCATGACGGCCGCGCGGCCTTGATCTCGACCGTGGCGCCGGGCACGAGCCGCAGGTGGCCGTCGGTGACGACCTTCTCCCCCGCGGCGAGCCCGCGGGCGATGATGATCTCCCCCGCCACCCGACGGCCCGTCTGCACCGGCCGCGGCTCGACCTTCAGGTCGGCCTTCACCACGTACACGAACGGCCCCTGCTGTCCGCGCTGGACGGCTTCGGCCGGCACCGTGATCGCCTGCTCGGTGCTGAGCGTGAGCGTCACGTCGACGTACTGCCCCGGCCACAGCGCGTTGTCGGCGTTCTCGAAAGTCGCCTTGAGCTGGATGGTGCCGGTGGTGGCGTCGACGAGGTTGTTCACGAAGGTGAGCCGGCCGGTGGCGGGCTTCGGCGCGCCCGGCGGCGTGGCGCGCACGGCGAGCCCGGTCTTCGTCTGGTAGCGCTGGAGATCGCCCAGGTGCTGCTCGGGCACCGCGAACGAGACGTAGATCGGGTGCACCTGCGCGATCACGACCATCGGATCGCCTTCGTTCGCCTTCACCACGTTGCCGGCCTGCACGAGCAGGTTGCCGGTGCGGCCCGCCATGGGGGCGCGGATGGTCGTGTACCCCAGTTGCAGCTTCGCGTTGTCCACCACGGCCTGGTCGGCCTTGATGACCGCGCGCGCGTTCTCGACGCCCGCTTCGGCGGCCAGCGCCGAGGCCTTGGCGTTCTCGACGGCCGCGCGGTCGGCGGCAACGGTGGCCTCCAGGGCCGACATCTGCGTGCGAAAGTTGTCGTACTGCTCGCGCGCGATGAGCTCCTTCTCCACGAGCTCGCGGTAGCGCCGCTCCTGCGTGCGCGCGTTCTCGAGCTGTGCCAGGTCGCGCTCGAGATTCGCGAGCGCCTGCTGGATCTCCGCCTTGCGCTGCGCGAGCCCGGCCTCGGCCTGCCGGAGCTGCGCGAGGTCGCGCCCGACGGTCGCTTCCGCCTGGCGCACGGCCGCCTCGAACGGGCGGGGATCGATCGTGAACAGGAGATCCCCCGGCTCCACGTCGCGGCCCTCGGTGAAGTGCACTTTCACGATCTGGCCGGCCACCTGCGACTTCACGCCGACGGTCGTGAACGCCTGCACGTTGCCGATGGCGGCCAGCTCGAGCGGCACCGGCTTGTCGATCGCGTCGGCGGCCATGACCGGCACCGGCGGCGGCGCCGCGCTCTTGGTCGGCGTGCCGGACGCGCGATCGGAGCAGCCGCCGAGGGCGACGGCCGCCGCGAGCACCCACGGAGCGCACGCGCGCATCATCGCCCGGACGCCTCCACGGCCGCTTCCACCAGCGCCTCGATGCCACGCACGGCGCGCTCGCGATCCTCGGGCGACATGCGCGTCAGCACGCCGTCGAGGGCGCGCATCTGGATCCCGTGGAGCTCCTCGACGAGCGCCTGGCCCGCCCGCGTCAGCTCGAGCACGTACACGCGGCGGTCGGCCGGGTGGTGCGCGCGCGCCATGAAACGCTTTTCCTCGAGCCGGTCGACGATGTGGGTGATGGCCGGCAGCGTGACGCCGAAGGCCTTGGCCACCTCGCCCATCGGGCACGCCGCATGGTCGGCGACGTAGAAGAGGACCTGCGACTGGGCGAAGGTGAGGTCGAGCTCGGAGGCGCGCTGCCAGAGGAGCTGACGGAACGTGGTGCTCCCCAGCGCATTGAGCAGGTCGAGCAGGCGCTGGGCCTGGGCGGTGGTGCGCGGAGAGCGACGGGGGCCCACACGTCGGGACGCCATGATGGCCCAATGGTGGACCCGCTTAACAGTTAAGTCAATAAAGGATCGGGCGGGCTAGGCGCGCCGGCCGGCGGCCACGGCGGCGGCGATGACACGCTCCAGGACATCGAGCTGGAAGGGCTTGGGAACATAGTCGAACGCGCCGGCTCGCAACAGCTGGCGGGCCAGCGTCTCGTCGTCATTGCCGGTCAACATGACCACGGCGACGGTGGGGTCGAGCGCGCGCAGGCGCCCCAGCACCTCGGCCCCGTCGGGGCCCGGCATCGTCACATCCAGCACCACGGCGTCCGGGCGCCGGGCGACGAACATCCGCAGCGCCTCGCCGCCGTCGCGCGCGATGCTCACGTCGTAGCCGCAGGCACGAAAGTGCTCGTCCAGCAAGTCCGTGATCTCGTCCTCGTCGTCCACCACCAGGAGCTGACCGTCGATCATGCGCCTCGCTCGTCGGAGTGACGTTCCTCGATAGCGCCAGCATTATACCGATAGTTATGGGCGGGGCCGTCACAGCATGGGCAGCTCCCGCGGCCGGCGCCCGCGGGGAAACGCCCGCTCGATCCGCGCGATGTCGGCCGCCGTCAGCCGCACGGCGGCCGCCCCCGCGTTCTCCTCCACGTGCTCGGGGCGGCCGGCTTTCGGAATGGTCAAGAGCGGCCGGCTCTGCACGATGAAGGCGAGCGCCACCTGTCGCGCAGTCGTCGCGTGCGCCTCGGCGATCGCGGCCAGCAGGCGGCCCCCTCGCGTGCGCGGCCCCGGAAAGGCCCCCGAGCCGAACGGGCTGTACGCCACCACGGCCACGCCGTGCGCCTCGCACCACGGGATCACGGCGTGCTCGATCGCGCGCTCCTGCAGATGATAGAGCACCTGATTGCACGCGAGCCGCGCCCCGGCGAGCTTCCAGACCGCTTCCAGCTCCGGGACGTCGAAGTTGCTGACGCCCCAGCTCCGGATCTTGCCATCGCGCCGGAGCTGCTCGAAGGCCTCCACCGTGTCCTCGAGCGGGTGCTCGCCCGGCCAGTGGAGGAGATAGCCGTCGAGTCGATCGGTCTTGAGTCTCGCCAGCGATCGCTCGCAGGCGGCGACGGTCCCCTCGCGCGAGGCGTTCTCCGGCAGCACCTTCGAGACGAGAAAGACCTCGTCACGGCGGCCGGCGATGGCGTCCGCCACCACCTTCTCGGCGGCGCCATCGCCGTACATCTCGGCCGTATCGATGTGCGTGAGACCGAGGTCGAGGCCGCGCCGCAGCGCCGCGACGGCGGTCGGGCGGCGATCCTTGTCGATGTTCCAGGTGCCCTGGCCGATGACGGCGACGTCGAAGGCGGCGTTGCCGAACCGTCGCCGATCCATGGACCGATAGTCTAGACGAGGCCCGCCCGAAATCAGGAGCGCGAAGGCGGCGACAGGCGGATCAGGCGCCCCTTCGAGTGGTCGGTCAAGAGATAGACGAGGCCGTCCGGGCCCTGCCCGACGGCCCGCACGCGCTCGCCGCGATCGATCACGTACCGCTCTTCCTGCACGACGCGACGGTCATGCAGCCTGAGTCGCACGAGACGTCCCGGTTGCAGCGAGCCAACGAGCAGATCGCCGCGCCAGTCCGGGAACGCGTCACCGGAATAGAAGACGGCGCCGGAAGGCGCGATCACCGGATCCCAGTAGTACACGGGCTGCTCCATGCCGGGCCGCGACGTTCCGTAGCCGATCTTGGCGCCTGAGTAGTCGATCCCATAGGTGATGACCGGCCAGCCGTAGTTGCGGCCGGGCTGCGGGTTGTTCAGCTCGTCGCCGCCGCGGGCGCCGTGCTCCACGGTCCACAGCTGGCCGCCGCCGTCGAGCGCCGCCGCCTGCACGTTGCGGTGTCCGAAGGACCAGATCTCCGGACGCGCGTTGGCGCGCCCGACGAACGGATTGTCGCGCGGCACCGAGCCGTCGGCGTTCATGCGGACGAGCTTGCCGATGGTCGTGGAGAGATCCTGCGCGAGCTCCGGGTGGTAGAAACGATCGCCGAGCGTCACGAACAGCGTCCCGTCCGGACGCCACACCAGCCGGGAGCCCCAGTGATTGTGGCCGTTCACCTTCGGCTCCTGACGCCAGATCACCTGCGTACCCTCGAGCCCGCGGTCGCCCAGACGCCCCCTGGCCACGGCCGTGCTCCCCCCCGCGCCACCCGGCTCGGCAAACGAGAGGTACACGAGGCGATCCTGCGCGAAACCGGGGCTCAGGCTCACGTCGAGGAGCCCGCCCTGCCCGCGCGCGAGGACGGCGGGAACGCCGTCGAGCGGCGGCGACAGCTGTCCATCGCGACCTACCAGCCGCAGCCGACCGGGCCGCTCGGTGACGAGCATGCGGCCATCGGGCAGGAACGCCAGCCCCCACGGGTGCTCGAGCCCGACGGCGACGTTCGTCGCGCGCGCCGGGAGCGGGACTTCCTTCGGCGTCGGCGAGCGCGGCGCCTCTTGCGCGGCAGCGGGAATCACGAGCGCTGCCAGTACGAGAACGACGAGGCTCCGTCGGATGTTCATGGAGCCAGCGTAGACGCGAGTCTGTCGCCGTGCAAATCCTGCGCAGCCGCGCGCACAGAACGAGCATCGCGCTTCAGGCGCGCGGATGCGGAAGAGCGGTCGGTGGCCCGAACCTGCCGATTTCATGCATGACGGCCGTGTCGGCCCGACTGGCACGCCGAGCGCAACTCCACGATGGCCAGTCGAGGCTCCCGCCTCGGATCGCCCGCTGCCGGCCGCAGCGATTCACTTCAACGTGGTGCGGAGGGTCGAGCCGTGATCGCACGCCATCGTCCGAAGTCGGTGTTCAAGCCCGCCGATGTCGAGCGTGTCCGTGAGCGTTTTCAGACCATCCTGAAGAATGCGTCGGAGAAGCCGCTGGTCGATGTCAAGCCGCCGGCGCCCGCTCCGGCGAGGAAGGCGCCGGTGCCTGCGCCGTCGGTGCGCCCCCGCAAGCGCGCGTAGCGGCGCCCGGGCCGGCTACGTCGCGAGCCGCCCCGTCACCCGTCCCACCGCCATGCGCAAGGCGGCGTGCGTCACCGGCTTCGCGAGGACGAAGTCGGGCCGCTCGCAGTCGGCAGGCCGACCGTCGGGGTCGTCACCCCATCCCGTCACCAGCCCGATCGGAACCGGCGGCCGGTGCTCCTTGGCCGCGCGAATGACGTCCCAGCCGGTGACCTCCGGCATGCCAAGGTCGGTGATGACGAGATCGAGCGCACCACCGTCGCCCATCCGCGCCAGCCCGTCGCGCCCGTGGCCGGCCTCCTCGACATGATGGCCGTCCTCGCGGAGGAAGTCGGCGATCACCTCACGGATCGGAACGTCGTCGTCGATGACCAGGATGCGCAGCGACGTGCGCGGCAGGGCCGGCGCCGGCACCGCGCGCGCCGGGTCGACGCCGCTGGCGGGCGGCAGCGTGAACGTCACCGTGGTCCCGCGGCCCGGCATGCTCGCGATGGCCATGGTGCCGCCGTGAGCGCCGATGATGCCGTAGTTCACGCTGAGACCGAGTCCGGTGCTCTTCGGTCCCTTCGTCGTGAAGAAGGGCTCCAGGGCTCGGCGCTGCACCTCCGGTGACATCCCGGTGCCCGTGTCCGAGACGGCGCAGCTCACTCCGCTCGCGTCGCGCCACGTGCGCAGCGTCACCGCGCCTCCGGTCGGCAGCGCGTCGATGGCGTTCAGCAAGAGGTTCATGAGCACCTCGCGCAGCGCGGCCGCCTCGCCGGCGATGGGCGGGATGGCTCCCGGCTCGACGGTGACGTCGATCCGCACGCCCTGTCGCTGCGCCTGATCGAACCAGCGCGGGCGTGTCAGCTCGACGATCTCCTGCACGAGCTTGTTCAGATCGAGTGACTCCAGCAGCGGCGTCGTGTGGGCACGGCTGAACGAGCGGATCCGGCGGACCACCTCGGCCGCGTCGAGGGCCGCTCGATTGACGGTCTCGAGCGATCGCAGGTGGTCCGAGGCGGCCAACCGCCGGATCAGCAGCTCCGTCCGCCCCGCGATGATCCCGAGCAGATTGTTGAGATGGTGCGCGGCGCCGGAGGCCACCTCGCCGATGGCGCGCAACGTTTCGCTGCGCACGAGCTGCGCCTGGGCCCGAGACAGCTCGTCGTAGGCGCGCTGCGCCTCCTCGTAGAGCTGCGCGTTCTGTATGGCGACCGCGGCATGGTCGGCGAACGTCTCGAGCAGCAGGACGTCGGCGCTGGAGAAGACGCGGGCAGTCGCGTCGGCCACCGAGAGGACGGCGATGACCTTGCCCTTGGCGCGCAGCGGCGCCGACAGCACGCCGCGGGCGGTGAAGTCCGCGAGCCGCCGCCGCAGATCCTCGTCGACACGGATGGCCGCGCCGGCCAGCAGGTCGTCGAAGCGCTGCCGCAGCGGGCCGGCGCTGGCGACCTCCACCAGCGAGCCGTCCGGCGCCGCCATCCGTAGATCGGCGCCGGCGGCGGCGAAGAGGAGGAGCGCGCTCTCGACGATGCGCGTGCCGAGCGCCTTCAGATCGAGCGTCTCCGTGAGCACCCGGGCGAAGCGCGCGAGCTCCTCGGCCTCACGCCGGCGCCGCTCCGTCTCGTCGTACAGCCGCGCGTTCTCGAGAGCGAGCGCGGCCTGGTCGGCAAACGTCTGTAGCAAGGCGATCGTCGGCGCCGCGAATTCGCGCGGCCGATCGTGGGCGATCGAGAGGCCGCCGATGATCCGGCCCTTGGCCCGCATGGGGACGGCGAGCACGGCGCGATTGCCGGCGGCCATGATCCGGCGTCGCATGTCGTCGGGCACCGGCGTCCCGTCGTCGAGCACGTCCTTCGACCACACCGGCGCGCCCGACATGAGGGCACGGCCGATGACGCCGGCGCCGCGGGGGAATCGCTGGTTGCGCTCGAAGTGCGAGAGCCCCTGCCCGCCCCACGCCAGCGCCCGCGCCGAGCCGTCCGCCTCCAGCAGATACAGCGCGGAGGAGTTGGCGCTGAAGAGGGACAGCACGCTCTCCACGACGCGCGCGGTGACCGAGTCGACGTCGAGGCTTTCGGTCAGCAGCGCCGCCACCCGCGCCAGCTCCTCGGCTTCGTGACGCTGCTGCGCCACCTCCTCCAGATGGGTGGCGTTCGCGATGGCGATGGCCGCCTGGCCCGTGAGCAGGCCGAGCAGGTGCTGCTCCTCGTCGGTGAAGCGCCGCCGTGGCTGCGTCAGGACGACGAGCACGCCGACCACCTTGCCCGCCGCCAGCAGCGGCCACCCCGCAAACCCGTGAAGGTTGCCGTCGGTGGTGAGCCGCCGGTTGAGCAGGCGAGGATCCTCGGCGATGTCCTCGATGTACGCGGGCTGCCGGGACTCGAAGATGCGTCCGACGAGTCCTCCGCCATACGGGATCGCCACGTGCTCGTCCGGTGAGCCACCGCCCGAGCGGTCGATGCCGAACGAGCCCTGCAGGCGGAGCACGCGATGGGTGGGATCGTCGATCCAGACACGGGCGGCGCTGGCGTCCAGGAGGGTCGCGGCCGCGCGCGCTATCTCGGCGAAGAGCGGAACGCTCGCCGACACGGACGTGAGCCGGCGCGTGAGCTCGGTCAACGCCTGCAGCTTCTCGGCCCGGACGCTCGACGGACGCTCCGCCGGCCGAGAGGACTGCTTCCGCACGCTCGCTCCTTTTCTCGACGGGCCGGCGGCTCGACGCCGGCGCGGGCCATCCGGCCTGCCGCGTCGAGGTCTATGCTGTCACACACCCGCGCGCCATTCCAAGTTTGCGATGAATCATCCTTGCCTTTCCGCCGGCGGCTTTGCCACAATCGGCCCGCACCAATGGCGGTTCGTTCCGCGGCGGCGGGTCGGTGGTACAGCGATTTCACCACCTATCATTGGTGTGTCCTCGTCGTGTGCTCGCTCGGCTGGCTGTTCGACACGATGAACATGCGGATGTTCATCCTCGCTCGCGGCGGCGCGCTGGCCGCGCTGGCCGGGCCGGGCGAGGACGTCGACGCCATCGGCCGGACGGCCACCACCATCGTCATTCTCGGCTGGGCCACCGGCGGCATCCTGTTCGGCGTGCTGGGCGACAAGTGGGGGCGGGTCAAGACGATGGCGGCCGCTGTCTCCGTCTACTCCGTCTTCACGGGCCTCACCGCGTTCGCGGGATCACCGGCCGTGTTCATGGCGTTCGGCTTCTGCAACGGCGTCGGCATGGGCGGACAGTTCTCGGTGGCAGTGGCCCTGCTCGCGGAGGCGATGCCGGCCCGTTCGCGCTCGGTGGCGCTCGGCCTCCTGCAGGGACTCTCGGCCGTCGGCAACATCGTCGGCTCGCTCGTCGGCTACGTGCTGCTGCCCGGCGGCTGGCGGCCGATGTTCCTCCTCGGCGCGCTGCCGATCGCGCTGGTCGTCCTGATCGTGAGCTGGCTGGAGGAGCCGGAATCGTGGCGCCAGTCCGTGGCGGCCACGCGCCGGCAGGGCGGCCCGCGCCTCGGCTCGTATCGGGAGCTCCTGCTCGCGAACACCCGCTGGCGGCGGCACGCGCTGGCCGGCGGGGTGCTGGCCGCGGTCGGCGTCACCGGCATCTGGGGCGTGAGCTTCTACTCGCCCGAGCTGCTGAGCCATGCGCTCGCCGGCGTCGACCCGGAGACGCTCTCACGGCAGACGACGATCATGACGATCTGCCAGGACGTGGGCGCCTTCGCCAGCATCATCGGCTTCCCGCTCCTCAGCGATCGCATCGGCCGGAAGCCGGCCTTTCAGGTGGCGTGCTGGCTCGGCCTCGTGTCGATCGTGATCGTCTTCGGGTTCCTGGCCGACGTGCAGCACATCGTGCCGTTCGGCCTGTTTCTCGGATTCGGCACGCTTGCGCTGTTCGGCGGCTACGCCGTCTATTTCCCGGAGATCTTTCCGTCCCGGCTCCGCGCCACCGGGATCGCATTCTGCTACAACGTCGGCCGCTATCTGGCCGCCCCGCTCAACCTGGCGCCGAACTACTTGCAGGCCCCCCTCGTCCGTCTCTTCCCGAACGTCCCCACCTACCGCACGGGACCCATCGCGCTTGCAGCCGTGTACTTCATTGGCATGGTCGTCATGGCGCTGGCGCCGGAGACCAAGGGCAAGGCGCTGCCTGACGACGGCGGGAGGCATTCCTGATGATCCGCCTCTTCCGGGACTCCGATCGCGAGCAGCTGAAGACCATCACGGCCGAGGTGTTCGGACCGGCCGCCGTCGACTACTACCTCGAGCGGCGCTTCGGCCAGCTCCAGGGGCGCGACTGGGCGTGGCGCAAAACGCGCCACATCGACGACGACATCCGCACCAACGCCGGCGGCATCTTCGTCTACGAGAACGGCGGCCCGGCGCACGACGGCAAGGTCGTCGGCTACATCACCGTCACCGTCGACCGCGACGCCGGCATCGGGCGCATCCCGAACCTGGCGGTGGCCGGCGAGGCGCAGGGCCGCGGCGTGGGCCGCGCGCTCGTGGAGCACGCGCTCGAGTATCTGCGGACGGAAGGCATGTTGCTGGCGCGCGTGGAGACGCTCGAGGGCAACGCGGCCGGCGAGCATCTCTATCCGGCGCTCGGCTTCCAGCGAGTCATCCGCCAGATCTACTATGCCACGCGGCTCCGCAAGGAGCCGCCGGCCGGGCCGCGCCTCTACGTGGTGGCGCGGGAGCACCAGGCGCTGTTCGCACAGTTGCAGCGCGACCTGGGGCGGATGCCGGAGGTCGAGGTCGTGCTGGACCGCCGACACGGCGAGCGCCGCCAGCGTCCGGCGCCGGCCAGCCACGAGCGCCGCGTCGCCGACCGCCGCCTGGTTCGCGTCGAGGAGGACCTGGCGCGGTTCGGTCGCGCCGTCGTCGAGCGCTGACCGTCCGGGCCGCGCCCGGTTGACGTCCCATCCAGTTTCCTGGATAGTACGTCCACCATGCAGGACAGGGCGTCCGCCGCCGCCCCGCCCGACGTCAACTCGCGCATCGCCGGCCGCGTCCGCGCGCTGCGCGCCGAGCTCGGCGTGAGTCTGGAGGCGCTGGCGGCGAAGTGCGACGTCAGCC
Source organism: Candidatus Methylomirabilota bacterium (assembly GCA_036556545.1). GTDB lineage: Bacteria > Methylomirabilota > Methylomirabilia > Rokubacteriales > CSP1-6 > AR12. The sequence goes on from DATBJF010000124.1 coordinate 13,709, forward strand.
GCTCGATGCTCTCCCTTGTCGAGCGCGGCGAGAGCAGCCCGACCGCGGTCGTCCTCGAGAAGATCGCCTGGGGGCTCGGGGTGTCGCTGGCGAGCCTGTTCGACGACGCCGGCGCCCCCCCGGATCCCATCTCGCGCCGGGCGGATCGGACGACGTGGCGCGATCCGCAGTCCGGGTACGTCCGCCGCAACATCTCTCCCGCGAGCTTCCCCTCCCCCATCCAGATCGTCGAGGTCATGCTGCCGGCCGGGGCCCGCGTGGCGTACGAGAGCGGCGCGCGCGAGACGCGCATCCATCAGCAGATCTGGGTGCGGGACGGCCGCGTGGAGGTGACGCTGGGGCGCGTGACGCACCGCCTCTCGAAGGACGACTGCCTGGCCATGCATCTCGACGAGCCGACGGCCTTCCGCAACCGCACGCGCAAGCCCGCGCGCTACCTCGTGATCATCGCCACCGAGCGCCCGCGCGCGTGGAGAGGATGAGATGACGGACACGGTTCGCATCCGGCGTCTCGAGACGATCGGCCAGCGGGAGATCGACGGGCTCAGCGACGTGCTCATCGACTGCGTCGAAGGCGGCGCCTCTGTCAGCTTCATGCTGCCGATGACGCGCGCCAAGGCCGAGACGTTCTGGCGCGCCGCTTCGGCGAGCGTGGCGCGCGGCGAGCGTCTCGTGTTCGCGGCCGAGGACGCGGCCGGCATCGTCGGCACCGTGCAGATCATCCTGGCGCAGCCCGAGAACCAGCCGCACCGCGGCGATCTCGCCAAGATGCTCGTGCACCGGCGCGCGCGGAAGCGCGGCATCGGCGCCGCCCTGCTCGCCGCCGCCGAGCGCGGCGCCCGCGAGGCCGGCAAGACGCTGCTGGTTCTCGACACCGCAAGCGATGACGCCGAGCGGCTGTACGCGCGCGAGGGTTGGCAGCGCTGTGGCGTGATCCCCGACTACGCGCTCTGGCCCGACGGCCGGGCCTGCCCGACGACCTACTTCTTCAAGTTCCTCCGCGCCTGAGTGTTGCGCCTCCTCACGGCGCGACGGGCGACCCACCCCGAAGGCGCCTGCGGAGTGCCGACAGTCTCTGAGTGAGCCGGTGCCTCAGTCGGCCCGCCGCTTGCGCAAACACGCTGTCTTCAAAACCTGCGGCGCCGAGGTTCTTTGGAGCAGCCAGCCGGTCGTCGAGCCTGAGCTCGCACTCATGCTCATTGCGCTTGAGTGCAGGTTTTCGAACGACGGCGTCAGTAAGCTTGAGGCTTCGCACAGGCACGTCGGAATAGTAGACCGACGCCGCATACGAGTCGGGTGTGACCCGGCTCACCAGCTCGACACGCTCGGCCGCTGGCAGCGGCGCATATTCGGCCAGCTCGCTGAAGATCAGTCCCTTCTTGCCCCAACCGTCCGAGGTCTGGAGAACGCTGTCCCCGGTGAGCTCGCAAAGCATGGCGACCCGGACGATCCGCTTGCCGTCAAACCGCCTCTGATACGAGCTCGTATACTCGACATCGATGATGCGAAAACCGATGAGACGCAGCATGTAGTCGAGCCACTCGGTCGACGGCTGGTAATAATTTGTCGACGCGAAAAACCGGCCGTCCTTGTTCAGAAACAGAGCCGCATCCGACGAGATGGCAGCGGAGGTTTCGAGAAGTAACAACCCGCCGGGCTTCAGCAGTGTCCGCACCATGTAGAGGAACACGGTAGGATCGATCGTGTGATATAGCACGCCACAGAACAAGACGACGTCGAAGGTTCTGTGCATGCCACGGGCAAATTCGTGGAATGGTTGGCCTGCGTGGTAGTCGAAATCAACGCCGTAGGCTTCCTGCACGAGCGCTATCCTGTCGGAGAGGTCGTTGCGGTCATAGCTCGTCACTCTTGCCCCAGCCCGCGCGGCGAGCACGCTGAGCATGCCCTCCATCGTTCCGATGTCGAGCACCTCGAGGCCATGCAAATCGACGCGCTGGAGAAGCTTCCAGGTGGGCAGTACGTTGGGATACCGGCGACCGTTCGTGAAGCAGCCGGGCTTGAGCTCGACGACGTAATACCAGTCGAGCTGCTCGATCTCGTGCTTCGAAAGCGAGCCCAGAACGCCCGCCTGCTTCATGAGTCAGCCTCCTCGTGCGCTCGGATGAAATGCTTCTCCAGAGGTCCGAGGTGCAAGAACGTCCGACCCCGCAGCGCCGGAAACCACGATGCAGCAACGCATCGAGCGCCATCGGCGCTGACAGAACCGCCAGACGCCTCTGCGCGCGGCACGGAATTGTCCATCCCTGCCCAGGAGTTTATATGCATAAAATCGTTTGTCACGAATTTATATACATAAATACGACGGGGCGGGCGAGTACGAACGCGTCGGGCGTTGTGCGGACCGATTCTCCGTACGGCCCGATCACGACCGGCAGGAAGACCTCGATGTCTGCGACCGATCACGACGCCGGGCACAGCCCGGAGAGCAACAGCCTGGCCGAGGCATTCGATCGCCTGGCAGCCGTCAACTTCGCCCCGGTCGGGTGAACAACGCATTGCTCGGTCACCGTAGCTACGTTAGGATTCGGCTACGCCACGCCCTCCACCAACCATGCGCGTTCTGCACTTCGCCCCGAGCTTCTCCCCTCTATCCCAGACGTTCATCTACGACTACGTGATGCGGCTGGAGCAGCAGGGGGTGGACAATTACTTCGCGACGCTGAGGCGCGCCAACGAGAGCCAGCGCCCGTTTCCCAGGGTGTCCGTCGTGCCAGCACCCCGCCGATGGCATCCGGTGCGTGTCTGGCATCGAGGCCTCGCCGAGGTCGGTATCGGTTCGCGCATCCCATCGTCGTGGCCGCTCTTGCGGTCCCGCCTCGAGCGGCTGGTGCAGCAAATCCGGCCCGACGTGGTTCACGCGCATTTTGGTCAGGCCGGTGCCTTGATCGCGCCAGCCGCGAAGCGGCTCGGAGCGCCCCTGCTGGTCTCGTTCCTCGGGTTCGACGTGTCGGTGCTGGGGCGGAAGACGCTCTGGCGCCGGATCTACAAGCGCGACCTGATAGAGTCCGGGACGATCGTGATCGGTATTTCGAACCACATATGCGCGTGGCTCAGCGAGCTCGGGTTCCCACCGGACACCATTCATCTCCTTCACCTCGGCGTGCGCCTCGACCGGTTTCCCTACAGCAATCCAGTCGAGCGATGGGATGGTCGGACGGTGAGGTTCCTGCACGTCGGGAGACTCGTCGAGAAGAAGAATCCCGTCCTGCTGACTCAGGCGTTCCGTCACGCGCTCGACATGGTCGGATCGAGCGTGAACCTGAGACTCGACGTCATCGGCGAAGGTCCGCTCGAGGGAGCGCTCAGATCGGAGATCTCGCGGCTTGGGCTTGAGAAGAGCGTGGTGCTGCGGGGATCGCTGCCCCACCACCTGGTCGCCGAGGCGATGCAAGAGGCCCATGTCTACACGCAGCATTCGGTCACCGCGCCCAATGGCGATCAGGAGGGCCAGGGAGTCTCGCTGGTCGAGGCGTCGTCGTGCGGCTTGCCGGTGGTGACCACGCGTCACAATGGTTTTCCGGATGTGGTGCTCGACGGTGAAACCGGATACCTCGTCGACGAGGGAGACGTGCGAGGGATGGGAGAGCGGATCGCCTGGCTGGCGACGCATCCTGAGCGCTGGCGGGAAATGGGCGCACGTGGACGGAAACACGTTGAGTCGCACATGAACCTCGACGTTCAGGCGCAGAAGGCCATCGCCTTGTATCAGGCGCTTACGTCGGACGGGGGTGCCCGCCCTGAGACCTGGACGCCTCCACGCGGGCTCCTCGAGCCACGGTCGCGCTCGGCGTGCAACGACGCATGACGACGGCCGCGCGAGCGGCCAGGTGCCCGGTGCGGCAGCATGGGCGCACGGCGTATATCGCCGCTACGCGATCGTCGACGAGGCGATTTCTCAGGGAAGACCCGGAGAAACGCGAGCGGCAGTCGCGTGCCGGGCAAGGTCCCGGGCACAGTCACGCCGCGCGCGTCGTCGGAGTGGTCAGGTACCGGGCTGGGAAAAATTGGTGGGCAGGGACGGGATTGAACCGCCGACACCAGGATTTTCAGTCCTGTGCTCTACCAACTGAGCTACCTGCCCGCCAGGCCGCTTAGGATACCACACGGTTCGCGGTACTCTTGGGCCCGTGGCTCAGCACGACGAGCGGGACGCGGCGGAAGCGCTCGCGCAGGTGTCGGCGGCGCTCGCGGAGTCGCTGGATCCGGCCATCGTCGTCTCGCGCGTGGCGGCGAGCGTGCGCGAGCTGCTCGAGTGCCAGGGCGCGACCGTCTACCGCGTCGAGGAAGCGACCGGCACGCTCGTGCTCGAAGGCGTGGCCGGGCTCGGGCAGGACTGGTCGGTCGGGCTGCGATTGCCGAAGGGCATGGGCATCACCGCGCTCGGGCTGCGCGCCGGACGCCCGGTCGCGAGCGATGACGTGCTCAGCGATGCCGCCATCTTCCTCGACGCGGCGATCCGCGGGCGGCTGGAGGCGCTGAACCACCGCGCGATGATGTCGGCGCCGCTTCTGTCGCGCGGGCGGATCATCGGCGCCATCACCGTGGCCGACACGCTCGGCCGCCGCTTCACGGAGCGCGAGCTGCGGTACATGAAGATGTTCGCCGACATGGCGGCCATCGCGCTCACCAATGCGCAGCAGTACCGCGCCGAGGAGCGACTGCGCGCCGACGCCGAGGCGGCCAATCGCGCGAAGGACGACTTCCTGGCCATGCTGGGGCACGAGCTGCGCAATCCCCTCGCCGCCATCGCCAACGCCGCGCACATCCTCGACCGCGTCGGCGCCGCCGGCGAGACGGCCGCGCGGGCGAGCGCGGTCATCCATCGCCAGGTGCGGCACCTCTCCGGGCTGGTGGACGACCTCCTCGATGCCGCACGGGTCTCGACCGGCAAGATCATCCTGCGCACGGAGCCGGTGGACGTCGGCGCCGCCGTCCGCCGGGTCGTCGGCAATCTCGTGGCGCCGCGGCACGCGGTGCGCGTCGACGCCGCCAGCGCGTGGGTGAGCGCGGACGAGACGCGGCTCGATCAGATCATCGAAAACCTGGTCTCCAATGCGCTCAAGTACACGCCGGCCGGCGGCGAGGTGCGCGCCGGCGTGCGCGCCGACGGCAGCGAGGTCGTGCTGGAGGTCGCGGACACCGGCGATGGGATTCCGGCGGCGCTGTTGCCGCACGTCTTCGAGCCGTTCGTGCAGGGCGAGCGAACGGCGGATCGCACGCACGGCGGACTCGGGCTCGGACTGGCGCTGGTGAAGCGGCTCGTCGAGATGCACGGCGGCTCGGTGACGGCGGCGAGCGGCGGCGGCGGCCGCGGCAGCACGTTCACGGTGCGTTTGCCAGGCGCCGCCGCGCCGGCGACGCCGCCCGGCCCGGCCGGGACGCGACCGGCGACCGTCGCCCCGCGCCGCATCCTGATCGTGGAGGACAACGCCGATGCTCGCGAGGTGCTCCTCACGTCTCTGAAGCTGGACGGCCACGAGGTGCACGAAGCGGCCGACGGCCGCGCCGGGCTCGAAGCCGCGCTCCGGCTCACGCCGGACGTCGCCCTCATAGACGTCGGTCTTCCGGGGCTGGACGGCTACGAAGTGGCGCGGCAGATTCGCGCGACCGACGCGGGGAGCTCCATGGTGCTGGTGGCGCTCACGGGCTACGGACAGGCCGAGGATCGGCGCCGAGCCGTCGCCGCGGGCTTCGACGTCCACCTGGTGAAGCCGGTGGCGCCGGAGCGCCTGGCCGAGGTGTTGAGCAGCGTGCCGTCGGCTACTCGACGGTCGTGATCACGCCGATGCCGCCGGACTTCTCGAACACCAGCGTCACGATGATGGTCTCGCCGGGCGTCAGCGCGCGCGTGAGATCGCTGAGGACCACGTGCGGCCCCTCGGGCGTGAAGCTGAAGATCGTCGCCCCGGGCACCGCCAGACGCGTGAGCGGATCGCCGCCGGCGTTGACGAGCGCCGCGTTCTTCGCCACCGGCGAGTAGACGGACGTGATGACGTCGCCGTACTTGCCGGTGCTCTTGATGTCGAAGTAGACGACGGCGCCGTTGTCCTTGCGGACGGCGCGGCCCTTGTCGGGACGCAGGCGGGGGCCGCCCACGTCCATGACCGTCGGGTAGTTCACGCAGCCGGCGGAGAGCAGGAGCACGACCGCCAGCGCGGCCGCCCTCACTTGAAGGCGCCCTCGGCCACCATCGCGCTGAACGCGCTGCCGTACGCCTTGACCGTGCGCTCCAGGTCGTCCTCGGCGTGCATCGCCGAGACCCAGCCGTGGTTCATCGAGCAGTCCACGCCGTTGTTGAGCAAGGCGCAGCGCAGGAGATGATAGAGCGCGCCCTTGCGCGGCCGGTCGAAGCCGGCCAGGCCCGGCTTGCCCTCGAACGAGACGTGATAGATGGACGCCTCGCCGTAGCAGACGCCGGGGGCGCCCGCGCGCTTGAGCGCGTCGGTCAGCGCCCGGCGGAGCTCCTCGCCATACTTGTTGGCGCGCGCCTGCAGCGAGGCGTCGGCGCAGAGCTCGAGGGTGGCGATGGCCGCCGCCGCCGACAGCGGATTCGCGTTGAACGTGCCGGCGTGGGCTACGCGCTGGGCCCGGTCCCAGTCCGGATCGCCGCGGAACGCCAGCATCGACATGAGCTCCCGCTTGCCGCACAGGGCGCCGCCCGGCAGGCCGCCGGCGACGATCTTGGCGAGCGTGGTGAGATCCGGGGTGACGCCGAAGTACGCCTGGGCGCCGCCCGGGGCGTAGCGGAACCCGGTGATGACCTCGTCGAAGATCAGCACCACGCCGTGACGCGTCGTGAGCGCCCGCAATTCCTGGAGGTAGCCGGGGATCGTCGGCGTCGTTCCGGACTGGCCGCCGGCCGGCTCCATGATGACGGCGGCGATGTCGCCGCGCTCGAGGGCGACCTCCACCGCCTTGATGTCGTTGGGCGGGCAGATCAGCACCTGGTCGAGCGTGGCGCCGGGTATGCCGGCGGACATCGGCACCTCGTACGGCGGGTTCACGCCAACGGCGGCGCCGTCGTGCCAGCCGTGGAAGTGGCCGGCGAACTTCAAGATCCTCGACCGGCCGGTGTAGGCGCGCGCCACGCGCATGGCCAGATGTGTGGCCTCCGTGCCCGACATCGTGAAGCGCGTCAGCTCGGCGCACGGCACCAGGCGATTGACCAGCTCCGCCCACCGCACCTCGAGCTCGTGGCTGGCGCCGAGGTGCGTGCCTCGCGCCACCTGCTCCTGCACGGCGCTCACCACCGCCGGGTGACAGTGGCCGAGGAAGAGCGCGCCGTGGCCCATCCAGTAGTCGACGTACTCGTGCCCGTCGACGTCCCACTTCCGGGTGCCGCGCGCGCGCTCGATGTAGACGGGGAACGGGACCAGGTGACGGATGTCGTGGGTGATCCCGCCGGGGATCGCCGCCCGCGCGCGATCGGCCAGGGCGGCCGCGCGCGGATGCCGCGCGCGAAACTCCTCCTGGATCGTCATGGCCCCCATGATACCCCGAGCAGCGCCACGACCGACGCATGGACGTCGAGCGGCAGCGCGTCCACGGTGGCCTCCCGGCGGCGCGTGACTCCGTCGTGGGCGCCGGCCTCCACGCAGGCGGCGACCAGCTCGCGCTCCTGCGCCGGCGTGTGCAGCAGCGACTGCCCCGACAGATGCCCGAGGTGCGCGACGATCCCGTACGCCCCCCAGTTCGAGACCCCCGCCACCACGAGGTGATCGACGGTGACCGTGGCCGCGATCCGCGCCATCAACGCCCCCTGCCGCGCGAGCCTCGCGCGCACATTCCCCATCCCGACCTCGTTCCCGCCATCGCCCACCCCAACGGTTACCGGACGACCGCCCCCGCCTCGGCCAGGCCACCCACGCTTCGCGCCGGACGCCACGTCGTCGCTACAAAACAATTCGTCAATCGGGCGATTCCATTCGGCCACCGAGTGGCCGCGCATGTTCAGGTAGTCGCCTGAGCGACAGCGCGCCGGCCGCTCGACGGCGACGAGATGCGTCGGACGAGCGCGCGCCAGAACGTCGGCCGCGGCCCCCGGGCCGTCGCCGTATGCCCACACGTCCGGCGGCTCGCCGAGCACGCGCAATGCCGCCGCCACCACGGGGATGCTCTCGGCGTCGGTCACATAGCTGACCTCGGCTCCGAGGCGGCGCAAGGCGCGGCCGAGCACGGCGGCGCCGGGTGGGCCATCGGTCTCGGCGATCTTCGGCTCGACGATGAAGCCGGTGACGATCAGGACACGCCGACTACCCGATAGCGCCTCCGCCGCCCGCCGCGCGGCGCCCGGCTGGAAGAAGGCGGCGATGCCTCGACGACCGGGATCGAGCGCGAGGAGATGATCGACCGCGTCCAGGCGAAGGCTTGGCAAGGCCTTTGCTTTGTAGCAAGGCAGAGACTCGCATGCAACGACTCGTGTTTCTGGCCGCGCTCGTCGTCGTCTCCGAGGGCTGCGCGACTGCGCCGCTACTGAGGAAGCAGGCGTTCGATTTCAAGACGACCGCGCTCTTCAAGCTGCCGTGCGATAGCCCCGAGGTTCTGGAGGCCCAGCGGGAGGTCGCCGACGACGGGCTCGAGACAGAAACTAACCAGTGCAACAGCGTCCACATGTTGAGGATGGCGGATCGGTTCATGACCATCCGGGAGGGCGACGAAGGCAAAGGGATCGTCGGGGACACGATCGATCAGGTGCGCGCGAAGGGCTTCTCCATCTTCCTCGACACGGCCGGCCGCCTGCGCCGGCCGAACAGCCGGGCCCTCTACGGCAACGATGCCCTGGCCGCCGTCGGAATGGGCGTGAGCCCGCCACCGCTGCAGCGCCCGGAGGACATCAAGGCGTACACCGATTACATGGCCCAGCACTACGGCGAGGAGTACATCGAGCGGGACGTGAAGCGTGTGACCGACCGCTTCTGCCTCAACCGCAAGGAGTCGCTGGAGACGGGGGACGAGCGTGTCTTCGCCATCGTCTGGCGCGGCGGCCACGTCTTCAAGCGCATCATCAAGGGTGGTCCTGTCAGCAACCCGAAGCAGGAACGCGGCCTGCTGATCTGTCCCGGGGATTTCATCGTCGACACCCTGAGCGGTGTCGGCAACAAGGCCATCGGAGCGTTCTCCACCACGATTACCGGGTTTTGACGCGCCGCTCCGGAATCACCACCTCGTAGAGAATCGCCTGATGGGGGCCCAGAGGATCGCGGTTGCGACCGGCGAACCTCACGTCCTCGCTGTCCAGTAAAACGCGCCAGCCCGCCGGGGCTCGGAACGCCCGGACGTCGCCCGTCAGGTTCGCGACCAGGCGGACGCCGGGACCGGACTTCGCCTCGCGGACCACCGTGAGCACGGCGCCATCGGCGTCGAGATCGGCCAGCGTCCGGTCCTTGCCGCGCGCACCCAGCGCGGGATGCGACCGACGCAGCTCCAGCCAGCGACGATAGTATTCGTGCAGCTCCCGGTGACGTGGCGCGTTCGCCAGCTGATGGCTGAGCCGGGACCGCACGAACGTTGCCGGATCCCCCGGATCGGGAATGGCGCCCTCCCAGGCGAAGCGCTTGAACTCCGCCGTCCGGCCCGTGCGAACCGCTTCCGCCAGGTCGCGGTCGAGGAACGAGGTGAAGAACTGGAACGGCGCCGTCTCGCCGTATTCCTCGCCCATGAAGAGCAGCGGCACCGCCGGCGCCACGAACATCAGCGCGGCGGCCAGCTTCACCGCCTCGAAGGGGACGACGGCGCCGAGCCGGTCGCCCTGGGCGCGGTTGCCGACCTGATCGTGGTTCTGGATGCAGATCACGAAGCGCTCGCCCGGCAGATCGCGGGACGACGTCCCGCGCTTGCGGCCGAAGTACTCGGACGCCTCGCCCTGGAACGCGAAGCCCTCCGCGATCGCGCGCGGCAGCCGCGCCGGATCCGCGAAGTCGCAGTAGTAGCCGCCGCGCTCTCCGGTCAACCGGACGTGCACGGCGTGGTGGAAATCATCCGACCAGACGGCGTCGAGGCCGAGCCCGCCCTCCTTCTCGGGGAGCACCACCCGGCGGTCGTTGTCGTGCGACTCGGCCATGATGTGCAGCGGTCGGTCCAGCGCCTTGGCCTCCTCGCGCGCCGCTTCCGCCAGCTCCGTGAGGATGTGCCGGGCGCTGGCGTCGAAGATCGAGTGAATCGCGTCCAGCCGCAGGCCGTCGATGTGGAACTCCCGGACCCAGGCGCGGGCGTTCTGGACGAAATGCCGCCGCACGCCGGCGCTGTCCGGCCCGTCGAAGTTGAGCGCCCCGCCCCATGGTGTCTGATACCGATCGGTGAAGTACGGCCCGAAGTCGCCGAGATAGTTGCCCTCGGGCCCGAGATGGTTGTAGACGACGTCCAGCAGGACCGAGAGCCCGTGCGCGTGGCAGGCGTCGACGAGCCGGCGCAGACCGCGTGGACCGCCGTACGTCGACTGGGGGGCAAAGAGGTGGACGCCGTCATACCCCCAGTTCCGTGATCCCGGAAACTCCGCCACCGGCATCAGCTCCACCGCCGTGACGCCGAGGTCGACGAGCTGCGGCAGGTGGGCGATGACGGCCTCGAACGAGCCGGCACGGGTGAAGGTGCCGACGTGTAGCTCGTAGATCACGTAGTCTGCGAGGTCCCGGCCGCGGAATCCCTGATCGGTCCAGGTGAAGGCGCCGGGGTCGACGGCGACCGACGGGCCATGAACGCCGTCGGGCTGGTACCGGGACGCCGGGTCGGGCCGGTGGCGGTCGCCGTCCAGGCGGTACTGGTAGCGCGCGCCGGCGGCCAGACCGGGCACGGTCACCTCGAATAGACCGTCCGGCTGCCGTGTCATGGCCAGCGGGCGCCGGCCGTCGACGATCACGTCCACCGTCCGGCGGCCCGGCGCCCACACGCGGAAGACGATGCCGTCCTCGCGCACCGTGGCGCCCAGATGAAGGCTTGCGCCCGGTGATTTCATACGGTCCAATTACCTTGGTCGCTGGCTGCGCCGAGCTCTTGCTGAAAGGTGTTCGCCGACATGGGCTATCCGTTCGCTCTGGTCCTTCACACCCATCTTCCGATGGTGGTCAATCACGGTCGCTGGCCGCACGGCAGCGACTGGCTCAACGAGGCGGCCTTCGAGTGCTATCTGCCGCTGCTCGAAGTCGCGCATCATCTCGTGGCCGACGGCATCTCGCCGAAGTGGACCATCAATCTCTCGCCGGTGCTCACCGAGCAGCTCGCGTCGCCCGAATTCCAGAAGGAGCTGTCCTTCTATTACGAGAACGTCCGGCGCGCGTGCGCGGAGAGTCGCGCGCACTTCGGGAAGATCGGGCCGCCGGAGCTGGTGGCGCTCGCCGATTTCTGGGAGGAGTTCTACGAGCGGATGTGGGAGCTGCACCGCCGCATCGGCGGCGACATCCCGGGCACGTTCGCCGAGCTGCAGCGCGGCGGGCACCTGGAGGTCATCACGTGCGCGGCCACGCACGGCTACCTGCCGCTGCTCGCGCGCGACGAGTCGATCCACCTGCAGCTCAAGACCGCCGTCGAGACGCACAAGCGTCACTTCGGCGTCGCGCCGCGCGGCATCTGGCTGCCGGAGTGCGCGTACCGTCCGCGCTACGAGTGGACGCCGCCCACCGGGCGTGACCGCGGCCGCGAGCGTCGCGTGCGGCCCGGCGTCGAGGAGCTGCTCGCGCAGCACGGCCTCGAGTACTTCGTCGCCGACTCCCACCTCGTGGCGGCGGGCGAGCCGGTCTTCCTCTACCGCGACTACGTCCCCGCGCGACGGGAGACGGTGGAGCCGCCGCCCGCCATCCCCGTGAACGAGGCGCGCTCGCCGTACCTGCCGTATCGCGTCGCCTCGCGCGGCGGCAGCGGCTCCGCGGTCGCCTTCATTCGCGATCCCAAAACGACGCTGCAGGTGTGGAGCCGCGACCACGGCTATCCCGGGGAGTTCCACTATCTCGAGTTCCACAAGAAGCACCACCCGGGCGGTCTTCGCTTCTGGCGCATCACCGACACCAAGGGCGACCTCGGGAGCAAGGCGCTCTACGACCCGAAGATCGCGATGGAGAAAGTCGGCCTGCAAGCGACCCACTTCGTGGGTCTGGTGAAAGAGACGATGAGCGCCGCCGTCGCCGACCTGCGCGGTCCCGCCGTCGTGTGCTCGCCGTACGACTCGGAGCTCTTCGGGCACTGGTGGTTCGAGGGACCGGCCTGGCTCGAGCAGGTGGCCCGCGGGCTCGCACGGGCCGACGTCACGTCGATGACGCTCGGCGAGTCGCTCGCCGCGGTGCCGCCGCGGGCGACCCTGTCGTTGCCGGAGGGCTCGTGGGGCGAGGGCGGCGACCATCGGGTCTGGCTGAACCGGGAGACGGAGTGGACGTGGGACCGCGTGTACAGCGCCGAGACGGAGTGGGTGGAGCATCTGCGCCGCGGCGTCGACGGCAATCCGGAGCTGGTACGCGTGCTGGCGCAGGCGACCCGTGAGCTGCTGCTCCTGCAGGCCTCCGACTGGCAGTTCCTGATCACGACGCAGGCCGCGCGCGACTACGCCGAGCGTCGGGTGGCCGAGCACTACGCCGAGTTCAAGCGCCTTTCCGAGATGGCCCACACCCTTCGCGGCGGCGAACCCCTCTCCATCGAGGCCGCCAACACCCTCCGCCGCCTCGAGCGCGAAGACTTCGTGTTCCCCGACCTGGACCCCCGCTGGGCACAGGCGCCCAAAGAGTGAGAAGCGTGTCGAGAAGCCATAACGTAGATTCACGCGTAATGATCGCGGACCGCAGCCACCGTCCATCTAGAACAGGCCACCCACGGCCCAAGCGGGACGCACAGCCATCGCTACCATGAAGCGACGGGCACGCGTGCTTGCCATGATCATGGCGGGGGGCAAGGGCGAGCGGCTTCACCCGCTCACGCGCGATCGCTCGAAGCCCGCCGTGCCGTTCGCCGGCCGGTATCGCATCGTCGACTTCGTGCTGTCGAACTTCGTCAACTCCGACGTGCTCTCGCTCTACATCCTCGTCCAGTACAAATCGCAGTCGCTGATCGAGCACGTGCGCCTGTCGTGGCGCACGACGGGCATCGTTCCCGACTACTTCGTGACGGTGGTGCCGCCACAGATGCGCTTCGGCCCGGCCTGGTTCCGCGGGACGGCGGACGCGGTGCTCCAGAACCTCAACGTCATCGACGACTTCAATCCGGACATCGTGGCCATCTTCGGCGCCGACCACATCTACCGGATGGACGTGAACCAGATGCTGGCCTTCCACCAGGAGGCGGGGGCCGACGTGACGGTGGCGGCGCGGCCGGTGCCGCGCGCCGATGCGACATCCTTCGGCGTGCTGGGCGTCGACGCGCACGGCAAGGTGGTGAGCTTCGTCGAGAAGCCCAAGCAGCCGCCGGCGATCCCCGGCGATCCCGAGCGCTCGCTCGTCTCGATGGGCAACTACCTGTTCACGCGGCAGGCGCTCGTGGACGCGTTGCTGGCCGACGCGCGGCGCTCCACCGATCACGACTTCGGCCGCTCGATCATCCCGGAGCTGGTGCCGACGGGCCGCGTGTACGCCTACGACTTCCAGACCAACGAGGTCCCGGGGGTGAAGCCCTACGAGGAGCAGGGTTACTGGCGCGACGTGGGCACCATCAGCGCCTACTGGGAGGCCCACATGGACCTCCTCGGCGAGTCGCCGCGCTTCGATCTCGACAATCGCTACTGGCCCATCCGCACCGGCCAGCACCCGGGGCCGCCCGCGCGCTTCATCGGCGGCGACGTCGACAACGCGCACGTCGGAGAAGCCTCGCTCGTCAAGCGCGCGACCATCCGAAATTCCATCCTGGGCCGCTCGGTGTGGATCAACGAGGGCGCCGTGATCGAGGATTGCATCGTCATGGACCACACGACGGTCGGCAAGGGTGCCCGGCTGCGGCGCGCGATCGTCGACCGCTTCAACATCATCCCCGCCGACAGCGAGATCGGCGTCGACCCGGCGGTGGACCGGCGGCGCCACTTCGTCGACCCGTCGGGCCTCGTGGTCGTTCCGCGCGGCGGCCGCCGCGAATTTCTGTCCGGCCTCGAGGAGTTCTAGAGGCGTCCTCCGTGTCGTCCGGCCGCTTCGTCGCCATTCACGGCCACTTCTACCAGCCGCCCCGTGAGAATCCCTGGCTGGAGGCGGTCGAGGTCCAGGACTCGGCGGCGCCGTTCCACGACTGGAACGAGCGGATCACCGCCGAATGCTATGCGCCGAACACCGCGGCGCGGCGCGTGGATCACGCCAACCGCATCCTGGACGTCGTCGACAACTTCGAGAAGATCTCGTTCAACGTCGGCCCCACGCTGTGCGCGTGGCTCGAGCGTGAGGCGCCGGACGTCTACCGCAAGATCCTGGACGCCGACCGCGCGAGCGTGCGGGCGCGGGGCGGCCATGGCAACGCGCTGGCCCAGGTCTTCAACCACATGATCATGCCGCTCGCGACCCGGCGCGATAAAGTCACCCAGGTGGCCTGGGGTCTCGCCGATTTTCGCGCGCGGTTCGGCCGCGAGCCGGAGGGCATCTGGCTGCCGGAGACCGCCGTCGACACCGAGACGCTGGAGGTGCTCGCCGAGGCCGGCCTCAAGTTCACCGTCCTGGCCCCCGCCCAGGCGGCGCGCGTCCGCGCCGGAAGTGACGCGGCGTGGGAGGACGTCGGCGGCGGCATCGACCCCAGCCAGCCGTACCGCTGGCGCGGCCCCGGCGGGCATGAGCTCGCCCTGTTCTTCTACGACGGTCCCCTCTCGCGCGCGATCGCGTTCGAGGACCTGCTCGAGCAGGGCGAGCGCTTCGTCGCCGGTCTCCAGGGCGCGTTCTCCGGCGAGCGCGAGGGCGCGCAGCTCGTCCACGTGGCCACCGACGGCGAGTCGTACGGCCACCATCGCCGCTTCGGCGAGATGGCGCTGGCCGCCGCCGTCCGGCAGCTCGAGGCCGAGAAGACGGCGACCCTCACCAACTACGGCGCCTTCCTGGCCGCGCACCCGCCCGCGCAGGAGGTCGAGATCCGTGAAGCCACCTCGTGGAGCTGCGCGCACGGCGTCGAGCGCTGGCGGAGCGACTGCGGGTGCCGCGTGCGCGGCGACTGGCATCAGCGCTGGCGCGCGCCCCTGCGCGCGAGCCTCGACTGGCTGCGCGAGGAGGTCGACGCGTTCTACGAGAGCCGCGCCTCGGCCTGGCTCAAGGACCCGTGGCTGGCCCGCGACGAGTACGTGGACGTCATGCTCGATCGTGCCCCCGAGCGCCTGGAAGCCTTTCTCGCGCGGCATCAGCGCGTCGCCCTCGACGCCGCGGCGCGCCTGGAGGTCCGGCGCCTGCTCGAGATGGAGCGCAACCGACTGCTCATGTATACGTCGTGCGGCTGGTTCTTCGACGAGCTGTCGTCCATCGAGCCCGTGCAGATCCTGCGATACGCCGCGATGGCCGTCCAGTATCTGGCCGATCTCGGCGGACCACGCCTGGAGTCCCAGCTGGAGCGGCGGCTCGCGGAGGCGCCGACCAACGTGCCGGCCTTCCGCGACGGGGGCGTGGTGTGGAAGCGCCTCATCCGGCCGGCCGTGGTGGACGTGCGACGCGTGGTCGCGCACTACGCGATCATCGGCCTGCTGTCGCCGTGGCCGGACGAAGCGGCCGTCCACGCCTACCGCGTGCGCCGCCTCGACGAGGCGGGCGATGCGTACGGCGGCACGCCGTTCCGCGTCGGTCACGTCCGCGTCAGCTCCACCGTGACCGGCGACGTGCGCGACCTGATGTACGCCGTCCTCCACTTCGGTGGCCACGACTTCGTGTGCGGCGTGCGATCGTGGGAGGATGCCTCCGTGTACGCCGAGATCAAGGCCGATCTGCTGCGCCGCCACGGCCGCTCCACCGTGGCCGACGTCGTCCGCGGCATGGACGAGCGCTTCCCGGGCGGCGGCTTCTCGCTCACCGATCTGTTCCTCGACGAGCGCCGTCGGGTCCTCGCCAGCGTGACGCGCGCCACCCTGCTTCGCCACGAGGAGACCTACCAGCAGATCTGGGCGGAGAACCGCAAGCTCGTCCACTATCTGCGCCAGGCGGACGCGCCCATTCCGGAGGCGCTGGCCCTGGTGGCCCGTCACGTGCTGGAGCAGGAGATGCTCGCCGAGCTGGCGAAGGTCGAGGGGCAGGCGGACGGCAGCGCGCTGCCGGCGCGAATGTTCGAGCTGGCCGGCGAGGCGGTCGCGCTCGGCCTCACGCTGAACCTCGAGGCCGGGCGGCCCATCGCCATCCGCCTGGTGCGCCGGGCGCTCGGCGCCGTGGCCGAGCGCCCGACGCCGGGCCGCATCGCCGACGCGCTGGCGCTGATCGAGGGCGCCAATCGCCTCGGCCTGCGCTACGGACGCTGGGCGGCGCAGAACCTGTTCTTCGCGACCTGGGCGCGGCATCCCGGCGCCCACGCCGTCCTCGCTCCGCTCGGCGATGCCCTCGGCTTTCACCTGATTCCCGAGGCCGCCGCCTGATGCGCGCGCCGCGCGCGACCTACCGGTTGCAGCTGGGGCCGGGTCTCACGTTCGACGACGCCGCCGCCCTGCTGGACTACCTGAAATCGCTCGGCGTGAGCGACTGCTACACGTCGCCGTTCCTCGAGACCGCGACCCGCGGGTCGCACGGCTACGACGTGAGCGACCACAACCGGCTGCGCGAGGAGCTGGGCGGGGAGGCCGCCTTCGTCCGGCTGGCGGCAGCGCTGCGCGAGCGGGACATGGGGCTGCTCGTCGACGTGGTGCCGAACCACATGGGCATCGCGCAGAACCGGAACGCCTGGTGGTCCGACGTTCTCGAAAACGGCGCGGCGTCGCCGTACGCGTTGTACTTCGACATCGACTGGCAGCCCGTGAAGAGCGAGCTGGCCGACAAGGTGCTGCTGCCCATCCTCGGCGAGCAGTACGGCGTGGTCCTCGACAAGGGCGAGCTCAAGCTCGCGCTCGAGGACGGGCGCTTCGTCGTGCGTTATTACGAGACCGTGCTGCCGGTCTCGCCGCGCTCGTACGGCCGGATCCTCGGGCACCGCATCGAGGCGCTGTCGGCGCGCCTCGGCGGCGAGCATCCGGACGTCGTCCGTCTGAAGTCGCTCATCACGTGGTTCGCCACGCTGCCGCCGCGGACGGAGAAGGATCCCGAGCGCCTGGCCGCCCGCCGGCGCGAGAAGGACATCGGCCGCGACAAGCTGGTCGCGCTGCTGGCGGAGTCCGAGGTCGTGCGGGACTTCGTCGCCCAGAACGTCGAGATCTTCAACGGCACCCCGGGCGAGCCGCGCAGCATGGACCTCCTCGACGCGCTCCTGGCCGACCAGGCCTATCGCGTCGCCTACTGGCGCGTGGCCGGCGAGGAAATCAACTACCGGCGCTTCTTCGACATCAACGACCTGGCCGCGATCCGCATGGAGGATCCCGAGGTCTTCGAGGTGGCGCATCGGCTCCTGTTCCGGCTCATCCGCGAGGGCGTGGTGACCGGGCTGCGCATCGACCACCCCGACGGCCTCTACGACCCGGCGGAGTACTTCCGGCGCCTCCAGCGGGGCGCCGGCGGCGACTTCTACGTCGTGGCCGAGAAGATCCTCGCCCCCGGCGAGCAGCTGCCGGACTCGTGGGAGACGTCGGGCACGACCGGCTACGAGTTCCTCAATTTGCTGAATGGCATCTTCGTCGACCGGGCCAATGCGCGTGCCATGGAGCAAATCTATCTCCGACTCATCAAGACCCGGCCGGCGTTCACGGAGATCGTGCACGACTGCAAGGCCCTCATCACGGAGACGTCGATGGCGTCCGAGCTGCACGTGCTCGGCCACCGCCTGAACACGATCTCCGAGAAGCATCGCTCGTCACGAGACTTCACGCTCGGCAGCCTGACCCGGGCGCTGCGCGAGACCATCGTGGGGTTCCCGGTCTATCGCACGTACGTCGACGGCCGGGTGACCTCGCGCGATCGGGAGTACATCGCCCGCGCCACCGCGCACGCGCGGCGCCGCGCGATCGGCGGCGACGCCACCGTCTACGACTGGCTTCAGCGCGTGCTCACCCTCGAGGCGCCGGACTGGGCCACCGAGGCGGATATCGGCGAGCGGCTCGACTTCGTCATGCGCTTCCAGCAGATCACGGGGCCGGTCACGGCCAAGGGCTTCGAGGACACGGCGCTCTACCGGTTCAACCGGCTCGTGTCCCTCAACGAGGTCGGCGGCGATCCCAGCCGTTTCGGCGTGACCCTGGCGGAGTTCCATGCCGAGAACACGGCGCGGCTGCGCCGGTCGCCGCACGCCTTGTCGGCGACGGCCACCCACGACACCAAGCGCGGAGAGGACGTCCGCGCGCGCCTGAACGTTCTGTCCGAGATCCCCAACGACTGGCGGCGCCGGCTCACGGTCTGGCAGCGGCTGAACCGCCGCCACCGCACGACCGTCGACGGGGCCGCCGTGCCCGGCGCCAACACCGAGTACCTGATCTACCAGACGCTGGTGGGCGCCTGGCCCATCGACGCCGAGCGCCTCACGGTCTACCTGCTGAAGGCCGCGCGCGAGGCGAAGACCCACACCAGCTGGATCAACCCGAACGCCAGGTACGATCAGGCCCTCACCCGCTTCGGCGAGGCGATTCTCGACCGGCAGCGCGCGGCGGCGTTCCTCGACGACTTCCTGCCCTTCCAAACGCGGATCGCGCATTTCGGCGCGATCAACTCGCTGGCGCAGACGCTGGTGAAGATCACGGCCCCCGGCGTTCCCGACTTCTACCAGGGCACCGAGCTCTGGGATCTGACCCTGGTCGACCCGGACAACCGCCGCCCCGTCGACTGGAAGCTCCGCCAGCGGCTGCTCGGCGAGCTCGAGCACGCGCTGGCGGCGACCGACGACCGCGCCACGCTCGCCCACGAGCTGTGGCTGCAGAAGGACGACGCGCGGGTGAAGCTGTTCCTGATCCGGGAGGCGCTCGGTTTCCGCCGCGCCCACGCCGCCGTCTTCGCCGCCGGCGCCTACCGGCCGCTCGAGGCGCGGGGCGCCCTGGCCGAGCACGTGTGCGCCTTCGCGCGGGTCGGCGGCGACGCCGCCGCCATCACGGTGACGCCGCGCCTGCTGGCCCGTCGCGGTGACGGCTCGCCGCTCGGCGCCGAGTTCTGGGGCGACACCGCGCTCGACGTCCCGGCCGAGCTCCGCGGACGGCTCACGAACGTCCTCACCGGCGAGGCGCTCGAGGGCGACTCGCTGCAGCTGGGGCGCGTGCTCGCGCGCTTTCCGGTCGCCCTGCTCGCGCGGAGGCCGGCGTGAACCGGCGGGCGACGCATCCGTTCGTCTTCACCGGTTGCGTCGAGCTGCGGCAGGCCCTGGACCATCGGGCCACGGACGAGCGCGAGCTGCTGGAGCGGCTCGAGGAAGTGCCCGCCGGCTCCGTCTTCTACCACACCCACGGCTACTTCCTCCGCCACCGTCCCATCACGACGGCGTACGGCAACGATTTCGCCGCGTGGGTGGCCGCGCACCTGCGCGATCAGGTGCTGGCCGAGCGGCTGGCCGTGGTGAACCCCTTCGAATTCGCCAGCCTCGAAGACCTCCGCGAGGAGCTGGCCTCGGTGATCCACGATCACCTGGTGCGGCTGTCGAGCGTGCCCCGCGTCGAGCTCGGCGAGGTGTTCTACTTCCAGCAGTCGCACATCGTCGAGGTGACGCTCGGCCCCGGCGCCGAGACGCTCGCGGAGTTTCGCGCCGGGCTCGCGGCCGTGGACGCCAGCGCCATCTACATGCACATGGTGGAGGCGCGCGCGCGGCTCGGGCGGCGCGCCGGCGACTTCGCCGAGTGGATCCGCTTCTCGCTCGAGATGCCGGACCTCGCCGACAAGATCGAGCGGATCGACACCTACATGACGAACCTCGAGAAAGTCCGGGCGCGGGTGCTGACGCTGGTCGACGGCGCCCTGGAAGGGAGCACGACGTGATCGGCGTGGAGGACTACCGGCGAGTCGCGCCGCCGGGCGCGGTCGACATCATCCTGACCCTGAGCGAACGCGTGCGGGGGCGCCGCATGCTGCACTTGAGCAGCGGCCGCTTCGGCGGCGGCGCGGCCGAGATCCTCCAGACGCTGGTGCCGATGATGACGGAGCTCGGGGTCGAGGCGGTCTGGGAGATCACGGGCGGCGATCCGGCGTTCTACTCGACGGCCACCGCGCTGGAGGCGGCCCTGCGAGGCTCCGAGCGCGTGCTGACCGACGAGGCCCTCGACCATCTCGTCGAGATGAATCGCGTCAACGCCAAGAAGCTCGATCTCGAGGCCGACCTGGTCCTGGCGCACGACGTCCAGCCCGTGACGCTGGTGCAGCAGCGTCCGGGCTCGGGCCGCTGGGTATGGCGCTGCCACTTCGACTGCTCGGCGCCGCAGCGGCGGGCGTGGAGCTTCCTGCGTCCGTTCGTCAACCAGTACGACGCCGCCATCTTCTCGCTGCCGGCGTTCGCGCGCCGGCTCGGCGTGCCGAAGTACATGATCTACCCGTCCATCGATCCACTCTCCGAGAAGAACCGCGAGCTGACCCCGCGCGAGATCGCGACCACCCTCGGCACGCTCGGTATCGGCCAGGACAAGCCGCTCCTGCTGCAGGTGGGCGCCTTCAACGCCGCCGACGATCCGCTCGGCGTGGTGAACGCCTATCGGCTGGTGAAGAAGCACTACGACGTCCGGCTGGTCCTGGCCGGCACCGCCGGCACCGACCCCGAGAGCCCGACGGTGCTCGAGGAGCTGCGCGAGGCCGGCCAGCGCGATCCCGACATCCTCGTCCGCGAGCTGCCGCCGGATGCCCATCTACAGATCAACGCGCTCCAGCGGGCCGCCACCATCGTGCTGCAGAAGTCCGTCCGCGGCTCGTTCGGTCTCGGCGCCGCCGAAGCCATGTGGAAGGGCAAACCGGTCATCGGCGGCTTCGTGGGCGGATTGCCGCACCAGATCGTCTACGACGTGACCGGCTACACGGTGCACTCGGTGGAGGGCGCGGCCTTCCGTCTGCGCCACCTGCTCAACAACCGCGAGCTGATCGCGCGGATGGGCGCCGCCGGGCGCGAGCACGTGCGCCGATCGTTCCTGATCACGCGCCATCTGGTGGATCACATGGCGCTGCTCATCCATCTCGCTCCATGACCGCCGAGGCCGCCGCGGCGGCGGCTCCCTCGACGGACCTCGCCATCGCCGTCCTGACCTACAACAACGCCGACACCGTGAAGGGCGTGGTGACGACGGCCGCCGAGGGCGTGGCCCAGCATTTTCCCGAGTTGCGCGCCACGCTGATCGCCGCCGACGCCGGCTCCTCCGACGACAGTCGCACGCTCGTGCAGTCCACCGGCCTGCCGGTGATCAGCGTCGCGTACGAGCCGCCGGCCGGAGAGCGCGTGTCGGTGCCGTTCCACGGCGTGCCGGGCCGTGGCGAAGGTCTGCGCGCCGTGTTCACCGCGGCGCGTGAGCTACGCGCGCGCGCGCTCGTCGTCCTGGAGGCGGACGTCGTGTCGGCGACGCCCGACTGGGTGGGGGAGCTGGCGCGTCCGATCCTCGGCGACAAGGCGGATTTCATCTGCCCCGCGTACGCGCGGCATCGCTGGGAGGGGACGGTCACGCGCCTCATGCTGGCGCCGCTGATGCGCGCCCTGTACGGACGGCGAATCCATCAGCCGTTCGGCGGCCAGCAGGCGCTGTCGGCCCGGCTGATCGAGCATCTGCTCTTGCATCCGAAGTGGGACTGGCGGGGCCCCGACGTCAGCGATCTCTGGATCACCGGCGCCGCCATCGCGGACGGCTTTTCCGTGTGGGAGGCGTGGCTCGGGCCCTACGCCGTGCGGTCGCGAACCCGGAGCACCGACCTGCCGGCCATGGTGGCCGGGACGCTGGGCGCCGCCTTCACGGTCATGGACCGGCATCAGGACCTCTGGCTCGAGGTGCGCGACAGCGAAATGCTGCCCGCCGTGGGCCAGGTGCGGCTCGTCGCCGTCGAGCCGATGAGCGTCGACGTGCGCCGCCTGTTCGACGGCTTTCGGCTCGGGGCGCGCGATCTCAGCTCGATCTGGGAGCTCATCCTCGCGCCCGACACTCTGGGCGAGGTCCTGGCGCTCGCGAGCGACGACGCCGAGCCGTTCCGGTTTCCGGACGACCTCTGGGCCCGCGTCGTGTACGACTTCGCGCTGGGGCACCACTACGGCGTCGTCCACCGCGAGCACCTCCTGCGCTCGCTGGTGGCGCTCTATCTCGGCCGCACGGCGGCCTACATCGGCGCCACGCAGCGCGCCAGCGCCGAGGCCACCGAGAAGATTCTGGAAGCGGTGGCGGTGGCGTTCGAGCGACAGAAGCCGTATCTCGTGGAACACTGGCGGTGATGGCCACCGCCAGGACCAGGCGCGCGACCCCGCAGCGGAAGACCGCCGGCGCCCGCGGTGACCTCCCGGCGGCCGCGGAGCTCAAGCGCACGGTCGTCATCGAGAACGTCGCCCCCGTCGTCGACGGCGGCCGCTATCCCCTCAAGCGCGAAGTCGGTGCCTCGCTCGAAGTCAGCGCCGACATCTTCAAGGAAGGACACGACGTCCTCCTCGCCTTCGTCCTCTACCGGCGCATCGACCAGCAGGCCTGGCAGGAGGTTCCGATGCGCCACGTCGATAACGACCGCTGGGCGGGGAGCTTCACCCTGGCGCAGAACGCGCGGTACGCGTACACCCTCGAGGCGCTGGCCGACCCTTTCCGCTCCTGGCTGGTGGATCTCGGCAAGCGCGTGGATGCCGGGCAGGACGTCGCCAGCGAGCTGCTCGAAGGCGCCGAGCTCGTACGGGCGGCGGCGCGCCGGGCGCGCGGCGAGGGCCGCGCGGCGCTGGAAGCCTACGTCCGCCGGCTCGAGAAGGCGGCCCAGGCGGAGGCGGTGGCCATCGCGCGAGAGGCCGCGGTCCTTCCGTTGATGGACGCGGCCCTGGATCGCTCCGCGGCCACGCGTGCCGCGGGCGAGTTCGAGGTCGTGGCCGACCGCGAGCGCGCGCGGTTCGCCGCCTGGTACGAGTTCTTCCCGCGCTCGTGCGGCGCCGAGGGCCGTCACGGCACGCTCAAGGACGCGGAGGCGCAGCTCGAGCGGGCGGCCGCCATGAACTTCGACGTCGTGTACCTGCCACCGATCCATCCGATCGGCCGCAGCCACCGCAAGGGGCGCAACAACTCGCTCACCGCCGAGCCCGGTGAGCCGGGCAGCCCGTGGGCCATCGGCGCCGCCGAGGGCGGACACGACGCCGTCCATCCCGACCTCGGCACGCTCGACGACTTCGACCGCTTCGTGGCCACCGCCGAGCGCCTGGGGCTCGAGGTCGCGCTCGACTTCGCCATCCAGGCCTCGCCCGAGCATCCGTGGGTGCGTGAGCACCCCGAGTGGTTCTTCCACCGTCCCGACGGCAGCATCAAGTACGCGGAGAATCCGCCCAAGAAGTACCAGGACGTCTATCCGGTCAACTTCGTCGGCGAGGATCCGGGCCCGCTCTGGCAGGAGATGAAGCGGATCATCGACTTCTGGATCGGTCACGGCGTGAAGACCTTCCGCGTCGACAACCCGCACACCAAGCCGGTCCGGTTCTGGGAATGGCTCATCCGGGCCGTGCAGGCGACCCATCCCGAGGTCATCTTCCTGGCCGAGGCGTTCACGCGTCCGAAGATGATGAAGGTCCTCGCCAAGAGCGGATTCACGCAGTCGTACACCTACTTCACGTGGCGCAACCACAAGCAGGAGCTGATCGAGTACTTCACGGAGATCACCTCGCCGCCCGTGTCGGACTACTTCCGCGGCAACCTCTGGCCGAACACCCCGGACATCCTGCACGAGACGCTGCAGAAGGGCGGCCGCCCGGCCTTCAAGTTCCGCGTCGTCATGGCCGCCACGCTGTCGTCGGTGTACGGCCTCTACAGCGGCTACGAGCTGTGCGAGAACGTGCCGTTCGCGCCGGGCTCCGAGGAGTATCGCGATTCGGAGAAGTACGAGCTGAAGAGGCGGGACTGGCAGGCGCCCGGCAACCTCACCGACTACCTCACCCGCCTGAACAAGATCCGGCGCGAGCATCCCGCGCTCCAGCGCTACGACAACCTCCGCTTCTACGACGCCGACGACCCGAACATCCTCTGGTACGGCAAGGCGGCCGGCGAGGACCGCATCTTCGTGGCCGTGAATCTCGATCCGCTCCAGACGCACGGCGGCATGGTCGACGTGCCGCTCGACGCCGTCGGCCTCGGTCACGACCAGCCGTATCGCATGCGCGAGCTGCTCACCGGCGTGACGTACGACTGGCACGGCCCCCGGGGGTACGTCGAGCTCGATCCGAACATAGAACCGGCTCAGATCTTCCAGCTGCTGACGTCATGAGCTGGCACAAGACGGCGGTCTTCTACGAGATCCACGTCAAGGCGTTCATGGACGCCGACGGCAACGGTGTCGGCGACTTCGCGGGGCTGACCGGCAAGCTGGACTACGTGCGCGACCTCGGCGTCGATTGCCTGTGGATCCTGCCGATGTACCCCTCGCCGCTCCGGGACGACGGCTACGACATCGCCGACTTCTACGGCATCCATCCGAGCTACGGGTCCGTGGAGGATTTTCAGAAGTTCCTGGACGCCGCGCACGATCGCGGGCTGCGGGTCATCGCCGACCTCGTCATGAACCACACGTCCGATCAGCACCCGTGGTTCCAGGCGGCGCGCTCGGATCCGGCGTCGCCGTACCGCGACTACTACGTGTGGAGCCCGACCGACCAGCGCTACCGGGACGCCCGCATCATCTTCACCGACACCGAGAAGTCCAACTGGACGTGGGATCTCGTGGCCAAGCAGTACTACTGGCATCGCTTCTTCAGCCACCAGCCGGACCTCAACTACGACAATCCCGCGGTACGGGCGGCCATGCTCGACGTCATGCGCTTCTGGCTCGACCGCGGCCTGGACGGCTTCCGCTGCGACGCGGTGCCGTATCTCATCGAGCGCGAGGGGACGAACGGCGAGAACCTGCCGGAGACGCACGCCATCTGCAAGGAGCTCCGCCGCGTCCTCGATCGCGAATACGGCGGCGACCGGATCTTGCTGGCGGAAGCCAATCAGTGGCCGGAGGACGTGCGACCGTACTTCGGCAGCGGCGACGAGTTCCACATGGCCTTCCACTTCCCGCTCATGCCGCGGCTCTACATGGCCGTGCGCCGCGAGGACCGGCTGCCCATCACCGACATCTTCACCCACACGCCGCCGATTCCGGCCGCCTGTCAGTGGTGCGTCTTCCTGCGGAACCACGACGAGCTGACGCTCGAGATGGTGACCAACGAAGAGCGGGACTACATGTACTTCGCCTACGCCAGCGATCCGGCGATGAAGCTCAACCTCGGCATCCGCCGGCGGCTCGCCCCGCTGATGGACGGAGACCGCCGGCGCATCGAGCTGCTCAACTGCCTGCTCCTCACGCTGCCGGGCAGCCCCATCATCTACTACGGGGACGAGATCGGGATGGGCGACAACGTCCATCTCGGCGACCGCAACGGCGTCCGCACGCCGATGCAGTGGACGGCCGACCGCAACGCCGGCTTCTCCACGGCCGACCCGTCGCGGCTCTATCTGCCCGTGATCACCGATCCCGTGTACACCTACCAGGCGGTCAACGTGGCCGCGCAGGAGAAGCAGCCGGGCTCGCTGTTGACGACGATGAAGCACCTGATCGCCACCCGGAAGCGCTCCCCCGCCTTCGGGCACGGCGACATCGAGTTTCTCCGGCCGCGCAACCAGTCGGTGCTCGCCTTCCTGCGGCGGCACGCCGACGAGGCACTGCTCGTCGTCGCCAATCTGAGCGCCCGCACGCAGCCCGTCGAGCTGCCGCTGGCGACGTACGAGGGGGCGGTGCCCGTGGAGATGCTCGGCGGCGAGCGCTTTCCGGCCATCGGCCGCGCGCCGTACTTCCTGAGCCTCGCCCCGCACAGCTTCTACTGGTTCACGCTCGAGCGCCGGGAGCGCCGTCCGGCGCGGTACGGCATCGAGGACACGGCGATCTGAGCGTGTCCGCGCGGCTCGATCGCGAGACCACCGGCTGGCTGGCGCGGCAGCGCTGGTTCGCGGCCAAGACGCGCCGGATCGTCGAGGCCGTCGTCGAGGATCGCATCCCGATCGACGGGGCCGACGTCCACATGGTCCGCGTCGTTCTCGACGACGGGGGCGCCGATCGCTACGTGGTCGCGCTGGCGCGCGAGGCGGTGCCGACCGACGCCTTCGACGACCCCGCATTCTGCCGCGCCCTGCTCGGCCTGATGGGCGCCGGCGGCGAGGCGCGCGGCCAGCACGGAACGCTGCGAGGCTACCGCTCGCGAGCGTTCCCGCGCGACGTCGACCGCGACGTGGCGGTGCGGCGGGTGCGCGGCGAGCAGAGCAACACGTCGGTGGTGTTCGACGGCGCCGTCATCGTGAAGCATTTCCGCCGCCTCACCGGGGGCGAGAACCCCGAGCTCGAGATCACCCGGTTTCTCACGGAGCAGACCCCGTTCCGCAACACGCCGCGCCTCGCCGGCGCGCTCGAATACGTCGAGCCCGGCGGCACGACGTCGACGCTGGCGGTGGCCCAGGAGCTCATCGCCGACGGGCGCGATGGCTGGCAGTGGCTGCTGGCGAGCCTGGCCGAGGGCCACGGCGCGCTGGAGCCGCTCCGCCGCCTCGGGCGACGCACGGGAGAGCTCCATCTCGCTCTGGCCACGCCCACCTCGAACCCCGCCTTCGGCGTCGAGCCCATCGGCCGCGCCGACGTCGCCTCGTGGACGGAGGCCCTCGAGCGGCAGGTCGCGGCCGCCCGCGCCGCGGCGCCGGCGCGCCGCCTGCCAGAGATTCCACCGGCGGCCCCGGCCGCGCTGTCGGGGCTCCTCGGCGCCGCCAAGATCCGCCACCACGGCGATTTCCATCTCGGACAGACGCTCTGCCTGCGCGACGGCGAGGACTTCATGCTGATCGACTTCGAGGGCGAGCCGCTGCGCCCGCTCGAGGAACGACGCCGCAAGCACACGCCGCTCCGCGACGTCGCCGGCATGCTCCGCTCCTTCGCCTACGCCGCCGCCACCTCCATGCGAGCCGGACGCGACATCGGCGACTGGGAGTCGGATGCGCGCACCGCCTTCGTGGATGGCTATCGAGCGGCCGCGGGCGGCGCCGCCTTCGTTCCGGCCTCCGCCGACGCCTTCGCGCGCGCGGTGGCGGCGCTCGAGCTGGAGAAGGCCGCCTACGAGATCGTCTACGAGGCCAACAACCGGCCGGACTGGGTCGACATCCCCGTGCGGGGCTTCGTCAGCGCGACGGCTTCCCTGGCTCGATTGGCTGGGGCGGCGTGAAGAGGAGCGTGCGCGCCTGCAGTCCTTCCTTGTCGAACATCACGACGAGCCCGTCGGCGTAGTAGAACACCTCCCCTTCGGCCTGCTTGCCCACGCGCTCGGGTGCGCCCCAGCCGGCGAGCACGATCCTGCGATGGAACACGCCCGCCTTCGGCTCGATCCGGAAGGAGCGCACGATGTCGCGCCGATAGCCGGCCGCTTGCAAGATCCCGAAGTCCACGACCATGCGGAGCAGTCCCACCGGCGCCTGCGCGCCCTCGTAGATCCAGCTGGTCGTGTCGTAATTGTCGATCTTCTGGTTCTCGGTCCGGGTCGGGCCGCCGTGCTGCGCGCGCACCGCGTCCATGGTGGTGGTCGCGGGAATGATGTTGCCCCACTCGGAGCCGAGCGCCGCCACCGGCAGCACGAGCGCGGCGAGGCCCAGCGCGAGCAGCCGCCTCACCACCATCAGAACCCGAGGGCGGCGCCGTCGCCCCGCGGATCGGCGCCGCCGAACAGCGTCCCGTCGTGGAAGGTGATGGCGTGGGCGTGGCCGGTCCTCATGAAGAAATCGGGCGCCGGCTTCACCGGGTGGCCGCGCCTGCGGAGGCCCTCGAACACGTCGGCCGGCAGCCGGGCCTCGAGGTGGATGGTGTCGTCCGGCTCGCCGGGCAGGAAGGCGCCGATCAGGAAGCGCGGCCGCTCGATGGCTTCCTGCGGGTCCAGCCGGTAATCGAGCAGGTTCGTCAGGATCTGCGTGTGGAACATCGCCTGTCCGTTGCCGCCCATGGTGGACAGCGCCACCACCGGGCGCGCGTCCCGGGTGACGATCGAGGCCATCAGCGTGTGGAACGGACGCTTGCGCGGCGCCAGCACGCTCGGATGCTCGGGCTCCATGCGGAAGTGGCGCCCGCGATTCTGCAGCACGATGCCGCAGCCGGGCACGACGATGCCCGACCCGAACCCGTTGAAGAGGCTCTGGATCACGCTCGCCACGTTGCCGCGTCCGTCGGCCACGACGAAGCCCGTGGTGTCGCCTTCCGGCTCGCCGGCGCGGTAGGCGCCCGCCTTGTCGGGATCGAACGCCGTGCGGCGGTGCGCGGCGTACTCCTTGGACAGCAGCTCACGCAGCGGAACGCGCGCGTGGGCCGGATCGCCGATCCAGCGATCGCGGTCGGCGTAGGCGAGCTTCACGATCTCGAGGAGCAGGTGCAGGTGCTCGACGGAGTGCAGCCGGTAATCGGTGAGGCGCTCGGGCTCGAGCATGTTGAGCGTGAGCAGCGCGGCCAGGCCCTGCGTCGGCGGCGGCGTCTCGTACACGACGAGGCCGCGGTAGGTGGTGGAGATCGGGGCGTCCCACTCGCCGGTGTGGTCGGCGAGGTCGGCCGCGGTCAGGAAGCCGTCGGCGGCCAGCCGCTCGGCGATGGCGCGCCCGGCGCGCCCGCGATACATGACGTCGGCTCCGTCGGTGGCGATCTCGCGCAGCGTGCGCGCGAGATCGCGCTGCATCAGCACTTCGCCGAACGCCGGCGCGCGGCCGGCCGGCCGGAACACGCGATGCCACTCGGCGTCCGCGGTGAGCGGCGCGAACTCGGTGATGGCCTGGCTCGTGAGATGCGAGGTGGGATGCCCGCGATCGGCGTAGTGGATGGCCGGGGCCAGCAGCTCCGTGAGCGGACGGGTGCCGAAGCGCTCGTGCAGCATCGCCCAGCCCCGCACGCAGCCCGGCACGCTGACCGTCGGCTCGCCGACCACGGGCAGCCCGGTCATGCCCCGCCGAGTGAGCTCCTCGAGCGAGGCGCGCGACCCCGAGCGCCCGGCGCCGTTGAGGAAGTGGACCGTCCGCGTGGCCGCCTCGTAGTAGAGGACGAAGATGTCACCGCCAATCCCGCACATGTTCGGCTGCGTGACGGCGAGCACGCCGTTGACGGCGATGGCGGCGTCGGCCGCCGTTCCGCCGGCCTTCAGCGTCTCGACGCCGGCCAGGGTCGCGTACGGATGCGCGGAAGCCACCATGCCGGCACGTCCGAGCGCGACGGGACGGTGCGCGTAGCCGATCTGGGGCACGATCAGTCCTCCCTGAAAAGTCGCGTGATCTCGTCCTGCGGGAACACCGGCATCGGCCACGTCCGGGTGCCGTCGACCAGCATCACGCCCTGCTCCGGCGCCACGACCTGGCCGATGAAGTGGCAGTCGATCGACTCGCGTGCGAGCGCGTGGATGACGATGCCGGCCTCGGCCGGATCGAGGGTCATCAGCAGCGCGCCCGAGGCGATGGTGCCGAGTGGATCGAGGCCGAACGCCTCGCAGAGCGTCCGCCCTTCCGGCACGACCATGACGCGATCGCGATCGATGCGCAGCCCGACGCCGGCGGCCACGGCCAGCTCCACGAGCGCGGTGGCGATGCCGCCTTCCGTCGGATCGTGCATGGCGTGGACGGTCGCCAGCTCGCAGGCGATCTCCGCCTCCGGCAGCACGCTCAAACCCGGCGTGGTGAGAAAGGCCTTCGCGCGGCGAATCGTGCCGGCCGGCACGCCACGCTTCCGCAGCTCCGCCTCCCGGGCGCGCGCGATGATGGCCGCTCCCTCGAGGGGCACGCCCTTGGTCATGACGACGGCGTCGCCGACGCGGGCGCCGCCGGTCGTCACCAGCTTGTCCTTGGCCACTTCGCCGAGCATCGTCCCCGCCACGATCGGGCGGTCGAGCCCGTGCGTCACCTCCGTGTGTCCGCCGACGAGCGTGACGTCCATCTCCTCGCACGCCTCCTGAAGGGAAGCGAACAGCGCGGCGACGGTCTCGTCGCTGGCGGCGCCCTCGGGCAGGAGCAGCGTGGCGAGGAACCAGCGCGGCCGCGCGCCGCGGACGGCGACGTCGTTGGCGTTGACCACGAGCGCGTAGCGCGCGACGTCGTCGGTGGCGAAGGTGATGGGATCGGAGGTCGCGACGAGATAGCGATCGCCGACGTCGATCACGGCGGCGTCTTCGCCGACGCGAGGGCCGACGACGACGCGGGGATCTCGGATGGGATACCGGTCGAAGACCGCCTGCAGCGCGTCGGCACGGAGCTTCCCGACTGGCAGGGCCCGCATGCCGGCCGTAGTATACGGTCTCCCCGCATGATTATCGAGTGTGTGGCCAACGTGAGCGAGGGGCGCGAGCCGCGCGCGCTCGCGGCGATGGCCGACGCCATCCGGGCCGTGGCCGGCACGCACCTCGCCGACGTGCACAGCGACGCCGACCACCATCGCTCCGTGTTCACGTTCCTCGGCGCGCCGGCCGCCGTCGAGGCGGGTGCCCTGGCGCTGGCGCAGGCCGCGCTCCCGCGGATCGACATGCGCGAGCACCACGGTCTGCACCCCCGCCTCGGCGCCCTCGACGTGGTCCCGTTCGTCCCACTCGGCGACACGCCGATGGCGGTCGCGGTCGACGTCGCGCGCCGCGTGGGCCGCGCGCTCGGCGAGCGTCATCGCCTTCCGGTGTACTTCTACGGCGCCGCCGCGCGCTCGGCGGCGCGGCGCGAGCTGCCCGACGTGCGCCGCGGCGGCTACGAGGCACTGGCGGCACGCCTGTCCACCGGGGCCGGAGCGCCGGACGCCGGGCCCGCGCGCTTCGATGCCCGCGCGGGGGCCGCCGTCGTCGGCGCCCGCGACGTGCTCGTCGCCTACAACGTATGGCTGGACAGCGCCGACGTCGGCGTCGCGCGGGCCATCGCGCGCGCGGTACGCGAGCGCGACGGCGGGCTGCCGGCGGTGCGCGCGCTCGGCGTCGCGCTGCCGAGCCGCGGCCTCGCCCAGGTCTCGCTGAATCTGCTGGACTACCGCGTCACTCCCCTGCCCGCCGTCTTCGATCGCGTGGAGGGCGAGGCGGCCCGCCACCATGTCGGCATCCGGCGCGGCGAGCTGGTCGGGCTCGCGCCGCGGGGCGCGTTCGCGGGCCGCGCCCCCGCCTCGGTGGGACTCGCAGGCTTCACCGACGCCGCCGTGCTCGAGACGCACCTGGCGAGGCTGGCCGGATAGGCGTCAGGCGAGCAGCTTCAGGAGATCGGCGGTGAGGTCGTAGAGCTGCGCGCACCCGGCCGGGCCGCCGAGATGCGTCTGGATGCGCTTGCGCAGATCGGCGTCGACCGTCTCGCCCAGGAGGGCGGCGATCCGGCGCTGCGGCTCCGAGCAGACGCCCAGGTACGGGAGCCGCGGCGTCGTGTGCTCGGCCGTCACGACGCGACCGGTGGCCGCGTCGATCTCGTAGCGCACCTCGAAGCCGTGGACGTTGTCGTGCATCGAGTGGAAGAGCGCCACGCGGCCGTCGCGGCGCTCGAGGCGGAGCACCTTACGCCGCTCGAAGACCCTCCGCTGACCGGGCGGCGGGCTGTAGAGCGGCGGCGTGGACGCGGCCACGATCGGCCGCGTGCCGAAGAGGCGGCGGCCGGCGTCGCTGTAGGTGAAGCACGAGTCGGGAAGATCGGCCCAGCCGGCCATGTCGAGCTGCCAGCACTCCCACGGATCGCCGCCCTCGGCGCGCGCCGCGCGCTCCGGCGGCAGCTTCGCCACCTGCCGCGCCAGCCGCGCGGCCTCCACCACGGCGTCGACGACGAGGGACGCGCCGCGGCCGGCGCCGGCGGCCGCAGCCGCGCGGCGCGTGAGACCGCCCGTCATGGCCGTCCCCACGAGCGCTCGCAGACCGGCGGGGACGTCGACGTCGCCGCCGAGCGCGCGACAGGCGACGTCGCGGATCACGTATCCCGGCGGCGGCGTCACCACCGCCTGGACCTCGAGGGCGCGCTCGGGCTCGACGATCCGCACGGTATGCGTCAGCGCGTCGTCCCGGACGTTGTCGACCCAGCCGTCCACGACTCGCTCGTACCGCTCGCGTCCGCGCAGCAGCGCCGGCTCGAGCATCAGCGCGACATGGGACTCGAGCCGCCGGCGAGATACTTCTCGGGCTCGCGGTCGAACTTCTGCTTGCAGCCGACGGCGCAGAAGTAATAGGTCTGGCCCTTGTGGACGGATTGCGCGGCCGCGCGCGCGGGGTCGACGGTCATCTTGCACACGGGATCCGTGGCCATCGCTGGTCTTCCTTTCTTATTTGCCGTCGGAGCGCCTGCGCCGGGCTCCGGCGCTCGACGGTCGGGCGACGAACGGGTCGTGGTTCCAGCGCTTCAGGCGCAGGCTGTTGGTCACGACGGACACCGACGAGAATGCCATGGCGGCGCCGGCCAGGATGGGCGAGAGCAGCACGCCCCACACCGGATAGAGCAGCCCGGCGGCCACCGGGATGAGCACGGCGTTGTAGCCGAAGGCCCAGAAGAGATTCTGCTTCACGATCCGGATCGTCGCGCGTGAGAGCGCATACGCCGCGACCACGCCCCCCAGCTCGCCGCGCATCAACGCGATCTCCGCCGCCTCCAGCGCCACGTCGGTTCCCGAGCCCATCGCGATGCCGACGTCGGCCTGCGCCAGCGCCGGCGCGTCGTTGATTCCGTCGCCGACCATCGCCACGCGTGTCCCCGCCTGGCGCAGGCGCGCGATCTCGCGGGCCTTGTCCTCCGGCAGTACCTCGGCCAGCACGCGGTCGATGCCGGCGTGCCGGGCGATGGCCTCGGCCGTCCGCCGCGCATCGCCGGTCAGCATGACGACCGCGATGTCGCGCCGCCTCAGCTCCGCCACCGTCCCGGCGGCGTCCGGCTTCAGCACGTCGGCGACAGCGATGAGGCCGAGCGGCCGGAGGGCGAGGGCAACGTACACCACCGTCTTGCCGTCCCCGGCGAGCGTCGCCGCCCGCTCGACCAGCGCGGAGACGTCGACGCCGCGGGATTCCATGAACGCTCGACTCCCCACCAGCATCCGGCCGGCCGCCGTCAGCGCGTCGATGCCGTGCCCCGCGACGGCGGAAAACTCCGTGACCGGCGGTACCGCCAGTCCCCGCTCCTTGGCGGCGGCCACGATGGCGGCCCCGATCGGATGCTCGGAGCCCTGCTCGCCGGCGGCCGCGGGAGCGAGCACGTCGTCGTCGGTCGCGGGCGGAAGCGGGACGACCTCGGTGACCGCGGGCCGCCCGGCAGTGAGGGTGCCGGTCTTGTCGAAGACGACGGTGTCGATCCGGTGCAGCGTCTCGAGGGCCGTGGCGCTCTTGACGAGGACGCCGAGCTCGGCGCCGCGACCGGTCGCCACCATGATCGCGGTGGGCGTGGCGAGCCCCATCGCGCACGGACAGGCGATGACGAGGACGGCGACGGCGTTGGTGAGCGCGTAGAGGAGCGAGGGCACCGGACCGAAGAGCCACCACGCCACGAACGTGGCGGCGGCGATGACGAGGACGATCGGCACGAAGACGGCGGCAACACGGTCGGCGAGGCGCTGAATGGGAGCGCGGGAGCCCTGCGCCTCCTCCACGAGACGGACGATCCGTGCCAGCGTGGTGGCGGCCCCGACGCGCGTGGCACGAAAGACGAAGCTGCCGCTGACGTTCACCGTGCCGGCGAAGACGGGCCCCCCCTGCGTCTTCTGCACGGGCATGCTCTCGCCCGTCAGCATCGACTCATCGAGGGTGGACGCGCCGTCGACGACGACGCCGTCCACCGGAATGCGCTCGCCGGGCCGGATGCGGAGCAGATCGTCGACCTGCACGTCGGAGGTCGGCACGTCGGCCTCGACGTCGCCGCGCACGACGCGCGCCGTGCGCGGCGCCAGCGCGACGAGGCGGCGAATGGCCTCCGAAGTGCGACCGCGCGCGCGGGCCTCGAGCCAGCGGCCCAGCGCCACCAGCGTGATCACCACCGCCGCCGTCTCGTAGTACGTCATCGCCCCCAGGGCCATGAAGGCGTGCGGCCACAGGGTCATCGCGAGGCTCCCGAAGTAGGCGGCGTTCGTTCCCAGCGAGACGAGGGTCGACATGCTCGCGCTGCGATAGCGCAGGTCGTGGAGGAAGCCGCGATGGAACGGCGCGCCGACCCAGAACTGCACGGGCGTGGTCAGGATCAGCAAGAGGCCGGGATCGCCGAGCCAGGCCGGCGCCCACGGGAACAGATCGGGCATGCTCCCGAGCACGACCGGCACCGACAGCACCGCTCCCACGAGGACCCGCGTGCGAAGCTGCCGCTGCTCGGCCGCGCGTGCCTGGCGCTCCCGGTCGGGCGCCGCCTGGCCGCCGGCGGCGACCGGAAGCTCGCCGAGCTCGTACCCCGCCGCCTCGACGGCGGCGCGCAGCTGCGGTAGGTCGGCGCGCGCCGGATCGTACTCGACGCTCGCGCGCTCGGTGGCGAGGTTCACCGACGCCTGCTCGACGCCGGGGACGCCGGTCAGCGCCCGCTCGACCTTGCCCACGCACGCGGCGCAGTGCATTCCACGCACCGGCAGCGTCGTCCGCGCCATCACTTCGCTCCGAACCGCGCGAAGACGTCGAGCAGCTCCTCGATCTTCTGCTGGCGGTCGGTCTTGCTGCCCGAGCGGAGCGCGTCGGCGACGCAGGACTCGATGTGGCGACCGAGCAGCAGCTTCTGGACCTGGTCCAGCGCCCCCTGCACCGCCGAGATCTGCAGCAGGATGTCCACACAGTAGGCGTCGTGCTCGATCATCCGCTGCAGACCCTGCACCTGCCCCTCGATACGACGCAGCCGGCCCCGGGCCTTGGCCTTCGTCTCGTCGTTGAGCATCGCGATATACCCCCGTGGGGTACTATCTCGCCCGCCCGGCCTCCTGTCAACCGCGCGGCAGCCGCAGGCGCAGCGCGCCCGGCGCCACCGCGACGATGACGGGCGTGGCGCCCCCCACCTCGCCGTCGAGCTGCGTCGGCAGCGGTACCGGCGCCTCGATGGCGATCCGCGATGCCCGCCGCGTGACGACCCGGGTGTTGGCCAGGTGCCCGCCCCAGTAGATCGTCGGCAGCCACCGGATCATCTCGAGCCGTCCCAGCGCGCCCAGCACCACCAGATCCAGGATCCCGTCGGCGGGATTCGCTCCGGGGGCGATCCGCATGCCGCCACCGAAGTGGCGCGCATTGGCGACGATAGCCGCCGTCAGCGGGCCCCGCCAGGCGGTGGCGCCGTCGGCGGTGATGGCCGCTTCGGTCGGGCGTGACGCGCGCACGGTAGCGAGAACGGCGTAGAGGTACGGCAACGTGCCGCGCACGCCGACGGACGCCGCGCGGGTCGCCACCGCGGCATCGAAGCCGGCGCCGGCGGCGCCGAGGAAGTAGCGGCGGCGGCCGTCCGCCCACGTCGCGACCCCCAGATCGAACGTCGCTTCGGCGCCGGTGACGAGCGCCGCCACGGCCTCGGACATCCCGCGCGGCACGCCGAAGTTGCGGCACGCGTCGCGGCCGCGTCCCGTCAGCACGGCGCCCGCGGTGGCCAGCGGCACGCCGTCCTCACCGGTCACCCCGTTGACGACCTCGTTGACGGTGCCGTCGCCGCCGACCGCCACCACGAGCGCGTGGCCGCTGCGCGCGCCCTGGCGCGCGAGATCCACGCCATCGCCGGCGGCGCGGGTCGCCACCCAGTCGAACCGGAGGCCTGCGCGCGCGAGCGCCTCGCGAAGGCGCGGCCAGGCCCGCTCGGTCCGGCCGCCGCCGGCCGCCGGGTTGACGACCACGAGCGCGCGCGTCACTCGAACAGGGAGATCTGCGCGGCGCTTCCCGCCACCGCGCGCGCCCGGGCGCCGCGGGTCCTCTCGGCTTTCTTGGGCTTGCGCGGCTTGTCCCGCGGCGGTGCCGGCCTGGGGAGCTTCCACCCCTTCTGGTGCGCGATGCGCTCCCCCTGCTTGATCACGACCATGTCGATGAGACGCGCGAGCGGATTGCGAAGGAGCCCCAGGTACTTCTCCCAGTACTTCGGCGAATGCGCGAGCGTGCGCATCTGGTCGAGGGCGAGCGAGAGGGCCGCGCGGTCACCTTTCTTCGACGCCAGCCGCAGATCGCCCATGATCTTCTGCGCGCTGATGCGCGACGGCGTGACCTTCGCCATGGCCCGCGATGCTACCGGCGAAAGACGAACACGTCCACCAGCTCGTGAACGGGCTCTGCCGCCGGTAGCGCAGCGCTCCACGCCTCGAAGCGGGCCAGGCCTTGCGCGAACGCCTCGTCCGAGATCTGCCGCAGCGACGAGAAGCCGCGCGCGCGCACACGCTCGCGGTACGGCTCGGGGCCATCGGTCATGCGCTGCTGGACCGTTCGCTGGGCTACCTCCCTGAAGCCGCCGGCGACGAAGAGCGTGCGGAGGCCGGAGCGTGACGGCAGGCGCTGCTCGTCGAGCGCGCGGCTCTCCGGGAAGAACCGAAGGAACGCGAAGCCATCGAGGAGGTCGACGGTGGCCGCTCTGAGAAATACGGCGCCGCCCGGACGGAGCGTCCGCGCGAGCTCCGCGACGGCGGCCCGCGGATCCCGGAGGTGATGCCACATCATCGACAGGAACGCGACGTCCACGCTGGCGGCCGCCAGCGGCAGCCGTTCCGCCTCGGCGGCGGCATACGCCGCGGGCGCCTCCCGACCGGCGGCACCGAGCATTCGCGTGGACGGATCCAGACCGATCACCGGCACGCCGAAGGCCGCCTTCAGGCAGCCCATGAAGCGCCCGGTGCCACAGCCGAGATCGACCACGCGCCGCACGCTCGCCGCGGGGACCAGCTCGCACAACACGTCACGCCACAATGCGAGCGTCTGCTCGGGCAGGCCGCGCACGCGGCGATAAGTTTCGGCGACACCGGCGCGCTCGTAGTCCATGGCGCGGTCGGCGTCCGTCACCGAAGGCGCACCTCGAACTCGTCCCGGTGCGCATGCTTGTCGGCGATCTGGACGATGACCTTCACGTCCAGGGCCGTCTCGAGCTGCGTGAGATCGGGACGCGCGTCGCCGTCGAGATAGGCGGCCAGGTCGGAGTGCAGGCGCACCACCACCTCGCGGCGAGGGACCCCCTCGGCGGTGTCGGCGGCCACCTTGGCGCGGATCGCCCGTAATATCTCGGCCGCCAGCGTCTCGTCGGACTTCGTCACCCCGCTCCCACGGCAGGTCGGGCACGGCACGCTGAGGACGGCGCGGAGATCCTGCCGCACGCGCTTGCGCGTCATCTCGACGAGGCCCAGCTCGGAGATCGGCATCACGTTCGTACGCGCCTTGTCCTCGGCCAGTGCGCGCTTGAGCGCCTTTTCGACCTGCTCGCGATGCTCGGGCACTTCCATGTCGATGAAATCGATGATGATGATGCCGCCGAGGTCACGCAGACGGATCTGGCGCACGACCTCCGTCACCGCCTCCAGATTGATCTTCAGCACCGTCTGCTCGAAGTCGCGCTTGCCGACGTACTTGCCGGTGTTGACGTCGATGGAGACGAGCGCCTCGGTGTGGTCGATGACGATGTAGCCGCCGGACTTCAGCCACACGCGGCGGCGCAGGGCCTTCTCGATGTCCTTCTCGATCCCGAACGCGTCGAAGATCGGC
The DNA here is from genome assembly GCA_036556545.1 of Candidatus Methylomirabilota bacterium. Classification (GTDB taxonomy): domain Bacteria; phylum Methylomirabilota; class Methylomirabilia; order Rokubacteriales; family CSP1-6; genus AR12. The sequence continues at coordinate 51,482 of DATBJF010000124.1, forward strand.
GTCCGCTCGGTGTGAAGCTTGACGCGATCCTCGAGCGCCGGCACCAGCGCCCGCACGTAGCCGAGCACGCGGCCGTGGACGTCGGGATCGTCGACGACGAACTCGTCGACCTCCGGCGAGAAGAGGTCACGCACCACGCGGAAGGTCAGGTCGGCCTCCTCGTGGAGCGCGGCCGGCGGCGTGGCCTCGGCGTGCCGCGCCTGGATCTGCCCCCAGAGCCGTGTGAGGAACTCGACGTCGGCGGCGAATTCGGCCTCGCCCTTTCCCTCCGCGTTGGTCCTCAGGATGAAGCCGCCGGGCGGCAGCTCGAGCGATCGAAGCGCGGCCCGGAGGCGGTCGCGCTCCCGCTCGTCACGGATCCGGCGCGACACCCCGATGTGCTCGGCCTGGGGCATGTACACGAGATAGCGCCCGGGCAGCGAGATGAAGGCGGTGATGCGAGCGCCCTTGCTGCCGAGCGACTCCTTCGAGACCTGCACGAGCACGTGCTGGCCCCGCGTGAGCATCTGCTCGATGGGGCCGGCCGCCTCCCGCCGCGGCGTCTCCCCTTCCTCCACGTCGACGTCGACGTCGGTGTCGGCGGACGGCGTGAGGGAGGGCGTATAGTCGCCCGCGTACAAGAAGGCGTCCTTGGCCAGGCCGATGTCGACGAACGCGGCCTGCATGCCGGGCAACACGTTGGAGACGGTGCCCTTGTACACGCTTCCGACGATCGAGCGGTGACGTTGCCGCTCGAGGTACAGCTCGGTGAGAAGGTTACCTTCCTGAACGGCGACGCGGGTCTCGATGAGACCGGCGTTGACGACGATCCGTTTGCTCACGGCGGCACTCCCCCGACGCGCGCCAGGCTCCGAATCGACCCGACGTGCGTCTCATTGGAACTGCCGCATTCGCACGGACAGAAGCAGCCCGAGCCCCGTCAACGAGACGAGCATGGAGGTGCCGCCGTAGCTCATCAACGGCAGCGGCACCCCGACCACAGGCAGGAGACCGACGACCATCCCCACGTTCACGAGCACCTGCGTCGCGAAGAGGGCGGTGACGCCGAGGGCGATCAGACGACCCACGGGCTCGCGTGTCGAGGCCGCGATATCGAATCCGCGGAGCAGGAGCAGCGCGTAGCAGGTGAGCAGCACGAGGCACCCGACGAATCCCCACGTCTCGGCGAATACGGCGAAGATGAAATCCGTGTGACGCTCCGGGAGAAAGGCCAGCCGGCTCTGCGTGGCGCCGGCCACCCCCTTGCCCAGGAGCTGTCCCGAACCGATCGCGATCTTGGCCTGGATGACGTTGTACGCGCTCCCGAGCGGATCGCGAAACGGATCCAGGAAGACGAGAATGCGTTCCCGCTGATAGTCCCTCAGCGCGGCGAACCACACCACGGGCATGGCGGCCAGCGCCGTGAGCGCCAGACCGCCCAGGAGCTGGAGCCGGATACCCGCACCCACGAGCAGGGCCGTCAGCACGGGGAAAAGCAGCAGCGCGGTGCCGAGGTCGGGCTGCTTGACGATCAGCAGCGCCGGGATGGCGAGGACGGGCGCCGTCAGCGCGACGGTTGTCTTGCCGATCGGCTGCGCCCACCGCGACGTCAGCACCCACGTGGCCATCAGCACGAAGCAGATCTTAAAGATTTCGGACGGCTGCACCGACAGCGGCCCGATCAGGATCCAGCGGCGGGCGCCGGAGACCGTTCGGCCCACGAGGAACACCGTCGCGAGGCCGGCCAGGCCCACGACGTAGAACATCGGCGCCAGCCGCACCAGTCGGCGATAGTCGATCGACGCCACCACCAGCAGCGCCACCATGCCGACCGCGAACCAGGCGAGCTGCCGCAGGACGACGCCACCGCCCGCGCGGTCGACGTGCAGGCTGGACAGCGTGCTCGCGCTCAGGATGACGAGGCCGACGGTGGCGCCGAGGAGCGGCCAGTCCACGTTCTGGAGTAGCCGCCGGTCGATCCCTCCCACCACGCTCATGGGGCCGTCTCAGCCCTCGAGCCCGGCGGCGGCGACCTTCTCGAAGAAGATCGCGTTGAGGATCTTGCGGGCGATGGGCGCGGCCACCTGCCCGCCCTTGCCGCCGCGCTCCACGAGCACGACCACCACGACCTCCGGATCCTTCACCGGCGCGAAGGAGGCGAACCACGCGTGATCCTGGCCCTTGTCCGCTTTGGAATTCGCGATCATCTGCGCGGTGCCCGTCTTGCCGGCGATGTCGAGGCCGGGGATGCGCGCGCCGGCGCCGGTGCCGTTGTCGTTGACCACCGCCCACAGGCTCTGGCGCAGGAACGCCCACACGGCGGGATTCAGCCCGACGTGGCCGGTCACCGTTCCCGTGTCGCTCCACACCACGCCGCGCTCCGGACGCTCGATGCGCTGCACCAGGCGCGGCTTCCACAGGACGCCGCCGTTGGCCACCGCGGCCATGAAGCGCGCGATCTGCATCGGCGTGACCAGCACCTGGCCCTGACCGATCGACATGTTGATGATGTCGCCGGCCTGGAAGGCGGCGACCCCTTTGCGACCCTTCTTCGGTGACGGGATCAGCCCGAACTTCTCGGTGCCGAGGTCGATCCCGGTCGGCTGCCCGAGGCCGAAGGCCGCCGCGTATTTCGTGATGGCGGCGCCGCCGATCTTCAGGCCGGCCTGGTAGAAGAAGACGTTGCACGAATGGCGCATCGCGTCGAGGGCGTCCACGGTGCCGTGGCCCTCGCGCTTCCAGTCCTTGAACGTCCACGTGCCGAGCTGGAACTCGCCGTTGCAGTACGTGCGGTCCGCGGGCGTGAGGGTCTTCTCCTGCAGGCCGGCGGCGGCCACCACGATCTTGAAGACCGAGCCCGGTGCGTACTGGCTCTGGATGGTGCGGTTCAGCATGGGAAACTCGGGATCCTTCATCACGCGCAGCCACGACTCGCGGTCGATCGAGCCCGTGAAGCGATCGATCTGGAACGCCGGCGTCGACACCATCGCGAGCACGTCGCCGTTGCGCGGGTCCATCACGACCACCGCGCCCGCGTGGCCCTCCATCGCCTTCTCGGCCGCCTCCTGGATGCGTCGATCCACGGTCGTGACCACCTGCGCGCCCGGATGCGGCTCGGTCGACTGGATCAGGCGCATCGGCCGGCCCATCGCGTCGACCTCGATGCGCTCGCCGCCGTCCTTGCCGCGCAGGAACTCGTCGAGCAGCCGCTCGAGACCACTCTGCCCCACCATGTCGCCGCGCCGGTAGCGCCCCTGCTTCAGCTGGTCGTCGCTCGCCTCCCGGACGTAGCCGAGCAGATGGGCGGCGAAGCGCGAGTTCGGATAGACCCGCTGAGGCTCCACCTCCACGATGACGCCCGGCAGCTCGAGCTTCCACTCCTCCACCTTCTGCATCTCCTCGATGCTGAGGTTGCGGCGGAGCCGCACGGGAAGGAACGAGTCGGGGGACGTCTTGGCCACGGCATCGCGCAGCTCCTGGTACGGGATCTGGATGAGCGCGGACAGCCGCCCGAGCGCGGCGTCCCGCTTGTCCGGATCGCGGTCCAGCTCGCGCGGGATGAGCGACAGCGTGAAGGCCGGCCGGTTGTCGACGAGCGGGGCGCCGTGGCGGTCGAACAGGATGCCGCGCGGCGCCGCGATGGGCCGGATCCGGATCCGGTTCTTGTCCGACGCCTCCTGGAATCGCCCCCCCTCCAGCACCTGCAGATACCAGAGCTGGCAGACGATCACCATGAGGGCGCCGGTGACGAGCGCCGACATCGCGATGATGCGCTTCTGGCCGGGATCGCGGCGGGTCGGAAGTCCGCGACGGAGGTTCAGGTTCACGACACCCGCTCGCGGATCGATTCAGCCCAGGCCAGCGCCAGGACGAGGGCGGCGCCGAGGAACCCGTTGTAGATCGCCTGTGGCAGCACGACGTACGTCATCAGCTCGCCGAACGACGCCGGGAAGTGGAAGAGCTGGAGGAGCATGAACCGCGCCACGCCCTCCACCAGCGAGAGGAGGACCAGTCCGGGCACCTGCACCAGCGGCTGGCTCACGCGCAGGCGGCCGCCGAGGGCGCCCACGCCACAGCCGATCACCGACTTCGTCAAGGCCTGCACGCCGAGCAGGCCGCCGGTCGCCGCGTCCTGGAGCAGCCCGGCCAGGAACCCCGCACCGCAGCCGAACTCGGGCCCGCGCCGCAACGCCAGCATCACGACGACGATGAGCGGAATGTCCGGCGCGACATCGGCGATACGAAAGGCCGGGCCCATGGTGGCGTGGGCCACGCCACCACTCAGCACGGCCACCGCCAGGAACGTGCGCATCAGCTGGCTCCCGGGAAGTGCGACGCCACGTCGCGGGCGGCATCGCCGGTGAGGAGCAGCACCTCGTCGATGCGCGCGAAGTCGACGGCGGGCGTGATCTGCGCGTAGTGGAAGAGCGCGGAGCCGCGGTCATCGATCGCGTGTACGCGGCCGATGGGAACGCCACGCGGAAACAGTCCGCCCAGCCCGGAGGTCACGACCATGTCGCCGACCTGCATGCCGGCCCCGTCCCGCGCCATGTACTTGAAGCGGATGGTGCCACGCGCCTCGCCCTCGATGATGCCGGGGGTGCGGGTCCGCACGATGTGCGCGCCGACCGTGGAGGCCGGATCGGTCAGGACCTGCACGACCGAGGAGCCGCCGCGCACGTCGACGATGCGACCGATCAGGCCGTCGGGGCCGATCACCGCGGTGAGCCGCACGACGCGGCTGCTGCGACCGCGATTGACGGTGAGCGATCGAACCCAGCCACCCCACTCGCGTCCGATGACTTCGCCGGCGATGGTCTCCAGCGGCAGCGCTTCCTTCAGCTGCAGGAGCCGCCGCAACCGACGGTTCTCCTCGTCGACCTCCGAGACGCGTAGCGACTCCACGCGCAGGCGCTGCGCCTCGTCGCGCAGGCGGCGATTCTCGGTGCGGACGTTCTTCCAGTCCTGGTAGGTCGACCAGAGCCCGAAGGCGGTGCGGTTGATCCGGGAGACGACGGTCTGCACGGGCGTCGTGAAGAATGCCAGCGCGTCGGAGGCCCCGGCGGCGCGGCCGCGCATCTGCAAGGTGAGGAGGACCAGGCAAACGCCGGCCACGATGCCGAGCAACGCCAGCGCGCGGATCCTCACCGTGAAATCCCCCCGTCTATGCGGGGATCGCGACCTTCTTCAGCAGATCCAGCTCGTCGAGCACCTTGCCTGTGCCGAGCGCGACGCACGACAGCGGGTCCTCGCCCGGCGTCACCGGGAGGTTCGTCTCCTGCCGCAGCAGGTGATCGAGGCCTCGCAGCAATGCACCGCCACCGGTGATCACGATGCCCTTGTCCACGATGTCGGCCGCCAGCTCCGGCGGCGTCCGCTCCAGGCAGGTGCGGACGGTCTCGACGATGGTCATCACCGGTTCTCGGAGCGCCTCGCGGATCTCCTCGTCGGTGATCACGATCGTCTTTGGAATGCCGTCGATCAGGTCACGTCCCTTCACTTCCATCGTCCGGCGATCGCCGCCCATCGGGTAGGCGGAGCCGAGCGTGACCTTGATCTCCTCCGCGCGGCGCTCGCCGACCAGCAGGTTGTAGTGCTTCTTGATGTACTGCACGATTGCCTCGTCCATCTCGTCGCCCGCGATACGAACCGACTTCGCGTACACGATGCCCGAGAGCGAGATGACGGCGACTTCGGTGGTGCCGCCGCCGATGTCGACGATCATGTTGCCGCCCGGCTCCTGGATCGGCAGGCCGGCGCCGATGGCGGCCGCCATCGGCTCCTCGATCAGATAGACCTCGCGCGCGCCTGCCTGCATGGCGGAATCGCGCACGGCTCGCTTCTCGACCTGCGTGATCCCCGACGGAACCCCGACGACGATGCGTGGGCGGACCAGCGTGCGGCGCCGGTGCACCTTGGAGATGAAGTAGTGGAGCATCTTCTCCGTCACGTCGAAGTCGGCGATGACGACGTCCTTCAACGGCCGGATGGCCACGATGTTCCCCGGCGTACGACCGAGCATCGCTTTCGCTTCGTGCCCCACCGCGAGGACCGAATGATCGGCCTGGTGGATGGCCACGATGGACGGCTCGTTCAGCACGATTCCCTCGCCGCGGACGTAGACGAGGGTGTTCGCCGTACCCAGATCCACCGCGAGATCGTTCGAGAACATCCCAGCCAGCAGGTTGTAGAACATCAGCACTCCATCATGTCAGGGTTACAGGCATTCGAGGTGACAGGCACACTAGCACAGTCCATGCCATTTGTGAAGAAAAACTCCTATTTTACGGGCGTTTAGGGCTGCTCAAGGACTGCCCGGGACGGTCGTTCGCCGGTCCCCAAAATCGTGAAAAGGTAAACGTTTTTCAGACGCCCGTCGGCCGTCCGCTCCCGCGTGTCCCGGCTGGGGGACCAACCGCGGCGGGCGCCGTCGCCGCGCAGGGCTCACCGGAGAAACGTGCCGAGCTTCACGTCCAGAATGGCACCCACCATGACGTCAGCCGTCAGAGTGGCGGCGTGGCGGGAACGATCAGGGCGCTTGCACCTCGTCGCGGCGTGGCGCGATGCGCTCCCGATAGAAGGCCGCCGCCTCTCGTACGATGCGCTCGGCCTCGGCGCGGCCGCGCATCGGGGACACGGCGACGCTCTTGCGCTCCAGCACCTTGTAGTCGAGGAAGAACCGCTCGAGCTCCGCCAGGCGATGAGGCGGCAGCTGGTCGATGTCCTTGTAGTGCGCGTACTCCGGGTCGTCGACGTGAACGGCGATGATCTTGTCGTCCTGCCCCTTCTCGTCCCGCATGCCAAGCACGCCGATGGCCTTCGCGCGCAGCACGCACAGCGGCACCACGGGCTCCTGGCCGAGCACGAGGACGTCGAGCGGGTCGCCGTCGTCGCAGAAGGTTTGCGGGAGGAATCCGTAGTTCGCGGGATAGTGCACGGCGGAATGCAGCACGCGATCGAGCCACAGCAGCCCGGTCTGCTTGTCCAGCTCGTACTTGACCTTCGATCCCTTCGGGATCTCGATGACCGCGCGGAAGTGGCGCTCGATGTGATCGCCAAGCTCCACGTCGTGCCACGCGTGCATGCCTCCAATATACTCAGGCGCGACGCCCTTTGTTCGAGGGCCAGGTCGCGGCCCGATCGTCAACGGTCATCGAGCCGCGGTTCGGGTTCGCCGGGCCGCGGGCGAGCGTGCGGGCGTTTGGCCATGTCGCGGCCCGGATCGTCACCGGTCATCGAGCCGCGGCCCGGGTACCCCGGGCCGCCGGCGAGCGTGGGGGAGTTTGTGGGGCCATATCGAGGCCCCTCAATCCAATGGACGAGTTCGAGGTCTGGTTCGAGAGAGGTGTGACGGACGGGCTGCCGGTGATCCCGCCGACGCGCGAGCGCGTGGAGCGCATGCTCGCCGGGACACGGCACGACCGCGCCGAGGTGCTCGGCGAGATGGCGCCCAACTACGGCCGGCTGACCGTCGAGAAGGCGGCCATCAACGCGGTGATGGCAGGATGCCGTCCGGAGTACCTGCCGGTCGTGGTCGCGGCGGCCGAGGCCGCCTGCGATCCCGAGTTCAATCTCCACGGCGTGGCCACGTCGACGCACTTCTCGGCGCCGCTGATCGTGGTGCATGGCCCGATCCGCTCGCGGATCGGCATAAACTGCTCGTTCGGCGTGTTCGGCCCGGGCTTCCGCGCGAACGCCACCATCGGTCGCGCGCTACGGCTCCTGATGATCAACATCGGCGGCGCCAAGCCGGGCGACATCTCGATGTCGACGTTCGGCCATCCCGGGCGTTATACGTACTGCATCGGCGAGCACGAAGAAGCGAGCCCGTGGCCGCCCTATCACGTCTCGCGCGGATTGCCGGCCGGCTCCAGCGCCATCACGCTCTTCGCCGGAGAAGGACCGCACGGCATCTCCGACCACGCCAGCCGCACCGCGCGCAGCCTCGCCGGCTCGCTCGGCTGGTCGATGGCCGGCCTCTGGAACAGCAAGCACTTCCCCCTCTATTCGCACACGCTGTTGCTGGTGGGGCCGGAGCACGCGCGGACGTTCGCCGACGAGGGCTGGAGCCGGGACGATCTCGCGCGCGCTCTGCACGAGAGCGTCCGGCTGCCCTTCCGCGCGGTGATGCCGAGCGATGATCACGGTGAAGGCAGCAATCTGCGTTTCTCGCGGAGCGCTCCCTCGCCTGACACGCTCGTCTCGAAATTTCCGTCGCGGGAAGAGATACACATCATGGTCGCCGGCGGAACGGCCGGGCGATTCTCGATGGCCGTGCCCGGCTGGCTGGGGACCCGGAACGGCACGAAGCCGTTGACACGCCTGATAGAGTCAGATTGAAAACCGCCGCCTCGCCGGAATTTCGCATTGACAGCGGACCCCGCCTCATGTAATTCTTGCCGCGGTAGTAGGTTCGTACGGGAGTAAGAACGATTGAAGAGATCGGGACACGACGCCGCGCGGACCTCAGGCCGCTGCGGCGTTTTTGTTTGCCTGCCAATACCGGCAGGTAACCCCGCGATGACCGCGGGCGCACGCAGGGGCTGCTGAAGACCCCCGAAGAGTGAGGTCAAGAAGGAATGGCCACAGGACAGGTGAAGTGGTTCAACGATGCAAAGGGTTACGGTTTCATCACGCAGGAAGGTGGCGAAGACGTCTTCGTCCACTACAGCGCCATCCAGGCCCAGGGCTTCAAGTCCTTGGCCGAAGGTGACCGGGTCGAGTTCGAGGTGACCCGCGGCCCCAAGGGTCTTCAGGCAGCGAACGTCCGCAAGGCATAGATTCCCCACCTGTCGCTTCTACCCGGGCCCGGCAACGGGCCCGGGTGCTCTTAAAAAGAATCCCCGCCTCGGGAAGAAGCCGCAGACGAACAGAAAGGTAAACGACCGCTCATGATCCGTTCTTTCAACGAGCTCTCGCTCAGTGCGCCCATGCTCGACGCGGTGGCGCAGGCGGGATACACCACGCCCACCCCGATCCAGGCGCGGGCCATTCCGACCGCGCTCGCGGGCCGCGATCTCATCGGCTGCGCGCAGACAGGCACCGGCAAAACGGCCGCGTTCGCCATCCCGATCATCGAGCGGCTCGCGGCGTCGCGCCCGGGCGCCAACGCCCGCGCCCTGGTTCTGGCTCCGACGCGCGAGCTCGCGCTCCAGATCGCAGAGACGTTCCGGTTGCTCGGCGCCGCGCGCGGGATCCGCGCGGTGACGCTCATCGGCGGCGAAGCCATGGGGCCGCAGCTGACGAGTCTCACGCGGAGACCCGACGTCATCATCGCCACGCCGGGGCGGCTCATCGATCATCTGCAGCGCCGAAGCGCGATGCTCGGCTCGGTACGCATCGTCGTTCTCGACGAGGCCGACCGCATGCTCGACATGGGCTTCGCGCCGCAGGTGGAGCGGATCCTCGCCGCCATCCCCCTCGATCGGCAGACACTGTGCTTCTCCGCGACGATGCCGGAGGAGGTCGAGCGTCTCGTCCGTGCGCATCTGTCGCGTCCGGAGCGCATCGAGGTCGGCGTCGCCGCCAGGCCGGTGGCAGCGGTCGCCCAGCGCTTGTACGCGACGGAGAATCGAGACAAGACACCGCTCCTGCTCCGACTGCTCGGCGAGGACGGCGGGCAGACGCTCGTGTTCACCCGCACCAAGCACCGCGCCGACCGGCTCGCACGCGCCGTGGCCGCCGCCGGCCATCGCGTCACGCGCCTGCACGCCGACCGCACGATGTCGCAGCGGCGCGAAGCGCTCGACGGGTTTCGCGCCGGACGCTATCGCGTGCTGGTGGCCACCAACATCGCCGCGCGCGGCATCGACGTGCCCGAGATCGCGCACGTCGTGAACTTCGACCTCCCGCAGACGCCGGAGGATTACATCCATCGCATCGGTCGCACTGCGCGCGCCGAGGCGACCGGGCAGGCGACGAGCTTCGCCACACCGGAGGAACGGGACCAGCTGCGCGCCATCGAGCGGCATCTCGGTCATCCCGTGCCGCGGAGCTGACGCACAAGCTCGAACTCCCGACCACGTGGTCGGAACACAAGGAGCGCAGAGACGCTCCGGAAGGACAGTAGAGACATGGCAACCGGTACCGTGAAGTGGTTCAACGATGCGAAGGGCTTCGGCTTCATCACCCAGGAAGGTGGCGAGGACGTGTTCGTGCACTTCAGCGCGATCCAGGCACAGGGCTTCAAGAGCCTCGTCGAGGGTGAGCGCGTGGAGTTCGACGTCACCCGTGGCCCGAAGGGTCTGCAGGCGGCCAACGTCCGCAAGGCCTAGGCAACGACAGCGGCCCCGCGCGCTCGGCGCGGGGTCCCCATCACTGTTGTAAAAATGAAAAGCCCCGACGATGGCTGCGGCGCGTGATGCTTGTCACTCGCGCGTCGCGCCGCCCCGCTGGTGAGGCGGGATCGTCGGGGCCGGTGGTGCCTGGACTCCCAGGCGCGCCACCTGGAGCTAGCGTGGACCCTGCCTAGGAGGCAACCACCTCACAGATCACCGTAGAGGAACAC
>DATBJF010000125.1:0-80281 GCA_036556545.1 Candidatus Methylomirabilota bacterium
CGGTTGCTATCGCCGATTTCGGCGGTACGCTACGAGCATCGCACCTTCGCCCTCCGGAGACCCGTCAGCGATGACTTCGCGACCGCGCGTCGACACCTCGATCGGCGGGCTGGACGCCATCCTTGGCGGGGGTTTGCCGGCCGACCGCCTGTATCTCGTGGAGGGCGATCCCGGGACCGGCAAGACCACGCTGGCGCTGCAGTTCCTGCTGGCGGGCGTCCGGCGCGGCGAGGCGGCGCTCTACGTCACGCTGTCGGAGACGCACGACGAGCTGCGCGCGGTGGCGGAGTCGCACGGCTGGTCGCTCGACGGGGTGGCGATTCACGAGCTGTCCGCGGACGCGAGCCTGCGGGCCGACACGCAGTACACCGTGTTCCACCCCTCCGAGGTGGAGCTCGGGGACACCATGAACACGGTCCTGGCCACGCTCGAGCGGGTACGGCCGCGACGGGTCGTGTTCGACTCCCTGTCCGAGATGCGGCTGCTGGCCCGTGATCCGCTGCGATATCGCCGCCAGATCCTGGCGCTCAAGCAGTTCTTCGTCGGTCATGACTGCACGGTGCTCCTGCTCGACGACCGTACCGCCGCCACGGGGGACCTCCAGCTGCAGTCGATCGCGCACGGTGTGGTGCGGCTGGAGACGCTCTTGCCGGAATTCGGCGGCGCGCGGCGCCGGCTGCGCGTCATGAAGCTGCGCGGGGTGCCGTACACCGACGGCTATCACGACTACATGATTCGCACCGGGGGGCTCGAGGTGTTTCCCCGGCTGGTGGCCGCGGAGCACCGTGTGCCCTACGTCAAGGAGAGCGTGTCGAGTGGCGTCGCCGCGCTCGATGCGCTGGTGGGCGGCGGGCTCAGCCGCGGGACGAGCACGCTCATCATGGGACCGGCCGGGTCCGGCAAATCGCTGATCGCGTCGCACTTCGTGCACGAGGCCGCGGCGCGTGGCGAGCCGGCCGCCGTTTTCATCTTCGACGAGGGCATCGGCACGTACTTCGCCGGCACGGCCGGCGTGGGTCTCGATATGGAGCGGCTGGCCGACGCGGGCCGGTTGATGGTTCAGCAAGTCGACCCCGCCGAGCTGTCGCCGGGGGAATTCGCCGCCCGGGTCCGTGCGAGCGTGGAGCGCGACGGGGCCCGCATCGTGGTGATCGATAGCCTCAACGGCTATCTGAACGCCATGCCCGACGAGCGGCTGCTGTCGCTGCACCTGCACGAGCTGTTCAGCTATCTGCGACAGCTCGGCGTGGTGACGATCAGCGTCATCAGCCAGCAGGGCATGCTGGGGCAGATGCCGACCCCTATCGACGTGAGCTATCTGGCCGACGCCGTGATCCTGCTGCGCTTCTTCGAGGCGCAGGGAGCGATCCGCAAGGCCATCTCCATGGTGAAACGCCGGGCGGGATCGCACGAGTCCACCATCCGCGAGCTGCAAATCGCGAGCACGGGCATCACCGTCGGCGAGCCGTTGACGCGCTTCAGGGGCATCCTGACTGGCGTGCCTCAGTTCGAACCGGGCCCGCCCGGCGACAATGGACCCGCCCGTTAACCTCGACGAGCGAATCCTCGTGGTCGCGCCCCTCGGACGCGACGCGCCGGTCATGGCGGCGTTCATGGCGCGGAGCGGCCTCCACGCCGTGGCCTTCGAGGATGCCGGCGCGCTCGCCGGCGCGATCGCGTCGGGCGTGGGCGCCATCGTGATCACCGAAGAAGTCCTCATCCCCACCGTGCCCGCTGCCCTCCTCGACGCGCTGCGGGCGCAGCCCGCGTGGTCGGACGTCCCCGTCATCGTGCTGACCAGCGCGGACCGCGTCGCGGAACCCACGGCGGTCGCCCTCGAGGCCTTCGAGAGCCTCGGCAACATCACGCTGCTCGAGCGGCCGGTGCGCATCATGACCCTCCTGAGCACGCTGCGCTCGGCGCTGCGCGCGCGTCGGCGCCAGTACGAGGTGCGCGACTATGTCAGCGAGCGACACCGGCTCGAGGACGCCCTGCGCGAGCGCGCCGAGGCCCTCGAGGCCGCCGGCCGCGCCAAGGACGAGTTCCTCGCCATGCTCGGCCACGAGCTGCGCAACCCTCTCGGCGCCATCATCGCCGCCGCGCGAATCCTGCAGCACTCCGACGACGGCGTATGGGACGCCGCGCGGCCCCGCGAGGTCATCGCGCGCCAGGCGCAGCATCTGGCGCGGCTGGTCGACGATCTGCTCGACGTCAGCCGGGTCACCCTGGGGAAGGTGCAGCTTCACACGCGGCGCCTCGATCTCGCGGACGCCGTGACCCGCTGCATGGCGGCGCTGCACACCGCCATGGACACGAGCCAGCACGAGATCGCGGTCGACGCGCATCCGGTGTGGGTCGAGGCGGACGAGACGCGTCTCGATCAGGTCGTCGGCAATCTCGTCTCGAACGCGCTCAAGTACACGCCGGCCGGCGGCCGCGTGCACGTCGCGGTGAGGGCGGAGGACGAGAGCGCCGTGATCCGTGTGGAGGACACCGGGATCGGCCTCGAGCCGTCGCTGTTGCCGCGCGTGTTCGATCTCTTCGTGCAGGGCGAGCAGCGTGTGGAGCGCTCGCGCGGCGGTCTCGGCATCGGGCTGACGCTCGTGCGCCGCCTCGTGGAGCTGCACGGCGGCACCGTCGGCGCCGTCAGCGCGGGGCCCGGCCGTGGCACGACGTTCGTGGTGCGCTTGCCGCGAGTGGAGGCGCCGCGGGAGCCGGTCCGCCCGGCCAGCGGAGCGGGATCGGCGCGGGCCGGTCTCGACGTGCTGATCATCGAGGACAACGACGACGCGCGCGACATGATCCGCCACCTGCTCAGGCTCGCCGGGCATGCCGTGCGCGATGCCGGCGACGGGATGGCCGGCCTCGCCATGGCGCTCGAGCGGCCGCCCGACGTGGCCATCATCGACGTCGGATTGCCGGGTCTCGATGGATTCGAGGTGGCGCGCCGTCTGCGTGCCGATCCGCGCGGCCGTTCCGTGACGCTGATCGCCCTCACCGGCTACGGGCAGAGCGAAACGCGCGCCCGTGCCCGCGACGCCGGGTTCGATGCCTTCCTCGTCAAGCCACTCGCCGCCGACGACCTCGAGCGCATCCTGACCGCGGTGCACTGACGCGTCCGCCGGCCCCGGCGGCGAAACTATCGACGACGCCGAGGTACCCGTGGAGCGCCTCCGTCCTCCCGATGCCGTCACGCCCCTCGGTGTGCCGGCGGCACCGATTCCTGTCGTCACGCTCCTGCCGGAGCGCGCCGATTGACACCCACGTCTCACCCGCCTAGCGTCTACGGCGATGCGTGACACCGCGGACGTGGTCGTGATCGGCGGCGGCGTGATCGGCACGAGCATCGCGTTCGCCCTCACCCAGGCCGGCGTGAAGCGCGTGATCCTCCTCGAGAAGAGCGCGCTGGCCAGCGGCGCGTCGGGCCGGTCGAGCGCGCTCGTCCGCATGCACTACACCAACGTCGAGGACGCTCGGCTCGCGTGGGCGAGTTATCCCCTGTTCCGCGACTGGACGGAGCGCATGGGCGGCCCGCCGGTCTTCCGGCGCACGGGCTTCGTGGCGGTCGTCGGGCCCGAGGACGCGACGGCCCTGCGAGCCAACGTCGACATGCTGCGGGGGATCGGCGTCGACACGGTGGCCGTGACGCCGGCCGAGCTGAAGACGCTCCAGCCGGTCGTGAACGTGGACGACATCGGGGCCGCCGCCTACGAGCCGCAGAGCGGCTATGCGAGCCCGGCCGACGTGGTGGAAGGCTTCCGGCGACAGGCGGCAGCGCGCGGCGCAGAGATCCGCCAGTGGACGCCGGTCACCCGGATTCTCAGGCGCGAGAGCGCCGTGACCGGCGTCGAGACTCCGGCCGGCCATATCGACGCGGGCGCCGTGGTCGTGGCGGCGGGCGCGTGGGCGCCTCGGCTCTGCAAGGAGATCGGGCTGCCGCTCGCGGCGCGGCCAAAGGCGATCGACACGATGCTGGTGACGCGGCCGCCGGAGCTGGCGAAGCCGCACATGGTGGTCATCGATCACGTGCTCGGTACGTACTTCCGGCCGGAGAGCGACGTGCTGACGATCGCCGGCGTGCCGTGCCAGGTGTGGGACATCGATCCCGACACGATGCCGACGGGGCTGCCGGCTTCGGCGCCCGGCGAGGGCGCGCAGCTTCTCACGCAGCGATTCCCCGCCCTGGAGCGGGCCGAGCTGGCGCGCGGCTACCGCGCCTTCGACTGCTACAGCGCCGATCGCCACGCGATCCTCGGCGCGGCGCGCGGGATCGACGGCCTCTATCTCGCCACGGCCTTCAGCGGCTCGGGGTTCAAGATCGCGCCGGCGGTCGGGACCTGCATGGCCGAGCTGATCACCGAGGGCCACGCGCGCAGCGTCGACATCAGCGCCTTCCGCCCGGAACGATTCGCCGAGGGCAAGCCGATCGCCGGCAAGCATCCCTACAAGCCACGGCGCGACCACATCGAGCCGCCCCGCTCCTGAGACGGCGGCCGTATCGAACATTCGGCATTGACAGCGGCGCGGCCGACGCGCGTACCATGAAGGCGTGGCGACGGACGTCGAGGTCACCAGGCGGCGATTCACGGTGGACGAGTACCACCGGATGGGAGAGGCCGGAATCCTCAATGAGGACGACCGGGTCGAGCTCATCCGGGGGGAGATCGTCCAGATGTCGCCGATCGGCGGGGACCACGCGTCGTGCGTCGCGCGATTGACGCACATCCTGCTCGGGCGTCTGCACGGCCGCGTCGTGCTTTGGCCGCAGAACCCGCTGGTGATCCTGCCGGATTCCGAGCCTCAGCCGGATATCATCCTTCTCGCGTGGCGAGGCGACTTCTATCGTGACCCCCTGCCCGGGCCGGCGGACGTCGCGCTGCTCATCGAGGTCGCGGATACGTCGCTTCGTTACGACCGCCGCGTGAAGGGGGCGCTCTACGCCGAAGCGGGCGTACGCGAATACTGGATCGTCGATCTCGGCGGTGACGCGATCGAGGTCTACCGGGATCCCGCCGCCACCGGTTACGCCCGCACGGAGGGCGTCGGTCGCGGCGCAGTGCTGACGCCCGTCGCGTTCGCCGACGTCACGCTCGCCGCCGCCGACATCCTCGGCTGAGCCTCAGCGCGGCGCCTCACTCGCCTCCTCGCGAAACCGCGTAACCGGCGCCGGCGCGCCGCGCTCGACCAGCCGCGGGTACTCGCGCGCGAACGCGGCCATGATCTCGGCTGCCGGCACGTCGGCGTGGGCGCCGCGGTCGCGCAGGTACTCCATGTGGCGCCGGCCGGCGCGGTCGTGAGGCTGGAAGATCGAGTCCTCGCGGCCGTCGAACTCGAGCGGCACGACGTTGAAGCGGTCGCAGAGCGTGCGGTCGAAGGCCGGCGTCGCCTTCACCCAGCGCCCCTCCAGCTCGAGCTCCACGTAGCCGTGGTAGACGAAGACGTCGCCGCCCATCAGCTCCCGCAAGCGCGGCGTGCAGAGGTGGTTGCGGACATCGGCGAACCGCAGCCGCGCCGGGATCCCCTCCGCGCGGGCCGCCGCGGCGAGCAGCGCCGCCTTGCCCACGCAGAACCCCGCGCGCTTCGCCAGCACCGCGCTGGCCCGGTATGTCTCGTCCGACTGGTAGTCGCAGTACGGCGTGTAGGTGACGCCGTCGCGGACGGCGTAATACAGAGCGACCGCCCGCCGCCGGGGATCGGTCTCGCTACCCACCGCCTTGCGCGCGAACGCCACGACGTCGGGCGCGTCGCTGTCGACGAAGGCCGTCGGGCGCAGCCAATCATCCGTCATGCGCCGAGTGTACGCCGTGACCTCGCGCGAGGGACTATGATCGCCGTCATAGCGAAGGCACGGCCCGCCGTCAGATCCGGAACAGCACAGCGCTCGCCTTCCTTTGCGCCGCGCGCGCAACCATCGAAGCATACAGCCTCGCCTGGCGGCGATAGCGCCCGAGGTCAGTGGCAAGCTCTGCGCCCGTCTTGAAATCGACGACCGTCCAGCCGGGCTCCTCCTCGAACGCGAGGTCGAGCACGCCTTCGACCAGCGAGCCATCCTCCTCGAGCCACGCCACCGGCGTCTCCCGGCGGCACCGCCCGGCGCGCCAAGCGTCGCGAGCGCGGACCATCAGCGGATGCGCGAGCGTGGCCGCGACGAGAGCCGTCGCCGCCTGCGCTTCGTCGGCCGGTGCGCTCAGGATGCGCGCCTGCTGGCTCACGGCGTCGGCAATCTGATCGGGCCCTGCATCGAGAGCCACCGTCGCCAGCGCCGCGTGCACGAGTGTGCCGAAGCGTGGGCCGATGGGCCGGACACCGGCGGGAGCAGCGTCGATGACCGTCACCTCGTCACCAGACGCGGCGCCACCCACGCGCGCCGCCTCGGTCACCACGCGCACGCGCAGGCTCGGACGCCCACCCACCTCCTGCGCCTCTGTGCGCGCCGCCCGCCACGCGTCGTAGCGCCGCCGGTCGCCCTCCACGACGTCGCGGCCCGGATCCAGGATCAGATCCTCACGCCTGAGCCCGTAGACACGCTGCACGTCGAGCGCCAGATGCCGCGGATCCCACCACACGACGTCGTGGCCAAGGACGTGCTGCCCGGGACGGACGTTGTCGCGCCCGGGCGTCTCGCGATCCGGTCGCTCGAGCACGCTGTCGTCGCCGAACGCCGGGCAACCCGGCGCGGCGTTCGAAAGGCGGCGCCGCTCCGCCGCCGGATAGACCGCAGCGTGAACGGGAGCGATCCAGCCATCGCTCGCCCCGTCCCACCCTGCCTCGAACGGATCGTCGCCGACCGCCGGCACCACGAGCAGATCACGCGCGCGCGTGGCGGCCACGTAGGCGATGCGCACGCCCTCCGCCCGATCGCGCGCCACCTCCTCCGCCTCGTGCTCCAGAAGGTCCCACGGCTGCCAGCCGCCCAGGCGCAGCGCGCAGAGGCCGCGCTCGGCGTCGATCCAGCGGCCCGGATTCCACGCCGCCATGTTGCACGTGATGTCGGCCAGGATCACGACCGGGAACTCGAGGCCCTTGGCCTTGTGCACGGTCATCATGCGCACGCCCTCGCTCGATTCCTCCACGATCGGCGCCTCCGGCGCCTCGCCCTCCGCCTCCTCGCGCAGGCGCTCGACGAAGCCGCGGAAGGAGATGCCGCCCGCGGCCTCGTACGTGCGCGCCAGCTCGGCGACGCGCAGCACGTTGGCCAGCGCCTGCTCGCCCCACGGGCGCAGCACGAACGTCGCGTGCGCGCGCGTGGCGGTGAGCAGGCGGTTGACGGTCTCCTCGACCGCGCGGTAGTTGCGCAGCCCGTGGAGTGAGCGGAGCAGCGCCAGCGCGTCGACGATCGGCTTCAGATTCACGCCGACCTCCTCCCGCGGCGGCCGGTACGCGTGCAGCCGTCCGAAGCGCCGGCGGTACTCGATCAGCTCCTCGTCGCCGATCGCGAAGAGCGGGCCCTTGAGGGTCGCGTACACGCTCAGTTCGTCGTCGGGCCACTCGACAGCCGCGAGCGCCGTGCGCAGGCTCTCGACCTCCTCGCGCAGGTGGAACGAGCGGCCGCCCACCAGCAGGTGCGGGATCCCGCGGGCCTCGAGCGCCTCGACGTAAGGGCGCGTGACGTCGTCGCCCCACGAGGTGAAGCGGCGGAAGAGCAGGCAGACGTGGCGCGCGGAGATCGGCAGCAGCTCGCCGGGCCGCTCGCGCTCGGTCACCTTGAAGCCGCTCTCGCGAAGAAGCCAGGCGACGAAGGCGCCGACGGCATCGGGCAGTGATTGCTCGATGGCGTTCTTGGCCAGCCCGCCCCAGTGGCCGTACGGTCTCGGAACGGGCAGCGCGACGATGCCCGGCTGCCCGGCCACGTCCGCGCGATTCGGCGCCAGCGGCACGTAGCCCGCCTGCAGCGCGGCGCGGTCGTCGGTCATCACGGGCGCGAACGCGGCGTTCACCAGGGTCTGGATCGACGGGATCGCGCGGAACGACGTCGTGAGATAAACGCACGCGGCGCCGCGCGCCACCAGCAGCTCCTTCACGGCCTGGTAGGTGCCGACGTCGGCGCGGCGGAAGCGGTAGATCGACTGCTTGGGATCGCCCACCAGGAAGAGCTTGCCCGGCGCCGGCGTCACGTCCTGCCAGCGGCTCACCGCCGGATCCGACGCCGAGAGCAGGAGCACGATCTCCGCCTGCAGCGGATCGGTGTCCTGGAACTCGTCGACGAGGATGTGCGTGAGCCGGCGCTGGAGGTCGGCGCGCACCGGGGCGGAGTCGCGCACGAGATCCCGCGCCCGCAGGAGCAGGTCGACGAAGTCGAGGGCCGCCGCGCGCGTCTTGGCCTCCTCGTAGCGGTCGACGGTCTCCAGCAGCGCCGGCTGGACGAGCGCGGCCAGGTCGGCGTCGGCGTCGCGCGCGAAGGCCTGGAGCGCCTCGAGCAGCTCGCCGTGCGCGGCCAGCACCTCGTCGCGCGTGACGCTGCCGCGGTAGTTCCGCGTGCTGCCCTTGCGCGGATTCTTGAAGCTGCGCTCGCGCAGCAGGTCCACCAGCGCCGCCTCGAGGCCGTCGTGATCCCGCGGCGCCACGCGCTCGCGCGTGCCGACGTCCTCGCTCAGGCGTCGAAGCGGCCAGAGGTCGGCGAAGAGCGTGTCGGCGCTGGTCGCGCACGTGGCCAGCCGCGCGTGCAGCGCGTGCACCCGCGCGACGAGCGCATCGATGGCCGCCTCGCGATCGAACGGGCGGCGCTGCCACGGCGCACGGAAGTCTCGCCAGCCCGTCAGCTGCCAGCCGGCCTTGCGGAGCCGCTCGATCGGGTCGCCGTCGAAGGCGCGCCGCCGCAGTGCGCGCCGCAGTCCCTCGGGCGGCGCCTCGAGCCGCTCGGTCAGCCAGCCGTCGAACGCGCGGCGATAGAGCGCCTCGGCCTCCTGCTCCGCCAGCACCTCGAATCGTGGATCGACGCGCGCCTCGACGGGCCGCTCGTGCAGGATGTCGTTGCAGAAGCCGTGGATGGTGCTGACGCGCGCTTCCTCGAGGTGGGCGATCGCGTCTTCCAGCCGCGCGCGCTCGTCGCCCGCCGCCTTCCCCCGCTCCTCCTCGAGCCCGGCGCGCAGCCGCAGCTTCAGCTCGCCCGCCGCCTTCTCGGTGAACGTGAGCGCGGCGATCGTCTGAACGGTGCCACGCCCCTCGGCGAGCACGTTGACCAGGCGGGCGACGAGCTCGCTGGTCTTGCCGGTGCCGGCGGCGGCCTCCACGACGAGGGTCTCGTCGAGGGAGGTGCGGATGCGCTCACGCTCGGCGTGGTCGACGAGGGCTCGCACCTTCAGGGCCGCTCCCTCAGCGCGCGCAGCTCGTCCAGCCGCGTCTGGTCCTTCAGCTTGACGCGGATCTCCTCGTGCGGCCCGCAGACGTCCCGGAAATCACAGATGCCGCACGCGCGCGCCCGCGGCGCTGGCGGCAGGAAGCCGGCGGCGATTGCGCGATCGATGAGACCGAGCACCTCAACGCCGCGGCCGCGCGCCTCGCCGGTGAACGGCACGCTGCGCTCGGAGAATCCACCGGCGCGCGTGCAGTAGTACAGACGCGACTCGACCACGCGCGCGCCGAGCAGCTGCTCGACGGCGAGGCCGTAGAGGACGGGCTGGAGCATCTCGCCGCCGCCGACGACGAGATTCCGGCGAGTGTAATCGCGGCCCGTCTTGTAGTCGGTCACACGAAGCTCGGCGCCGCCGCGTCGCCGCTCGATCAGATCCACGATCCCGCGCAGCCGATGGCCCTCGGGCAGCACCACTTCCGTCTCCACGCTTCGTGGATCGTTCGCGGGGTCGCGCCGGAGCCCGAACGCCAGCTCGAAGTGAATCGGCTCCCAGTCGGCATGCGTCGCCGCGGTCTGCTCGAGCCACATGCGCAGGTCGGCGCGCATCGACTCGACCTCGTCCTGCCAGACGCGCCGGATCGCCGGCGCCAGCTCCTCGCGGTACTGCTCGGCCACGCGGTCGAGCGTCCGATCGAGCGTCGCGCGTGCCGGGTCGAGCCGGTCGGCGTCGAGCGGCAGCAGGCCCTCGGCGGCGAGCGCGCGCATGGCGTCCGCCTGCACGCGGTGGAACAGATGGCCGCGCGTCGCCGGGTCCAGCTCCACCACCGGCGCCACCTCGGGGCGCGGCTCCAGCCGGCAGATCGCCGACAGGAAGAACTGGTACGGGCACGCCGCGAACTTCTGCAGGGCCGACGCCGAGTAGGCGCGTGCTCCGAGCCGTGCGGCCTCCAGTGCCTCGCGCGTGCCGTCCGTGACGCGCACGAGACCGTCGGCCTCGGTGAACCGGCGATGCCAGCGCGCCCAGCGCGTCCGCAGCGAACGCGCCAGCGCGTCGTTCAGTTCCAGCAGATACCGCGCGCGCCCGCGCGCCTCGCCGCTCGCGAGCAGGGCGCGCAGCGTCGCCAGGTCGTGCTCCACCTCGTCGATCGCGCGCGTGGGATCGTCGGGCGCGGGCCACGCCAGCCGCGCTCCCGCGGCGGCGGCCGCCTCGCGCTCCATCCGCTGCGGCTCCGGCACGCGGCCGGTGAGCGCGCGCGCGACTTCGAGCGCGTAGAACGACGGCACGCGCGGGCGCGCCTCCGCCTGCTCGATGCGCGAATACGACAGATGCAGCCGCCGGCGCGCCGCGCCGACGGCCAGGCGCAGGAGCAGGCGCTCGCGGCGGCCGCGCTCGTCCTGGGTCGCGAGCCCGGCGGCGAGATCGCGGCGGAGCGCGTCGAGCAGGATCGGGTCCTCGCGCGGCTTCTGCGGAAAGATCCGCTCGGCCAGTCCGGGCAAGAAGACGATCTCGAACGATCGCCCGCGCGCCTGCTCGATCGTGCCGACGAAGACGCGCCCGTACCGGTCGGCGGCGGGCCGCTCGGCCAGTGTCGTCAGCTCGCCGGCCAGCACGTCACGCACCTCGTCGAGCGCCACGGGTCCGACCACGTCGAGCGGGCGCAGCGCGGCCAGCACGGTCAGCACGCGCTCGGGCCGTTTGAGGACCATCGGCGCCAGCGTCTCGAGGGCCGCGATCCACTCGCCCCAGGTGCCGCGCCGCGGGAGCGCCGTCAGCCGCTCGATCACGGGCAGCGCGAACCGCCGCAGGTGCTCCAGGTTTTTCAGGTCACGCTCGATACCCACGACGCGCGGCGAGTCCGGCTCCTCCTCCCGCAGCCGCCCGAGCCGCGCACGGTACTCGGCCTCGAGTCCCTCGAGGCGTCGGCTCCAGCGGTCCTTGCCCCCGATCACCGCGGACTCGACAAGAAGCTGCTCCCACCGCCACGGCGCGCGTAGCGTCCCCTCGACCACGGGGTGGTCGTCGGCGTCCGGCTCCGGCGCAGCCTCCGCCGCTACCCCTTCAACCGCCGCGCGTTCGGCGACCGGCCCCAGCAGCTCGTCCTCCGGCGCCACCCAGACCGCGCGATCCGCGGGCGGCACCCCGGCCGCATCGAGCTGCGGCACCTGCCCGAGCGAGAGATACTCGGCGAACCTGCGAGCCGAGAGATTCTCCAGCGCGCAGTCGAGCAGCCCCAGGAACGCGCGGCCCGCCGGATCCGGACGGGACGTCCCCCGCGCGAACCAGGCCGGCACGCCGGCCCGCCGCAGCGCCGCCTCCAGCAGCGACCCGTAGAGCTGTGGCGCCCGTAACAACACCGCCATCTCGTCGAACGGCGTTCCCGCCCGCGCCTCGTCCAGGATCCGGCGCGCGATCTCGACCGTCTCGCGGCCTTCCCCCGGCGCCGAGAAGAACAGGACGTCGCCCCGCGCCGCCGCCGGCGGTGGCGCCGTCGCCGCGAAGACGAATTCGCGCGTCCGCTCCAGCTCGCCGCCCTCATCGCGCGGCATCCCCTTCATCCAGCTCGCGCCGAGACCGCGCAGCACGTCGAGCGTGGCGTCGTCCCCGGCCGCAACGGTGACGAGCACCGCGGGTGACGCCCGGCTCAGCGCTTCCACGAAGGCGCGCTCCGCCGGACCATCGATCGGGACGTCGAGGAGCACCATCGGCATTCGCGCCAGTGGCTGGCCCTCGACCGCGCGCGTCGCGATTCCAAGGAGCGCCGCGCGATCGGCGACTTTCCCTTGCTCGAGCTGCGCCTCGAACCGCCGCGCCAGCTCGGCAACATCGCGGGCCGGGCCGTCGAGCTTGGCGAGCGCACCGGGCGAGACGCCGCCCCGCCGCAGCTCCGTGAGCGTCGCCGCCAGCGCCGCCGCGAATCCGGGGAATCGCGCGACGGGCGCGAAGTACCGGAGCGCCTCGTCCCTCAGCGTCTCGAAGCTCACACGCGCGGCGACAGCCTCCACCCCCAGCGCGTTCGCCGGTGCCACGCCGAGCCGCGCCATCTCCGCCGCCGCCAGTCGTACTGCGAGCTGCACGAGACTGAGACGGTGCAGCCCGAAGGTCGCGCCGCGCGCGACGGTCGCGCGCCGGGCGAGGTCGTCTGCCGCGTCCCGAGAGGCGCCGACGATCAGGAGCTCGGTGGCGGCGGGGATCCCCTCGATGAAGGCGCTGGCGATCCGGAGGCGCTCGGCGGCCGAGGGTGATACGAATGCTTCGACCATGAATCGTAATCCTAGCCCAAGAGGGCAGCGAGCCCGGGAGGAGCGTCCCAATGGCCATCATCGATTCCCAGGTCCACGCCTACGAGGCGAACACCCCGAAACGGCCCTGGCACACGGTCCCGAACTGGCCCGCTCACGTCACGGGCGACGAGATGGTGGCGGCCATGGACCGGGTCGGCGTCGACGGCGCGATCTTCATCTCCGCCTTTTCCATGTATCGCTACGACGCGAGCTATGCGGTGGAAGTCCAGCGGGCTCATCCCGGTCGATTCGCCCTCGTCAAGCCGGTCGATCCGGATGATCCGGCGGTGGCCGATGTCATCGCCGACTGGAAGAAGACGCCGGGCACGGTCGGCATCCGGATCATGATGACGAAAGAGGCGGGGCGCGATCCGAGCCACCCGGGCCTGGACCGGATCCTCCGCGCTGCGGTTCGGTACGACTTTCCGGTCAACATGCTGTGCTGGGGCAACGTGGACGCCGGCGCGGCGCTCATCGACCGCCACCCGGACACGCGATTCATCATCGACCACCTGGCCATCATGCAGCCCCGAACGCCGCCCGCCCCGCCAGAGCCATGGGCGGAGCTGCCGAAGGTGCTGGACCTCGCGAAGCGCCGGAACGCGGTGATCAAGGTCAGCGGCGCCTGCACGCTCTCCCGGGAGCCCTATCCGTTCCCGGACATCTGGGATCCCCTCGCCCGCGTGTTCGACGCATGGGGTTTCGAGCGCTGCCTGTGGGGCACCGACTGGACTCGCGCGTTCGCGGTCGTCAACTACGAGCAGGCGGTCGAGCCGTTCCGCCAGACCGACCGCCTGACCGACAGTGAACGCGCGATGCTGATGGGCGGTGCCTGCGCCAGGGCGTATGGCTGGTCGCCCAGGAAAGCGTGAGACGTCAGGCCTTCACCTGCCGGAGCGCCGGCAGGAGCTCGTCGCTCATGAGCCGCATGCTGGCGAGCGCGTGGGCCAGCGGCATGCCGAGCCAGTGCGTGCGAAGGAACAGGAAGTTCGCGCCGACCGTTTCCCAGCACGGGCGGAGCTGCTCGTAGCATTCCTCCGGGCTGCCCAGCACGAACCGGTCGCGGAGCAGCTCCTCGAATGGCTGGCGGAAGGTGTCGCCGTCGGGCAGGACGGCGTCCTGGCCCCACGACGCGTACGCGCGATACTTCGCGCCGAGATATGGTCCGGCCAGCTCGAGCGCCGTCCGCCGGTCCCTCGCGCAGTAGATCTCCTTGATGAGCGGCCGCACGCGGGGCAGCGGCTTTCCCAGTCGCGCGAGCTCCTCGCGGTACAGGCCCATCTGGCGCGCGATGCTGGCCATGGTCGCGTGCGGGTTCACGAACCACGTGTCGCCGAGGCGAGCCGCCCGGCGCACCGCGGCGTCGCTGTTGGCCGCGAACCAGATCGGCGGGTGCGGCTTCTGGACGGGTCGGCATGTCAGCGTGACGTTCGCGAGCGTGCAGACGTCGGTCTCGACGCTCACCTTGTCCTCGGTCCAGAGCCGCTTGACGATCTCCAGGCACTCCTCGAACCGCCGCAAGCGCTGCCCCTTCGGCACCTTGAACGCATCGAACTCGACCTCGCGATAGCCCAGCCCCACGCCGAAGACGAAGTTGCCGCGCCAGATGACGTCGAGCGACGCGATGCACTCGGCCACCTCGACCGGGTTGTGAAGATTGATGAGCAGCACGCCGGCCACGCCGGTCATCTCCCCCGCCTCGGCCGCCAGGCGCGCGAGGAACGGAATGAGCTGGAGCTGGCTCATGCCTTCACTGAGGTAGTGCTGCCCGGTGCCGACCGCGTCCCAGCCGCGATCACGCGCCAGGCGCGTCATCGCGAACTGCTCGTCGAGGGCGGAGACCATGTCGGTGCCGAGCGGGTTCTGGTTGGTGACGAAGATGCCGACTTTCATCGCTGTCTTCTCCTGGTACGCGGCTCAGGCCAGCGGCTCGCCGCCGCCCGGCCGCAGCGAATCGGCGCTGCGCTGCCCGGTTGCGAGCGGCCAGACCCAGCGATCCCATGTCATACCGTACGCTTCCATTCGACCGGCGGCTCGGGCGCCCGACCGTTCGGCGACACGCTGCGAGCGGGCGTTCTGCGGATGAATGGCCGAGACCGCGTACGGCAGCCGCAGAGTGTCGCGGGCGTAGTCGCGAACGCATCGCGACGCTTCGGTCGCGAAACCCTGGCCCCAGACGGCGGGGTCGAAGGTATAGCCGAGCTCGCACTCGAAATCCAGTTCGACGTCGGCAGGCACCCCGGTGAGGGCAAACCATCCTCTGCGAATCCCGTGCTCGGGTACCGCGGATTCGACGACCATCTCCATCAAGCCGCAACGCCCGATCAGCGCTCCGTCGTCCTTGCGCACGACCGCGAGATAGCCGAGCCCGAGCTCTTCATACCTCGCGATGGTGCCCTCGAGCCATGTTTTCGTCTGTTCGGGTGAGCGCGGCCGGCCTTCGGGCCAGAGATACTGCGCGACTTCGGGCAGTGCGTGGATGCGTGTGTAGAAGGGCAGATCCTCCGGCTTCATCCGCCGCAGGACGAGGCGAGGCGACTCCAGCCGGTCTGTGCCGCGCGGCAGGGTCATCGTGTTGACTCCTCGATGTCGCTCGCCCTTGGAAGTGTGGACCGGCCTGCCTGTCCTTCCTGAGAGATAGGTAACACAGTATTCTGGACACATGGGCCGAGCTGAGGAATTCCGGCCGGTCGGCGCCACCAAACACAGGGCGGCTTGGGCTAGGGATCTTCTGAGCTACCGGTGAATCCCTTTCTGGACATTGACGTGCAGCCATAGTCCTCCCTAGTGTCGCGCACGGGTGGAGTTCGAGTGGGACGCGGCGAAAGCTACGCAGAACCTCGCGAAGCATCGTGTCTCGTTCGAAGAGGCGACAACCGCACTGCGTGATCCCCTCTCAGCAACGGGCCTGGATCCAGATCATTCCTTCAGCGAGGAACGATTCGTGACCTTCGGTGTTTCGTCTCGTGGTCGTGTACTCGTCGTCGCTCATACGGGCCGCGGCGATATAATCAGGATCATCAGTGCACGCAAAGCGACACGCACCGAGAGGAAGATCTACGAAGAAGGGTAGACGCAGGCCGACCGACGAGCTCCGCCGGGAATACAAGCGGTCGGATTTCGGGTTGCTGGTGCGTGGCAAGTACGCCCGGCGTCTTGCCAAGGCGACCAATATCGTTGTTCTCGAGCCGGAAGTCGCGGAGGCATTCCCGAACGACCGCGCCGTGAACCGGGCGCTGCGGAAGCTCATCGTCGAACGGAAATCGATACCCCGCCCGCCAAGGAAACGCACGCGCTCTAGCAGGCCCTAGCCGTCAGCGAATACGACGGGTTCCGGGCCTGTGCGCTACCGCACCGCCACTCAGCTTGTAAGGTAAGATCCGGCTCCGGAGCCCAACCAATGAAACGCAGCGTCGACCGCATCCTGACCACCCACACCGGCAGCCTCCCGCGCCCGGCCGACCTGGTCCGCATGATGTTCGCGCGAGAGGAGGGAGTGCCCGTCGACGGACCCGCGCTGGCCGCGCGCATTCGCAGCGCGGTGGCGGAGGTCGTGCGCAAGCAGACCGAGGCCGGCATCACCGTCGTCAACGACGGGGAGCTGAGCAAGCCGAGCTACGCCACCTACGTCAAGGACCGCCTGAACGGATTCGGCGGCTCGAGCCACCCGCTCCAGTACCGCGACCTGGTGGACTTCCCGGAGATGGCCAGGCGGGTGTTCGGCGATCCGGGGCGGTCGCGCCGGAAGACGCCGGCCTGCACCGGTCCGATCAGCGTGCGCGACCCGGCCGCGGCCCAGGCCGACGTCGACAACCTGAAAGCGGCGCTGCGGTCGGTCGACGTCCAGGACGTGTTCATGAGCGCGGCTTCCCCCGGCGTCGTCTCCCTGTTCTTCCGGGATGACCACTACGGCAGCCACGAGAAATATCTCTTCGGCATCGCGGAGGCCATGCGGCACGAGTACGAGACGGTCGCGCGGGCCGGCTTCGTCTTGCAGCTCGACTGTCCCGACCTCGCCATGGGACGGCACATTCAGTTTGCCGACCTCAGCATCGAGGAGTTCCGGAAGATGGCCCGCCTGCATCTGGCGGCGCTCGATCACGCCGTCGCCAACATTCCGCCCGAGCAGCTCCGCCTGCATCTCTGCTGGGGCAACTACGAGGGCCCGCATCACTACGACGTGCCGCTCGCCGACATCCTCGACCTGGTCTTCGCGGCCCGTCCCCAGGGCGTGTCGTTCGAGGCCGCCAACCCGCGACACGCGCACGAGTGGCGGGTGTTCGAGCGCGTGAAGGTTCCCCCGGGCAAGCTGATCATCCCCGGCGTCCTCGACTCGACGACCAACTTCATCGAGCATCCCGAGCTGGTCGCCGAGCGGATCGGCCGCTACGCGCGGCTGGTCGGTCGCGAGAACGTCGTCGCCGGGACGGACTGCGGTTTCGGCACCTGGGTCGGTCAGGCCGCCGTGGATCCGGACATCGTCTGGGCCAAGCTGGCGAGCCTGGCCGAGGGCGCGCGGCTCGCCTCGAAAGAGCTCTGGTAGTACGACCTCAGCGCGGCAGCTCGATCGGCTCGTCGACGAAGACCGTGTACTTGCGCGGCTTGCTGCCCGCGTCCTCCGGGTCGACGTACACGATGGAGCTCTGGCCGCGGATCTCGCGCGGCAGGATGGAGCAGCGGATGAAGCTCGTCGGCTCGGTTTCCGACGCGCGCGCGTAGACCGGCTCGCGCCCGCTCTCGAACCAGGCCTGGCCCGGCTTGATCACGCGGTCCGACTCGCCTGCCACGCACAGCGCCATCGTGCCCTGCACCAGGCAGCGGATGCCGCCGCCCTTGTGGCGATGCGGCCGCGCCTCGGCGCCGAGATCGAAGTCCACCCGGTCGCAGCGCATCAGGTACGGCTTCGCCGGATCGAGCGCGATGTCGTGAGCGAGCAGCGGCTTGCCCGGCGCCGGCCGGTCCTTGCTCACCAGCTCGTAGCGCAGCACCGTCGCGCCGCCGGGTCCGGCCACGGCCGCGCACGCGCCGGCGCCGTGCCACGCGCTGTTGACGAGCACGTCCTTGCCGTCCACGGTCAGCGTGCCGTCGAGCAGGTAGAGCACGCGGTTCATCGCCGGGAGCGCCGCGCGGGAACCCCCGTCCAGCCGATCACGGGTGAGACGGAGCGCGTAGCCGCTCATCGAGACCTGCTCATGACGCCCCCTGATCTACCGATATGCTCGGCTGACTCACACCGCCGGCATGCCGTTGGCCTTGCGGATCTTGGCGATCTGCCCGGCGTGGTCGTTCCAGTGGTAATCGAACATGGCGCCCACGAAGACGGGCAGGGCGATCTCGTCCGTCCCCATGAACTGCTTGAAGAAGGGGATCTTCGCCTTTCGTCCCAGATCGGCGTCGCCGAGGGAGTCGAGATAGCCGAAGATCTCGCGGCGCTGCGCCTCGAGCGCGTCCAGCAGCTGCGCCTTCGTCATCTCCTTGCGCTCGGGCGTGACATTCGTCTCCCCGGGCTCGATCTCGATCAGCGGCAGGTTCGAGGTCGCGAAGCTCTTCAGCGTGGCCACCGTCGCGTTCGGCTCCGACAGCAAGTGGCACAGGACCTCTCGGGTCGTCCATTCGCCCGGGGCGTCCGACTTGTCCAGGTGCGGCTCCATGCCCTGGAGCTGCCTCGCGAGACTCTCGGCCGCCGCGTCGCTCTTCTTCTTCAGCTCGTTGATGACCGCGCTGCCCATTCCTCGATTCCCTCCATGTTGACGCGCTCCTGGAGCTTCGGGTTGTCGAGCGCGATCTGGACGCGGAGCGCCCGCAGGCCCTGGACGCCCTGGAGCTCCCCGAGCTCGAGGCTCTCGACCGGTCCGGTCAGGTAGCCGAGGCTCTGCAAGTACTCGATGTACGCCCTGTACTCCAGCGCCTCGGCGGGCTGATTGTAGACGATGGCCACCCTCCCCGGCTGCGTCACGCGCTCGCTCGTCCCCTCCACCACCGCCTTGTCGATGCGCTTCTTCACGATCTCGTAGCGGATGTTGTACGCGCCGTCGACGTCGAATCGCTTCTCGTCGAAGCGGAACCGGATCGACAGCGGCGCGTGCTGGACGAGGATCAGGTGCGTGGTCTCGAGCGGGATCGGCAGGCGATCGCGGAGCCGGTGGGCACGGACCGCGATGCCGCAGGTGACCATGAGCTGCCACAGGCGCAGGTTCCTCAGGCACAGGGGATCGAAGCGACCGTCCTCCAGGAGGGCGGGCCCGACGTACACCTGGTAGTCGACGCCGTCGGTCTTCTGCTTCTCGAAGTAGTGCGGGAACATCCCTTGCGCCGCGTGCTCTTCGAGGTCCAGGTAGGACGAGATGCTCTCCGCGATGCGCGTGACGCTCTCCTCGAAGAGCCGGCGCCGCTGATACACCGAGCTCAGCCGCGGGTCGAGAGCGCTCCGGTACGCCGCGACGCGCTCGCGGACGCCGGGGCCGAACGTGCCGAGGTGATCCAGCAGACGCTCCACCTCCGCCTGCAAGAACGCGACGATCCCGACCTCGTCGCTCGAGCTGAGCGAGCGCTCGATCCGCGCGGCGTGGCTGTCGATCCGGTACGTGAGCTCGTCCAGGGCCGGCATGGGCTTGAGCTCGCTCGCCGCCTGCACCACCGCTCTCGCCAGGCCCAGCTGGGCGAGCAGATCGGACTGGATGGCGAGGGTGCGCTGCGTGGACGACCCGCGGATGTCCGCCAGGCCGTAGAGCGGGTACACGCCCTCGAACACGATCGGCTCCAGCTCGGTCACCGCGCTCCCCGTCGTCCGCTGTCGCTCGAAGCCGTTGAGCACGGCCTTCCGGAAGCGCCATTCGACGGTCGGATGGATGGCGGTGCACTGCTCGTTGATGACCGTCTGGATGCGGCTGTTCAGCTCCTCGACGCTCCGCTGGACCGCCATCGAGAACAGCGGCAGCACCTCCTGCAGCCTGGGAAGATGCGTCTCGTTGAGATCCCCCACCCGCGGCGACACCAGCTCGAGGGTGCCGATCAGCTTCTCCTGGTAATGGAGCGGGGCGCAGACGAAGTTCCGGACGCCGCTCTTGATCAGCTCCTCCTCGACGGGCGTCCGGTCCGGATAGGTCACGAGGTCGTCGATGATGAGCGGAGTATTGTGCAGGCATGCCCGCTCGTACACCGACCCGGTGAACTCGGCCGTCGTGTGGTGCGCCGAATCGGCGAAGATGCACGCCTGCTCGTGGCGCGAGGCGTCGTTGAGGACGAGCACCCGGTCGCCCTCCACCGCCGCGAGGCCGAGGCGCAGGTCGGGCCGCCGGAAGAACGTCCGGAGCTTGGCCTGGAGGGCCTGGAACTGGGAGTGCGACACGATCGAGTCCTTGTCGATCAGGTCCCGCTTGAGCGAGGACAGCACCTCCTGGTCGGTGACGTCCACCGCTTTCACGATCATGAACCCGCGCAGCAGGAAGCGCTCCGGGGGCAGGAGCTCACGCAGATAGTCCCCGTCGGCGCGGCCCGTCCGGAGCCGCTGCCGCGCCGCCTCCGTCAGCGGCGGCTTGGGACCGCGGACCTCCACGTTCACGAAGCGCCAGTCGAACTGCAGCCGGAAGTGCTGATCCAGTCCGGTGGCGGCGTCGACGGCGGTGAAGATCACGGGAGCGTCGGCCCCCAGATCGATGCCATAGACGCGCTCGACGATCAGCTGGTAGGCGAGCAGGAGCCGCGCGCCGGCCAGCGTCTGCGCGACGCTGTGCGCCTGCAGGAAGCTCGCGCGGCCCTGGAGGGACCCGTCCGCGTTCATGAGCGCGCGCCGGAACGGCGGTGTGGCATAGAACGCGCGCAGCTGGAACGGGAACAGGGCGGCGCCGTACTCCTGCTCCCAGAAGGCCGGCGGGAACATCGCGGTCATCATCAGGTCCACGAACGCGCGATGCTTCTCGACGACCGAGAGATCGTCGATCGACCCGGCCAGCTCGGGCGCCTCGCGCGCCTTCTCGCGCACGATGCCCGGGATCGGTCCCCGGCCGAACTCGTGGTAGGCCGAGGTCTGCGTCCAGAAGGTGATCAGCGGCGCGAGGCTGAGCTCACACCTGAACGGGAACGCCGCCGGATCGATGGCGGTCGTCACCGGAACGGTGGCCGGACCCGACGTCAAGCTACCCGTGGTCGCCACGCACGAATTCTACCAACCTCGGCCATCGGTTACACTGGCGCCGGTCCGCGATGGCGATCGAGGTCGCGAAGGTCATTCTCGAGCACGTCCAGGACGCCTCCGGCCTGGAGGAGCGGATCCTCGCCGGCCAGTTCACCGCCGACGAGGTGGTCGCCGTCATCGGCAAGACCGAGGGCAATGGCGGCGTCAACGACTTCACGCGCATCCTGGCGGACAACGCCTTTCGCGCGGCGCTCGCCCGGCACGGGAAACGAAGCGCCGAGGCCCTCCGCGCCGTCCCCATGGTCTGGTCGGGCGGCTGCGACGGGGTGATCACGCCGCACGCCACCGTGTTCGCGCGGAACGACAAGCAGGGGCCCGCGAACGAGCAGCGGCTCGTGATCGGCACCGCCGTCAGTCCGAAGATTCTGCCCGAAGACATCGGCCGGCCCGCGATGGTGGAGAAGGTGGCCGCCGGCGTCCGCCAGGCGATGAGCGATGCCGGAGTCGACGCGACGTCCGACGTGCACTACGTCCAGACCAAGACGCCGCTGCTGACGATCGAGGCGGTGCGCGACGCCGCCGGCCGCGGCAAGAGCGTCGCCTGCGAGGTCCATGACTCCATGGGCGTGTCGAACGGCACCACGGCGCTGGGGATCGCGGTGGCCCTCGGCGAGATCGCGATGCCCAGGGCCGAGCAGATCTGCAAGGACCTGAGCGTCTATTCGTCGGTGGCGTCCTGCTCGTCCGGCGTGGAGCTCGACGCCGCGCAGATCGTGCTGCTCGGCAACAAGGCCGGCGCCGGCGGACGCTATCGCATCGGACACGGCGTGATGAAGGACGCCCTCGACATCGACGGCATCTACGCCGCGATCGCGAATGCCGGGCTCGCGCTGCCCGCGCGTCCGCGCGCCGAGGATCTGCAGAACCGGCTGGTCAACTGCTTCATCAAGTGCGAGGCCGATCCGCGCGGCACGCTGCGGGGCCGCCGCCAGATCATGCTCGACGATTCCGACGTTCATCATCACCGTCACAGCAAGGCCGCCGTGGGTGCCGTGGCCGCCGCCGCGATCGGCGATCCGGCCGTGTTCGTGTCGGTCGACGCGATGCACCAGGGCCCGCAGGGCGGCGGTCCCGTCATCGCGATCGTCGACGTGGGAGCGTAGGCCTCGCGCATCGGGGCGGCCATCCGGCGCAACGAGGATCCGCGCCTGCTGCGCGGGCTCGGCTGCTTCGTCGCCGACGTCACGCCGGCCGGCCTGCTGCACGCCGCGGCCGTGCGAAGCCCGCACGCGAGGGCGCGCCTCCGGTCCATCGACGCCTCCCGCGCACGCGCGCGGCGCGGCGTCCATCTCGTGCTGACGGCGGCGGAGCTCGGCGCGCTCAACCAGCCCACGCCGCTGCTCATCCCCCATCCCGAGCTCGCACATCCACGGACGCCGAATCCTCTGGCCGTCGAAGAGGTTCGTTACGCCGGTGAGCTGGTCGCATTCGTCGTCGCCGACGATCGCTACCTGGCCCAGGACGCCGCGCAGCTCGTCGACGTCGACTACGAGCCGCTGCCGGCCGTCGTCGAGCTCGAGACCGCCGGCGCCGACGGCGCCCCGCGCGTGCACCCGGACGTTCGCGGCAATCGAGCCGCGCGCGTCGCGCAGCGCGTCGGCGACCCGGACGCGGCGTTCGCACGCGCCGCCCACGTCTTCCGCGAGCGGCTGGCGATCGAGCGGAGCTGCGGCAGCCCGCTGGAGACGCGCGGCGTCGTCGCCGAGTACGACGCGCGGACCGGAATGCTCCGCGCGTGGATCTCGACGCAGGCCCCGCTGCCGATCAAGAACGGTCTGGCCCGCATGTTCGACCTCCCCGAGTTCAAGGTCGAGGTGATCGCGCCCGACGTGGGCGGCGGGTTCGGCACGAAGATCATGCTGTTCTATCCGGAGGAGATCCTGGTCCCCGCGGCGGCGATCCGCCTCCGCCGCGCCGTGAAGTGGATCGAGGACCGCTCGGAGCACCTCACGAGCTCGAGCCAGGAGCGCGGACAGATCCACGACGTCGAGGTCGCGACCGACGCGGACGGGCGCATCCTGGCCCTGCGCGATCGATTCCTCCACGACACCGGCGCCTACACCCCGTACGGCATCATCGTGCCGCTCATCACCGCGACGCAGCTCCCCGGCCCCTACAAGCTCCGCCACTACGACGTCGAGTTCGAGGTGCGCTACACGAACAAGGTGATGGTCACGCCATACCGCGGCGCCGGCCGGCCGCACGGGGCCTTCGTCATGGAGCGCATGATCGGGCGGATCGCGCGCGAGCTCCGCCTCGAGCCGAGCGAAGTGCGCCGGCGCAACTTCATTCAACCCGACGAGTTCCCGTGGGACGTGGGGCTCACCTTTCAGGACGGCGGGCCGACGCGATACGACAGCGGCGACTACCCGGCGGGACTCGAGATGGCGCTCGAGCGCATCGGCGTTGCGAAGTTTCGCGCCGCTCAGCGCGCGGCCCGCGCCGAGGGGCGCTATCTCGGGCTCGGCGTCGCGTGCTACGTCGAAGGGACGGGCATCGGCCCCTACGAGGGCGCCCACGTGCGGGTGGAGCCGAGCGGCAGCGTCTACGTCGCCACCGGTCTCACGACCCAGGGACAGGGACACCAGACGACGTTCGCGCAGATCGCCGCGGAGTCGCTCGGATGCGATCCGCGGGACGTCACCGTCGTGACCGGTGACACGAGCCGCTTCAACTGGGGCGCCGGCACGTTTGCGAGCCGCGCACTGGTGACGGCCGGCAACGCGGTCGCGGTCGCCGCCGGCAAGGTGCGGGACAAGGCGCTGCGCCTGGCGGCGGATCTTCTGGAAGTCGCGACGGACGATCTCGAGGTCCGCGACGGCGCCGTCTTCGTCAAGGGCCTGCCCGACCGGCGGCTTGCGCTCGGCGCGCTGGCGGCGGTGGCCAATCCCATCCGCTACGCGTACGGCAAGGAGGCCGCGGAGGCGGCGCTGCGTCTGGTCAAGCCGCGCCAGGGCGCCGTGCTGCGCGACGGCGAGGAGCCGGGCCTCGAAGCCCGCGGCTACTACGCGCCGCCCCACGCAACGTTCGCGAGCGGCTGCCACGCGGCCGTGGTCGAGGTCGACGTCGAGACCGGGATCGTGCGTTTCATCCGGTACGTCGTGCAGCACGACTGCGGCCGGATCGTGAATCCGACGATCGTGGAGGGGCAGATCCACGGCGGCGTCGCCCAGGGAATCGGCGGCGCCCTTTACGAGAAGCTCTGCTTCGACGCCGCCGGCCAGCCGCTCACGCCGTCCTTCATGCAGTTCCACATCCCCACGGCGGCCGAGGTCCCGTCCATCGACGTCGTGCATCTCGAGACGCTCTCGCCTCTGAATCCACTCGGCGTCAAGGGCGTGGGCGAGGCCGGCGCGATTCCCGTACCGGCGCTCGTGGCGGAGGCGGTCGAGGACGCGCTGGCGCCGTTCGGCGTCCGCGTGCGCGAGATGCCGCTGAGCCCCGAGCGCATCCGCGAGCTGATCCTCACCGGCGATGCTCGCCGTGTACAGTAGGGGACCACGGAGGGCGCTCATGGGCCGTCGCGACGTTCTGCTTGTCATGCTCGCTGTGATCGGGTGGTGCGGGATCGTGCTCGGTAGCCTCTCGGCGCCGAGCCAGGGACAAGCGCCATTGAAGATCGGCATCATCGGCTCCGGCCGGATCGGCGGCACGATGGGCGAGCACTGGGTGAAGGCGGGGCACGAGGTCCTCTTCTCGTCGCGTCATCCCGAAAGGCTCAGACCGCTGGCGGAGCGCCTCGGTCCGAAAGCACGTGTCGGCACGCCAGGCGAGGCGGCAGCCTTCGGCGACGTCGTATTTCTGGCCGTGCCATACGCGGCCATCCCCGACCTCGGCCGCGACCTCGCGAAGGAGCTGAAGGGCAAGATCGTCGTCAACGCCTCGAACCCGATTCCCAGTCGGGACGGTCCGCTGGCGGAAGAAGCACAACGAAAGGGCGCCGGCGCCGCCGACGTGGAGCTGCTGCCGGGCGCACGCATCGCGCGCGCGTTCACCTCTCCCGGCGCCGGCGTCTTCAAGAGCGAAGCGCACCGCGCGGGTGAGCGCATCGCGGTCGCAGTGGCGGGCGACGACAAGGAGGCGGTCGAGGTCGCGTCGCGCCTCGTTCGGGACGCGGGGTTCGAGCCCGTCGTCGTCGGCCCGCTCAGCCGCGCGAAGGACTTCCAGCCCGGCACGCCGGTCTTCGGCAGGGCGATGACCGCGCGCGAGATGAAGCAAGCGCTGCGGCTCCCGTAGCCCGATGAGCGCTCTCGGGCGGCTCGTCCGCCGCCTGGTCGTGGTGCGCGACGGCGAAGTCGCCGCCGTCCTGTGGTCGTGCGCGTTCTTCTTCTTCGTGCTCTCGTCCTACTACATCCTGCGACCGATCCGTGACGAGATGGGCGTCACCGGCGGCGTCAGGAACCTGGCCTGGCTGTTCAGCGCGACGCTCGGCGCGATGCTGCTCGCCCATCCGATGTTCACCGCGATCGTGGCCCGCCTGCCCCGCCGCCGGTTCGTGCCGCTCGTGTACCGCTTCTTCATCCTCCACCTGATCGCCTT
The DNA here is from genome assembly GCA_036556545.1 of Candidatus Methylomirabilota bacterium. Classification (GTDB taxonomy): domain Bacteria; phylum Methylomirabilota; class Methylomirabilia; order Rokubacteriales; family CSP1-6; genus AR12. The sequence continues at coordinate 25,308 of DATBJF010000125.1, forward strand.
CTTCGTCGTCTTTCGCGCCGTCGACGCCGGCCAGGCCGTCTGGGTCGGGCGCGTGTTCTTCGTGTGGACGAGCGTCTTCAACCTGTTCGTCGTGTCCGTGTTCTGGTCGATGATGGCGGATCTGTACCGCCCGTCGCAGGCCCGGCGTCTGTTCGGTCTCATCGCCGTCGGCGGGACGCTGGGGTCGATCCTCGGCGCGTCGATGACGGCGGGTCTCTCGTACGTGCTCAGCGCGACGAGCCTGCTGCTGCCTTCCGCCGTGCTGCTCGAGCTGGCCGCGCAGTCGGCGCGGGCACTCGACCGTCAGCAGGAGGCGGTGCGCGCCGCCGGCGACGAGACCGCGCCCGATGACGGGCTTGCATCGGAGCAGATGATCGGCGGCGGCGTGCTCGAAGGCATCCGGCAGGTCGTCCGCTCGCCGTACCTGCTCGGCATCGCGCTCTTCATGCTCCTGTTCACCGTCACGTCCACGTTCCTCTACTTCCAGCAGGCCACCATCGTGTCCACCACTCTCGCCGACCGGCAGGCGCGCACGCGCCTGTTTGCCAATGTCGACCTCGCGGTGAACGTGTTGACGCTGCTCACTCAGCTCTTCCTCACGGGCGCCGCGCTCCGATGGCTCGGGCTGGCGATCGGTCTTGCGGTCGTGCCCGTGCTGACGCTCGTCGGCTTCTCCGTCCTGGCAATGGCGCCGGTGTTGACCGTGGTCGTGGTCTTCCATGTCGTGCGCCGCGCCGGCCACTTCGGCGTCGAGCGCCCCGCGCGCGAGGTGCTCTACACGGTTCTCCCGCGGACCGAGAAATACAAGGCCAAGAATTTCAACGACACGTTCGTGTACCGCCTCGGCGATCAGGTCGGCGCGTGGTCGTACACGGCCATCGGCGCATTCGGCTTCGGCCTCTCGGGACTCGCGGCCACGATGGTGCCGCTCAGCGTCGTGTGGATGCTGCTCGGGCTGTGGCTCGGTACGCGGCAGGCCCGCCTTCGCACGTCCGCTCGGTACCACGCTGCCTGAGGACGCCTGTGACGCTTCCGTGGCATTGACCGTGCCAACCGGTGTCGCTACGCTGCTCCCATGAAGCAGGCGCCGTTCACGTCGAAGCGCTGGCGCCGCATGCAGTACGAGCGCCTCGTCGATCTCGGTGTGTTCGAGGGCGAGCCGCTGGAGCTGATCGGCGGGCAGCTGATCGTCGCGGAGCCGAAGGGCAGCCCTCATGCGGCCGCGGTCGGGATGGCGAGTGATGCGGTGCGCGCGGCACTGCCGCCGGGCTGGACCGTACGCATTCAGGATCCGGTCGCGCTCGACGACGAATCAGCACCGGAGCCGGACGTGGCCGTCGTGCGCGGGCGGCACGCGGACTATCGACACGCGCATCCCGCCCGAGCGGCGCTCATCGTCGAGGTCGCCGAATCGAGCCTTGCCTTCGACCGGACGCGGAAGGGCAGCCTCTACGCGCGCGCGGGCATCGCGGACTACTGGATCGTGAATCTCGAGGAGCGCGTCGTCGAGGTCTACCGCGACCCCGGCCCGGATCTCACCGCGCCGTTCGGCTGGCGCTACTCTTCGGTGGAGCGCGTTCGTCCACCGGCGACTCTGACGCTGCTCGAGCTGCCGCAAGCCGCCGTTCGCGTCGCCGCGCTGCTCCCGTAGCATCCCTCCACGCCGACCGCGCGGTGTTGTGCTATGAATGACGCCGCTTGTCGTGCAGCGCCTCTCGCCCTGGAGGGCTCGATGACGCCCATCTCTCGACGCACTGCGATGAAAACACTGGCCGGCGCCGCGGTCCTCGCACCGACCGCCGCCTTCGCCCAGACGAAGCCGATGGACCCGCCGAGCGTCATCACCACGCCGCCCCGCGACTTCGGCCCCAACGCTCCGCCGAACGTCTACTTCGTCGACCCCGACGTCATCACCGTCGACCCTTCGTTCAATGGCCTTCGCCAGGCCAATGCGCCGATCCAGCGGCTCTGGACCGGCGCCCTCTGGTCCGAGGGCCCCGCGTGGAGCAGCCAGGGACGCTACCTGGTGTGGAGCGACATCCCGAACAACCGCCAGCTTCGCTGGCTCGAGGACAACGGAAGGGTGACGGTCTTCCGCACGCCGTCGAACAACAGCAACGGCAACACGTTCGACTTCCAGGGCCGGCAGCTCTCCTGCGAGCACCTCACGCGCCGCGTGGTGCGCTACGAGAACGACGGCTCGGTCACGCTGATCGCCGACAAGTACCAGGGCAAGCGGCTGAACTCGCCCAACGACGTCGTCGCGCATCCCGACGGCTCGTACTGGTTCACCGATCCGCCGTACGGCGGCCAGCTCTACGAGGGAGCTCCCGACGCCGCCGGCGGGCCAAGCAATCGCGGGGGGCGCCTCAAGCCGCGGCTCGGGCAGCCGCTCGAGATCGGCGACGCCAGGCGCGAGCTGCCGCACGGCGTCTATCGAGTCGATCCGGGCGGCCGGGTCGATCTCGTCATCACGGAGCAGCAGGTGTCGAATCCCAACGGGCTCTGCTTCTCGCCCGACCACAAGAAGCTCTACATCGCGAGCACGGGCCGCGGGCCGGGCGACACCGGGCCCGGCGGCAACCGCGACATCCACGTCTTCGACATCGGAAGCGACAACAAGGCCTCGAACGGCAAGGTGTTCACGGACTGCATGGTGGACGGCGTCAAGTGCGGGCCGGACGGCGTGCGGACGGACGTCGAGGGCAACCTGTGGGCCTCGAGCAACGCGGGCCGCGCCGTCGGCTACAGCGGCGTGAACGTCTGGAACCCGGACGGCAAGCTGATCGGACGCATCCGGCTGCCCGAGGTGTGCGGCAACATCTGCTTCGGCGGGCCCAAGCGCAACCGGCTGTTCATGGCGGCGAGCCAGTCGCTCTACGCCGTCTACGTCTCCACGCAGGGAGCCGGGCCCGGGTAGACGCGCGCCGTCGCCGTCCGTGGATCTCGTCCCCCTCTGGCTCAAGATCGGGTACACGCTCTTTCTCTGCGTGCTGGTCCCCGTCTACTGGATCCACTGGGGACCGAAGAATTTCCTCTGGTTCTCGGACATCGCCCTGCTCACCACCGGGCTGGCGCTCTGGCTCGAGAGCCCGCTCCTGGCGAGCATGATGACGCTGGCCATCGGGCTGCCCGAGCTCGCCTGGAACCTGGACTTCTTCTGGCAGCTGATCACCGGCCGCCATCTCCTCGGCCTCAGCGACTACATGTTCGATCGCGGAAAGCCGCGGTTCCTTCGGGCGCTCTCGCTCTTCCACGTCGTGCTGCCGATCGTCCTCGTCTGGCTGGTCCATCGACTCGGCTACGACGAGAGCGCGCTGATCGTCCAGACGCTGGTGGCCTGGATCGTCCTGCCGGTGACCTACTGGATCACCGACCCCGCGGACAACGTCAACTGGGTCTACGGCCCCGGAAGCAGACCACAGACGCGGATGTCCGCTCGCGCGTATCTGGCGCTGACGATGCTCCTCTTCCCTCTCGTCTTCTACTTGCCGATGCACCTCCTGCTGCGCACGGTATCGACGGCGCCCCTTCCCACCGCCGCTCTGCTACCGTAGCGGGCGAAACGTCCCCACGGGAGGAGCCATATGACGCGGCGCTTCGATCTCGTCGTCGTCGGAACGGGCGTGACGTCGGCGGTGGCCTCGCGGTGTCGCGAGGCGGGCTGGACGGTCGCGGTCGTCGACTCGCGGCCGTTTGGCGGCACCTGCGCGCTGCGCGGCTGCGTGCCCAAGAAGATTCTCGTGTCGGCGGCCGAGGCGGTCCATCACGCGCGAGACATGGCGACCATCGGCGTGCCCGCGGCCGGGCTGACCATCGACTGGCCCGCGCTCATGCGCTTCAAGCGGTCGCTCGTGGACCCGACGCCGGGGCGCACCGAGGAGGGGTGGGCCAAGCTGGGCGTCGAGCAGTTCCACGGGCGCGCACGCTTCATCGACGGGACGACGCTCGCCGTCGGCGACGAGCGCCTGATCGGCCGCCGCGTTCTCATCGCCGCCGGCGCGGTCCCGGTGCCACTGACGTTCCCCGGGGCCGACCGGCTCGTGACGAGCGAGGACTTCCTCAATCTCGACCGGATGCCCCCACGCATCATCTTCGTCGGCGGCGGCTACATCTCGTTCGAGTTCGCTCACGTCGCCGCCCGCGCCGGCGCCGCGGTGACGATCCTGCATCGTGGCGCACGGCCGCTCGAGGGCTTCGACCCCGATCTGGTGGACCTCCTTCTGCGCCGCACGCGCGAGCTCGGGGTTCGCGTCGAGGTCGAGACCGAAGTGCGCGGTGTCGACGGTGGCACGAACGGTCTGGCCGTCCGTGGCCTGCAGGAAGGCACGGAGCGCCGTTTCGAGGCCGACCTGATCGTCCACGGCGCCGGACGGGTGCCCGAGCTCGACGATCTCGATCTGGACAAAGCAGGCGTCAAGCGCGAGCGGCGCGGCGTGATCGTGAACGAGTATCTACAATCCGTCTCCAATTCCGCCGTATACGCCGGCGGCGATGCCGCCGCCAGCGGGCCGCCGCTCACCCCGAAGGCCGACCACGACGTCGTGGTGCTCACCGGCAACCTGCTCGAAGGCAACCATCGCGCCGCGAACTACGACGGCATCGCCTCCGCCGTCTTCACCGTGCCGCCGCTGGCATCGGCGGGACTCACGGAGAGCGCGGCGCGCGCCGCGGGTCTGAAGTTCCGCACGACCTGGCAGGACACCGGCGGTTGGTTCAACACCCGCCGGGTGGGCGAGACGGCGTCGGGTTTCAAGGTGCTCGTCGAGGACGGCACCGGTCGTATCGTCGGCGCGCATCTCCTCGGGCCCGACGCGGCCGAGGTGATCAACCTCTTCGCCATCGCCATCCGGCTGCGGATCCCCGCCGACGACCTGAAGCAGGTGCTCTTCGCCTATCCGACCTACGGCTCGGACATCCGATTCATGTTCTGAGCAGAGCTCAGAGCCCCGCCGCCTGCGCGACCAGAAATACTCCGGCCCCGACGAGGACGACCCCCACGGCTCGCGCGACGCGCTCACCGGCCGGTACGAGTCGTTCGGCGGTGATGGCGGCGGTCACGACCGCCATCGCGCCGATGTCCATGACCCCGACGGCCAGGAGGACCGCCATGAGATTGCCGCAGCAGCGGGCACAGTGGGCGCCGAGGCGGAGGCCGTGTCGCCATGCCGTGCCGGCCTCCGCCGGGAGCGCGCGGCCGCGGCCGGGCGCCTCCCGGCAGCAGCCAAGCTGACGCGCCTTCCAGGCGCTGAGCTGCAGCGCCCCGGCCACGATGACGATCGTGCCGGCCGCGATCGGCACGGCGCGCGCCAGCGCCGGCTGCTGCATCTCGGCCGCCGCCAGCGCGAGCCCCAGCGGGAAGACGGCCATTCCGATCGCGGTCCACACGAAGAAGTACCCGGCGCCCGCGAGCGCGGTCAGCGGGCCCTGGCGGCTGTCGCCTGTCCGGCCGACCGCCTCGCGGTAGCGCCAGAGCATCGGGACCAGGGACGGCAGCATCATCGCCACCATCATCACAATCCACATGGCGAGGAACGACGCCGCGGCGCCGGGCCACGTCTGTCCCGGCATCAGCACCCACGCCATCGACAGCGTCCAGCCGCCGGGCATCGGGATCTCGCCCATCGCGCACGTGGACGCGCACCAGACGATGGTCACCGCCGTGCTGGCGGCGAAGAGCAGCACCGAGACGCCGACGAAGGCTCGCTGGTCCATGACGTCGCTCAGCGCTGGCCGTACTCGTCGTGGCGGCGCCACCAGACGTTCGTCTCGTTACGACCCCTGGGGGCGCGGTCGAGCCACTGGTACATGCCCCAGAGGCCGTCCACTCCGCGCGAATAGGCGGAGTAGGTGTGGTAGACGACGCCGTCCTCGAGCGCGAACGCGCTGACGCCCGGCCGCTCGCGCGTGTACGTGGCCATGTCCGTGCCGCTCATGGCCGCGAACGTCGTCGACCCGTCGGGTGTCGAGCGCGACGGTATCTGGGCGAGCGGCGGCTCGCGGCGGTAGTTGTATTCGATGCCCTCCTCGCGCTGCTGCGCCTCGGTGAACCCGACGCTGAAGTCGAAGTTGAAGTCGCCGGCGAACGAGGACGCCCACGGGAACGTCCATCCCATCCGCCGCTTGTACGCCTGGAGCTTCGCGAGCGGCGCCCGCGAGACGGCCCAGAGCATCACGTCGTGGTGGGCCAGGTGCACGGCGAGGCCGTTGAAGCCGTCCGCGATCGCCGAGCACGAGGGGCAGCCCGCCGTGTAGTCGGGCCCGAACATGAAGTGATAGACGAGGAGCTGCGAGCGCCCGCGGAAGAGATCAGGCAGCGACGCGCTCCCGTCGTCGGTCTCGAACCGGTACTCCTTGTCGATCCGGACCCACGGCAGCTCCTGCCGCCGCTGCGCCACCTCGTCGCTGCGCCGCGTGAGCTCCTTCTCCGCCGTGAGCAGCGCGAGCCGCGCCGTCAGCCACTCTTTACGCGTCCCCGTTCTGTGCGTCGTCATCGTCCGTCTCCCTTCTTCGATGTCGTTCGGTGGTGCCGCTGATGAGCTAGATTTACCGCCGGGTCTCGAACGGTGGGAGTGACAAGTGTGACGGGATTCCGATGGACTCGCTGATCACGGCAGCCGCCCGGGCACTGGCGGCGGGCGATCCGCTCGGCGCGCTGAAGCGGGTCGCCTTGCGCGACGACGCGCCGGCACTGGCGCTTCGAGGCGTCGCCATGGCGCAGCTCGGCGACCTCGTCCGGGCGAAGGCCCTGCTGCGAAGCGCCGCACGGGCGTTTGGTCCGAGAGAGCCCGTGGCCCGCGCCCGGTGCGTCGTCGCCGAGGTCGAGATCGCGCTCGTCTCCCGCGACCTGGGCTGGCCGGCCAGGGCGCTGGACGCGGCCCGGGCGACCCTGGAGGAGCACGGCGACCGGGTCAATGCCGCATTCGCGCGCTATCTCGAGGCCCGCCGAGCCGTTCTCATCGGGCGCCTCGACGAGGCCGAGCGCAGGATCGCCGAGCTGGACCGCGTGCCCCTGCCTCCCGCACTCAGGACGGGCCACGAGCTGGTGGCGGCGGGGATCGCGATTCGACGCCTTCGGACCCAGGCGGCCCGCGCGGCGCTCGCGCGCGCCGGATCCGCCGCGCGGCAGGCACGCATTCCGGCGCTGACGGCGGAGCTGGAGAGCGCCTCCCGCGTCCTCGACACCCCGGCGGCGCGCCTGATCGCGAGCGGCGGCGAGCGACTGCTCCTGCTCGAGGAGGTCGAGGCGTTGCTGGCGTCGAGCGCATTCGTCGTGGACGCGTGCCGCCATGTCGTGCGCCGTGGCGGCAAGGTGATCTCGCTCGCAACGCGACCGGTGTTGTTCGCGCTCGCACGCGCGCTCGGCGAGGCGTGGCCGGGGGACGTGCCGAGGGACGTGCTCGTCGCCCGGGCATTCGGCGCGACGCTCGCCGACGAATCGTATCGCGCCCGCTTGCGCGTCGAAGTGGGGCGGCTGCGCAGGCTGCTTCGGACGCACGCGGACGTGAGGGCGACTGCCCGAGGCTTCACGCTGGCGCCGCGCCGGGCGAGCGAGGTGGTCGTGCTGGCCCCGCCCGTCGAAGACGAGCATGCGCCGGTGCTCGCCTGCCTCGCCGACGGTGAGTCGTGGTCCAGCTCGGCCCTGGCGCTGGCGCTCGGCACGAGCCAGCGCACGGTGCAGCGGGCGCTCGATTCGCTCGAGGCGGCCGGCAAGGTGCAGTCGTACGGTCGCGGGCGGGCTCGTCGCTGGATGACCCCGCCCGTGCCGGGATTCGCGACGAGCTTGTTACTCCCCTCGCCGCTGCCAACCGACTAGGATGGGCGCATGACTCGATCAGCGGCCGAGATCGTCCGTGAGTATGGGCCCTTCCCGGGTGTCGAGCAGGTGCACGGAGTCACGTTCGACGGCCAGCACGTCTGGTTCGCGTCCGGAGACAAGCTGAACGCCGTCGATCCGGCGAGCGGCAAGATCCTACGGTCGCTCGACGCCGCCGCACACGCAGGCACGGCCTTCGACGGCGAGCATTTGTTTCAGCTCGCCGAGGATCGCATCCAGAAGATCGATCCGAAGACCGGCCGCGTGCTTGCCACGATCCCGGCGCCCGGCGGCGGCGGTGACTCCGGCCTCACCTGGGCCGAAGGCACGCTGTGGGTGGGGCAGTATCGCGACCGCAAGATCTATCAGATCGATCCGGGGACGGGCACGGTTCTCCGCACGATCGAGTCCAAGCGCTTCGTCACCGGCGTCACGTGGGTCGATGGAGAGCTGTGGCACGCCACGTGGGAAGGCGATCAGAGCGATCTCCGGCGGGTCGATCCTCGAACGGGAGAGGTCCGCAACACGCTCGAGATGCCGCCCGGAGTCGGCGTGTCGGGCCTCGAGTCCGATGGCGGCGAGCTGTTCTTCTGCGGAGGAGGACCGAGCGGCAAGGTTCGTGCCGTCCGCCGGCCGCGACGACGTTGACGCGATAGACCGCCGCGACCCAAAGTCTTGTGTACGAATCGACGCCCGGCCCACGTGCTGGGTCTTGCACTCGCTCTTTCGTCGCCTCATCATCTGGAACCTGTCCATCTGATCGGAGGAGGCGAATCGATGGAGCGTTCCTGGTCCGGCGTGTTCGCCCGCTTCGCGCAACCAGACCGACAGAGGCCCGACGATGAGCTTTCTCTCGAGGTGCCGGATGCGAAAGAAGATGAGGGCGTCGAGATGACCTCGTACGACGTGAAATCTCGACGCTTCGGTAGACAACTCCTCGGCGGCCTGAACCCTTCCGAGGTCACGGCATTCCTCGATGAGGTGGCCGAGGCGTTGCACACCGCCCAGCGACGGTACATCGAGACGGAAGCCCAGCTGAGACTGCTCGAAAGCGAGGGGCAGGCGGTGGCGCCGTCGGAGCGCGACGAAGGCAAGGACGACGCTCCCGCCGCGACGCGGCTCGAGCTGCTACGGAGCACGGCGCTGGAGGAAGTGGAGGCACTGCTCCATGACGCCCAGGCGCGAGCACAGGCAGTGACCGATGCGGCACGCAACGAGGCGGAACGGCTGGTGGCGGAGGCGACCGCGACCGTTGACTCGATCCTGACGACCGCGCGCGAGCAGGAGGCCGCCCTTCGCAAGGAGCTCGATCGACTCGCCGAAAGCCGTCTTCGGATGCTCGATGATCTATGGGCGACGCTGACCGGGTGTCAGGAATGGCTGGCATCGGTCGATCCGCGTCGCCGAGGCCCCGACGAGCCGGAAGGACGATTGGACCGCGTGGCATGATCGAGGCCGCGCCCCGGTAAGCGGAGCGCGGCCCGGGCTCAGCGCGTGACGGCCACCGCCTCGATCTCGATCAGCATCCCGTCCAGCGCGAACTTGCTGATCTGGATCAGCGTGCTGGCCGGCTTCGTGTCCTTGAAGTACTCCTTGCGGACCTCGTTCACCTTCTGGCGATCGTTCACGTCGGCGAGGTAGACGGTCACCTTCACCACGTCGTCCAGGCTGCCGCCGGCGGCGGCGAGCGCGATCTTCATGTTGTCGAGGGTCTTGCGCGTCTGGGCGGTGATGTCGCCGCGGCCGACGAGGTTGCCGTGCTCGTCCGACGCCCCGCAGCCCGACACGTAGATGGTCTTGCCGGCGACGACGGCATCCGTGTAGTGGCTGATGGGCTCCATGAGCCCCTTGGCGCGGATCTGCTTGTTCGTGGGTGGCATGGGCTCCTCAGACGACCTCGATGGCGAGGTCGTGGGTCTTGTAGCCGCTGATCGGGTTCAGGTCCATCGGGCAGGCGCTCACGGCGGCCACCAGGTTCATGAGCGCGCGCAGCTCCAGCGTGTGGATCGGGCTCGAGAACTCCGTCATGTCCTCCGCGTTGAAGGCGATGAAGTCCGCCACCTGCTTGCCCTCGACGTTGATGATGCGCGGCGTCTGGCCCTCGCGCAGGGTGACCGCCTTTGCCGTTCCCTTGGGAATCTGGAGGCGTGCCATGGCGCCCCCTCAGGCGGTCAGGAAGTCGAGCGCGGTCAGCGCGTGGACGCGGATGGTGTCGAGATAGTCGGTCACCGTGATGTACTCGTCGGCCGCCCCGAGGTTGTACGGCCGCGGGCCGAACACCGCGACCGGCATGCCGGCGCGGCGGAACACGCGCGAGTCCGTGGCCGGCGCGCCGATCGTGAGCCCGGGGACGGCGCGGGTCGTGTCGGCGACGTTCTTGCTCATGATGGCGAACAGCTCGTGATCGGGCGACGAGTAGTTCGCCTCGCTGCGGCGCAGCACCTCGTAGTCGGCGCCGCGCTCGGCGCGCACGATCCGTCCCACGTGCTGCAGCATGGCGGCGCCCGTCACGCCGGGCGGCAGGCGGATGTCGACGTCCGCCTCGCAGTAGTCGGCAGTCAGGTTGATCTTGGTGCCGCCGCGGATGGTGCCGAGGTTGACGTTGACGGCGGAGAGCACGTCCGTGGTGCCGGCGCCGAGCAGCTCGTCCGTGGTCGCGCGCGCAGTGTCGATCGTGCGCAAGAAGTCCTCGGGCACCGGCCACGGGCGCGTCTCGAGGGCGGCGAGCGCCACCAGCAGCCGTGTCATCGCGGCGATGGCGTTCCAGCCGTGATGCGGATAGGCGGCGTGGCTGCTGCGGCCTCGCGTCGTCACCCGGACCCACACGAAGCCGCGCTCGCCGAAGCGGATCGTCTTGGGAGAGCTCGGCTCGCCGATGATGACGGCGTCGCCCGTGAGCTTGGGATCGCGGTCGACCAGCCAGTTGGCGCCCCACGGACCCATCGTCTCCTCGTCGCAGACCACGGCCAGCGTCAGCCGCCCGCGCCACGCGTGGCGCCGCGCCGCCAGCAGCGCGAAGGCCATCACCGACGCTGCCAGGCCGCCCTTCATGTCCGCCACGCCCCGCCCGTGGATCTTGCCGTCCGCGACGGCTCCGCTGAACGGATCGGCGCTCCACAGCGCGCGGTCGCCGACGGGGAAGGTGTCCGTGTGGCCGTTCAGGATGACGTGGCGCCCGGGACCGGCCCCGGCGGCCTCGATGACGAAGTTGAGCAGGCCGTCGGCCGGCTTCGTCTCGATGATCCGCGGCGGAAGGCCGCGCTCCCGGAACCACGCCGCCAGGTACTCCGTGGCCGCGCGGACGTCGCCGGGCGGATTCTCGCTCGGGCGCTTGACGAGGCCGCTGACGAGCTCCAGCGCCTCGTCGCGCCGCTTGTCGATGTCCGCCAGCAGGTCCGCGTGTGCGTCCATGTCAGTATCCCCGATCGAAGTCGACGACGTTCCGGAACGGCTCGCCGCGCCGCACGCGCAGCAGGTTGTCCACGAACACCTCGGCCACGCGGCGCGCGTAATCGGCCGGCTCGCCGGCCACGTGCGGCGTCACGATGACGTTCGGCAGCGACCACAGGGGGCTGTCCTGCGGCAGCGGCTCCTCCTCCACGACGTCGAGCGCCGCCCCCGCGATCCACTGCTTGCGCAGCGCATGCACCAGCGCCGCCTCGTCCACGACGCTGCCCCGGGCGATGTTGACCAGGTAGGCCGTCGGCTTCATGGCGCGCAGCGCGGTCTCGCCGATCATGCCGCGCGTGGCGTCCGTCTGCGGCACGACGAGGACCACGAAGTCGGACCTTCCGAGGACGGCGTGGAGCCGGTCGGGCGCGACCACCTCGGCGGCGCCGTCCACGGGCGCCGGCCTGCGTTTGACGGCCAGCACGTGCATCCCGAAGGCGACGCCGCGGCGGGCGATCTCGCCGCCGATGGCGCCGGCGCCGATCACGCCGAGCGTACGGCCGGCCAGCGGCACCGACAGGCGCTGCTCCCACGTGCCCGTCTGCTGGTTGGTGAAGAACTGTGCGAAGGACATGTTGAGCGCGACCATCGCGCCAAAGGCGTAGTCGGCCATGAGGTCGACGTGGATGCCGCGCGTATTGGTGACGACGATGTTGGCCAGCTGGGCGCGCGCCGGTAGCAGCTGCTCGGCGCCGGCGCTGCTCAGCTGGATCCAGCGCAGCGCCCGCGCCCGCTCGAGCGCCGCCAGCGGAAACTTCCAGGCGAGGAGCGCGTCGGCGTCGCCGATATGCCGGTCGAGGGTGGCGTCGTCGAAGCCCGCGGCGACGTCGAGGCCATTCACCCGCTCGGTGATCAGCTTGCGGAGCTGCTCGGCCCGACTGTGGTAGATGAGGAGCTTCCTCATGCGTCAGCCCTTGACCGCGCCGCCGGTGAGGCCGCTCACGTAGTAATCGAGGAAGAAGACGTAGGCGATCACGATCGGTAGCGCGCCGATGATCCCGCCCGCCATGAGCGACCCCCAGAAGTAGATGTCGCCGCGGATCAGCTCCGACGTCACGCCGACGGTGATCGTCTTCTTCACCCCGGACGACACGAACACGAGCGAATAGAGGAACTCGTTCCACGCGAACGTGAAGGAAAAGAGGATCGCGCACACGATGCCGGGCAGCGCCACCGGCAGCACCACGCGCAACAGCGCCTGCAGGCGGTTGCAGCCGTCGATCAGTGCGCACTCCTCGATCTCGCGCGGAATCGTGCGGAAGTAGCCCATCAGAAGCCAGGTATTGAACGGCACCAGGAACGTCGGATACGTGACGATGAGCGCCCAGGGCGTGTCCGACAGCCCGAGCTGCGTGACGATGATGGCCAGGGGAATGAACAGCAGCGCCGGCGGCACCAGGTACGTGATGAAGATGCCGACGCCGAACGTCGCCACGCCGCGGAAGCGCAGCCGCGCCACCGCGTAGGCGGCCAGGATGCCGACGCTCACCGACACCACCACGGTCATGGCGCTGACGAAGAGGGTATTCAAGAACCAGCGCGGGAACAACGTCTCGGTCAGCAAGAACGCGTAGTGGCGCAGCGTCGCGCCGTCGCTGATCCAGTACGGGATCGAGTCCAGGTCGTAGAGCTCCGGGTCGCCCTTCAGCGAGGTGACCACCATGTAGTAGAAGGGGAACAGCGCGAACAGCACGAACGGCGTGATGGCGACGTACGCCCAGGTGCCGCCGCGATGTCGCGTGCTGGCCTTACTCATACGCGGTCTGTCGGCGGACCAGCCGGAGCTGCACGATCACGATCACGACCAGCAGCGGGAAGAGGAACAGCGAGATGGCCGCGCCCTCGCTGAGCCGCCCGCTCGTCATTCCCGCCTGGTGGGCGAGCGTCGAGAACAGGTGCGTCGAGTTCATCGGGCCGCCACGCGTCATCAGGTAGACGATGTTGAAGTCCGCCATGGTGAGGATCGTCGAGAACAACACCACGATGCCGAGCACCGGCTTCACGAGCGGCAGCGTGACGTTGCGGAAGCGCTGCCAGGCGCTGGCGCCGTCGGTCTCCGCCGCCTCGTAGTACTCGGGCGGGATCGCCACCAGGCCGGCCAGGATGGTGATGGCGAAGAACGGCAGGCCGCGCCAGACGTTGACGACGATGATGGAGATGCGCGCCAGCGTCGGATCCGACAGCCAGGGCACGTCGGTCGCGAGCAGGCCGAGCGCGCGGCCCGTCCAGTTCAGCACGCTGTACGTCGGCTCGAACATCCACCACCACGCGAGCGTGCTGAGCGCGGTCGGGATGACGAACGGCAGCAGAATGGCGCCGCGGATGAGCTTCTCGAAGCGCGTGATGCGCAGGAGCAGGAGCGCCAGGATGAAGCCGAGCACCGCCTTCAGGGCGACGGCGCCGATCGTGTAGAGGAGCGAGTTGACCAGCGTGAGCTGGAAGGTGCCGTTGCCGGACAGGCGCACGAAGTTGGCGAGGCCGACGAAGGGCCCGGGCCGGCCCACCCACGTCTCCGTCACGCTGAACCAGAGCGCGAGGACGAATGGAAAGCCGATGAGCCCTACGATGAGCACGGCCGCCGGCGCGATGAAGCCGTAGCCGGCGGCGGCCTCCGCCGACAGCGCCCGCCGCTCCGCCATCTCGCCTCAGCCGGTGACGCGCTTACGGCCGGCGTGGATCTCGGTGATCTCCTTCTCGGCCCAGTCGATGGCGTCCTTGGTGCTCATGCGCTCGGTGGCGGCGCGCGCGAACATCTCCGGGATCACGTGCAGCGCCATGACCACCTGCGACGCGGCCGTGGACGGCCCCGGATAGGACGGCGGGTGCGTGTACTTCATGATGTCCTTGACGAACTTGTACTTCGGATTCGACGACCAGATGGGATGGTGCGTGGGCTTCTCGAGGAACGGCACGTTGTAGCCCTCGCTCGTCTCGATGAACTTGTCCTGCTGGGCCGGCTCGTAGTGGTATCGCAGGAAGTCCTTCACCGCGTCGATGTTCTTGGAGAACTTGAAGATGCCCAGCATGCCGTAGTTCGCCGACGTGGCCCGGTCGGCCGGCCCGCGCGGCGGCAGCGCGTGGTCCATCACCTCGTGGATCTGCTGCTCGGACCCGCGCACCTTGACGCCCTGCTTCTTGGCGGCCGCATAGGCGCTCGTGGGATTGAAGATGAACGCGCACTTGCCCGCGTTCATGCAGCGGTTGTTGTTCGAGTCGTCCCAGGACAGCACTTCCTGCTCCATGCAGTCCTTGTAAAACCGCTTCATGAACTCCACGGCCTCGACAGTGCGCGGATTGTCGATGGTGACCGCCTTGCCGTCCTTGCCCACGTAGCTCGAGCCGTAGCACCACAGGAGCCCGCGAGTGGCGAAGTTGGCGTCGTCGGAGGCGGCGAGCGCGATGCCGATCGGATGCCCGGCGGCCTTCAGCTTCTTGCCGGCGCGATACAGGTCCTCCCACGTGTCGGGGACCTTCTCGCCGACCTTCTCGAGCAGGTCGGTCCGATAGGTCATTGGCCACACCACCGCGTACCACGGAACCGCCTTCCAGGCGCCCCGGATCTTGAAGTCCTCGGGGTGATGCCACGGCCCGAGCTTCTTGCCGACCTCCTCGACGACGTCCGGCACGTCGACCAGGTGGTCGAAGTAAAGGTCCTGGTCGCCGATCCAGAGCATGGCGAGATCCGCGCCCGCCTGCGCGGTCACGATCGCCGCCTTCTTGGTGTTCAGCTGGCCGGTCGGCACCGCGTCGATCGCGAACGTCGCGCGGTTCTGCTTGCCCCACTCGTCGCCCTGGCGCTTGAGCTCGGCGTCCGAGGCCGGGACGAAGTGCGACGACTTGATGATCCGGATCTCGCGCGTCTGGGCGAAGGCCGGCGCCCGGCGCGCCGCGATGATGCCCGCGAGGCCGGCGCCGCCGACGAGAAGCTGGCGGCGCGTCACGTGTTGCGTCATGGAGATCTCCTCAGGAAGCGATGACGGCGTCGGCGTCGATCTCGATGATGGCGCCGTCGCGGATGAGCTGGTCCACGCGCACGAGCGTGCTGGCCGGGTACTTCCCTTGCGTCCAGAACTTCGAGCGCACGTCGTGGATGTCACGGAGCGAGGCGGAGTCGACCTGCGTGGCGTACACCCGGACGCGCACGATATCGTCCATGGTGGCGCCCTCGCGCTGCAACACCTCGCGGATGTTCTCGAGCGTCTGCTGCGTCTGCTCGCGCATCGTGCGGCCGGCCAGGGTGCCGTCGGGACGGACGCCCACCTTGCCCGAGATGAAGAGCATCGTGCACTCCTCGAGCTGCACCTTCACCGCGTCGCAGAACACGGCGGGGACGTTCGTACCCTTCAGCGCCTCGATGCCGCGACCGCGTTCCTTGGCGAGATCGATGTGGGTTTTGTTCACGGGCGGGAGTATGGGGTTGTCCTATCAACCTGTCAACATGGCGCGTTGCCTTGACCCGTGGATGACCGGGGCGTAGAGTCGCCTCACTGCAGCGCCGCTCGCTCCTCCTGCGCCGGAGTCGCCATCATGCGCGTGGCAGGACGGCCGTGAAGACTTTCGGTTGGGCCGCGTTCATGCGGGACCACTCGATCCTGTCGAGCCTCGACGCCCATCACGTCCAGTGGCTTCTCAGCGACGAAGCGTCCACCGAGCGGCATTTCCGTCCGGGCGAGGTCATCGTGCGCGAGGGCGAGTTCGGCGATTCGATCTTCCTCATCGGATCCGGCTCGGCCGAGGCGGTGCTCGCGACCGCGCGCGGAGACAGCGTCGTGCTCTCCCTCATGCCGGCCGGCGAGACGTTCGGCGAGATGGGAGTCTTCGAGCACCGGCCGCGATCGGCGACCGTCCGGGCGCGCGACGCCTGCGTCGTTCTGGAGATCATGGCGGCTGCGCTGCGGCCACTCGCCGAGGCGCACGCGAACCTGGAATTCAAGGTGCTGCTCAAGGTGAGCGAGCGCCTCCGGAACAAGAACGAGCAGATCCTCTCGCTCCACCTCAGGGGCGTCCAGAGCGCGAATCGCGCGAAGGACGAGTTCCTCGCCATGCTCGGCCACGAGCTGCGCAACCCGCTCGCCGCGATCAGCGCGGCCGTTCACGTGCTGGACAGGCTGGGCAAGCCGGGAGATCAGACGGCACCGATGCGTGAGATCATCATCCGCCAGTCGCGACACCTCGCGCGGCTGCTCGACGACCTCCTCGACGTTTCGAAGCTCGTCTCGGGCAAGGTTCGCCTCAACCGGCGCCCCGAGGATCTCAAGCAGCTGGCGCTGCGAGTCCTGTCGTCCTTCGACGAGATCGGCCGGACGACACGGCACGCGGTGAGGCTCACGGGCGATTCGGTCATGGTCCATGCCGACCCGGCGCGGCTGGAACAGGTCGTCTCGAACCTCCTCGACAACGCGCTCAAGTACACTCCGCCGGGCGGACGCATCCATCTGGCCGTCGCGGCCGACACGGAGTATGCCGTGCTCACGATCCGCGATACCGGCATCGGCATCGCCGCCGACGTCCTGCCACGGATCTTCGATCTCTTCGTCCAGGCGAGCGCGAGCCTCGACCGCACGGACGGTGGGCTGGGCCTCGGCCTCGCGCTGGTGAAGCGCCTCGTCGAGTTGCACGGCGGCACCGTCTCGGCCGCCAGTGCGGGGCCGAATTTCGGCGCCGAGGTCACCGTGCGGATCCCGCGCCTGGAGGCCGCGACGTCGGTTCCGTCATCGGAGCCCGAGAAGGTCGCCGGCCCCGCGCGTCACATCCTGATCATCGAAGACAGCCGCGACTTGCGCCACGGGCTCCGCGTCCTGCTGGAGTCCTGGGGTCACGAGGTCGAGGAGGCGGCGACGGGTGCGCGCGGCGTCGAGATGCTGCGAGCCTCGACGCCGGACATTGCGCTGATCGACCTGGGCCTACCCGAAATGGACGGCTACGCCGTGGCCGAGGCGGTGAGGTCGAGTCCCGGCGGCGACAGGGTCCTTCTCGTTGCGATGACGGGGTACGGACAACCACACGACAGTCGTCGCGCCGGAGCCGCCGGCTTCGATGCGCACCTCACCCAGCCGCTGAACCCCGGGGCTCTCGCGCGGCTGATCGCCGAGCGCTAGATTGTCGGCGGGTTCGCGCGAGGGTCAGCCTGCGCGTTCGATCGGCATGCGAGCCAGCCACACGTAGAGCTCATAGGCGCTGCGCCCGAGCTGGCAGCCCGGCCTCGTTACGTCGCATCGCGCGCACCATGAACAGTGCTGCCGCCAGAGGCGACCGGCCTGGATCACGGCGTCACTCGATGGCGCCGCGTCTCGGCGCGGCGTGCCGGCGCGTCGATGCGGACTCGGGCCGGAATTCGTCGAATCCGTCATGCGAGAAACGATACTGAGCAATGGGCCGCGCGTCAATGAAAGAAGGCGTGCACGAGTGAACTTTTGCTCCAGAGTTGACGAAAGTTTTTCCGTGCCGGGCGCCGTATCCGAGGCCGCTCGCGATGGCTGAACAGTTCGTGGCCTTCTGCCCGCAGTGCCGGAACGAGACGGCGCACAAGATCTGCTTCGTTCCTGAACATCGGGACTGCGTCGTGTGTCTCTGGTGCCGTGATCATCACGGAAGATCCGGAACCGATGAGAGCCCGCGAGCTTGACGGGCGCGCCATCCGGCGCGACCCGGACGGCGGCGTCACCGATCGGCGCGCTCGAGCACCGCGCGCAGCAGGACATTCACCCCCGGCAGCGCGTCCTCGAGCCGCGTGCTCTCGTTCTCGTTGTGCGAGATGCCCCGGTCGCAGGGCGTGAAGATCATGGCCGTCGGAGCCACGCGCGAGACGTAGTAGGCGTCGTGGCCCGCCTGGCTCGGCAGGTCCAGGGACGGCGCGCCCACGTCCCGCGCCGCGCGCCGGAGGAGATCGACGAGCTCCGGATCGAAGCGCTCGGCGCCGAACTGCCACGTCTCCACGATGGCCATCTCCACCTGCGCGCGCTGCGAGCAGTCGGCCATGGCACGCCGCACGTCGGCCACCATCCGCTCCGCCGTCGCCGCCTCCGGATGGCGCACGTCGATGGTGACCTTCGCCCAGTCGGGCAGGATGCCGGCCAGGTTGGGCCACACCTCGATGCGCGAGGTGGTGGCCTTGCCGTCGGGCGCGTAGGCGAAGCCGATCTCGTTCACGGCCACGATCAGCATCGCGCCGCCGACGAGCGCGTTGCGCCGCGCCGCCATCGGCGTCGGCCCGGAGTGCGCCGTCTCGCCGCGCACCTCCACGTTCATGCCGCGCACGGCGTAGGTGCCCGCCACGACGCCCACGGGGATGCCCTTGTCGTCGAGCAGCGGCCCCTGCTCGATGTGCAGCTCGAAGTACGCGTCGATCGCGCGTCCGCCGACGGGCGCGGTGCCCGCGTAGCCGATCCGCTGCAGCTCCTCACCGACCGTGCGCCCCGCGTCATCCGCGCGCGCGTGGGCCCACTCGAGCGTGCGCACGCCGCCGAAGACGGCGGAGCCGAGCATCGGCGGCTGGAACCGCGCGCCCTCCTCGTTGGTCCAGTTCACGATCTCGATCGGCCGCCGCGTGCGCACGCCGGCGTCGTTCAGCGTGCGCACGATCTCGAGCGCGGCCAGCACGCCGAGGATGCCGTCGTAGCGCCCGCCGGCGATCTGCGTGTCCAGATGGCTGCCGACGAGCACGGGCGGCAGCGAATCGTCCGTCCCCGGACGCCGCGCGAACATGTTGCCCATCCGGTCGACGGTCACGGCGCAGCCCGCCTCCCGGCACCAGCGTGCGAAGAGATCGCGCATCTCGCGGTCGGCGTCGGTGAGGGCCAGGCGCCGCAGGCCGGTCGGCGTGCGGCCGGGCCCGATCTTCGCCGACGCCAGGATGGTGTCCCAGAGACGCGCGCCGTCGACGGTCAGGGTGCGGGAGGTCATGGCCGGAGCCGCGGGAACACCACGTCGCGGAACGTCGCGATCTCCCGCTCCGGCGGCGCGAACGTCAGCGTCGGCATCAGGTAGACGCTCTGCACGCCGAGCTTCGCCATGTCGGCGATTCGCGCCGCGCAGTCGGCCGGGGCGCCGACCAGTCCAATGGCCTCGCACAGCTGCGCCACGACCTCGTCGGACACGAACGACGTGGCGCGAATCGCCGCCTCCCAGTCGTGGGCGTGCGAGAGATCCGGATAGATCTCGTGCACCGCCTCGGGAATCTCGAGCGCCGGCAGCTTGATGCCGGCGGGCTCCAGCCAGTGGCCGCCCCAGCGCAGGACGCCCCAGTGCACCGCCGTCGGCCGCGCCAGCCGTCGCGCCTCCGCCGTCGTCGGCGCCGTGCACGTCCGCACCGCCCAGATCACCTCGAGATCCGACACGCGGCGTCCCGCCCGCCTGGCCCCCCGCTCCAGGTGCTCCAGCGCGCGCTCGACGATGCCGCGGTTGAACCCGACGAGCAGCAGCACGCCGTCCGCGATCTCGCCGGCCAGCTCGATGGCCTTCGGCCCCGAGGCCGCCATGATGAGCGGAATCGGCCGCCGCGCGGCGAAGGCGAGCCGCCCCGGCGTGCCGGCGAAATCCGCCGATTCACCGGCCAGGAGCGCACGCACGGTGCGCAAGCACTCGCGCATGTCGGCCAGCGTCGCCGCGCGGCGTCCGATGGTGCTGGCCGACGTGTACCCGGTGCCCATCACGAACTTCACGCGGCCGGGGGCCAGCTCCTCGACGCTCTGGATGGCGCCGGCCAGGACGGAAGCATGGCGCGTGAACGGATTGGTCACCGCCGGAAAAAGCGTGAGGCGCGACGTGTGCGTGGCGGCCTGTGAAAGGACGACGAACGTGTCGCGCGACAGGAGCTGGCTGTCGAGGATGCCGGCGCCGTCGAAGCCGGCGGTCTCGATGGACTGGATGACGCGCATGAGGTCCGGCATGGGCTGGGTGCCGGGCACGCGCATGTGAATGCGGATCACGGGCCGCAGTCTGCAACGCCGACGGCTCCTCCCGCAAGCCGTCGGCGTCGCCGCCTACCACTCGCCGGTCGCGCCCCCTCCGGACCCGCTCGCCTCCGCGGAGCCCCCGCCGAAGATCCGGGACAGGATCAGCCCGAAGATGAAAGCGGCGGCGGCCCACGCCCAGCTCTTGCGACCCTTCCGGGCGAACGAGACGAGGCCGATCACCAGCATCAGGCCGCCGACCGCGAACGCCGGCAGCACCCACCAATCGCCCTCGAGCCGAAGGTCGAGCTCGAGCGCGTTGACGTCGAGCGCGGCGGGGAGCCACGCCGGCTGGTCCCTGATCGGCAGGGGGAGCTGGCGGGCCATGGCGTCGAAGCCGCGAACACCACCCAGGATGCCCGCGGAGAGCTGGCCCTTCCGGAACGCCGGCAAGATCAACCCGTCCATCACCTTGCGGGCGCGGCCGTCGTGGGCCGTCCCCCACGAGGCGCCGAGCTGGATGCGCGCGGCGCGATTGTCGGCGGCAACGAGGAGCAGCATGCCGTAGGAATGGAAGTGCTCGTCCGCGCGCCAGGACTGCATCAGCGCGGCGGCGTAGCGCTCGATCGTGTAGCCGTCGGCTCCGTGAGCGGCCAGCGAGCGAATCGTCACCACGCGAATCGGATATTGCTTTTCGCTGTAGAGCGCGTCCGCCAGTCGGGCGATCTCCGAGGCGTCGCCGCCGTTGATCAGGTTGGCCGCGTCGCTGACGACGCGGCCGGACGGCGGCGCGGCGGGAAACGACGGGGCCCCTTCGGCGGCGCTCGTCCCGGCGACGAGCACCATCAGCGCGGCGAGAACGTGCAGCGAACGTCGCATCTTCGAGGCTCTCCAGATCCGGGCGGCTGCCAGAGGCGGCGGCAGAGCCGAACGACGGTGACAGACCCACGATAAGTGACTCGCCCGCCGGCGGCCAAGAAATGTCGGAGGGAGCCACGGGCCGGCCGGCCGGCCCGTGGCGGCGGGCTAGCTCTGCGGTGCGAGGAGCACGATGTCGACGCGCCGGCTCTTGGCGAGCGCGTCGCGATCGGCCCTGGCGCCCGCCTCCGGCGGCACCTTGCCCATGCCCACCGCGTGGATCCGCCGCAGCTCGATGCCGTGGCGCTGCACGAGATGACGGATGACGGCGTCCACCCGATCGCGCGTCAGCCGATAGTTGTAGGCGTCGGTGCCGCGCGGGTCTGCGAAGCCTTGCAGCTCGACCACCGCGTCGGGATCGGCCTTCAGCGCCCTGGCGATCTCCTCCAGCTCGGCGTAGCCCTCATCGCGCACGTCGGCCTTGCCGAAGTCGAAGAAGACCGATTTGGTCTCCAGCGCCGCCAGCTTGTTGCGACCGGCGAAGCGCCGATCGGTCTCGCGCACGGCCTCACCTGCCGCGCGGGCGTCACGCTGAGCCTCGATCGCCAGCGCGCTCACCTCACCCACGCGCGAATCGACGCTCTGCAGGCGCGAATCGACGCCCTGCAAGCGCTGATTGGCGGTATCGAGTCCCTGCGCGTTGGCGTCCGTACGCTGGGCGGTCTGCTTCAGCTCGCTCTCCTGCGTGTCAACGCGCTGTCCGAGTCGGCCTTCGGTCGCGCCCACCTGCTCGCGGACGAACTTCTTCGTGGCGCAGCCGGAGACCACCGCTGCGGTGGCACTGCACAGCATGAGAATGACCATCGCTCGCTTCATCGGGCACCTCCGAGGTGTTCGAGTGCGTAGGGCCGGAGTGTAGCGCCGGGACCGCCGCGTCGCAAACCATCAGCCGAAGTTCACCATGACGTGGCGGACGACGGTGTAGTCCTCCAGGCCGTACACCGACATGTCCTTGCCGTAGCCGGACATCTTCAGTCCGCCGTGTGGCATCTCGTTGACGAGCGTGAAGTGCTGGTTCACCCAGACGCAGCCGTACTGCAAGCGGCTCGCGACCTGCATCGCCGTCTTCACGCTCCCCGTCCACACGGAGGCGGCCAGGCCATACTCCGAATCGTTGGCCCACTCGATCGCCTGCTCCGGATCCGACACGCGCGTGACCGACACGACGGGGCCGAAGACTTCCTTGCGCGTGATCTCGTCCGTCTGGCGCGCGCCCGCGAGGAGCGTCGGGCGATAGAAGAACCCCTCGCCCGCCGCAACGCCGCCGCCCGTCACCACCTCGATGTGTGGGGTAGCCACGGCGCGCTCCACGAACCCTGCCACGCGCTCGCGCTGCCGTGCGCTGATCAGCGGGCCGAGCTCCGTATCCTCCTTGTCCGGGGGGCCCTGCTTGAGGCTTCCGACGGCGGCGCCCAGATCCGCCACCAGGCGGTCGTGGATGCGCGGTGCCGCGTAGACGCGGCAGGCGGCGGTGCAGTCCTGGCCGGCGTTGTAGAAGCCGGCGGCGCGGAGAGTGGCCACGACGGACTCCAGATCCGCGTCGTCGAAGACGAGAACGGGCGCCTTGCCGCCCAGCTCCAGGTGGGTGCGCTTGAGGTCGGCCGCCGCCGCCTGGAGCACCTTCTGACCGGTGAGAATGCTGCCCGTCAGCGAGATCATCCGCACCCCGGGATGTCCGATGAGCGGTGTGCCCACCGATTCGCCGCGGCCGGCCACGATGTTCACGACGCCCTTTGGAAACAGCTCGGCGAGCAGGCCGGCCAGCTTCAGCGTTGTGAGCGGCGTCTGCTCCGAGGGCTTGAGCACCACCGTGTTGCCGGCGGCCAGCGCCGGCGCGAGCTTCCACGCCGCCATCATCAGCGGATAGTTCCAGGGCGTGATCTGCGCCACGACGCCGACGGGGTCGCGCCGGATCATGCTGGTGTGGCCCGCGATGTACTCGTCGGTCGCGCTGCCCCCGAGGACGCGCGCGGCGCCGGCGAAGAAGCGAAAGCAGTCGACGATGGCCGGCAGCTCGTCGGGAAGCACGCGCGCACGAGGCTTGCCGCAGTTGAGGGACTCCAGCGCCGCGTACTCCCCACCGTCCGCCTCGAGGCGATCGGCGAGCTTCAGCAGCAGAAGCGAGCGCTCCTGCGGTGTGGTGCGGCTCCACGGGCCGAACGCGCGAACCGCCGCGGCAACCGCCCGGTCCACCTGCTCGGGCGACGCCTCCTTCACGCGCGCGATGGTGCGGCCGGTGGCCGGATCGAGAATCGGCTCCTCGGGGCCGTGGCCCGTGACCAGTTCTCCATCGATCAGCAGGCTCGCGTGCAGCATGGGCAGTCTCCTCTCGGGCCGCGGCGGGCCGGCCTCACTTGCCGGCGCCCGCGACCTCGTGGCTGTCGCGTGTCAGGTAGAAGGCGAGCAGGATCGGTACCAGGGTGACGAGGATGACGAATACCGCAACCACGTTGGTCACCGGGCGCTGGCGCGGGCGCACGAGCTCGGTGAGCATCCAGATCGGCAGCGTCGACTGCTGGCCGGCCGTAAACGTCGTGACGATGACCTCGTCGAAGGACAGGGCGAAGGCGAGCATGCCGCCGGCGAGGAGCGCGGTGGCCATGTTCGGCAGGATCACGTGGCGAAAGGTCTGGAAGCCGTTGGCGCCGAGGTCCATCGACGCCTCGATGAGCGCGCCCGACGTGCGGCGCAGACGGGCGATGACGTTGTTGTAGACGACCACGATGCAAAAGGTGGCGTGGCCGAGCACGATCGTCCAGAAGCTGAAGGGGATACCGCCGAGATTGAAGGCGCTTCGCAGGCTGATGCCGGTGATGATCCCCGGTAGCGCGATCGGCAGGATGAGCAGCAGCGAGATACTCTCGCGGCCGAAGAACCGCGACCGCCAGACCGCGGCGGCCGCCAGCGTACCGAGCACGAGCGCGAGCGCCGTCGACACGGCGGCCACCTGCAAGGACAGCATGATCGCCTCGTGGATGTCCGGTCGCGTCCAGGCGACGGCGAACCATCGTGTCGTGAGGCCAGGCGGCGGGAACACGAAGCTCTTGTCCTCGCTGCTGAAGGCGTACAGGACGATGAAGAAGAGCGGAACGTGGAGGAACAGGAGCGTGCCGGTGGCCGCGGCTTTCAGCACGTCAGAGCGCCTCGAACGCGCCGAGCCGGCGCGCCACCGCCAGGTATGCGCCCATCACGACGATGGGCACCACCGTGAGGGCGGCGGCCATCGGAATGTTGCCGGCTGTCCCCTGGTGCTGGTACACCGCCTGCCCGATGAACGGGTGCGACGTGCCGACGATGCCGGGGATGATGTAGTCGCCCAGGGTCAGCGAGAAGGTAAAGATCGAGCCGGCGACGAGGCCGGGGAGGGCGAGCGGCAGGATGACCTTGTGAAAGGTCTGGCGCGGCCGGGCCCCGAGATCGGCGGACGCCTCCACGAGCGAGCGCGGCACGCGCTCCAGCGCGGCGATCACCGGCAGGATCATGAACGGCAGCCAGACGTAGAGGAAGACCAGGAACGTGCCGAGGTGCGAGGTCGACAGCGAGGGCCCGCCGATCACGGGCAGAGCGAGCACCGCCTCCAGCAGGCCACGCAGACCGAGCCGCTCCGCGAGCCAGGTGACGATTCCCTCGCGCGCCAGGATCAGCTTCCACGAGTAGACGCGCACGAGATAGCTCGACCATAACGGCAACATGATCGCCAGGTAGAGCAGCGCCTTCACCCGGAGGCTTGCGCGCCGGACCATGTAGTACGCGAGCGGGAGCGCCAGCGCGGCGGCGGCCACCGTCACCGCCGCCGCCATGCCGGTGGTGCGCAGGACCATGTCGACGTTGGCGGCCGTGAACAGCTCGCGATAGGTCGCGAGCGAGAGCTTCCGCACGATCAGCCCGGAGAACTCGTCGACGTAGAAGAAGCTCTGGACCAGGAGCGCGAGCAGCGAGCCGAGATAGATGACGCCCAGCCAGAGCAGCGGCGGGGCGAGCAGAAGCGCCAGCAGCAGCCGTGGCCGCAGGTACAGCGCTGTCGACACTCGCTGCAGGCTGGCGGCGCGCGCGCTCACTTGAGTCGCTGCTGATGACGACGCTGCCAGATGAGGCGTACCCGCTGCCCTGTCGCCCAGGCCGGGCCCGTGTCCTCCTCGTTCTGCTCGAGCACGAGCAGCGTCGCCCCGGCGTCGAGCCTGACGGCATACCGGGTGGCGGCGCCGAGGTAGAGCGCGCCTTCGATCGCGCCGTCCGCCGCGACCGCGCCGCCGGTCGCGGGCCCGTCGGCGCCACCGAGCCGGATCTTCTCGGGCCGGATGATGAAGGCCTCCTCCGAGCCGGCGAGGCGCCGGGCGGCCTCCGCGTCGACGACATTCGAGACGCCCACGAAGCCGGCCACGAACGTCGAGGCGGGGTGCTCGTAGATCTCGGCCGGCGTGCCGATCTGCTCGATGCGGCCGGCGTTGAAAACCGCGAGCCGGTCGCTCATCGAGAGCGCCTCGCCCTGGTCGTGGGTGACATAGATGAAGGTGGTCTTGACCTGCCGCTGCAGGGCCTTGAGCTCCACCTGCATCTGCTCGCGCAGCTTCAGGTCGAGCGCGCCGAGCGGCTCGTCGAGGAGCAGCACTCGGGGCCGATTGATCAGCGCCCGTGCCAGGGCCACGCGCTGGCGCTGTCCGCCCGACAGCTGCGCGGGCTTCCGGCCGCCCAGCCCCGCCAGCTTCACGAGCTCGAGCATCTCGCCGGCGCGCCGGCGGCGCTCGGCGGCCGGGACGCGCCGGATCATCAGGCTGTACTCGACGTTCTGCACGACCGTCATGTGCGGGAAGAGCGCGTAGTCCTGGAAGACGGTGTTGACGTCGCGCTCGTAGGGCGGGACACCGGCCACGTCGACGCCGTGGATCAGGACGTGGCCGGCATCGGGCTGCTCGAAGCCGGCCACGAGGCGCAGACAGGTCGTCTTGCCCGAGCCCGAGGGCCCGAGCAGCGAGAAGAACTCGCCGTCATCGACCTCGAAGCTGACGTCGTCGATGGCGCGCACGTCGCCGAACACGCGACGGACGCCGGCGAATCGGACGGCCGGAATGGGCGCCGCAGCCATGCGTCGCCGGCCGGCGGCCGGCTCACCGTCCGACGTCAGCGTCCGCCCAGGATCGCAATGTAATCGGTGACCCAGCGGTAGTACGGCACGCACGTGCGACCGCCGCCGCAGCTCGCCACCGGCGTGCGCCAGAACCAGATGCGGTCGAACTCCGTGTAGCCGTTGCGCTCGCATCCCTTGTCGCCGAGCAGCTTGTTGCCCTCGCACGCGGACGGCACCGCGGGCACCGACCCGAACCACGCGGCGAGGTCCCCCTGCAGCTTCGGGTTGATCGAATGCTCGAGCCACATGTACGAGCAGTTCGGATGCGGCGCCTGCACGTGCATCATCGTCGTGTCCGCCCACCCGGTCGCCCCCTCTTTGGGGACCACGCTGGCGATGGGCCGATTCTTGCTCTTCAGCAGGTTGACCTGGAAGCCCCACGAGGACGACGCGACCACGCCCTCGTTGGTGAAGTCGTCGATCTGCACGAAGGCGTCGTGCCAGTAGCGCGCCACGATCTTGCGCTGCTCGCGCAGGAGATCGAGGGCCGCCTTGTACTGCTTGTCGTCGAGCTCGTATGGATTCTTGATGCCGAGCTCGGGCTTGGTGTGCATCAGGAACAGGGCGGCGTCGGCGATGTAGATCGGTCCATCGAAGGCCTGCACCCGTCCTTTGTTCGACTTGCCGTCGGGGAGGTTCTGCTCACGGAACACGATGTCCCAGCTGGCCGGCGGAGCGGAGAAGACCTTCGTGTTGTAGGCGAGGACGTTATAGCCCCACTGATAGGGCACGCCGTAGGCCTTGCCGTTCACGTGATGCCACGGCGCCTTCTGCAGCCGCCTGTCGACGTTCTTGAAGCTCGGCACCAGGGCCAGATTCACCTGCTGCACGCGGCCGCCGGCGATGAGGCGGAGCGACGCGTCACCGGACGCCGTGACGAGATCGAAGCCGCCCTCGTTCATCAGCGCCACCATCTCGTCGGACGTGTTGGCCGTCTTCACCCGAACCTTGCAGCCGGTCTTCTTCTCGAAGTCCGTCACCCAGTCGAAGTTCTTGTCGGTCTCTCCGCGCTCGATGTAACCGGGCCAGGCGACGATGTCGACGACACCCTCACCCTTGCCGATCTTCTCGACGCGCGCCGCCGCCGGCGTCGAGACGAGCATCACGATCGCGACGACGATGGCCAGCCAGCGAATGGGACGCGATGCCGCGGTGCTCATGGTGCTGTCCCCCTTTGTCGGTGCCCCTGATCCCCCGGTGTCGGCACGCCGGCCGGCACGGCGGCAGGATTGTAGCTCTAATCGCGTCCCGCCGTCGGCGCTGCGCGTCCTGTATGCTTGCCCGCCATGAAAGCTCTCATCTGCCGCGCGTGGGGCGCCGTCGACGATCTCGAGCTCGAGGACGTCCCGCCACCGACACCGGGTCCCGGCCAGCTCGTCATCGACGTCGAAGCCACCGGCGTGAACTACGCGGACTCGATCATGGTCGCGGGCAAGTACCAGACCCGCCCGGCCTTCCCCTTCAGTCCCGGCCTGGAGACGGCGGGCGTCGTGGCCCGCTGCGGCGAGGGCGTGACGCGCTTCAAGCCCGGCGACCGCGTCATGGCCATCCTGGCGCATGGCGGGTTCGCCGAGCAGGCGCTGGCCGACGAGGTGGAGACGTTCGCCATTCCCGGCGCGATGCCGTTCGACGAGGCGGGCGCGTTTCCGATCGCCTACCTCTCGAGCGACGTGGCTATCCGCTGGCAGGGGCGCCTGGAGGCCGGCGAGACGCTGCTGGTGCTCGGCGCGGCCGGTGGCGTCGGGCTCACCGCCGTCGAGATCGGCAAGGCGATGGGCGCGCGGGTGATCGCCGCCGCCAGCACGGCCGAGAAGCTCGCGGTCGCGCGCGAGCGCGGCGCCGACGAGACGATCAATTACGCGACCGAGAAGCTGACGGAGCGCGTGATGGCGCTGACGGACGACAAGGGCGCCGACGTGTGCTTCGATCCCGTCGGCGGCGAGCTCTTCGACGCCGCGCTGTCGTCGCTCGGCTGGGGCGGGCGGATCCTCCTGATCGGCTTCGTGGGCGGGATCCCGAGCATCCCGGCCAACCGGCTGCTGGTGAAGCACCGCGCCGCGCTCGGATCCTCCTTGCGCTACTTCCGCTGGCACGCCCCGGACAAGCTCCAGCGCTCCGTCGAGGCGTTGCTGCGCTGGTACGCGGAGGGCGCCCTGACGCCGCTGGTCACGCACCGGCTGCCGCTCGAGCGCGGCGCCGACGCCATCCGCCTGCTCACGGATCGCAAGGCGCACGGCAAGATCGTCGTCGTCCCGTAGGTCAGTTCTTCAGCGCGCGCGCGGCGGCGATCATCTCCTCCGGTGACGGGAACTTGCCGACGCCGGCCATGCCCTCGGTGGCGCACTCGACGTTGGCCCAGCGGACGATGCCGTCGCGGTCGATGAGGAACTGCCCCTTCAACTGCGGCCACTGGCGCTCCAGCTCGGCCTTGTCGGTGGCATTGTCGACGTACCCGTCGGCCCTGGCGATGGCCATTGCCACCTCGGTGACCGGCTGCGGCTCCGCGAGCTCGCCGGTGGGATTGATCCGCGTCGTCTCCAGCGCCTTCATGAACTCGGGCGTCACCGCCGGCTTGGGCAGGCCGTACGCGCGGTGCGTGAGGAGATCGGGATCCGACCCGAGCCGCAGCTTCGTCGGTCGGAACTTGAAGTAGAGCCGGGCGTTTTCCGGCGTGGTGGCGACGACGCCCAGCGTCTCCACGCCGAGCTCCTTCAGCTTGCTCTCGGCCGCTCCCATCTGCGCGATCGAGCGCCGGCAGAACGGACACCAGAGGCCGACGAAGATGGCGAGAAAGACCGGGTGACGGCCGCGATACTCCGCAAGCGACACCGTGCCCCGGCCATCGACCGCGGGCAGGGTGAATTCCGGCGCCCGCTCGCCCGGATTGACGGGGGGCCGCGATTCGAGCAGCGTCATCGTTGACTCTCCTTCGTGCACGTTCAGCAGAGGAACGGAAGCACCATCAGCGCGTCGGGCTCGACACCCGCCCGCGCGCACGTCTCTTGCGCCTTCGTCAGATACAACTCGGCCATTGTCTGGTTGCCGGCGTCCAGATGCAAGGTGGCGAGGCCGTCGTAGCAGGGGAACAGGAGCTGCGGATCCCCCACCGCCTCGGCCAGCCCGAGCGCCTCCTCGTACTTGGCGAATGCCTCGCGATGCTCGCCGTGACACTGGTGGATCTGGCCCAGCACGATCAGCGGCACCGCCAGGTGATCCAGCAGGCCGAGCCGGCGGTCGAGGTCGATGGCCGCCTGCGCCGCCTCGACGCCTTCGGCCTCGCACCGGTCGGTGAGCGCGCAATACGCCACGGCGAGGTTCGCGTAGAGGCGCGACTGGAAGCCGAGGTCGCCCACCTTCTTCGCCGTCTCGAGCCCGCGCAGGCACGTCTCGATGCTGCGACGCGGATCGAGCGAGCTGTAGAGCACGCCGAGGTTGGTGTACCCGCGGCAGGCGGCGGGCAGCAGCTCGTTGGCCTCGGCCAGCGCGATGCTGTGCTCGATGTGCTCGACCGCCTCGGCCACGCGGCCCGTTCGCGCCAGCGCGACGCCGAGCGTGTTGTACGATTGCGCGCGCATCACCGCCGCTTCGTGAGCTCGCGACGCGTCGCTGGTGCGGCGTTCCTCGTGGGCGGCCTCTGTCAGCGCGCGCTCGGCCCACGTCATGGCGCCGGCGTGGTCCCCCGCCCGGAAGGCCAGCCGGCCCATCTCCTGAAAAAGGTGCGCGCGCTCGATCGCATCGCCCTCGCTCCCGAGCTCCTCGAGGCCGGCCGCGAAGCAGGCGGCGGCACGGTCGCG
Source organism: Candidatus Methylomirabilota bacterium (assembly GCA_036556545.1). Classification (GTDB taxonomy): domain Bacteria; phylum Methylomirabilota; class Methylomirabilia; order Rokubacteriales; family CSP1-6; genus AR12. The sequence goes on from DATBJF010000125.1 coordinate 55,302, forward strand.
GTCGCCGGCGTCCCAGTGCAGCCCGCCGATCTTGCGATGCAGACGCGCCGTGCCCGCGCGCTCCGAGGCCAGCTCGCTCTTCTTCAGCACGGCCTCGTAGTGCGCGAGCGCGTCCGCGCGGCGCCCGGTGAGCGCCAGCAGGTCGGCGAGCTGCTCGCGCGCGCTGCGCGCCTGCGCCTCGCAGTCGTCGGGGCACGCGGCCAGCGTTTGCAGCGCGCGCTCGTAGTGGCGGATCGCGTCCTCGTTGGCGTAGACGGCGCGCGCCCGGTCGCCCGCCGCCACCAGGTAGCGCGCGCCGCGCGGCTTGTCGGCGCTGAGGCCCCAGTGATGGGCGAGCATCTCGAGATCGCCGAGCCGCTCGGGGTGGGCGCCGACCGTGCGCTCGAGGGCGCGTCCGATGCGCTCGTGCAGCTCGGTCCGGCGCGACACCAATAGATTCTGGTAGACGACCTCGCGCACGAGGCCCTGCGTGAACCGGTAGCCCCCGTCGGCGCGCCGGCGGTCGCTCGCCTGGATCAGGTCGGCGTCCACCAGCCGGTCGATGGCCGCGTCCACCGCTTCGGGCGTGGTGGTGGCGGCACGCAGCAGGGTCGTGTCGAACGTCGTTCCGAGGACGGCCATTTCCTGCAGGCAGCGCCGCGCATCCGGCGGCAGGCGGTCGACGCGCGACAGGAGCAGCCCCTGCAGCGACGGCGGGACGTCGACATCGTCGCAACTGGCGGTGCAGCGCCAGTCGTCGCCCTCGCGCACCACCACGCCGGCGGTGACGAGGTCGCGCACGATCTCCTCGACGAAGAGCGGGTTGCCGCCCGCGCGGGTGACGACGAAGTCGGCCACCCGCGCGACGACCTCGGGCGAGGCGCTGAAGAGCGCCGCCACCAGCGCGCGCGTCTCCTCCGGCGACAGCGAGGCCACCCGGATCACGGACTGCGCGGCCCGGGCCACGAGCGGCGGCCGGGTCTCCGGCCGGTGAGAAAGCAGCAGCATCAGCGGGCGGTCGGCGAGCTGGTCGACGACGTCTCGCAGCAGCTCCACCGACGCGCTGTCCGCCCACTGGATGTCCTCGACCACGACGAGGACGGGCACATGTTCGAGCCGCCGCTCGAGCAGCGCCCGCGCCGCCAGGAGGATCTGGCGCCGCAGCTGCTCCGGCTCGATCTCCGGCGCGCTATCGCCGGCGAGGCCGAGCACGTAGCTGAGCACCGGCGCGATGGCGCTCGCATCCGACTCGCGAGCGCCGAGGGCGCGCAGCGTCTCGCCGAGCTTCTGGCGGACGACGTCGAGCGAGTCGGTCGGCTCGACGTGATAGCCCTCGCGGAAGAGCGTCGCGAACACGCCATAGGTCGGCTCGCCGAGCGACGAGCACATCACGCGCCGGACGGCCACGCCGGCCAGGCCACCGTCGAGCTCGAGCCGCGCCATCAGCTCGGCGATCAGCCGCGACTTGCCGCTGCCCGCGTCGCCGACGACGCTCACCACCTGCGCCTTGCCGCGCCGCATGCGATCGAACGCCGCGCGGAGCTGGTCGAGGTCGTCGGCGTGTCCCACGAACGGTGACCCGAGCCCGAGCGCGGCGAGCCCGCGGGCCGAGCCGCTCTCCGCGTGCGCGCCGGTGAGACGGTGCACGACGATCGGCTCCGTCTTGCCACGGAGCGTCAGCTCGCCGGCCGGCTCGACCGCAAAGCGATGCCGCACCAGCGCGTGTGTCGCGGCCGAGACGAGGATCGTTCCCGGCTCGGCCGCGGCCAGCAGTCGCGCCGTCGTGTTGACGGTGTCGCCGGTCACCGCGTACGCGGCGCCGGCCGCGCCGCCGAGGTGCCCCGCCACGACGGGACCGGTGTGGATGCCGATGTGGAGCTGCACGGGCTGGCCGAGGCGCGACTGCCACTCCCTGCTCAGCGCCCGGCCTTCCTCGAGCATCTCGAGCGCCGCGTTGCAGGCACGCTCCGGATCGTCCTCGTGGGCAACCGGCGCGCCGAAGACGGCCAGCACCGCGTCACCGACGAACTTCTCCACGAAGCCGTCGTAGCGGGCGATTGCTCGGGCCAGCGTCTCGAAGAGGCGGTTCTGAAAGGCCCGCACCACCTCGGGGTCCAGTCGTTCGGCCAGCGTCGTGAATCCGGAGAGGTCGGCGAAGAGGACGGTGACGTGCCGCCGGTCGGCCTCGCGGTCTTCCGTTTTCGCCGGCGTACGGAGTTCGGCTGCCGCGGGCGCCCCGGAGCCCTGCGGCGCGCCGCAGTGTGGGCAGAACGCGAAGCCCGCTTCGCACGGCCGGCCGCATGCCGAGCAGGCGCGAGGCAGCCGCTGACCGCAGCGCGGACAGAACGCGAAGCCGGGCGAAACCTCGAAGTGGCAGCCGGAGCATGTCGGCATCACCCGCAATTCTAGCCCCCGCCGCGCATCCATGGCGCGGCATGATGCCAGAACGCACACCCCCGACCGACCTAAACGCGCGATCTTTCGCGCATGCGTGCATGGCCAGGTACTTGCTCACTCGGTGCGGGAAACGACCCAAAGGTCATCAGGACCACGGGAGGGGACCGATGACGAGCCCCGAGAACCGTGCCCACCATCTGGTCGAGACCTACCTGCGTGAGCTCAACGGCTCCGAGCCTGCGCACCACGAACGGCTGCACGCGCTGATCGCCGACGCCATCCACAAGGCGGTGATCGAGGATCGCGAAGCGCTCCGTGAAAAGATGCCCTGTTCCACCGGGGAACCGTGCGGATTCGAGCTCTGCGCTCACCACAAGGCGCTCGTGGCCGCCGTGATGTCCGTCCAGCACGGCACGCCACCGCCGCCGCGATCGCTGTTCTCGCGTCCCCTCGGCTAGAGACGCGTCACACCAGCAAGCCTTCCTGCAGGCCCATGCCGGTGAACGGATCGATCAGCGACCGGCCCTCTCGCTTGAACGGCAGCCAGACCAGCTTCCCGCCGCCAGGGCGCTCGACGGTCGGGCTGCCCGCGCCGACGGCGACGAACTGCGCGAGCAAGCACGCGTCATCGAAGTCGTAGAAGCATCCCCGCAGCCGCGGCCGGGGGCCCGTCCAACGGTCGAAGCGGAGAGGCGTTGCCGCCAGCCGGGCGGCAAGATCGGCGAGCGCCTTCAGGCGCCGGTAGCGAAATGCGGGCACGCAGCAAGAACGGGCGCCGCCCTCGAGCTGCCAGAACGGCAGGTACACGGCGTCGCCGGCGCCCGAGACGGCGGCGATCTCGTGCGGCACGTCGGTCATCTCGGTGCCCTGCAGCTGCCACGCCTTCTCGCACGAGGCGCAGACGAAGACGACGTCGTCCGCGCTCACCGGAAGATCCCAGCCACAGTTCGGGCACACGAGCGGTCGAAAGCCGGCCGTCGGCAAATCACCCGAAGCGCGGGCGCCGAGCGCCTGCCGGAGCGAGCGTGGCGCACCCGCCTGGGCAACCCGCTCGGTCACGCCGTCGACCAGCGTCAGCCAGCTCTCGCCGCGGTCCTCGTGCTCGATCACCCAGTACGGGAAATAGATGACGGAGAGCGTCCGGGCGAGGACCTGTCGGTAGATGAGCCGATCGGCCGTGCCGTCCGTCAGTCCGCGGGCAATGGCCGCCGGGACGTCGATGCCGATACCGACGGCCTTGCCGAGCTGCTCGAGGGTCCCGGCCTTGACGAGTTCCACGCGCAGCACCTGCGCGCGCACGCCGAGCGAATACGCGGACAGCTCGGGGATGTCCCGGGCGACGAAGCTCTTCTCGACATATCGGTCGAGCAGCTTCAGCGGGCCGTGCTCCGACATCCGTGTCGGCGCCTGGCCGCGCATGATCGCCGCGGCAAGCGCTCGCCCTTCCGCGTGCGCGCTCCGAAAGAGAGCGAGGGTCGGATCGCCCGCGGCGTCGTGGCCGGGCGACGGCTCGGCGGCGCCGGCCTGCCACCCCAGGTCGTGGCCGGTGAGGCGATAGTACGGAATGAAGTGAAGCTCGACGGTCACGACGCGAGTAGCCGGCGGCCGCGTCATCGCGAGCGCCCGGGCCGTCTCTTCGGTGATCCTGGCGGGCACGTAATAGCTCAGGACCTGCTTGCGGCCGGTCACGAGGAGGTTCGAGCGGCAGTTGCCGCAGCGGATCGTGTTGGCGCCTTCGGAGACGTCGAGCGGCGCGCCGCAGCTAGGGCACTCGGTCGCGACGACGAGCTGGCTCACGCGCGCGAAGCAGCGGTGACGTCAGGCCGCCTGGCCGCACGACGGACAGAAGCGCGCATCGGCGGGCAGCGCCGCCTGGCAGCGCGCGCACGCGCGCGGCGCGGCAAGCTGCCGCCCGCAGCGCGAGCAGAAGCGGCTGTCGCGCGCGACCACCGCCTGGCAGCCGGGGCACGTGATGGTGGCGGCGCCCGGCTCGGCGCCCAGCGTCTTGCCGAGCATGCCGGGCAGCAGGATGCCCAGGCCCGCGCCGACGCCCACGCCCATGCCCGCGGCCGCGCCGCCGCCGGCCCCCGCGGCGGCGTCGCCCATCGCCTTGGCCGCCTTGAACTTGAGGAACTGATCGAGGTTGCCGACGGCGCCCATGCCCGACCGCTCGTCGATCATGCGCTGCACGTCCTCGGGCGGGGTGATGCGGTTGATGAAGAAGTCGACCAGCTCCGTGCCGTACTTCCGGAAGTCCTCGGCCACGCGCGTCTTCACCGCGACCGCCATCTCGTCGTACTGCCGCGGCAGCTCCAGCAGCGTGTCGACGCTCTCGCCGAGGAAGTCGTTGAGCCGTGCCACCACCACCTCGCGCAGGTAATCCTCGAGCTGGTCCGTGGTGTAGGAGGCGTTGGTGCCGACCAGGCTGTTCACGAACAGCGAGGGCTGGCTCACGCGCAGCGTGAAGGTCCCGAAGGCGCGCAGGCGGATCAGGCCGAGCTGGCTGTCCTTGAACGCCACCGGGTCCCTGGTACCCCAGCGCATGTTGGTGAAGACCTTCAGGTTGACGAAGTAGACCTCGGCGCGGAACGGGCTCGTGAAGCCGTACGGCAGCGACAGCAGGCGCGTGATGATCGGCAGATTCTGCGTCGACAGCGTGTGGCGCCCCGGGCCGAAGACGTCGAGGGCCTGGCCGTCCCGAAAGAACACGGCCGCCTGGTTCTCGCGGACGATGAGCTGGGCGCCGAGCTTGATGTCGCCCGAGCCGCGCTCCGGATAGCGGTGCGCGATCTCCGTTCCCGTCTCGTCGAACCACTCGATGATCTCGAGCATGATCGGTGACATCGCCCGTCCTATTCCCTCGCCGTCAGCACGTGGCGGCGCGCATCGAACGTCCGCTCGAAATCGTCGAGCGCCGCTTCCATGTCGGTGATCGCCCGCGGGAGCGCCGCGGCGTCCGAGCCCGCCTGGCGGACCGCGGCCGCCTTGCTCTTCAGCGTCGCCAGCGTGTCGAAGAGCCGGAGATCGAAGGCGTAGAGCTGCTCGAGGCGCTTCAGGTCGACCTTGTGGAGGTCGAAGAGGCCGCTGTAACCGCGGGTGGCGTACTCGATGGCCCGGCCGAGCGTCTCGAGCTTGCCGGCGAGCCCGTCCACGAGGGGTAGCGCGGACCGCTGGCCGACCTCGAGCAGCCGGCGCTTGTCCGCCTCGAGGTCGCGCATCAGCCGCTTCATCTCGTCGCTGAGGCGCATCCGCACGCGCTTGTCGGTCTCGCGCGAGTTCTCGCGGTCCTGATAGCCCGCGACGCCGGGAAGGATCCGCACCAGGCGCTCCAGCTTCGCCGCTGCGCTCACGCCGTTCCGCCCTCCTTCGATTCGGTCGGGCCGCCCGCCCGTGTGCAAGCGCTCGGCCAAGGCGTATCGGCCGAAATTCGCCGCAGCGCGGGCCGCGATGAACAAGTTGGCGCGCGGTGCGTGACAGATTGTCGGCTTTGTCGTGGAGGTCTAATTCCGGCGTCGCCCGTTCAGCGAGCGAGCGCTGGCGTCACCACTGAAGCGTGTGCGTGCGGTCGCTCAGGATCTCCGTGAGTCGGACGGGATCGACCGGCTTCACCACGAAGTCGTCGAAGCCGGCGTCGAACGAGCGGCGCCGGTCCTCCGCCTGTCCGTACCCGGTGAGGGCCACCAGGCGCGTCCCCAGATCGGCCTGCATCCGCGCCATGCGGGCCACCTCGTAGCCGTCCATGACCGGCAGCCCGATGTCCACGAAGGCGACCTCGGGGCGCTCGTCGATGAGGATCTTGACGCCGTCGACCCCGTTGGCGGCCTCCAGGACGTCGTGACCTTCGAGCATCAGCCACGTCTTCAGCATGTCCCGCGCATCGTCGTTGTCCTCGATCACGAGCACGCGTCGTTGCTCGGGCGGACGCCCGGGCCGCCGCCGTGCCGAGTCCTTCGGCAGCGGCACGCGCGGCAGTCGGACCGTGAACGTGCTGCCGAGGCCCGACCCGCCGGTCCACGCCTCGATGGTGCCGCCGTGCAGCTCCGTCAGCGTCTTGACCAGCGTCAGGCCGATCCCGAGCCCGCCTTCGGAGCGTGCCGCCGTGCGCTCGCCCTGGAAGAAGAGATCGAAGATGCGCGGCAGCACCTCCTCGGCGATGCCGATGCCCTCGTCCGCCACGACCAGCACGGCGGTGTCGTGCTCGGCCCGTACGGAGACACGGATGGCGCGCCCGGCCGGCGTGAACTTCAGGGCATTGGTGAGCAGGTTCACGACCACCTGCTCGAGACGCGTCGGATCGAAGTTGATCCCGACCGGCTCCGCGTCGACCTCGACCACATGGTGTGTCGCGGCCCCCGCGGCGTGCAGCCCGGACACCGCCTGGCGAACGGCCTCGGCGAGGTCCAGCGGCCGGCGGTCGAGCGTCACCTTGCCGGCCTGCACGCGCGCGGCGTCGAGCAGGTCGTCGACCAGCCGCTTGAGGTGGCGGACCTGGCGCTCGATGACCGCGCGCGATTGGCCGGCGGCGCCGGTGGTGGCGCCGGTGCGCTTCAAGATCTCGGTGGCGCTGGCGATGGCGGCGAGGGGGTTGCGCAGCTCGTGGCCGAGCATGGCGAGGAAATCGTCCTTCGCACGGTTGGCCGCCTGCGCCTCGTCGCGCTCGCGCGCGCGCAGATAGACCTCGGACTCCATCCGCTCGTTGTGAATCCGGAGCGCCTCGTTGAAGACCTCCTGCTCACGGCCCTGCTGCTTCAGCCGGATGAACTCGGTCACGTCCTCCACGCGGTGCATGATGTAGATCACGTCGCCGCTCGGGCCGAGCACCGGGGAGTTCACCGGGCTCCAGTAGCGCTCCTCGAAGTGGCCGCCTTGCGAGTCCGGCCGGCGCATGTCGTACTTCTGGATGGCCATGGCGTCCGGCCGCTTGTCGCGCAGCACGCGCTTGAGCGAGGTGGTGAGGTTGCGCACGCCGGTCGCGGTGGGATCGTCCGGGTTGTCGGGAAAGACGTCGAAGAGCCGGCGACCGAGGATGTCGGCGCGATTAGTCATCGTCGCCTTGAGGTACGCATCGCTCGCCGCGACGATCTCGAAGGCGGGCGTCATGACGAGGTAGAGACCAGGCGCCGCTTCGAACAGCGCACGAAAGTCCGGGCCGAGCGGGTCCTCAGACGCCATGGCTTTCTCCGCACGTTACCGCGCCGCCACTCGCGGACGCCGTGATCGATACGCGCGATGAGAACCGAGGGGGAGCGGGCGCGTCAAGCATCGTTTCGTCCGCCCCGGCCGCGGTCGCGTGTGCCGCATCGTCGATTTCGCCGCGTCATCCGCGAGCGACGTGCGGTCGGGCGCCGCCGGCCCAGTGCCGACGCGTGTTTTTCGCTCGCCGCTTCAGCGCGTGCGCGCCTGACGCGAAAATTTCGCCTTGTGAATCGGTGTGGATATGTGGACGACGCTCAGCGACGGCGCCGGCCCTTTCGCCACCATGCCGTCACCTCGCCGATGTGCTCGCGCTCGTGGCTCCAGCCCGGCGCCGGCAGCCACTGCCGCACGCTGTACTCGTGCGAGGGGTCGTCCAGCGCCTCCGCCGGCAGGCGCTCCAGGCGCTCGATCAGCTCGGCGTGCGCCCGCTGCATGCGGCGCTTCAGCGCAGCAAGGCTCAGGGGCCGCAGCCGCGCCACCGTTGCCGCGTTGAACCGGTCCGCGAACTCGAGGCTCTCGAACCACTGGATGCGATCGGCCTGGCCGCGCGCGATGAGGCGGAAGCGCCGGTTCGTCTCCTCGTCGCACGCCAGCAGGTGCGCGAGGACGTCCTTCACCGACCAGCGGTCCTGCGTGCGCGGGCGCCGGATCTCCGCCTCGGGCAGGCGCTCGATGAACGCCAGGGTCGCGCGACGTCCGGCTACGATGCGCCGGATCGCCTGACGGCGCCAGCGGTCGAGGTCCGTCGATCGTCGTCCGGAGCGCTCAGCCATCGTCTCGCCTCCTCGCCTGCCACGTCGCGCGATCGATCGCGTACCACACGACAGGCCCATTGGGATTCATCGCTCCACGGCCGCAGAATCAGCCACTCCGTCTCCATGAGCGACATGAGACGAGCGTATCGAACATCGGGCATTGACGCCCGCCGGGCCGCGCCCGTCCTACGCGCAGACGACCGTGTATGCTTCCGCCGTATGGAGCTCCGCGCGGAGCCACACGGTCGTCACGTCGTCGTCGTCACCATCGACAACCAGCCGCGCCGCAACGCCATGCCGCGCGCGATGATGGCCGAGCTGGCCGCGCTGTGGGACCGGCTGGAGCGCGACACGGCGTGCCGGTGCATCGTCCTCACCGGCGCCGGTGACCGCGCCTTCACGTCCGGGGCCGACATGAGCGGCGATCTCTCGGCCGACCCGGATATGGCGCGCATGGTCGATCACGCGCTGCTGAAGACCAGGGCGTTCGCCAAGCCCATCGTGGCCGCCGTCAACGGCGATTGCGTGGCCGGCGGCCTCGAGCTCCTGCTGTCCACCGATGTCCGCGCGGCGGCGCCGCACGCGCGGTTCGGGCTGCCGGAGGTGCGCTGGTCGATCTATCCGTTCGGCGGCGCCACCGTGAAGCTCACGCAGCAGATCGGCCACGTGCACGCCATGGAGCTGTTGCTGACGGCGAAGCTGATCGACGCGACGGAAGCCGCGCGCATCGGCCTCGTCAATCGCGTGCTGCCGGCGGACCGGGTGATGCCGTGGGCGCTGGAGACGGCGGAGACGATCGCCGCCAACAGCCCGACGGCCGTGCAGGCCGTGAAGCAGCAGATCAGCAGTACGATCGCGGAGCACGCGACCTCGCGCGAGGCGGTGGAGCAGGAGCTCGGCGACCGCGTGCGGCGCAGCGAGCACTTCAAGGAAGGCGTGCGCGCGTTTCTGGAGAAGCGGAACCCGAACTATACGTGAGCGGGCCTCGCTCGCCTCCCTCGGGCTATCGTCAAAGATCGAGGGGCGCCCCGGCAAAGCCGGGGCGCCCCGAACGTTTGGGGGTATGGGGGGCCATGTCGGGGCCCCCCATGCAATCAGTATTCGATCGTCAGCGTTGGAGCGACGTCGGCATCGGCCACGGCCGCCGCGCCGTCGGCGGAGTAATAGGCGGCGCGGCCGGTCTGGCTCTCGACGGCGCGGCGGATGAGCCACTGGATCGACGGCGCGCCTGCGGCCAGCGCCTGCCGCACGTCGCCCGTCACATCCCACACCACGGCGCCCGTCTGCCCGACGGTGTGCAGGGCCGTCGCGGAGGCCGGGCCGGTCACCGTCGATCCGCCGTTCCACTGCGGCGAGCAGTTCGCGGCGTTGTTGCCGATCTCCCGGTCGGAAGCGCAGCTCCACGTGACACCGGGCCCGGAGCCGCGCGTGCGCGCGCCGGACGGCAGCTCCAACCACTTGCCGTTGCCCTCGGTGAACGGCACGGCGAGGCGGTGCACGGCAACGTGCCGCCCGTCGGGGCCCCAGTCACTGGCCGCCTCGGCGATGGTCAGCCGCAGCGTCACGCGGCTGATCCCGGCCGCCGAGATACCGGCCAGGCTGAAGCCGACGACGACGCGGTGCGTGTCGACCACGAGGCGCGGGTGCGCGCCCTCGTTCAGATTCTTCGAGCCGGGCGACAGCATGCTGTCGGCGTCGGCGGCGCGATGAATCGTGCCCTGCGGCCGCTCGAACGCGCCCATGTCGACGACGGCGGCGCTGTCGGAGTCGCCATCCACCACGCGCGGGTCACCGTCGAGGTCGGTGGCGGGGACGTCGGCGGCGGTGCTGTCACCGGCGTCGACGGCGAGCGAGCCGCGCTGGAGCCGATAGTCGCCGTTGGCGGGCGACACGAACATCGGATCGACCGCGCGGTTGCCGTTCACCCCGGTCTGGTCGGCGCAGATCCCGCCGTACGCGGGGTCGCCCCCGGCGGTGAAGACGTCGTTGAACTGGATGACCGGCGGGTTCAGATCGTTGAAGCCGTCGCAGTAGAGCGCCGTCTGACCGGGCGGCGCCACCAGGACGTTGTTGACGAGCACGGCCCCCGCGTCGAAGCCGTCGGCAAGGACAGCGGCGCCGCGCCCGGCCACGGTGGCGACGTTGTCGGCGATGGTGTTGTTGACGAGCCGTGGCCCGCGCGCGCCCGACGGCACCAGCCAGTAGACGCCGCCGCCCTCGCCCGCGCTGTTGCCGACGATGAGGTTCTGGACGATGAGCGCGTCCGACCGGTTGACCATCCAGATGCCGCCGCCCTCCGCCGCCGGCGACACGCCACCCGCGCTGTTGCGCACGATGACGTTGTTCCGGATCACCGGCGTCCCGGCGGCGAAGAGCGTGAGACCGCCGCCGCTGCCGCCCGTGATGACGTTGTCCGCGACGATGTTCGACTCGATCAGCGCCGTGCCGGCGCCCACCAGCGCGATACCGCCGCCGCCGACGCCGCCCGAGCAGCCGTCGCGCGCGTTGCCCGAGATGTTGTTGGCGGCGATGCGGGGAGAACCGAAGTTGACGTAGACGCCGATGCCGTCACAGCCGCTGTTGCCGATGATGAGGTTGGACTCGATGGTCGGCGACGCGTTCGACACGGCGATCCCGCCGCCGGGGAAGCCCCCGCCGTTGGTCACGGTGAAGCCGCGGAGCACGCTGCTGCGGCCTTCACCGCTGTTGAAGGTGACCACGGTTCCGCTGCGAGCGCCATCGATGACGGTGGCCGCGGGCCCGCTCTCGCTCGCGACGGTGATCGCTTTCCCGAGAAAGTTGAGACGCTCGCTGTACGTCCCGGGCGCCACGAGGACCGTGTCGCCGCCCAGGGCCACGTTGATGCCGGCCTGGATCGTCGGCTGGTCGGCCGGCACCCGGATCGTCGTCTGAGCGGCGGCGGTGCCGGCCGACAGGCCGAAGACGAGCAGCGCGAGGGCAAGCGGTCTCGAGCGCATCCAGGTCCCCCTCTATTGGTGATGGTGACGAACTGATCGGAGCCGCGCTTCACAGCAACGCATGTGCCACATCGTCGCGCGAGGGAGATCACAGAGTTAGGCGTGGGGCGGCCGCGACGGCGGACAGCGTGTCAACGCAGCGGGGACAAGCTGCGTCGCCCGCCGTCGTCAGCCGCCCAGCTCCTCCCGGAGCCGAGGCTTCTGCACCTTGCCCGTCGGCGTGCGCGGAAACTCCTCGGCCTTCCGGAACACGAACCGTGCCGGCACCTTGTAGCCGGCGAGCCGCTCGCGGCAGTACGCCGCCAGCGCCGCCGATGTGACCGGCACGCCGTCGCGGAGCTCGAGAGCAGCCACCACCGTTTCGCCGCGCGCGCGATCGGGCACGCCGACCACGTACGCCTGCTTCACGGCCGCGTGGGTCAGGAGCACCGCCTCGACCTCGAGCGGCGCCACGTTCATGCCGGCCGTCTTGATCATCTCCTTGAGCCGGCCGCGGAACCGGACTCTGCCGTCGGCGCCGATGAGACCGAGATCGCCGGTCACGAAGTAGCCGTCCGCGTCGAACGCCGCGCGCGTCTGCGCGGGGTCCTTGTAGTAGCCGGGTGTCACGTGGCCCTTCACGCGGAACTCCCCGACCTCGCCAGGCGACAGCGCCCGCCCGCTTTCGGGATCGACGACGCGGATCGCCATGCCGGGCAGCGGCCGGCCCTGCGTCTCCAGGCGCAGCGCGAGGTCGTCGCGGGCATCGGTGACCGCGCAGTTGCCGTACGTCTCCGTCGCGCCGTACACGTTGCAGAGCTCCGGCACGCGCACCGCCTCCATCGTCATCTGGATGTCCTCCGGAAGCCCGATGGTGAGGCCGGTGCGCATCGCGGCCAGGCCACGGCGGACACGGTCGGGATGCTCGAGCAGCGCCCGCGCCATGTTGGCCATGCCGTAGTAGACGCTGCAGCGCTCGTCGTCGAGAAGCGCCAGCGCCTCGCCGGGCTCGAAGCTCTCCTGCAGCACGATCGACCCACCGTGCGTGAGGAGCGCCGGCAGCGCGTTGGCGGAGCCGAACGACCAGAACAGCGGGACCGCGAGCCAGACGCGATCGGCCACGGTCAGGTGCATGCGCTCGCCGATGCCGAAGCCGTTCCGGATCAGGCTGCCGTGCGCGAGTACGACGCCCTTGGGAGTGGCCGTCGAGCCGGACGTGTAGAGGATGAAGCACGGGTCGCTCGGCGTCACCGACGCCTGCGCGGCGCGCAACGCCTCGTCGCCGACCAACGATGCGCGCTGCACGAAATCGGCCAGGCGGTAGACGCCGTCGGGGGCGCGCGCGTCGATGCAGATCACCGCGCGCAGCTCCGGCAGCCGCTCGCTCCGGAGCTCGCCCGGCGCGGAGGCCGCGAGCTCGGGGCACGCCGAGTAGAGCGACGCGAGGTAGCTCCGGCCGCGAAACGCCTCCATCGTGATGATCGCCGCCGGCCGGCAGTGCTCGACGGTCCACGCGATCTCGGGCGGCGCGGAGAAGGTGCTGACGCCCACGGTGATGGCGCCGACCTTCGCGGTCGCGAAGGCGGCGATCACCCACTCGGGGCGGTTGGGCAGGAGGACGGCGACGCGGTCGCCCTTTCGCACGCCGGCGGCCAGCAGCGCGCGAGCCAGCTCGTCGGCGGCGGCGCGAAGCGCGCCGTAGGTCAGGCGCCGATCGCGGAAGATCATCGCGTCGGCGCCGGGGCGCGCGTGCGCGACCTCGTCCAGCAGATCGCCGAGCGTCCGGCTTCGCGGTGGCACGGCCCCGACTATAGCCGGCCGGCGGCGCGTGGCGGGACAACGAGGCGCGACACGGCTTTGCCCGAGGCGTGCCGAGCGTCGGGGGTGTGGGGGGCCATTCGGGGCCCCCCACGTTCCTAGGCCACTTCCTTCATGCGGGACGCCGCCGTCGACAGCGCATGCTCGATCTTCGTGCCCGCCTGCTGCGCCGAGGCCTGCAGCCGGCTCACGGATTCGGTCAGCGCTTCGGAGGTGCCGTTGACGACGTTGAACGTCTTGCGCGCGCCCTCGATGCCCTGCTGCCACAGGGCGCGATACCAGCGCATCGGGTCGGTGAAGACCTCGGGCCAGACCATCTGACAGCGAAGCGCCGCCGTCTGGCCCTCGCGCAGCATCTCCATGCCGCTCTGCTGCAGTCGCATCAGCAGCCGCGAGCTTTCCTGCGCCATCTCCATCGACAGCCCCATGAACTCGTTGAGCACGCGCTGGTTGGCCTCGGTGAGCGCCGCCGACGCCTGCGCGCCGCGATCGGCGAGCTGATTCACGGCGCTCGCGACCTCGCTCGTCGACTCTTGCATCCGCCGGCTCGCCTCGTGCGCGATGCGCTGTGTCTGTGCTCTTGGTTCGTCCATTCAGCCCCTCCCTGCTACACCGGTCTGGTTCACTGCCACGGGCCCGTCGGCCCACGTCGGGCGCAGCAAGCGCGGTACCATCGACGCGCGGAGGAAACGCCCATGGTCCCGACGGTTCACGCGATGGTGCTGGTGAAGCCGAAGACGCTCGTCGCCAGGGAGTTCGCGCGCCCGACGATCGGGCCCGACGAAGGATTGCTGCGACTGGAAGCGTGCGGCATCTGCGGCAGCGACTACGAGCAGTACGAAGGCGCGCAGCCGCCGCACGAGGATTACACGCCGTACCCGGTGATCCCGGGTCACGAGCCGCTCGGGATCGTCGAGGAGATCGGCGCGCGTGCCCGCGAGCGCTGGGGTGTCCGCGAGGGCGATCGTGTGGCCGTGCGCTCGGGCTACGGCTGCGGGCGATGCGACGCATGCCGGCGCTGGGAGCCCCGCGCGTGTCCCAAGCGCGGCGGCACCTACGGCTACACCGACGTCGGAAAGCCGCCGCATCTCTGGGGCGGCTACGCCGAGCTGATGTACCTCTCGCCCTACTCGGTCGTGAAGAAGATGGATCCGAACATTCCGGCCGGCGTGGCCGTGATGTTCAATCCACTCGCCGCAGGGCTGTCATGGGCCGCCTCGGTCCCGCGCACGGGCCCCGGCGATCGCGTCGTCATCCTCGGCGCCGGGCAGCGCGGGCTCTGCTCCGTCATCGCCGCGCGGGCGGCGGGCGCGCGCCAGGTGGTCATCACCGGCCTCGGTCGTGACCACGAGAAGCTCGCCTTGGCGCGGGAGCTGGGCGCGGATGCCGCCCTCGACGTCGAAGCCGGCGACGTGGTGGCCCGCGTGCGCGAGGCGACGGCCGGCGGCGCCGAGGTGGTCGTCGACACGACGCCGTATGCGCCGCACTCGCTGAACGACGCCGTGGGCATCGCCGTGCGCAGGGGCCGCATCGTCGTGGCCGGCCTCAAGGGCCTGCGAACGGCGCGTGAGTTCCCCGTCGACGACGTGATCTACAAGGAGCTGACGATCCGTGGCGTCCTGAGCATGCCCGTCGACGAGACGTTCCGCGCGATCGAGATCATCGAGTCCGGCCGTTACCCGTTCGAGAAGCTCCACACCTACTCGGTGCCGCTCGAGCAGGCGGAGGAAGCCATCGGCGCGCTGGCCGGACACGTCGCCGGCGTCAATCCGGTGCACGTCGCCATCGTGCCGGGCGCGCCCCGCGTGCGACTTCGCGCGCCTTGAGCGCTAGGCGGCGTAGCGGCGCAGGACAATCGCCACGCGCGTGCCGCGGCCGACGTGGCTGTCGATCTCGAGCTGGCCGCCCAGCTGGCGCACGATGCCGAGCGCCGCGCTGAGGCCGAGACCCAGCCGCTGCGGTCCCTTGGTCGTGAAGAACGGCTCCGGGGCGCGCTGCGCAACGTCGGGCGGCATGCCGGGCCCGGTATCGGTGATGGAGCACTGCACGCCCGCTGCGGAATCCGACGTCGCGATGGTGATGGTGCCGTGGCCGACCACCGCCTCGATCGCATTGCGGACGATCTGGGCCAGCGCTTCCTCGAGGACCGCCTCGTCGGCCTCGACGCGGGGAGTCGGGCCAAGCGCCAGAACGATCTCCACGCGCGCGTCGCGGGCCTGCGCCTCCGCCACGTCGACGGCGCAGATCTCGACGGCGCGCCGGGCGGCGAGGTTGAGGTCCGCCGACCGGGCTGTCGCGCGCGAGCGGGCGAGCGTGAACTGCCGCAGCCGCTCGATCAGCCACGCCGTGTTGAGCGTCGCGCGCTCGACGAGCTCGAGGGTGCGCCGATGCTCTTCGCCCGTGAGCTTCGACATCAGAAGCTGGATGCCGGTGAGGATCACCATGAGGCGATTGTTCACGTGGTGCGCGACGCCCGCCGCCACGTCTTCGGTCGCCTGCAAGCGCGCATCGTCGAGCAGCCGCGCCTGCGAGTCGCCCAGCTTGTCGAGCGTCGCCCGCAGCTCCTCGTAGAGCTGCGCGTTCTCGAGGGCGAGCGCGGCGTGGGCGGCAAAGATCGACAGCAGCGGGAGGTCGGTCTCCATGATCCCCCGCCCTTCCTCCAGGCCGACGGTCAGGGCGCCCAGCACTTTGCCGCGCGCGCACAGCGGCAGCGCGACCGTCTGCCCCGGCACCCCATCCACGTCGATCTCGTGGACACAGAGCAGATGCTCCGCCCGGATCGCGCGGCCGGCGACCGTCTCGTCGACCGGCATCCGGTGGCCGACCCAGTCGATGTCGAGCGCGCCTGCCATCGCCACGCACACCAGCTCCTGCGACGCCGCGTCGAGCCAGTACAGCCTGGCGTGGCGGGCACGGACGAGATCGAAGATGGTCCTGACGATCTGATCGTGGACCCGCTCGCGCTCCACGGGCTCGATGGTCTGCCGCGTCATCGCCGCCAGCGCCATGGCGGCCTCGTCTTTGCGAGCGAGCTCGCCGAGCTCTCTGGTGAGCCGCCGGTTCGCCTGGGACAGCTCGGCGGCGCGATCGACTCGTCGCTTCAGATGTCCGGTGACGACGACGAGGATGAGGCAGGCGAGCGCGATCGTCTTCACCTCCCGTAAAGGCTCCGTGAAGCCGAACGGCACGGCGACGGCGCGGATCAAGGCGTCGACGACGATGATGGCCGTGCTGGCCAGTCCGGAGCTGACGCCGCCGCTGAAGACCGCGTAGACCACGCACGCGAGGTAGATCGGATGCGCGACGACGTCCACGTCGGCGAGCGCATTCAGGCACAGGGTGGCGATGGCGGTGACGAACGGTCCCGCGAGGCGGTCGCCACGGATGGCACGCAGAGATTGCAGTCTCGTGTTGAGCACCACGAGGTGTCATGCGGGGCAAGGCACGTGCCAGACGCGTGTGGACGCCACGCCTTCGTCTGACGCGTTCGGCCTGCGTCGCTCGTGACGCCCGCTGTCAGCACCTCAACGCTGGTTGCCGACATGACCACCGAGGAAAATTTCTTCCCAGACGCCAGTCTGTCAGCGCGCTCGGCGCTTCTGTCCTGCCGCACTGCCACGTCTGCGCCAGGTCGTCCTCGCGCACGGAGCGCATCGATGTCGCACAGCGAGGCTCATTCACCGTAGCCGACGAGCTCGACGTAGCCGTGGCCCTTGATCGACCAGGCGCCGGCGGTGCCGGTGACGGCGACGGCGCCCTCCCAGTAGCGCGTGTTGACGCGCAGCTCCTGGTCGGCCACATGCGGCTCGAGCGTGAGCCGCAGCTCCGCGGACGGCACCGCGAGTCGCCAGCGCGCCGGATAGCGCACGCCGCTGCGCGGGCTCGTCCAGTGCGCGAGCGTTTCGACGGTGACGTCGCCTTCGGCCAACGGTCGCGCGGTGCCGTCCGGCGCAACCAGAGTGCCGGCGCTGAATCGATCGAGCGTCCCGTCACGCCGGCGCAGCCGGTAGAACATCAGCTCGCGGCCGTCGTCGAGCTGCAGCGCGAACCAGTCCCAGCCCTGCAGGTCCGCACCGAGCCCGCTCGTGCTCCATTCACGATCCATCCACGCCTCACCGGTGACGGTGAGCGCCTCCGCGCCGAGGCGCACGACGCCGCGTGCGGGCATGCGGGTGAACGAGTAGTAGTACGACGCGTTGCCCGGCTCCGGGCCCTTGCGGCTGAGTCCGCGCTCGCCCTGCAGGACGGCGGGCTTGGTCGCCGACAGCTCGAGGTCGATCGCGACGTCGCCCTCGCGCGCGTGGAGCCTCGGCGAGGCGCCCGATCCCTCCGCCGACCAGTCTTCCACCCAGACGCGGAACGGCGCGGCGGCGGCCCCGGCCACCCCGAGGGCGCCGCGCGCGGTACGGCTGAACGCATGGAATCGTCCGTTCGCGGTATCGGTCACGGCGAAATGGGCGAAGTAGAGCTGCCGCGTGGCCCACGCCGAGGTGCGGGACGCTTCCGTCGGCGCCAGCGCCACCCGGAAAAAGGTCAGCTGGAAGCCGACATGACGACCGCCGGCTGCTCGGAGATTGCCGGTGTAGTACCACCACTCCGTGCGGAAGTCCGGATGCGGGCCGTGATCCGCGGGGAAGTCGAACGGGCGCGGCGCCGCGGCACGAGCGAATCCCGCGCGCTCGTCGGCGAGGGCTGCGCGCACCGACACGGCGGCCTGGATCGGCGCCCGCGGTCGCGGCCAGAGCGCGAGCAGGCCGGCCGCCGCCACGAGAAGCGCCACCGCGCCGATCGCGATCCTACTCATCGCGCAGCGGCTCCGCGGGCGGCGTGGTGGCCATCCGCCATGCCGGATAGACGCCGGCGAGCAGCGCGGCCACCAGCGACAGCGCCACGCCCTGCAGCAGGATCTCCGGCGAGGGGTCGATCGACATCGTCCAGCCGAACGAGCGCCGATTGATGACGAAGACGAGCACGGCCGCCAGCAGCAGACCGCTCGGCACCGCCAGCAACCCGGCGAGCAGCCCGATGATCCCCGTCTGTGCGGTGATCAATCCCCACACCTGCCGCGGGGTCAGGCCCAGGGCCCGGAGCACCCCGATCTCGCGCGCGCGCTCGAGCTGCAGGGCCATGAGGGCGGCCAGCATCCCGACGAAGGCCACCACCACGCTGAGCGTGCGCAGGACGCCGGTGATCGCGAACGTGCGGTCGAAGATCTCGAGCGAGGCCTCGCGCAACGCGCGGTTCGACCGGACGACGAGGTGCGGGCCGCCGGCCGCGCGCTCGCGGATCGTCGCCACCAGCCCGTCCACGTCGACGCCGGGGGCGGCCTCCAGCGCCAGGCTCGAGATGCGACGGTCGCTCCAGGCGGCGTCGTAGGTACGCCGGCTCATCACGACCACGCCCGCGCTGGAGCCGTAATCGTAGAAGACCCCGGCCACACGAAAGTCCTGCTCGCCGCGGTCGGTGCGCAACCGCACCGTACCGCCGCCGCGGACGTCGTGGCGGTTGGCGTAGGGCTCGGAGACGAGGACGGCATCGCCGTTCCAGACGCCGGCGTCAGTCCCGGCGCGGAAGCGCCAGCGGGGGGGCCGCGCCGGATCGACGTCGAGCGCCACCACCTGCGCCGGGCCGCGCGGGCTCTGGACGACGACGCCGCGCGAGGTGCTCGCGCGCGCGACGCCCGGCGTGAGCGCCAGATGCGCGGCGAGCGCGGGATCGAGCGTGGCATCCGGGCGACTGCCGACCAGGCTCGGCGCCGAGACGTAGATGTCCGCGCGCAGCGTGCCCTCGAGCCAGGTCGTGACCGCCTCGCGAAAGCTCGCGATCATGACGCCGACGCCGATGGCGGCGGCCACGGCGATCATCAGCGCTGCCATCGCCACCGACGTCCGTGAAAGCGCCGCCACGATGCCGCGCGTGGCGAGGCGGCCGAGCAGGCCGAAGCCGTCGTTCGCGAGGCGATGGAGCGGGCGCAAGAGGGCCACGGCCGCCGCCGGGGTGAGCAGCGCGCAGCCGACCATCACGACGAAGAGCCCGGCGAAGCCCAGCACGATACCGCCGGGGATGGACAGCATGACGGCCCCCGCCGCCATCACGAGCGCACCGAGCCAGCCGGCGTGGCGCGCGCCCCGGCGCGCGCGCGTCTCCAGCGCGGCCCGGCTCATCACGACGCGCGGCGGCGCCGTTGTCGCCTCGAGCGCGGGCGCCAGCGCGGCGAGCAGCGTGGCGCCGATGCCGAGCAGAACGCTCTTGGCCAGCGTGACGGGATCGATCACGACGTCGCGCACCGACACGACGAAGTAGAGATCGTTGATCGTGCGGGTGACCAGCCGGAGCAAGCCCTGCGCCATCCCGAAGCCGAGCACCAGCCCCGCCAGCGTGCCCACGACGCCGATCACGAGCGCTTCGCTCATGACCAGCCCGAAGACCTCGCCTCGCGTCACGCCGAGCGCCCGCAGCGAGCCGATGAGCGGCCGGCGCTGGACGACGGAGAACGTCATCGTCTGATAGATCAGGAACATTCCCACCACGAGCGCCAGCAGCGAGAGCGCGGCGAGATTCCACTGGAAGGCCAGGATCATGCGCGCGGTGGCGCCCGCCTGCGAACCGGCGGCGACGAGATCGGCACCCGGCGGCAGCGCCCCGGCCACACGCTTCAGCAGTGCGGGATCGTCGACGATGAGGTCGATGCGCGAGAGCCGGCCGGCGGCGCCGAGCGTCTCCTGGGCGGTGGCGATGTCGGTCACCAGCAGTCCCTCGAGCGCGCGGGCGCTCGCGGGGTCCGCGGGCTCGAGCAGCCCGACGATGGTCAGCGTGCGCGGATGACCGCTCACCTCGACGGTGAGCTCCGCGCCGACGCCGCGGCCCAGCTCGTTGGCCGTCGTCGCCGCCAGAAGCGCGGTGGCGCCGCCGCCGACGAGCGCTTCCAGGCGCAGGAGCGCCTCGCGTCCGCGCGCCGCCGGTCCCTCGCCGGCGGCGAGGTACGGCCGGAAGTCGGCGTCGACGAACGGATCGATGCCGAGCAGGTGGAACGCGCGCGTCCGGTCGCCGACGAGCGCCACGTCCGCTTCCACGATCGGCGCCGCCCGCCGTACGCCGAGCTCGAGCTTGACGCGGCGGTAGAGATCGTCCGGGAGGCCCGATGGTCCGCCCAGGATCTGGTGCGTGGCCTTGCCGCTGACGGCCTCGGTGGCGAGGGCGAATGCGCGGAGCGCGCTGCCGTTGGCGAGATCGATCGATACCGCGACCGCCACGCCGAGCGCGATGCCGAGAATCGTGAGACCCAGCTGCCACGGATGGCTCCGCAGCTGCCGGAGCGCCAGCCGTCCGAGCTGACGGCGTCGCACCGTCACGACTGCGCGCGCGGCGGCGTGCGCTCGACCATGTTGCCGCGCTGCATGGTGAATATCCGATCCGCCACGCCCACGACCTCGCGGCTGTGCGTCACCATCAGGACCGTGCGACCGGCCTCGCGAGCGAGGCTGTCGAGCAGGTCCAGGACATCGGCCGCCGTCTCCGCGTCGAGGTTGCCCGTCGGCTCGTCGGCGAGGATCAGCGCGGGATCGTGGATGAGCGCGCGCGCGATGGCCACGCGCTGCTGCTCACCACCGGAAAGCCGCTCGGGGTAGCTGTCGCCGCGCCCGGCGAGGCCGACGCGGTCGAGCAGCTCGCGGGCACGCGCTAGACCTTTGGCATCGGCGCGCCCGTTCAGCTCCAGCGGCAGGAGGAGGTTCTCCTCCACCGTCAGCAGCGGGATGAGATTGAAGAACTGGAAAACGAAGCCGATGTGACGCCGGCGGAAGCGGGTGCGTGCGTGCTCGCCCAGTCCCGTGATGTCGGTGCCGTCGACGACCACGGTCCCCGACGTCGGCCGGTCGATGCCGGCGATGACGTTGAGAAGCGTGGACTTGCCGGAGCCGCTGCGCCCGAGCAGCACGACGATCTCGCCGCTGGCGAGCGTGACCGACACGTCGCGCAGGACGACCCGCTCGGCTTCGCCCTCCCGATACGACTTGCTGATCTTCTTCAGCTCGACGGCCGGCCGCCACATCCGCGCCCATTCTACCGGTCTCCGCGGGCGCCGGGCGGACCACCTGTCCATTCGGGCGATTCCCGCGATCGCCTTCCCCGCGCATGCTCCGGACAGGAATCGACACCGCAGGAGGCCTGGGATGAGCGGACTGCTGACCTTCTCCAACGAGCTCGCGGCCGCCGTCGAGCACGCCGCGTGTGCCGTCGTCGGCGTCAACGCGCGCCGACGTCTCGGCTCCACCGGCGTGCACTGGCGGTCCGGCCTCGTCGTGACCGCCGACCACACGGTCGAGATCGACGAGGACGTGACCGTCACCACGCCCGACGGTCGGCGGATCGCCGCCACCGTCGCCGGCCGCGATCCGACACTGGACCTGGCCATCCTCAGGATCGATGCCGGCGAGCTGAGCGTTGCCGACATCGCGACCACACCGCCGCGTGTCGGGCACGTCGTGCTCGCGGTGGGCCGCGGCCCGCGCGCGAGCTGGGGCGTCATCAGCGCGGTCGGCGACGGCCGACGGCGAGCGGCCGCCGGCGAGCTGCTGGGCCTCGATCTCATCCTCTATCCCGGCTTCTCGGGCGGCCCGCTGATCGACGGGCGCGGGCACGTCGTCGGAATCACCACGTCCGGAGCGGAGCGGCATCGGCAGCTGGCGATTCCCGCGGCGATCGTCGACCGCATGGTGCACGAGCTGCTGCGGCGCGGCCACCTGCCTCGCGCCTGGTTCGGCGTCGGCACGCAGCAGGTGCAGCTCGGCGACGATCTCCGGCATCGCCTGGCCACGGATCAGCGGACGGCCGTGATCATCGTCGACGTGCAAGCGGACAGCCCGGCCGCGCGCGCCGGGCTGCTCGTGGGCGACATCATCGTCGCCCTCGGCGGCTCGCCGATCGCCGAGCCGACGGACCTCCGCGCGGTACTCCGCCCGCCGCAGGTCGGGCAGACCCTCGCCGCCTCCATCGTGCGCGGCGGCGAGCCACGCGAGGTCAGCGTGACGGTGGGCGAGCGCGCGCGCCGATGATCGCGACCGCGGGGCTGGACTTCACGGCCGTGGCCGAGGCGCTGCGCCGGATCACCGTGGAGATCACGGGCGACGGCGGCGCGCTGGGCTCCGGGGTGCTGTGGCGTCGCGGGCTGCTCGTCACCAATGCCCACGTCGTCCATGCGACGCGCGTGGCGGTACGATTGGTCGATGGAGTGCGCGTCGAGGCGCGGCTGCTGGCGCGCGATCGTGACGCCGATCTTGCCGTGCTGCGGATTCCCGGCAGCGGGCTCCCCGCGGTCACGCTGGCCGGTCCCGCGGCCGCCCGGGTCGGCTCGCTCGTGCTCGCGGTCGGCCACCCGTTCGGAGTGCGCGGCGCGTTGACGGCCGGCATCATCCACGCAATCGCACCGATCGTGCCCGGCGGCCCGCCGTGGATCCAGGCGGACGTGCGGCTGGCGCCGGGCAACTCGGGCGGGCCGCTGGCGGATGGTGGAGGCGCGGTGGTGGGCATCAACGCCATGGTGACAGGAGGCCTTGCGCTGGCGGTGCCGATCGCCCGCGTGGTCGACTTCGTCCGTGCGGTCGGCGCGGAGGCGCCATGACCCGAACGGAGGTCTTCATCGTCGCCGACGGCGCCGTGGCCGCGCGAATGGAGGCGCTCCTGCGTCGCGATCCCGGTCTCCACGTGGTCGTCGTCGACGCCGCTGCGCTCGCCACGCGCGGCGTCGAGGACGACATGGTCATCGTGGTGCTGGCGTTGCCGGCGGCGGCGCTGGAACGGGTTCTCGAAACGCTTCGCCGCCGGCGCCGCGTACCGGCCGTCGTGGTCGCGACGACATCGCCTCGGGCCGCGTGGAGTGCCCGCGCGCGACGCGCCGGCGTCCGTGCCGTCGTCGGCGAGGACGCAAGCGCCGAGGAGCTCACCGCGGCGGTGATGGCCGTCCGCGCGGGCCTGCTCGTGCTGGATCCGAGAGTGCTGGCTCGCGCGCCGGCGACGCCGGCGGCGCGCGGCGACCCGAGCGCGCTCACGACGCGCGAGGCGGAGATTCTCGACATGATGGCCGAGGGCATGAGCAATCGCGCCATCGGCGGGCGGCTCAAGATCTCGCGGCACACGGTGAAGTTCCACGTGGCCTCGATCCTCACCAAGCTGGCCGCCCGCAGCCGCACCGAGGCGGTGACACTCGGGCTGCGCCACGGACTGATCTCGCTCTAGAAGGGCAACCTTGACACCCCTGGAGACGGGACATAGGATCGGCGCGCTCGACGTCCACACGCCGCGAAGGAGGGCGCCATGCCCGTCATGATCCGCGCGCTGGCGATCAGCCTGATACTCGCCGTCACGCTCGTCCCCCTGGCGTTCGCGCAACCGCGCGACGTCACCATCGCTCAGGGCATCGACGCCGAGTTCCTCGACGTGCAGATGACCAACAACATCGTGACGCTGATCATCAACACGTCGATCTACGACACGCTGCTCACGCGCAACAAGCAGCTCGACCTCGTGCCGAGCCTGGCGACCTCCTACCGGAACGTGAGCGAGAAGGTGTGGGAGGTGAAGCTCCGGCCCAACGTGCAGTTTCACAACGGCGAGCCCTTCGACGCCAACGCGGTGAAGTTCTCGTTCGAGCGCATCTACCGGGCGGACTTCAAGTCGCCGCAGAAGGGCTGGTTCAACACGATCGACCGCGTGGAGATCGTCGATCCCCTCACCGTGCGCTTCCACACCAAGGTGCCGGATCCCGCCATGCCCGCGCGCATGACCCTGATGTACCAGCTGGCGCCGAAGTACGTCACGCAGGTGGGCGATCAGCAGGCCAACCTGAAGCCCGTGGGCACCGGGCCCTTCAAGTTCGTCGAGTGGCAGAAGAACGAGCGGATCGTCGTGGAAGCCAACGACGCGCACTGGAGCGGCAAGCCGGCGGTCCGCAAGGCCACGTGGCGGCCGATCCCGGAGCTGGGCGCGCGCATGGCGGCGCTCCAGACGGGGCAGGCCGACATCATCGTCAACGTCCCGCCCGACCAGCTGCAGGCGCTCCAGACACAGAAGAACGTCCGGATCGAGAAGACGCCGAGTTGCCGGATCATCTCGTTCGCGATCGCGCAGATCAAGGGTGGCCCGCTGGCCGACAAGCGCGTGCGCCAGGCGCTCAACCACGCCGTCGACATGCAAGCGATCCTCGACGCCGTCCTCCTCGGGAACGGCAAGCGGCTGAACTCGTGGATGCCGCCGAACGTGTGGGGGTACGACTCCAGCATTCCCTTCTACGACTACAACCCGAAGAAGGCGAAGGAGCTGCTGGCGGCGGCCGGGCAGCCGAATCTCACGCTGACCATCCAGGCTCCGAACGGGCGCTGGGCGATGGACAAGGACATTGCCCAGGCCGTGGCCGGCCAGCTCACCGAAAATGGCATCAAGACCAACGTGAAGGTCATCGGCGAGTGGGGCGCCTACGTGCGCACCATCCTCGACCACAAGACCGAGGATATGGCGATGTCCGGCTGGTGCTTGCCGAGCCTCGATCCCGACCACTGGGTGACGCCAAACCTGAGAACGGGCGAGCCGGTCTCGCAGTACTCCAATCCCGAGATCGACAAGCTCATGGAGCAGGCGCGGGCCGAGATCAACACCGACAAGCGCAAGCAGCTCTACAGCAATCTCCTGCGCGCGATTCGCGACGACGCGCCGTACATCTTCGGCTACCAGCAGATGGACATCTACGGCGTCAACAACCGGATCAAGTGGACGCCGCGCGGCGACGAGTCGATCCGCCTCACCGAGATTTCGTTCTGAGCGTGCGAGACCGAACAGCGCGACGGGCTCGCCGGCGCGCTCCGAGCGCGGGGGGGCGTGGGGGGGC